>NZ_BAGJ01000067.1 GCF_000308775.1 Nocardia testacea NBRC 100365
GGGCCCGGGCGTTCCCGGACCCACGGGTACCGCTCCGGCCGACGGTTCGGCCCCTCCGGCTGCTCCGGTCGAGGGTGCTGGTCCGGCCGAGGTGCCCGGTCCGGCCGACGGAACTGCTCCGGCCGACGGAACCGCTCCGGCCGGTGCGTCCGCTCCGGTCGAAGGGGAGGCTCCGGCCCCAGCGCCCGCTCCGGCAGGGGAGGCGGTCCCGGCGCCCGTGGATACGCCGGGCGATGTCGAACCCACCTCGGTCGCGCCGCTGCCGCCCGGTACGGCGGGTGAGGAGATGCGATGAACCGGCGCGGGTCGGGGCGCGGGCGCGATTCCGCGCCGAGATCCCGAGCCGCGGCCGATCGCGGAAAGACGAAGAAGCGAGCCGCCGAGGTCGCGCCCGCTCGGCCCCGCGCGCCCCGGCGGTCACGTCCGGGCGGGCGGCCCGCCCCGAACGGGCCGGTGCGAATCCGGCTCGGTGTGGGCCGGTTGATCATGCTGGTGGCGCTGACCGTGGTGGCCCTGCAACTGCTGTGGATCCAGACCATCGCCGCGCCCACGCTGTCGGCGCAGGCCGCCGGCCAGCGCACGGCCTACCAGGACCTGCCCGCCACGCGCGGCACCATCACCGACCGTAACGGCAAATCCCTGGCCTTCACCATCACCGCCCAGTCGCTGAACTTCCAGCCCGTCCGGGTGCGCAAGGATCTCGCCGACGCCCGGGCGAAGGACGATTCGGCGCCCGATCCCGATCGGCGGCTCGAAGATATCGCCGGGACCATCCACCGGATCCTCGGTGACGAGGGACCGAAGGAATCCGAACTGCTGGAGAAACTGCGCAGTGACCAGACCTTCGTATACCTGGCCCGCAATGTCGACCCGCGGAAAGCCGACGAGATCACCGCGAAGTTCCCCGAGGTCGGTACCGAACGCCAGGACCTGCGCGAATACCCGGGCGGGTCGCTGGCGGCCAATATCGTCGGCGCCACCGGCTGGGACGGCCACGGCCGGGTCGGGCTGGAGGCCTCGCTGGATTCGGCGCTCGCCGGCACCGACGGCTCCTACACCTATGACCGCGGCTCCGACGGGGCGGTCATCCCCGGTAGTCTCCGCGACCGCCAGCCCGCGGTCGACGGTAACAATGTCGAACTGACCCTGGACTCCTACCTGCAGAACCACGTGCAGCAGCAGATACAGCAGGCCAAGGATCGCTCGGGCGCGAGATCGGCCTCCGCGGTGGTACTGGACGCCAAAACCGGCCAGGTGCTGGCCATGGCCAACGACAATACGTTCAATCCGGCGCTGGGTCCGCAGCACTGGGATCCGGCCGGGCTGGACAACCCGTCGGTGACCCAGCCCTTCGAACCCGGCTCGGTGAACAAGGTGGTCACCGCGGCCGCGGCCGTCGAATACGGCCTCACCACGCCGGACGAGGTGCACCAGGTGCCCGGCCGCATCGATATGTCCGGGGTCACCGTCGGGGACGCCTGGGAGCACGGCGTCGCTCCCTACACCACCACCGGGATCTTCGGTAAATCCTCCAATGTGGGCACGCTGATGCTGGCGCAGCGGGTCGGCGAGGACCGGTTCGCCGATATGCTCGAACGCTTCGGTCTGGGCCGGCGCACCGAGGTCGGACTGCCCGGTGAGAGTTCCGGCCTGCTACCCGCCCGGGACCAGTGGTCCGGCGGTACGTTCGCCAACCTGCCCATCGGCCAGGGTCTTTCGATGACCACCTTGCAGATGACCGGTATGTACCAGGCCATCGCCAACGACGGGCTCCGGATGCCGCCGCGTATCGTGCGTGCCACCGTCGCCCCCGACGGGACCCGCACCGAGGAGCCGGCGCCCGACGGGGTGCGCGTGGTGAGTCCCGACACCGCGCGCACACTGCGCACCATGTTCCAGTCGGTGGTGCAGAACGATCCGACCGGAGTGCAGATGGGGACCGGCGCCGCCGCCGCGGTGGACGGCTACCGGATCGCCGGGAAGACCGGGACGGCGCAGCAGGTCGACCCGAACTGCGGGTGCTATTCCAGCTCGTCGTACTGGATCACCTTCGCCGGTATCGCGCCCGCGGACAACCCGCGCTATGTCATCGGACTGATGCTCGACGCGCCGGTGCGCAGTTCCGACGGCAGCGGCGGGCAGTCGGCGGCGCCGCTGTTCCACGACATCGCCTCCTGGGCACTGCAGCGGGATCGGATTCCGCCGTCGAGCGAGCCGGAACGGCAGTTCGTCCTGCAGGCGTCGTGATTCGGCGAACCGGCTTACCCGACCGTGACCCGGCGTCGGTAACCTGACTCGTCGTCGTATCCGCGCTTCATCATGCAGAGAGGAATCCTGTGCCCGCGCAGTCCAGCCAGCCCTCGCTGCGGCCGGCCCGGCCGCTGTCGACACCGCTGCCCGACCTGCTGGATCTGATCGACGCCGAACTTCGGCCACCGGTCGCCACCGACCTACTCGTCACCGGGATAGAACAGCGCTCCGACGCGGTTCTGCCCGGTGATCTGTTCACGGCGTTACCCGGCTCCCGGGCGCACGGCGCCCGGTTCGCCGCGGACGCGGTGGCCCGCGGCGCGGTCGCCGTACTCACCGACGCCGCCGGGGCGGAACTGGCCGGTGACCTGCCGGTGCCGGTCCTGGTGCGCGAGAATCCGCGCGCGATCCTCGGCGAGTTGTCCGCGGCGATCTACGGCCATCCGTCCGAGCGATTGCGGATCATCGGCATCACCGGCACCTCCGGCAAGACCACCACCTCCTACCTGGTGGAGGCCGGACTCGCCGCGGGTGGGCTGTCCACCGCCCTGATCGGCACCATCGAGACCAGAATCGGCGGCCGACGGGTCCCGAGCGCACTCACCACGCCCGAGGCGCCGCAATTGCACGCCATGTTCGCGCTGATGGTGGAACAGGGTGTGGACGCGGTGGTGATGGAGGTGTCCAGCCACGCCCTGACACTGGGCCGGGTCGACGGGGTGCGGTTCGCGGTCGGCGCGTTCACCAACCTGTCGCAGGACCACCTCGATTTCCACGCCGATTTCGAGGACTACTTCGCCGCCAAGCGCCGGCTGTTCGAACCGGTGTCCCCGGTGGCCGCCCGCACCGCCGTGGTGTGTGTGGACGACGCATGGGGCCGCCGCCTCGCCGACGGCCTCGCCGCGCCGATCCGGGTGGCGACCACCGGACCTGCGGACTGGTCGCTGGCCGCCCCCGCCCGTGCGTACGGCGGGGAACAGGAATTCACCGCGGCCGGGCCGGACGGCGAGACGCCGGTGCGGCTGCGGCTGCCCGGTGATTACAACGTCGCCAACGGCCTGCTCGCGGTCGCGGTATGCGCGGCCGCCGGAGTGGCGCCGGGGACCGCCGCGCCCGCGCTGGCCACGGTGGACGTACCCGGACGGATGCAGCGGGTGGAGCGCGGGCAGGAGTTCTTGGCGCTGGTGGACTACGCCCACAAACCCGCCGCGGTGGAATCGGTGATCGCCACCCTCCGCACCCACCTGGCCACCGCGGGGAGCCGGGGACGGCTGGCGGTGGTGGTCGGTGCCGGCGGCGACCGGGACACCGGTAAACGCGGCCCGATGGGCGCGGCCGCGGCCCGCGGCGCGGATCTGCTCATCGTCACCGACGACAATCCACGAACCGAGGATCCGGCCGCGATTCGCGCGTCCCTGGTCGCGGGCGCGCAGAGTGTGGGCGACGAGCAGCGCGGCGAGGTCCGCGATATCGGCGACCGGGCCGCGGCCATCGCGGCGGCCGTCGACTGGGCGCATCCCGGCGATGTGGTGCTGGTGGCCGGTAAGGGCCACGAAGCGGGGCAGGAGATCAACGGGGTGAAATATCCGTTCGACGACCGCGAGGTACTCGCGTCGGCGATCGATTCGGCATTGGGGCACAGTTCCGGGGGCGCGGACAACGGTTCGTGGTCCACGGGCGCGGAGGACTTGACAGTTTCATGATCGAGATGACACTGCGGGACATCGCCGAGGTCGTGGGCGCCACGCTGCACGATGTCGGTGACCCGGAGGCGAGGGTGACCGGTTCGGTCGAATTCGATTCGCGCCGAGTCGGTCCCGGCGATATCTTCCTGGCGCTGCCGGGCGAGCGCGTCGACGGCCACGACTACGCGGCCGCCGCGATCGAGGCGGGTGCGGTCGCGGTACTGGCCGCCCGGCCGGTCGGAGTGCCCGCCATCGTCGTACCCCCCGCGCCGGGCTCGGTGCCGTCGAGTGCGCTGGCGCTGAGCCATGATTCGACCGGCGCCGGCGCCGCGGTGCTGACCGCGCTGGCCGCGCTGGCCCGGGAGAGCGTGTCGCGCCTGGTCGCGGCCGGTGGACTGACCGTGGTCGGCGTCACCGGATCCTCGGGTAAGACCTCCACCAAGGATCTGCTGGCGGCGGTGCTCGCGCCGCTGGGGCCGGTGGTGGCACCACCCGGCTCCTTCAACAACGAACTCGGGCATCCCTGGACCGCCCTGCGCGCCGGTCCGGACACCCGGTTCCTGGTGCTGGAGATGTCGGCGCGCGGGCCCGGGCATATCGCCGCGCTGGCCCGGGTGGCGCCGCCGAGTATCGGGGTGGTCCTCAATGTGGGCACCGCGCATCTCGGCGAGTTCGGCAGCCGCGAGGCCATCGCGCAGACCAAGGGCGAACTCGTGGAGGCGCTGCCCGAAACCGGTCTGGCCGTGCTCAACGCCGACGATCCGAAGGTCAGCGCGATGGCCTCGCGGACGGCGGCTCGGGTGGTGACGGTCGGGCATTCCGCGGGCGCGCAGATCCGGGCCACCGCAACCACTCTCGACGACCAGGCGCGTGCCTCGTTCACATTGCACACACCGCTCGGCGACCGTCCGGTCACGCTGGCCGTGCACGGGGAACACCAGGTCGGTAACGCACTGTCGGCCGCCGCGGTGGCCCTGGAGTGCGGCGCGGATCTCGACACCCTCGTCAGCGCGCTCTCCGGGGCCCGGGCCGCGTCGGCGCGGCGGATGGACGTCCGCACCAGTGCCGCCGGGGTCACGGTGATCAACGATTCCTACAACGCCAACCCGGATTCCATGCGGGCCGCGCTCAAAGCGCTGGTCACCATGGCCCGGTCGGGCGACACCCCGCGGCGCAGCTGGGCGGTCCTCGGCGAAATGGCCGAACTCGGCCCGGAATCGGTGGTGGAACACGACGGGATCGGCCGCCTCGCGGTCCGCCTGGATGTGGACCGGCTCATCGTGGTCGGGACCGGACGACCCTCCCGGGGCATGCACCAGGGAGCGGTCATGGAAGGCTCATGGGGTGAGGAATCGGTGCTCGTCCCGGATATCGAAGCGGCCGTGGAGTTGCTCGCCGCCGAAGTCGGCGCGGGTGACGTGGTGCTGGTGAAGGCATCGCAATCGGTCGGCCTGTGGGCGGTGGCCGAACAGCTGCTGGCCGAGGGTGAGAAGAACGCGGGTGCCGGCACACCGGCACCGGGCGGCGCCGGCGCCGCCGACGGGGTGAGCACGGAGGCAGTGCGATGAGACAGATCTTGTTCGCGGCGGCGATCGCACTGACGGTGTCGATCCTGTTGACGCCGCTGCTGATCCGGATATTCGCCCGGCAGGGGTTCGGGCAGGAGATCCGGGTCGACGGCCCGGCCAGCCATCAGTCCAAACGCGGTACGCCCACCATGGGCGGGGTGGCGATCATCATCGGTATGTGGGCCGGGTATCTCGGCTCCCATCTGATCGGAATCGGTTACGAGGCAGAAGGTCCCACCGCCTCCGCGCTGCTGGTGCTCGGCCTGGCCACGGCGCTGGGCGTGGTCGGCTTCATCGACGATTTCATCAAGATCCGCAAGGGCCGCAATCTCGGGCTCACGGCCGCGGGCAAATACCTCGGCCAGATCACCGCGGCGGTGGTGTTCGGTGTGCTGGCACTGCAGTTCCCGGGTGGCAGCGGACTGTCCCCGGCGAGCCGGCAGTTGTCCTACGTACGCGAT
The DNA here is from genome assembly GCF_000308775.1 of Nocardia testacea NBRC 100365. Taxonomy (GTDB): domain Bacteria; phylum Actinomycetota; class Actinomycetes; order Mycobacteriales; family Mycobacteriaceae; genus Nocardia; species Nocardia testacea. Next base: position 5,965 of record NZ_BAGJ01000067.1, read on the forward strand.
ATCAACACCGTCTCGATGAGCGTGGTCGTATTCCTGGCCTTCGTCTGCCTCATCGTGGTGGCCTGGTCGAACGCGGTGAACCTCACCGACGGCCTGGACGGTCTGGCCGCGGGATCTATGAGCCTGGTGCTCGGCGGCTACGTCGTCATCACGTTCTGGCAGTACTACCACTCCTGCGAGACCAAGCCCGAGACCGGCTGCTACAACGTGCGCGACCCGCTGGATCTGGCCCTGGTCTGCGCGGCGGGCACCGCGGCGTGTATCGGATTCCTGTGGTGGAACGCGGCACCGGCCAAGATCTTCATGGGCGATACCGGATCGCTGGCCCTGGGCGGGCTGCTCGCCGGGCTGTCCATCACCACCCGCACCGAACTGCTGATGGTGGTCATCGGTGCACTGTTCGTCGCCGAGGCGGCGTCGGTGGTGCTGCAGGTGGCGGTGTTCCGGACCACCCGCAACCGGCTGTTCAAGATGGCGCCGTTCCATCACCATTTCGAATTGAGCAAATGGGCGGAGACCACGGTGATCATCAGGTTCTGGCTGCTGGCCGCGATGGCCTCGGCCGCCGGGCTCTCCCTGTTCTACAGCGAATATCTCTCCGCGGTCGGGTGAGCTGACGATGGAGGAACATACGCCCCGGGCCCTGCGTTCGCCGGGCCCGATGCTGGAATTCCTGCGCGGCCGCGAGGTGCTGGTTGCCGGATGGGGTGTGTCGGGCCGTTCGCTGATCACGCCGCTGCGCGATATCGGGGCCCGGCCCGTGGTGACCGACAGCGGTGCCGCCGCACTGGCCGAAGCCGCCGAACTGGGGCTGGACATCGCGCCCGCGGCCGAGATGGAGAACACCGACTGGTCGCGGTTCGCGCTGGTGATCACCAGCCCGGGCTGGCGGCCGGACTCCCCGGTCCTGGCCTCGGCGGTATCCGAGGGCATCCCGGTCTGGGGGGATATCGAGTTCGCCTGGTGGGTGGATCAGGCCCGGATCTACGGTCCGGTCCGCAAATGGCTGGTGGTGACCGGCACCAACGGCAAGACCACGACCACCCAGATGACCCATTCCATACTGCGGGCCGCCGGTATCCCCAGCGTCGCCTGCGGCAATATCGGTCTGCCCATCCTGGACGCCCTGCGCCGCAATCCCGGGCCGCAGGTGCTGGCGGTGGAGCTGTCGTCGTTCCAGCTGCACTGGGCGCCGTCGGTGCGCCCGGAGGCCGGGGTCGTGCTGAACGTGGCCGAGGACCATCTGGACTGGCACGGTGGGCTCGACGCCTACGCCGCCGCCAAATCGCGGGCTCTGCTGGGGCGGGTCGGGGTCGTGGGACTCGACGATCCGGTGGCCGCCCGCCTGGCCCGTCGCTCGAAGGCGCGCCGCACCATCGGGTTCCGGATCGGCGTCCCGGCCGACGGTGAACTCGGCGTGGTCGACGGCAAACTGCTGGACCGGGCCTTCACCAAGGCGGCGATCCTGGCCGAGTCCAAGGAGATCAGCCCGCCCGGTCCGGCCGGTATCGCCGACGCCCTGGCCGCCGCGGCGCTGACCCGGGCCATCGATGTGGCGCCGCAATTCGTCCGTGAGGGCCTGATCGAGCACAAGGTCGGCCCGCACCGGTCGGCGCTGGTGCGCGAACTGGGCGGCGTCGAGTTCATCGACGACTCCAAGGCCACCAACCCACATGCCGCACGCTCGTCGATCCTGGGCCATCAGCATGTCGTCTGGATCGCCGGCGGCCAGCTCAAGGGTGCCGGTGTCGAGGACCTGGTGGAGGAGGTCGCCGAGCGGCTGGTCGCCGTCGTGCTGTTCGGTGCCGACGCTCCGGTCATCGCGGCCGCGCTGGCGCGACACGCGCCGGAAGTCCCCGTGGTCGAGTTGGATACGCGGGATCATGCCGGTATGGGGCAGGCAGTCATGGACGAGGCGATCACCGGAACCCGCAACACCGAAATCGCCGACGCGGTGATGGAGCGTGCGGTGCGGGAGGCGGCGGCGTTCGCCGGACCCGGCGATACCGTGCTGCTCGCGCCCGCGGCGGCCTCGCTGGACATGTTCACCGACTACACCCACCGCGGCCGTAGTTTCGCCGGCGCGGTCGAGGACCTGAAGGACGAGGACCTCGGGCGGCGGTTATGAGACCGCGCGGCACGCGACAGGTACAGGTGGGCCGATTCGGCGCCTGGCTGGCGCGGCCGCTGGCCTCGTTCCATCTCGTCGTCACCATCGCGACCCTGCTCACCCTGCTGGGACTGGTGATGGTGTTGTCGGCCTCCAGTGTGGAGTCCTATGCCGACGGCGGGTCGGCGTATTCGCTGTTCGTCCAGCAGATGATGTACGCGACGGTCGGCGCGGTGCTGTTCTATGTCGCGCTGCGGATACCGTTCCGGCGGTTGCGCCAGCTGTCCTTCCCGGTGTTCGCGGTCTCGGTACTGCTGCTGGTCCTCGTGCTGATCCCGGGGGTCGGCAGCACGGTCAACGGTGCGCGCCGCTGGATCGACCTGGGGCTGTTCTCGATCCAGCCGTCGGAACTGGTGAAGGTCACGTTCGTGGTGTGGGGCGCCCACCTGCTGATCTCGCGGCGGGCCGCGGGGCGGGCGGCCAACGATCCGGGCGGGTTGAAGAATCTGCTGGTGCCGCTGGTTCCGGCCGGTCTGCTGGTCTGTCTGCTGATCGTGCTGCAGCCGAACCTGTCCACCACCATCGCCCTCGGCATCGTCCTGCTGGCGCTGCTGTGGTTCGGCGGTCTGCCGGTGCGATTGTTCGTGGCCATCCTCGCCTCCGGTGCCATCGCCGCGCTCGCCCTCGCGCTCTCGGCCGGCTACCGCTCCGACCGGATGCGTGCCTTCTTCAATCCCGCCGACGATCCCCAGGGCATCAACTATCAGGCCCGGCAGGCGATGTACTCGCTGGCCGACGGCGGTCTGTGGGGCCGCGGGCTCGGGCAGAGCCGGGCCAAATGGAGCTATCTGCCCAACTCGCACAACGACTTCATCTTCGCCATCATCGGCGAGGAACTCGGCTTCCTGGGCTGCGCGCTGGTACTGGGACTCTTCGCGCTGTTCGTCTACGCCGGCCTGCGGATCGCCGCCCGCTCGGTGGATCC
>NZ_BAGJ01000066.1 GCF_000308775.1 Nocardia testacea NBRC 100365
CGCGGAGACCGTGTTCGACCGCGTCGAGTGCGCGCACGGCCCGCTGGGGATCGTCGGCGGCGTGCGGATCATCGACGATATCGTCGACCGTGCGGGCGAAACCGTACAGCGCGTGGACCGCGGGGCGGCGGTCGGCCGACAGCAGCCGGGTCGCCAGATAGTAGGAACGACCGTGCGCCGCGGCCACCCGGCGGCAGTGCCGGTAGGCGTCGCGCAGTGCGGCGGCGTCGGCCTGCGGCGGCGCGAGCGCGCCGGGCCGCACAACGCTGCCGCCGTTCACAGACCGCCGGAGACGGCGGGCGCGGAAACCGCCCGGGGCGTGCCGCGCAAGCGCAGCGGGTCGACGGTGCGCAGCGAGAGGGCGGCGACCACGGAGGCGAAGGTCGCGGCCGCGACATGCCAGAAGTTGTACAGGCCGATCGAGCCGTCGGGCTGGAATACCAGCATCAGCCAGGTACAGACACCGACCAGTGTCATCAGCGTGGTGGTGGACAGCGCGAAACCGGCGGCCAGCGCCAGCGGCCACGAGTAGTACCAGGGCAGCGCGGCCGGCGAGAGGATCACGATGGCGACGAAGGCGATCAGGATGCCCAGGACCGCGTCACGTTCGGTGAGTTTGAACCGCCACCAGGTCCACACCAGCAGCACCACCAGTGCCAGCATGCACAGCATGCGGGTCACCTCGAGGGTCGAGTCCAGCCCGAAGGGCGTGATCCAGGTGACGGCGTGGGCCATGACGGTGGGCAGCGACAACCAGTTGATGATCTTGCGCGACCCCGACAACGCGGTGAGCCAGCCGATCCCGACCCCGGCGATCGCCGACGCCGCCACGAAGACCGCCGCGAACACCGCGAGGCCCAGACCCGCGATCTTGGCGAACATCTTCCAATGGTGGGCCAGGAATTCCCGGCTGCTGGTGGCCAGTGCGGCACGCTGGCCGTCCTCGGCGCGGCGTTCGCGTTCGTGCAACATCCAGATCCATACCAGGAAGGGCAGGGCGACGCCCGCGGTCGCCTTGATCGCGACCCCGATCGCCACCACCACGATGCCCGCCACATGATGGCGTTCCAGTACCAGCGCGATCCCCGCGCACATCAGGCCTACCATCAGCATCTCGTTGTGCACGCCGCCGATGAGGTGGATGAGCACCAGCGGGTTGAGCACCGCCAGCCACAGGGCGACGGTCGGCCGGCCGCCCAGGTGTTTGGTCAGATAGGGCACGGCCCACATCATCAGGACGAGGCCGGGCAGCATCACGAACCGCAGGGCGATCGTGCCGCCGACCACGCTGTCGCCGGTGACCGCGGTGATCGCCCGGCCCAGCAGCAGGAACACCGGGCCGTAGGGTGCGGTGGTGGTGGTCCAGACCGTGCTCACGTTGTCGAGCAGGATGCCGGGATTGGCGACCGGGCCGACCTGATACGGGTCGAAACCGTCGCGCAGCAACGCGCCCTGGGCCAGATAGGAGTAGGCGTCGCGGCTGAACATGGGGACCGCGAACATGAGTGGTGCGATCCAGATCCCGACGATTGCGCGCAGTTCGTTGAGCCGCACCTCACCGGAGTGGCCTCCGAAACCCAGCGTGATCCGGCCGAGCCGGACCCAGGCCGCCACCATCATCAGCACACCGGCCCAGACGCAGATCATCGACAGCGCGTAACCGTGGCCGAACCGCAACCAGGACAGGTGGACCGCTTCGAGCAGCGGATCCCGTTTGCGGACGCCGCCGGCACCGAAACCGCCGAAGGTGATCATCAGGGCGCCGGCGAAACCGAGCAGTGCCGCATGGCCCTCCGGGCTGCGCAGGAAATCACCGCAGATACGCAGCCCACCCCAGAAGCCGGGTGCGGGACCGGTACCCGCGGTCGGACGCATGGGCGGCGCTCCGGAGACGGCGGAATCGGCGTCGGCGACCGGAACGGTGCTGGTGGTGGTGTGCATATGGGGGGCTGGCATCTGGTGTCGTTCCCCCCTGGATGGTCGGCGGTCGCAACCGCGGGCGAATAGGTCGGCGCTCAGTTTACGGCTTCCGTCACGGAAGGCAGCCGGACGGTGGCAGGGGCGCGCGTCCGGGCCCCGCGATTCTCGCCCACAACGCGCTGTGCCGCGAGTTTTCCCGACAGCAGTGCCGTCGGCACGCCGACGCCGGGTGTCGTACCGCATCCGGCCAGGACTACGTTCTCCTTGCCGGGCGCGAGATTCCGGGTGCGGAAGGGGCCGGTCTGGCGGAACAGATGGGCGGCCGAGAACGGAGTTCCGGCGAGCATGCCCTGATCGCGCCATGTCGCGGGCGTGTCGAGCCGGTCGACGGTGAAGTGCCCGGTGATCCCGTGATATCCGCGCCCTTCCAGTTCCGCGAGAAGTTCGCGCAGATAGGAAGGACCCAGCCGGTCCCAGTCCAGGGGCGCGGAATCCAGGTTCGGGCAGGGGGCCAGTAGCGAGAACGGTTCGTACCGGGTCGCGCCGCGGGTGAGGTACAGGCCGGGATCGCTCAGTGCGGGCCGGGTGAGCAGCAGTGAGGGATCGCTCATGAGCCGGCCGCCCCGGCGCGGTGTGATCTCGGCGAAGGTACTGGCCCATGCGGCGCCGAAGTCGATGGTGTGATGAGCCTGTACCGGCCACTTCTCGGCGATGCCGGTGGGCACGGTGCCGTGGGCGACGACCGCCGACGGCGAGGCCCGCAATCCGCGGCGGGGCCGGACGCCGAACCGATCCAGCGCGCCGAGATCGGCGGTGAGGATCACCGCGTCGCAGGGCAGGGCCCGGCCGTCGGCCAGCAGGACCCGCCGGGCCCGGTCGGGGCCGCGGCCGCGGCGATAGTCGAGTCCGGTGACCTCGGTGCCGAGCTCGAGGCGGCCGCCGGCCGCGGTGAACGCGCCGGCCAGGGTTTCGGCGACCGCGCGCATTCCGCCGTCGGGGAAGTAGACGCCGAGGGCGGTGTCCATATAGGGGATCGCGCCGTACACCCCGAGTGCCTGTTCGGGCGCCATTCCCGCGTACAGCGCCTGGAAGGTGAACAGCCGGGTCAGTCGCGGATCGCGCAGGGTCCGGGCGACCCGGGTGCCCAGCCGGCCGAAGCCGCCGAGCCGGACCAGCCGGAGCAGGGCCGCTCGTTTATCCGGGTACCGCACCATATCCAGCGGTGAATCGAAGTTCGTCGCCAGGAATTCGTCGTATTCGGCCCGGAACACCCGGCCCAGCCACTCCCGCAGCCGCCGGTACCGGACGGCTTCCTCCGGCCCGCAGGCGCGCGCCACCTCGGCGCTCATCCGCTCCGGGTCGGAGAAGACCCGCAGATCGGACCCGTCCGCGAAACGGGCGTGGTAGGCAGGGGCCAGCGGCCGGATCCGTAGCGGCGGCACCGCCCGCGAGGCGTCGGTACCCACTGCGGCCAGTGCGTCGTCGACGAGTCCGGGGAGCGTGAGTACGGTCGCGCCGGAATCGATCTCGTAATCGGCGAACCGGTAGCGCCCGACCCGGCCGCCCACATGGTCGGCGCGTTCCACCAGGGTCACCGCGCACCCGGCGCCGGTCAGGTACAGCGCGGCCGACAACCCGGACAGACCCGCACCGACCACGACGACCTGTTCGACCGGCCCCGGTACCGATTTCACCACGGGTCCCTCCGCTCGTACCGGCGTGCCGCCCGGGCGCTCGCACGCCTACCGCTGCCGGTCACGCCGTGCGCCGGGTGGCCGCCAGGGCCATCTCGCGCAGCCGGGTCTTCGCCTCCGGCGTGGCGGAACTGGCATCGATCGCGCTCAGGCCCTGCTCGGTGAGTGCGCTGATCCTGGCCTCCACCGCGTCGACCGCGCCGAGTTCGAGGAGCAGGGCGCGTAATTCGCCGACCTGCGCGTCGGACAGATCGGTGCCGATCGCGGCGCGCAGGGTATCGCCGGCGCCCGGATCGGTCTCCGCGGCGCGCTGCAGCGCCTCCGCGACCAGTACGGTGCGTTTACCTTCGCGCAGATCGTCACCGGACGGTTTACCGGTGACGGCGGGATCCCCGAAAACACCCAGCAGATCGTCGCGGAGCTGGAAAGCGATCCCGATATCGGTGCCATAGGTGCGATAGGCGGCGATGAGTCCGGGATCGGCGTCGGCGAGCGCCCCGCCGAGATGCAGTGGCCTTTCCACGGTGTAGGCCGCGGTCTTGTACCGGTTGATCCGCAGTGCCGCGGCCACCGATTCGTCGCCGCTGGCCTCCCCGTGGACATCGAGCAGCTGGCCGCCCAGGACCTCGGTGCGCATCCGCGCCCACACCGGGGCGAAGCGCGCCAGCGCCGCCGCGTCCAGGCCGGCATCGTGCACCATATCGTCGGCCCAGGCCAGCGCCAGATCACCGAGCAGAACGGCCACCGATTCGCCGTAGTGTGCCGAATCGCCCGCCCAGCCGGCCTGCCGATGCCGCTGTTCGAAGTCCACGTGCACGGTCGGGAAGCGGCGCCGGGTGCGGGAGCAGTCGATGATGTCGTCGTGGATCAGCGCGCAGGCCTGGACCAGTTCCAGGGCCGAACAGGCCCGGAGCACGGCCGCCGCCTCGGCGCTCGCCGGATCGCCGCCGGCGCCCAGCCAGCCCATCCAGGCGAACCCGGGCCGGGTGCGTTTACCGCCACGCAGGGTGAACGATTCGAGGGCCTCGACACTGTCGGCGAATACCGGGCCCAGCTCGGCGACCGGGTCGCGGCGGCTGGTGAAGAATTCGGTCAGCGCCTGTTCCACGGCCGTGGCGAACGCCGCTGTCCCGGGAACGGCCGTGGTGGGGCCCGACCGGGTCGGGATACCGGTTCCGGCTGACAGGGTGACCTCCCAGATCGTCGATTGCGTGGGCGCGCGGCTACCGGAACCGGTGGCGCCGGTGCCGGGGAAGCCTCCCACGTGCGCCCGCCGCAGCGGCGGGACCTGATCGCAGAATACGCGCGCGCCCGCGACGCGGATCCGGAGGCGGCGGTGGGAGAGGATCGGGCAGAGGTACCGGGCGCCTCTAGACTGAGCCGGTGACTTTCGACAACGCGCGGGGACTTCCGACCCCTGGCCGGCCGTCCTCCACGTCACCGGACGTCTCCGCGACGCCTTCGGTCGTGCAGAGCCTGCGCCGGCACGCCGAGGGCGCGGTGCCGTTCTCCGTGGAGTTCTCCCCGCCCCGTGACGAGGCGGGTGAGCAGCGGTTGTGGCGTGCGGTGCGCACGTTCGAGCGGATGCATCCGGCATTCGTCTCGATGACCTACGGCGCCGGGGGGAGCACCCGCGAGCGCACGGTGCGCGTCACCGGCGAGCTCGCCCTGCAGACCACCTTGTTGCCGGTCGGCCATCTCACGGCGGTCGGGCACAGCGTGGCCGAGCTGCGGTCGATCGTCGGGGCCTACGCCGATTCCGGGATCAGCAATATCCTCGTGCTGCGCGGTGATCCGCCGGGCGATCCGCTGGGTGAATGGCACAAGCACCCCGAGGGGGTGGAGTACGCCGAGGAACTGGTGCGCATCGTGCGCGACCTGGGCGATTTCCATGTGGGGGTCGCCTCGTTCCCACAGGGCCACCACCGGTCGCTCGATCTCGACCACGACACCGCCCATCTGGCGGCGAAACTGCGCGCGGGCGCGGAGTATTCGATCACCCAGATGTTCTTCGACGTCGACGACTATCTCCGGCTACGCGATCGGATCGCCGCCCTGGATCCGGTGGAGGGCACCAAACCGATCATTCCGGAACTGATGCCGATCACGTCGCTGCGCACGGTCGAGCGCGCCGAGCAGCTGTGCGGCCGGCCGCTACCGGAACGGGTGGTCGAACGGCTGCACCGGGCCGCTGGTTCGGGGCCGGAGGAGGATCGTGCCGCGGTCCGGGCCGCGGGGATCGAGATCGCCACCGAGATGGGGGAGCGGTTGATCGCCGAGGGTGCCCCGTGCCTGCACTTCATCACCTTGAACTTCGCCAAGGCGACCAGTGAGGTGCTGGCGAATCTGGGGTACGGCGTCACCGCCGCGCCGATCAGCGCCTGAGCGACGCCGGACGGACGCAGCGGGGAAGTCAGCCGGCCGGGGCGTAGACGTGCACGGCGATCCGGTCGCCCCGGCGGATCACTTCCAGCGCGTGGTCGTCGTGGCGCAGCAGGAGTCCGGGAGCGCCGTCGGCCGGGTCGAGGATCTCGATGCCCGCGATCCGCGCACCGGCGTGGTCGAGCCGGTCGCCGGGCTTGGCCGCGATGAACACCCGGCCGTCGATGACCCACCAGGTTCCGGGCAGGCCCGGCAGCAGCTCCGGTGATTCGCTGAGCTCATGGCGGGCGACCGGTTCGCTGGTGCCGTGTGGGCTGCGCAGCCGGACCGAGCACCGCTCGAGCCATTGCGTCCAGGTGGTATCGACGCTCGTGTGGCCGACGATGGTCATGGTGCAGCCTCCTCGAAACCCGGGCCGCCAGGCCCCGCCCGCCGGTCGTGCCGGGCGGGTTCATCATCGGACCGGGTGCCCGGTGGGCACAAGACCAAGAATCACCGAGAATCCAGCTCTTGGCCGGGTATCAGAGCACGCCCACGCCAGGTCAGCGCGTTGCTGCGCCGCGCGCGGTGTGAGTGTTGCCACAGCAGCAGGTAGGCGGCGACCGACGCGGGGTGGACGAGTGCGTCGACGAGGTCGCCGCGGTCCGGCCCGCGGCCGGACTCCAGGGCACGGGCCAACAGCCGGCCGGTGACCGCGGCGAGGTATCCGAGCAGGCCGATCCGGCGCAGCCGGCCGCGGCCCAGGACGGCCGCGGCCGGGGGTAGCCAGTACGCCCACGCGGCGGCGGCGGCCACCGCCACACCGCCGGCGACCGAACCGCCGTAGGCCGACCAGAGCCAGCGGTCGTAGCCGGTCACCAATTCGCGCGCATCCCGATACATCCGGGTGCGCGCCAGTCCGCCCGCGGCCGCCACCGCGGTCCGGTCCCCGGCGCGGCGCAGGGCCCGGGCGATATCGAGATCCTCGGTGACACTGCCGGCGACCACCGCGTGACCGCCGATCGCGCGATACCGCGCCGCGTCGAAGACCAGGAACTGCCCACAGGACACGACGGTCGAACCACGGGTACCGCGATCGGCCCAGGCGACGGGCAGCGTGGCAGCCCACGACCAGCACAGCAGGGGCTGTACCAGGCGTTCGGCCGCGGTCTCGGCGCGTTGCCGCGGCCAGGGCGCCAGTAACGCCACGCCGCGCTCGCGCAGGCACGTCACCGCAGCGGCGAGCGCGGTGGGTGCGAGCCGGACATCGGCGTCGAGGAAAACGAGCACCCCGGTGTCGCCGCCGATCCGCCGGGCGTGCTCGGCGAGGGCAGCACAGGCGGCGGCTTTACCGGTCCAGCCCGGTGGCGGGCCGGTGGTACCGCGTAGCAGCTCGCAGCGCGGGTCGTCTTCCATGGCCCGCAGTGCGCGCGCGGCGGTGTCGTCGGTGGAGGCATCGTCGAGGACCAGGATGCGCAACCGGGCCACCCGGGTCTGGGCGCGCAGATCGGCGATCAGACCGGGGAGCAGGGCCGCCTCGTTCCGGGCGGGCACGCAGACGGTGACGTGCTCGGCGACCGGGGCGGGCGCGGGGGACAGGCGCGGTACGGTGCGCCGGTTCCAGGCGGTGAGCGCGGCACCGGCCACGGCGAGACCGGTCCCGGCGGTCACCGCTCGCCGCCCCCACGACCGGGGCCGTCGGCTCATGCGTTGGCTTTGACCTCGTCCCACCAGCGCCGCAACGAGAAACCGGCCGGTGCGCCCGGCCGGGGCGGATTGCGGTCCACGTAGGCGAGGGCGATGACCACGGCCGCGACCGCGAGGGTGATGCCGCCGACGATCCCGGCCCAGCCCGCGAAGGACCGGGTGTTCGGATCGGCGTACCCGACCTCGGCGCGGACGGTGCTGACCTCCCCGGCGGGCAGTTTCCAGGAGACCACCGAATCGCCCTCGCGATTGCCGTTGGTCTTGGCGACGCGGGCCGGGAACGCCACACTCAGCTGCACATCGGACCCGTGCGGGGCCAGGGTCTCCAGATCCACCCGGCCGTTGAGGCTGACCAGATCGCCGTTGCGCTGGAACTTCAGGTCGAACAGACCCTGGGCCTGCTCCGAGAGCTGCGCCAGTTGTTCCACTTCGCCGAAGTTCAGATCGTCGAAGTACACCTCGCTGCCGATGTACCCGTCCTGGTTGTACGGCTCGATGCGCACCTTGGCCGCCAGCGCTTCGGGGGCGGTGAGCTGCGGACCCTTGTCCTCACTGTTCTCCGGGACGACCGCGGCCACGATCCGGCCGGACACCCGGTCGTTGGACGACAGACCCATCGAGGCCTGGACGCGCAGGCAGCCGGCCAGCGCCGGGGTGAGCAGCGCGGCCAGGACGAGGGCCGCGGCTATCCGCACCCGCAGACGGAGGCGCGGGCGCGGAGCGGGGACCGGGGAGCCGGGTTTCGCGGTAACGGGACTCGGAGGCACGGATGACATGGTGCCAGGCCGGAACTCACCGACGCCATGCGACGGGCCCGACGACTCGGCGATCGTGCCCGGCCCCACGTCCGGTGGCCTCGCGCACCAGCCGGACCAGCAGTGGAACCCCGAGAAAACCGAGGACGACACTCCCGTAACCCGCCGAATACGGCAGCCCGAGGAACACCGCGTGCGCCAGCGCGGACCCGAGCCAGGTCCACAGGAACATCAGGACCGGGACCCCGGGCCGTTCGGCTCCGCGCGCGGTTCGCTCCCAGACGGTGAGTACCGCGGCCATTACCGCCGCCACCACCAGCCAGCCGAGGTAGTTGGTGTACGGGATGGCCGCCAGCCCGGGCAGTCCGGCTCCGGTGTTCTGCCAGTGCCACTGACCGTCGGCCACCATCTGGGGGTCCAGGAACAGGTCCCAGCCCACCGCGCCCACCGCGGTCGCGCCGATCCGCGCCGCCGGCCGCGGGCACAGCAGGCCCGCGACCACCCAGATCGGATACAGACCGCCGGTCCACGCGAGCGGGACCACCAGCGGAACGTCGAACAGTTGTGGTCCGATGCGTCCGTCCGCGTAGTCGTAGGCCCCGAACGGTATCCCGGTCGCCGTGCCCACCGCCTCCGCGACCAGTCCGATGCCGGAGACGATCACCACGAACCCGGCCGCGTAGCCGGTCCCGCGCGTCACTGCCGCGTGGACCAGGGCCGTACCGGCTGTCAGCAGGACCACGGCCACCGTCACCGCGTCGCGCGCCGGACCGGTGGTCAGCGGGTAGGCGATCTGGGTACCGACCAGCACGACGAGCAGACCCGCGGGCAGCAGGTCCCGCCGCCGCCCGGGCGCCGGACGCGCTAGCGGCGTATCCACCGGCGGATCCCGCGGCTGTCGCGCAGCACCAAGCGTGCGGCGGTACGTCCGCTGGCCCCGGACACGCCGCCCCCGGGATGGGTCGACGCACCGGTCAGGTAGAGGCCGGGCGCGCCGGGCACCCGTTGCCCGGCCAGTTCCGGCAGTGGCCGCCACAGCATCATCTGGTCCAGGCTCATCTCCACGTGCATCACATTGCCGCCGCGCAGCCCCATCTCGCGCTCCAGATCCACCGGCGTCTGGACGTGCCGGTCCAGCACCGAGTCGGCGAACCCGGGGGCGTGCCGATCCAGTTCGGCGATGATCCGGTCGGCTTCGGTGCCGGCGTGCCGGGCCCAGCCGCCGTCGGCGGCCAGCCGGTAGGGGTGCCATTGCGACCACAGTGAGAGCTGATGCTGCCCGGCGGGCGCGATACTCGGGTCCAATGCGCTGAAACTCATCGCGAGTACGACGGGCCGCGGCGGTAACCGGCCGCCCAGGGCGCTGCCGTGGGCCAGCGCCAGTTCGCGCCGATCCGTTACCAGCAGTTGCAACCCGGTCGCCGATTCGGCGGGTGTCGCGCCCGGGTACCGCGGGAGCTCGCTGGTCGCGGCCCGCACCACCATGCCGATACCCGGACCCACCCGGATCCGCCGCTGCCACCGCCGCAGCGGCTCGGGATCGAAGCCGCCCGCGCGCAGCAGTTCCAGGGTGGTGAGGATATGGGTGCCGGCGATCACCGTGGTCGCGTCGTATTCGCGCCCGGCTGCGGTGCGCACCCGCCAGCCGTCGAGCCGGCGGGTGAGCGCGGTGACCGCGTCACCGGCCGTGATCTCGCCGCCGTCCCCGCGCAACCGGGCCATCAGCGCTTCGGTGAGCGCACCGCTGCCGCCCACCGCCCGGCCGGGCGGCAGGGTGTGCATGAGCGCCGCGAACGCCACCATCGGCGCGGTTCCGGGTTCGGACATGGGCGGCCCGGACTGTGCCCCGAACCACGCCAGTGCCGCCTTCAGCCGTTCGTCGTCGAACCAGGTGTCCAGCAGCGCGTCGCCGGACTGCAGGAACTCCCGGGACAGGGCGCTGCCGCCATCGCGGGCGTCCAGCCCCCAGAACGAGCGCAGCAGCCGGCCCGCGGTGGGCGCGCCGCCGAACGAGCGCATCACCCGGCGGGCCCGCGGCTCCCAGACCGTCACGAAGCGCCGGTAGGCCGCGGCGTCGCGGTCGCCGCAGGCGGCGGCCACCGACGCACAGGTCCGGTCCAGATCACGGTGGAACACGATGGGCGGCGCGCCGGTCTCCGGGCAGGCGGGAGCGAAGGCCCAGGGGTCGCAGTCGAGGTAGCGCAGCCCGAAACGCGCCAGTTCGAGCTCCTCGACGATCCCGGTGTGCCGGACCATCAGATGCGCCGAGGAGCCCCGGTCGACCCGGTGGCCGGGGAAACGCTCGACGGTCGATACGGCCCCGCCCAGCACCGTATCGCTCTCCAGGACGTGGACCCGGCGACCCTCCCGGGCCAGGTAACAGGCCGCCACCAGCGCATTGTGGCCGGAGCCGATGATCACCACACTCATGGCAGCGGCAGCGACCGGCCGAGGATCCCGAAGCGGCGGTTGTCGCCGGCGAACACGAAATCGCGCAGGACGTCGCGGAAGCCCATCCGCCGGTACAGCCGCCAGGCCCGGTTGTCCTCTTCGCCGACCTCTGGGGTGGACAGCAGTACGGCCTGTTCGGGGCGGTCCCGCAGCAACCGCTGAAGTAGGGTCGCGCCGATACCGCGTCCCTGCGCGCTGGGGTGCACATGCAATTCGGTGAGCTCGAAATAGTCGTCGAGCAACCGCGCGGCCGCCGGCTCCGGCCACCCGGCGCGGCGCATCCCCGCGTGTACCTGCTGCTGCCACCACTGATGCGGGCCGCCCCGGTAGCCGTAGGCGATGGCGACGATGGGGGAACGGCGCAGGTCGAACTCGCCGTTGTCCTCGGGCACCACCGCGGCGACCGCCTGCCAGCCCACCCGATGGGTGTGCTCGGTCCACATCGGTGCCCGATGGTGTTCGGTGCCGTGCGGATAGTCCATGGCCGCGACGTAGACGGCCAGCGCGTCGTGCAATCGGGCGCGTAGTGCGGTTACCGAGAGGTCGACGACGACCGGGACGGGGAGATTGTTGGACTTGACGGCTGTCATTGCGATATCGGTGGGCTCTTTCGCGGTCGGCAGGGCGGGTTCCGGGCACCCGAACATGTCGGTGGTCGTCTCTATATTCAAGCTCGAGCCAAACGTTCGAAAACCTGTTCGCCCCCGCGGTGCACGCTCAGCCTGCCATACCGGTGGACCGCCGCGGGGTGTGACAGGCGAGATACGGAGGGACGGCTATGTCGGATCGAAGCGTGCACCCGGTACAACCGGGCCGGGCGGGGATGCTGTTGCGGCGCGCCGACGGGCTGCTCATGGAGGCGGCGGGGGAGCGGGATCCGCGGGAACGATTCCGCGTCGCCTATCTGGCCGCCCTGCGGGGCGCGGGGGCGGTGCTGGCACTCACCGGCGCCGATACCGCGCCCCGGGCCCGCTCCCGTAACGCGTGGGTGATGCTGCAACGCGCGGCACCCGAATTCGTGATGTGGGCGGACTATTTCAGTGGCCATTCCGCGACCCGGGCGGCATTGGAGGCCGGTCTGCCCCGCGATATCGACGAGGTGGCCGCCGACGAGTTCTCCTCGCGCGTGGCGGCCTTCCTGCACGACGTCGAGGATCTCATCGCGCCGGCCGCCCGCCTGCGCGCCGCGGGGGACGCCGACGACATCCCCCGATAGGGGCCGTCACCACCCGCCGGACCTCCGGATTCGGCCCGCGCCGGATTCGATCCGGCGACGAACTTCGTTCGGCTGCACCCATATGGTGGTACCGCTCTTGGCGAACTCGTATCATTGATGACAGATAGCCGCCAAGGGGTTATCTGTCGCCTACCCGGAGGCGACAGCCACGTCCTAGTGCCGGGGGAGGTACCGTGCCACTCTCCGAGCACGAGCAGCGCATGCTCGAACAGATCGAGAGCGCTCTCTATGCTGAGGATCCCAAGTTCGCGTCGTCCGTCCGCGGTGGACGTCTTCGTACGACCTCGAGTCGCCGTAGACTTCAGGCCGCGGCCTTGTTCGTACTCGGCCTCGTTCTACTCGTCGCGGGTATCGCCCTCCCGGTGCGGCCCGGCGGCTTCCCGATCATCAGTCTGATCGGGTTCATCGTCATGTTCGGTGCGGGTGTGCTGCTCCTGCTCGGCGGCGCCAAGGGCGCCACGACGGGCCGGGGCGGGAGTTCTCCGGGCGATTCCGCCGGGACCGGTTCCTCGGAACGGGCCGGTGGGCGCGGTCGGCCACGCCGGTCCGGTGGGTTCACCGAACGTATGGAGGATCGCTTCCGCCGAAGGTTCGAGGAGTAATCTCCCGGCGCTCGCGCCGGCCACACAGCCGACAGCGGTGCCGTACCGGATTCCCGGTGCGGCACCGCTGTTCGCGTCTGTGGACGGATCGTTCGCTCACCGGATGCGCGCACCGCCGGCCGGGCGGTACGACGTGCTCCGGACCACCTTTTCCCACCCCGCCCCACCGGGTTCCCCCACCGTGCCCCACCCTCCTGTCCGTAAGGGCGTGAACAGGGGGTTTGCTGGAAGTTGACGGAGCCCGCCGGAGCCGAGGGCCGTAGACGCGCGCAAGGAGGCAGGGCCCGCGAAAAGTTCGCCCTGCCGGTGATAGCTGGGATGACCTGCGAAATCGGACGACCGGGGAGGCACATCACCCCGTGTTTCGATTGAAAGTGGGGGAAAGTGGGGTAATGTGGAGCGCGCACTACAGGAGAGGCCGTGAGGCACTCGACCGGCGTAGCCGGTCAACACCATTCGAGGTGGTCCGGTAGGAGGTATCGGGTTGTTTCTCGGTACTTACACACCTCGTCTGGACGACAAAGGGCGACTCACGTTGCCCGCAAAGTTTCGAGACGATCTGGCGGGAGGGTTGATGGTCACCAAAGGACAGGACCACAGCCTTGCCGTCTATCCGAAGGACGAGTTCAGTGCGCTCGCCCGGCGCGCCGCGTCGGCCTCCCGGAGCAACCCGCAGGCGCGGGCCTTCGTCCGGGCACTGGCGGCGGGGACCGACGAGCAGCGGCTCGACTCGCAGGGCCGGATCGTGTTGTCGGCCGAACATCGCCGGTACGCCAACCTCACCCGCGACTGTACGGTCATCGGTTCGGTCGACTTCCTGGAGATATGGGACAAGCAGGCGTGGGAGACCTACCTCGCCGAGCACGAGGAGGACTACGCACAAGCGAGAGACGAGGCACTGGGCGGAATCTTCTAGCCCGCGCGAGTGCCACGCGGCCTCTGCCCGGATGCGGACCCTGACGTACTTCCCCGACGCCAGGTGCCGCTTCGGTCAGAGACCCCGCGGCATTCGTTACGTCACCGATTTTCCTTCTGTCGCTCACCCCGTGGACGCGCCGGATCGAACGGCGGCGCGGCCGCATCTCGCGCAATCAATTGTTCGCCCGCTTCGGCGCCGGTGATCCCACCCACCTTGGTGCGGATGCGATCCGAATCGGGTCGTCACGGAGCGAGGCACGGATCCGGAGGTCGATTTGAACCGTGAGCAGCACGGCACGCGACACGTCCCTGTTCTGCTCACCCGCGCCGCCGAATTGCTCGATCCGGTGCTCGACGGCCCGGCGGCCGTCTATCTCGATGCCACGCTGGGACTCGGTGGCCATGCCGAGTACTTCCTGCGCGCCCACTCCGATCTCCGGCTCGTAGGTCTCGATCGCGATACCCGCGCCCTCGCGCTCACCACCGATCGGTTGCGGCCCTATGCCGATCGAATCACTTTGGTGCACACCCGGTACGACGGAATCGCCGACGCGCTCGCGGAGGCCGGTCTGCCGGCCACCGGGTCGGTCAGCGGCATCCTGATGGATCTCGGTGTCTCGTCCATGCAACTGGACGAGGCGGAGCGGGGCTTCGCCTACTCCGTGGACGCCCCGCTGGATATGCGGATGGACGCGACCACCGGCCCGACCGCCGCCGATGTGCTCAACACCTACAGCCAGGGCGAGATCGCCCGGGTGCTGAAGGTCTACGGCGAGGAACGGTTCGCGAACCGGATCGCCGCGGAGATCGTGCGGCGCCGCGCCCGGCAGCCACTGCGTACCAGCGCCGAACTCGTGAGCCTGCTCTACGACACCATCCCCGCACCGGCCCGGCGGACCGGTGGGCATCCCGCCAAGCGCACCTTCCAGGCGCTGCGGGTGGAGGTGAACGGTGAACTGGATTCACTGCGCGCGGCCCTTCCGGCCGCGCTGGCGGCGCTGCGCCCCGGCGGTCGCATCGTGGTCATGTCCTATCAGTCGCTCGAGGACCGGGTCGTCAAACACGAACTGGCCGAACGCGCGAAATCCCGTACTCCGGTGGGGCTCCCGGTCGAACTGCCGGGTATGGGGCCGGAGTTCCGCATCCTGACCCGGGGCGCCGAACAGGCCGGACCCGCCGAGATCGAGGAGAATCCGCGCGCCGCGCCGGTCCGGATGCGCGCCGCCGAGAAGATCGTGCAGGAGGCGGGATGAACCGGGGCACCGGCATCGGCCACGCCGCGGAGCCGGCCCGTGGAGCAGCGAATTCGCTTGTCCGCGTGGCGCGCTTGCGGTACGACGGTGCGGGTGCGATATGCGGATATCGCATCGATGTTCGCAAGATCGCGGTGTCAGGGGAGCACCGGCTGGGCATTACGGACCACAGCACAGGCGTACGCGGGCCGAAACCGCGGGCCATCACACCGATACGGGGGTGTCAGGTATGAGCGTGACCACGCGGACCGAGACCGGGCGACCGGCTCGGCGAGTACACGACGCGGAGCGAGTGAAATCCGGTGCCGCACAGCGGGCCTATGCCCGGCGCCGACAGCGCACCGGCGGGCCCTCCGGCGCGGCGCCGACGGTCGCGCCGCGGTCGGAGCTGGCGGGGCGGGGACCTTTCGTCGCCGCCATTCTGGCCATGTTCGGTTGTGGTCTCGCACTCACGCTGGTCCTGACCACCCGCGCCGCCGAGGACAGCTATCAGCTCAGTGACGCGCGCGAGGCCAACCGCGTGCTCTCCGACGAACGCGCGGCATTGCAGCGGGAGGTCGCCGCCGCCGATTCGGCGCCCGAACTCGCCACGCGCGCACGGGAACTGGGCATGATCCCGGCGGTCGATCCGGCGCGGCTGGTCGTGGCCCCGGACGGCACGGTCACCGTGGTCGGCGAACCGAAGCCCGCCCAGGGCCCGCCGGCCCCGGCGCTGAACGGCCCGCCCCGTGGTGGAGCACCCCGTTCCGGCGCGGACCCCGGCGAGCGGATCGTGCCGGTCCCGGCGC
>NZ_BAGJ01000065.1 GCF_000308775.1 Nocardia testacea NBRC 100365
ACCGACGATGCCGCTATCCGCGCGCTGCTGACCCGGATCGAGGAGTATGCGGCCGCCGAGCAGTACGAATCCGCCGCCCGGCTACGGGACCGGACCGCGGCCCTCATCCGCGCGCTGCGCCGCACCCAGCGGCTGGCCGCTGTCGCCCGTCCCGCCGAACTGATCGCCGCGCATCCCGACGGTGCCGGCGGCTGGGAGTTCTCCGTCATCCGCCACGGCCGGCTCGCCGGTGCGGGTACGGCCGCACGCGGCATCCCGCCGATGCCGGTGGTCGAGCGGATCGCGGCCGCCGCGCAGACCGTGCTCCCCACCGCGCCGGAGCCGGGCGCGCCGGCCACGGACGAATTGCCCCTCGGCGGCGCCGATCCGCGGCTACCGCCCCTGCTCGGCGCGTCCCCGGACGAGGTTGCGGTGATCGCCCGCTGGCTGGAACGCCCCGGCGTACGGATCGTGCGTACCACCGACGGCTACGCCGAACCCGCTCACGGCGCGGGCCGCTGGATCGACTGGGCCGAGGCCGCCGACGCCGCCGCGGGCGCGGCCCGAACCGCGGAGTCCTACGACGAACAGCGCGGCTGAGCGATCGGGGCCCGGACCGGCGATAGACCGTGGGGCCCGGACCGCGCAACCATCATGCTTAGGCTGGTCCCATGATTACCGCCATCGTTCTGATCCAGGCCGACAACGGGCGCATTCCGGAGACCGCGCAGGCGGTGGCCGAGACGGAGGGCGTGACCGAGGTGTACTCCTGTGCCGGTGACGTCGACCTGATCGCGCTGGTGCGGGTCCGGGACCACGAGGAGGTCGCCGAGGTGGTCACCGCGCGTATCGACAAGGTCGCCGGCGTCCAGCGCACGGTCACGCATATCGCGTTCAAATCGTATTCGCGCGCCGATGTCGAGGCCGGTTTCTCGATCGGGGAGTGAACCGGGCCGGTCAGTCGTCGCCGAGGGTCCGGGTGAGCGCCGCCCAGCGGTCCAGCAGGGCGGCCGCCGCCCCGCTGTCGATCGCGGCGGCCGCCCGCTCGATCCCGGCCATCAGATGATCGTCGAGTCCGGCCGTGGCGTCTGCGCCGCGGGAAAGGTCGTAGGCGGTGATGGCGGCAGCGGAGTTCACCAGGACCGCGTCGCGCACCGCACCGGGATTGCCCGCCAGCACGTCACGGGCCACCCCCGCGTTCACCTCGGCGTCGCCGCCGCGGAGTTCGTCCAGGTCGACCCGGGCGATCCCGAGTCGTGTCGGGTCGATCACCGCTTCGGTGACCACACCGTCGGCGACCACGAAGACATCGGTGACATCGGAGGTGGTGATCTCGTCCAGGCCGTCCCGGCCGCGTACCACCAGCGCACCGGCGCCACGCTCGGCGAAAACCCCGGCAATGGTGGCCAGGAGATCCGGGAACGCGCAACCCACCAGGCCCGCGCGCGGCTGGGCGGGATTGGTGAGCGGGCCCAGCACATTGAAGACGGTCGGGATCCCGATCTGTTTCCGGGCCGGGCCGGCGAAACGCAGACCCGAGTGGAACAGCGAAGCGAAGCAGAATCCGATACCGACCTCGCGCACACAGCGCGCCACCGATTCGGGGCCCAGGGCCAGCTTCACTCCGAGGGCCTCGAGCACATCGGCGCCACCGCTCTTGGAGGACGCGGCCCGGTTCCCGTGCTTGACGACCGGTACCCCGGCGGCCGCGACCACGATCGAGGACATGGTGGAGATGTTCACCGAGCCCGAGCGGTCGCCGCCGGTACCGACGATGTCCACCGCGTCGCCGTCGATCTTCACCAACCGCGCGTGCCCGAGCATGCCGCGGGCCATACCGGCCAGTTCGGCGGGGGTGGGGCCCTTGATCTTCATCGCCACCCCGAACGCGGCGATCTGCGCCGCGGTGGAGTTGTCGGTGAAGATCTCGTCGATCACCCAGGTCGTATCGTCCGCGGTGAGGTCCTGTCCGTCGGCGAGCGCCCCGAGCATCTGGGGCCAGCTGCGCACGCTCATCTCAATCTCCTCGTCGCACCGATATCTGTGACCGAACGGTTGTGCACACCCTAAACCGCGCCCGGCCGGGTGCACCGCACGACGTCATCGGCGCTGCTGGCGGGCCTGCCCGGCGGGGGAGAGACCGACACGCCGGACCGCCGTGAGAGGTGCACGGCGCCGGTCGATCACGACACAGGAGATCAAGTTCGGCACCCGACTTCGACTGTCGTACTACGAAGAGTCATACTTACCCCCGTGACGACCGCAGTAGGTACCTCAGGATCGGCCATAACCCAGCGTGTGCATTCGCTGAACCGGCCCAACATGGTCAGCGTCGGTACCATCATCTGGCTGTCCAGCGAGCTGATGTTCTTCGCCGGCCTCTTCGCGATGTACTTCGTCGCGCGAAGTCAGGCGCCCGAGTGGCCGATGCCGCCGACCGAGCTGAACATGAAGCTGGCCATCCCGGTCACCGCCGTGCTGATCGCCTCCTCGTTCACCTGCCAGATGGGCGTGTTCGCGGCCGAACGCGGTGACGTGTTCGGGCTGCGCCGCTGGTATGTCGTCACGTTCCTCATGGGCGCGTTCTTCGTATGCGGTCAGGGCTACGAGTACTACCACCTGGTGGCGGAGGGCACCTCGATCTCCGGCAGCTCCTACGGATCGGTGTTCTACATCACCACCGGGTTCCACGGCCTGCACGTCATCGGCGGTCTGATCGCGTTCCTGTTCCTGCTCGCGCGCACCGCGATGAGCAAGTTCACCCCGGCTCAGGCCACCGCCGCGATCGTCGTCTCCTACTACTGGCACTTCGTCGACATCGTGTGGATCGGGCTCTTCGCCACGATCTACTTCGTCCGGTGACGCCGGCACCAGGTTCCGTCTACTCCAAAGGGACACAGATGAGTTCATCGCCCCCGACAGCGCCAGCGCCCGCCAGCGGTGGGCACGGCGAGGCCAGCAAAAAGCGCAGGCAGCGCCGCGTCCGCCGACGGATAGCGGGTGGCCTCGCGCTCATGGTGGGTCTCGTCGGAGCCGGTTTCCTCGCCTCGGCGCTCACCCCCGAGCCCCAGGTGGCCACGGCGAACGAGGATTCGGTGGCGCTGATCCGCGAGGGTCAGCAGCTGTACGAGACCTCCTGCGTCACCTGCCACGGCGCCAACCTGCAGGGCGTGCCCGACCGCGGTCCCAGCCTGATCGGTGTCGGTGAGGCGGCCGTGTACTTCCAGGTGTCGTCCGGGCGTATGCCGATGACCCGTAACGAAGCGCAGGCCGAGCGCAAACCCGCGAAGTTCGACGCGCATCAGACCGACGCCCTCGGCGCCTATGTGGCGGCCAACGGTGGCGGCCCGACCGTGCCGCGCGACGCGAACGGCGAGGTCGCGCAGGAATCGCTGCGTGGCGGGGATATCGGCCGCGGTAGCGAGCTGTTCCGCATGAACTGCGCGTCCTGCCACAACTTCACCGGTCGCGGCGGCGCGCTGTCCTCGGGCAAGTTCGCCCCGCCGCTGGAACCGGCCTCCGAGTCCCAGATCTGGACCGCGATGGTCACCGGCCCGCAGAACATGCCGAAGTTCTCCGACCGGCAGCTCTCGGCCGAGGAGAAGAGCGACATCATCGCCTATGTGAAGGACTCGGCCGAGGCGAGGTCGCCCGGCGGCTGGGGTCTGGGCGGTTTCGGTCCCGCCACCGAGGGCCTGGCCATCTGGACCATCGGCATCGTGGCGGTCGTGGGGGCGGCGATCTGGATCGGATCCCGGACATGAGCGGGTCAGCGCCCGGAGGCGGTGGCTTGCGTGGCCACGGAGGGCGTCCGATCACGTCCCTGTCGGAAGGGACCCAGTCATGAGCGAACAGGAGCAAAACGAGATGGGTGGCCTGGACAAGCAATCCGCGGCCGCGACCCCGGCCGAACCGACCGAGGCCGAACTGGACGCGATGTCGCGGGAGGAGCTGGTCGCACTCGGCACCGCCCGCGACGGCGTGGAGGTCGCCTACCGGCGGGAACGCTGGCCGGTTCCGGGCACCCGCGCGGAGAAGCGCGCCGAACGCCAGGTCGCGCTGTGGTTCGCTATCTCCGGGCTGGCCGCGGCCGTGCTGGTGGGTGTCTTCCTGTTCTGGCCCTGGGAGTACAAGGGTAAGGAAGACGACGGGCACGGTCTGTACGCGCTGACCACCCCGTTGTACGGCCTGACCTTCGGTATCTCGATCCTGGCCATCGGTATCGCGGTGGTGCTGATCCGCAAGAAGTTCATTCCCGCGGAACTGTCGGTCCAGGACCGGCACGACGGTAAGTCCAGCGAGGTCGACCGGCGGACGCTGGCGGCCGAGCTGGGCGACGCTCTCGATACCTCCACGCTGGGCCGCCGCAAGCTCATCACCCGCACCGCGGGTGCCGGCGTGGGCATCCTGGGCATCGGCGCGCTGCTGGTGTTCGTGGGCGGCATGGTGAAGAACCCGTGGGCGCAGCGGGAGAAGTCGCCGCTGTGGGTGTCGGGCTGGACCCCGGACTACCCGGGCGAGACCATCTACATCCGTCGCGATACCGGCCGTCCGCAGGACATCGTGCTGGTGCGGCCCGAGGATCTCGACGCGGGCGCCATGGAGACCGTCTTCCCGTGGAAGGAATCGTGGCGCGGCGACGAGCACGCCACCCTGCAGTCGCTGCGCGGCATCCGCAATGCCGTGATGCTCATCCGGCTGCGCTCCGAGGACGCGAAGAACGCCATCAAACGCAAGGGCCAGGAGAGCTTCAACTTCGGCGACTACTTCGCCTACTCGAAGATCTGCACCCACCTCGGCTGCCCGACCTCGCTGTTCGAACAGCAGACCAACCGGATCCTGTGCCCCTGCCATCAGTCGCAGTTCTCCGCGACCGAATGGGGCAAGCCGGTCTTCGGTCCCGCTGCCCGAGCGCTGCCGCAGTTGCCGATCACCGTAAACTCAGAGGGGTACCTGGTCGCCAACGGTGACTTCATCGAACCCCTCGGCCCGGCCTTCTGGGAGCGTCGATCATGAGTGCTGGAGAGGCTGTAGGCCGCAAACTTGCGGCACAAGCCAACGAAGTGGACGAGCGCTACCGCGCCGCCGCCTTCATGAAGCGATCGATCAACAAGGTGTTCCCCACCCATTGGTCGTTCCTGCTGGGTGAGATCGCGCTGTACGCGTTCATCATCCTGCTGCTGTCGGGTGTGTACCTGACGCTGTACTTCGACCCGTCGATGGCGCACGTCACCTATGACGGTGCCTACCAGCCGCTGCGCGGTGTCGGCATGTCGCGGGCCTACGAGACCGCCCTCAACATCTCGTTCGAGGTGCGCGGCGGCCTGTTCGTCCGCCAGGTCCACCACTGGGCGGCGCTGCTGTTCGCGGCGTCGATCATCATCCACCTGTTCCGCATCTTCTTCACCGGCGCGTTCCGCAAACCGCGTGAGGCGAACTGGGTGATCGGCTCGCTGCTGCTGATCATGGCGATGTTCGAGGGCTTCTTCGGGTACTCGCTGCCCGACGACCTGCTCTCGGGTACCGGCCTGCGAGCCGCGTTCTCCGGTATCACCATCGGTGTCCCGGTGATCGGCACCTGGCTGCACTGGCTGATGTTCGGCGGCGACTTCCCCGGCGAGATCATCATCCCGCGCCTCTACATCGCGCACGTGCTGCTGTTCCCGGGCATCATGCTGGCGCTCATCGCGGCGCATGTGGCCATCGTCTGGTACCAGAAGCACACCCAGTTCCCGGGGCCGGGCCGCACCGAGAACAATGTGGTCGGCGCCCGGATCGTCCCGGTGTTCGCCGCCGACCAGGGCGCGTTCTTCGCGTTCACCCTGGGCTTCGTGGCGATCATGGGCGGCGTGCTGCAGATCAACCCGATCTGGAACCTGGGCCCGTACAACCCGTCGCAGGTCTCGGCCGGTTCCCAGCCCGACTTCTACATGATGTGGACCGACGGTCTGGCGCGTCTGATGCCGCCGTGGGAGCTGTACCTGGGCCGCTACACCGTGCCCGCGGTGTTCTGGGTCGCGCTGATCATGGGCCTGGTGTTCGTGGTGCTGATCGCGTACCCGTGGATCGAGAAGAGGCTCACCGGCGACACGGCGCGGCACAACCTGCTGCAGCGCCCGCGTGACGTCCCGGTGCGCACCGCGATCGGTGCCATGGCCATCGCCTTCTACGTGGTGCTCACGCTGTCCTGCGTCAACGACATCCTGGCGCTCAAGTTCGACATCTCGTTGAACGCGACCACCTGGATCGGTCGTATCGGCCTGCTCGTCGCGCCGCCGGTGGCGTACTTCCTCGCCTACCGGTTCTGCATCGGCCTGCAGCGCAGCGACCGCGCGGTCCTCGAGCACGGTATCGAGACCGGCGTGATCAAGCGCCTGCCGCACGGTGAGTACATCGAGGTGCACCAGCCGCTGGGTCCGGTGGATTCCCACGGCCACCCGCTCCCGCTGGAATACCAGGGCGCGACGGTGCCCAAGAAGATGAACCAGCTGGGTTCGGCGGGCCAGCCGGGTACCGGCAGCTTCCTGCGGCCCGACCCGCGCGGCGAGAGTGAACAGCATTTCGCGACCGAGCTGGAAGAAGAGCACAAGCAGATCGCCGTACTCAAACGAGTACAGGAGGAAGCGCGCTCGAACGGCAGCAACGGGCAGCACGGGCACTGACCCGTACCGCACACCGCACACAGGCCCCCTGGAAACAGGGGGCCTGTGTCGTTGCGGGGGGCCGGACGGACCCGGCCGAGCGCTATCGGGCGAGCCGGCGCGCCGACTCGATGGCCTCGAATTTGGCGAGATTGTGCCGGGCGTCGGCCAGCGCGTCGTGGGCGTCGCGCGGCGGTGGCGGCAGTTCGGGCCGGCCGTGCGCCTCCCAGTGCTGGCGCAACTCGTTGGTGTAGCGGGGCAGGTCCGAGGGGAGATCCACCATCGACCCCCACAGCTGGCACAGCACCACATGATCGTAGGCGCCGACCCACGCCCACAACTCCGGCTGCACGGTCGGACGCGGAATCAGGAAGCGGTACAGATCCTCGCGGATCTGCTCTCTGGTGCGCCACAGCGGCGAAGTCCGCGGCGGCAGCTTCGGCAGCACATACCTGTTGACCCAGGGACCCGCGCGGCCGGCGTCGAACTCCGAGGACACCGCGTAGAACTCCCGCCCGTCCTCACAGACGAACGCGATCGACACCAGGTCGATCACGTGGCCGTCCTCGATGAACTCCGCATCGTAGAAATATCTCAAAAGGTGGGTCCCCTCGGCTGCGAACAGAACGCGCTGAGTGTATTGGCGCCGGCCCCCGCGCGGCAGGGCCGGGCCTGTGTTCTCCGACGCACCGGTGGCGCGCGGGCCGAATACCGCGCAGTCCCACCGTCACCGGCCCGGCGACCCGAGTCGGAGGTCCGGCACACTCTTCTGCTCCACCGGTGGGCCGGCTCCGCGGCCGGGGTCACGAGGCCGTGACCAGCCCTGCCGGAGGCGGAGCCATAAACCCGGCCACGTATCCTGGAGAGGTGAACTGGACCGTCGACGTTCCCATCGACCGTTTGCCCGAGCTTCCGCCGTTGCCCCACGACCTGCGGAAACGGCTCGACGAGGCGCTTTCGCGCCCAGCGTTGCAACAGCCGTCCTGGGACCCGGAGCAGGCGGCGGACATGCGGACGGTGCTGGAGAGCGTACCGCCGATCTGTATGGCGGCGGAGGTCGACGAACTGCGAGAGCGGCTCGCCGAGGTGGCCCGCGGTGAGGCATTCCTCATGCAGGGCGGTGACTGCGCGGAAACGTTCGCCGACAACACCGAACCGCATATCCGCGGCAATATCCGCACACTCCTGCAGATGGCGGTGGTGCTCACCTACGGGGCCAGTCTGCCGGTGGTCAAGGTCGCGCGGATCGCGGGACAGTACGCCAAACCCCGCTCCTCCGATACCGACGCCCTCGGCCTGAAGTCCTACCGCGGCGATATGGTCAACTCCCTGGTCGCCGATGCCCGCGTCCGCGAGCACGACCCGTCCCGCCTGGTCCGCGCCTACGCGAACGCCAGCGCGGCGATGAACCTGGTCCGCGCGTTGACCAACGCCGGTATGGCCGATCTGCACAAGGTGCACGACTGGAACCGGGATTTCGTCGCGCAGTCCCCGGCCGGTGCGCGTTACGAAGCGCTCGCCGGGGAGATCGATCGCGGTCTGCGTTTCATGACCGCCTGCCGGGTCAACGATCCCAGCCTGCAATCGGCCCGCATCTACGCCTCCCACGAAGCCCTGGTCCTGGACTACGAGCGCGCCATGCTGCGGCTCGCACACAACTCGGCCGGCGACCCGGCGCTCTACGACCTGTCCGCGCATTTCCTGTGGATCGGGGAGCGCACCCGCCAATTGGACGGTGCGCACATCGCCTTCGCCGAACTGCTGTCCAACCCGATCGGCCTGAAAATCGGGCCGAGCACCACCCCCGAGCAGGCGGTGGAATACGTGGAACGGCTCGACCCGAACAACGAACCCGGCCGGTTGACTCTGGTCTCCCGGATGGGCAATACGAAGGTCCGTGAGATCCTCCCGGCGATCGTGCAGAAGGTCCAGTCGACCGGTCACCAGGTGATCTGGCAGTGCGACCCGATGCACGGCAACACCCACGAATCCTCGACCGGTTTCAAGACCCGGCACTTCGACCGCATCGTCGACGAGGTCCAGGGTTTCTTCGAGGTCCACCACGCACTCGGCACCCACCCCGGCGGCCTGCACATCGAACTGACCGGTGAGGACGTGACCGAATGCCTGGGCGGGGCCCAGGACATCTCCGACCTCGACCTGTCCGGGCGGTACGAGACGGCCTGCGATCCACGGTTGAACACCCAGCAGTCCCTGGAACTGTCCTTCCTGGTCGCGGAAATGCTGCGCTGATTGGCGCCGCCTGCGGCGGCGCGGGGTTGAGGCCCCCTTGGTCTCGCCGTTTCGGCCTCGAGGCTTGCGCCTTCGGCGCGGGCGCTTTCGAGGCCGAAACGGCGAGACGGGGCCTCAACCCTTTGAGGTGTCTCGCAGGACTCGACGCATGCGGGTTGAGTCGGCATCGGAGATGCGGGGTCGGATGTGGGGTTGCTCGCGGAGGTGGGATGTGGGCTTGCTCGTGGAGGTGCTGTGTTTTTTGGCGCCGCCTGCGGCGGCGCGGGGTTGAGGCCCCCTTGGTCTCGCCGTTTCGGCCTCGAGGCTTGCGCCTTCGGCGCGGGCGCTTTCGAGGCCGAAACGGCGAGACGGGCCTCAACCCTTTCAGGTGTCTCGTAAAACTCGACACATGCGGGTTGCATCGGCATTGGAGGTACGGGGCCGTACGGTGGGCTCGCACTCGCTGGGGCCGCTGTCGGGGTGATCGGTCAGGGGAAGGCGACGATGGTGACTGTCGCGCCGGGTTCGACGTTGGCGTTCGCGGGTGGGTTCTGGGAGACCACGGCCGAGGAATCCAGGGGTGCCAGCTGCCGGACCTGGACCGTCAGGCCGAGGGATTCCAGCGTATGGCGGGCCTGGGAGACCTTTTTCCCCGTGACCGAGGGCATGGTGACGGCTTCACAGATCAGCAGGGTGACCGAGGATCCGGCGTCGACGGTGGTGCCGACCGCGGGGTCGGTGCCGATGACCCGGCCCGCTTCGACGAGTTTGTCGTAGACGGGGCGTTCGCCGCCGACCGTGAGTCCGAGTTCGGTCAGTTTCTGCCGGGCCTGATCGGGGGTGTCGGCGCGCAGGTCCGGCAGCTGGACGGGTTTGGATCCGTTGCTCTTCCAGACCTGCACGTGGGCGCCGGCGGGCAGTACGGTGCCGGGTCCGGGATCGATACGGGCCAGTGTTCCCTCGGGGGCGGTGCTGGCGACTTCGCCACCGTCGACCGGTTGCAGGCCCTGGTCGCGGATCAGCTGCTGGACTTCGTCCCAGTCGGCGCCGGGGGATACCGCGGGGACCTGGGGTTTACCGCTGGAGATCAGGATGTCGACCGTGGAGCCCTTGGTCTCGCGGGCGCCCGGGCCCGGATCGGTGCCCACGACGCCGCCGACGGGGACGGTATCGGAGGCCTTGTCCCGGGTGCCGGTCTCGAATCCCGCGTCCTGTAGTTCGGCGGTGGCGTTCTGCACGGTCATACCGGCGACGGATGGGACGGTGGCGTAGCGGCCCATGCCGAGCCACCAGCCACCGATACCGACCAGCAGGGTCGCCACGACCACCACGGCGGCCCAGATCATGCCGTTGCGCCGATGGTTGGCCCGGCTCTCCTGATAGGCGCTGTACTGGGTGGGTTGTTGCGGCGGGATATAGGTGGGCGGCGGGGGTTCGGTCCGGGGCCGGGCCGTGGTCACCATCCGAGTGGCCTGGTGACCGCCGACAGCGGCCGGTTCGGGGGCGGGCCGGGTGACCGGATGGCGGGCACTGGTGTGTTCGGCGGAGTCCTGCGGTGCGGGGACGCGGTAGGCGGGCAGTTCCAGGCGGGCGGCGATGGCCCGCAGTTCGGCGACCATCTCGCCCGCGTCGGCGAACCGGTGTCCGGGTTCCCGGGCGGTGGCCCGGGCGACCAGCCGGTCGAATTCGGGCGGGACCCCGGCGATGAACTCGCTGGGGCTCGGCACGTCGTTCTCCACCCGCTGGTAGGCCACCGACAGCGAATTGTCGCCGGTGAAGGGCACCCGGCCGGTGAGCAGTTCGAAAATCAGGATGCCGAACGCGTACACATCGCTGCGGGCGTCGGCGCTGCCGGAGGTGACCTGTTCGGGGGAGAGGTAGGCCGCGGTGCCCAGGATCACGCTGGCCGAGGTGGTGTTGGCCGCGGCGACCGCGCGTACCAGGCCGAAATCGGCGATCTTGACATCGCCGGAATCGGAGATGAGCACGTTCTCCGGTTTCACATCGCGATGCACCAGCCCGGCGGCGTGCGCGACACCGATCGCGGCCAGTACCGGTTCGGCGACGGCGCGGACCGCGTGCGGCGGCATCGGGCCGCGCTCGCGCAGCAGTTCCCGCAGGGTGCCGCCCTGGACCAGCTCCATGACCAGAAACGGGTACTCGCCGTCCATGCCCTGGTCGTAGACCTCGACCAGAGAGGGATGTTTCAGGCCGGCGACGGCGCGGGCCTCGAATTCGAAGCGGCTCAGGAACTGGGGGTCGCCGGCGAACTTGGGATCCATCACCTTGATGGCGACCTGGCGGCCCAGCCGGGTGTCCACCCCGCGGAACACCATCGACATACCACCGCGGGCGATCGGCGCGTCGATCCGGTAGCGCCGGTCCAGTACGGCACCGATCAATTCTGTTCCGGCTGTCACGAACCTCTCCACTTTCCTACCGTGTCCCACACGGTGGCCGCCCCGCGCGGCTGCTGTCGATGGTATCGGCCGGGCCGTTGCGGGTGTCTCACGGCAGGGAGGCGGGCAGCGTCTACCGTTGTCTCCCGTGAGTGCCTTTCCCTGTAGTACCGATGTCCTGCCCGCCTCGGTACCCCTGCTCGCGCTGCCCGAAGTCGCGAAGAAACTGGGCGTTGTGGTGACCAGGGTGCATCAGATGCTGCGCGACAACCAGTTGCTGGCCGTCCGGCGTGACGGCGTGGTCGGTGTCCCCGAGATCTTCTTCGACGATACGGGCGCGGTCCTGAGGTTCCTGCCCGGCCTGATCACGGTGATGCGCGACGCGAAGTACACCGACGAGGAGATCCTGGAGTGGATCTTCACCGAGGACGATACGTTGCCGGGCAAACCGGTGGAGGCGCTGCACGGGCCACTGGCCCGTGAGGTGCTGCGCCGCGCCGCCGCCGAACCGTTCTGAACCGCGCGCGGTTCTCAGGTACCGAGGGCCGCGTGCGCGGCGAGCCGCAGTCGCCGCCGCTGCGGTACGACGGCGCGCTGCGCGAATACCGCGTAGCCGCTGTCCTCGATGCGGTCGAGGATGGCCGCGTAGAGGGCCGCGGCGGTACGGATACCTGGACGCACCCGCGGACTCAGCAACTCGATACCCGGCCGGGCGCAGCGGTACAGGTCGCGATTGACCGCGATCAGATGGGCCAGTGCCCGGCGCAGGCGGCGATCGGTCCGGCCGGTGCGCCGGCAGTCGAGCAGCAGTGCCTCGTCCACTCCGAAGGCGGCCAGCTCGGCGGCCGGCAGGTAGATCCGGTCGCGATCGAGGTCCTCGCCGATATCGCGCAGGAAATTGGTGAGCTGGAAGGCGTCGCCGAGTGCGGCGGCCGCGGGTTCGGCCTCGGCCGCCGGGCCGACGGTGCCCAGTACGGGCAGCAGTTGCAGACCGATGGCGGCGGCCGAGCCGCGCATGTACTCGTGCAGCGCCGCCATGGTGGAGTACCTGTCGCGGAACAGCGGCGAGCCGGGGATGTCCATGCGCATGGAGTCCAGGAAGGTCCAGAAGTGGCGCGGATCGATCGCGAACCGGGCGACGGTGTCGGTGAGCGCCGGGAGAACCCGATCGAACGCCGCGGGTAGCGCCTGCTCGGTGCGCGGCGTCACCGGG
>NZ_BAGJ01000064.1 GCF_000308775.1 Nocardia testacea NBRC 100365
CGCCTTTCGGTGCCGAGTTCAGCGAGGCCCTGAAAGGGTCGAGGCCCGTCCCGCCGTTCAGGCCTCGAAAGCGCCCGCGCGAAGCGCAAGTCTCGAGGCCTGAACGGCGGGACCTTCGGGGGCCTCGACCCCCGCGACGCCGGAGGCGGCGCCAAAATTACAGCAGCTGCCGGAGGCGGGCGCCCAGGGCGTCCCAGCGCCACTGGCGTTCTACGAAGGCCCGTCCGGCAGCGCCCATTTCGGCGGCGGCGTCGCGGTCGGCGAGGATATCGGCGATCGCGTCGGCGACGTGGTCGGCGCGGCGGCCGTCCACCACCCGCCCGGTTTTCCCGTCCAGCACCGTCTCCGGGGCGCCACCCGAGGTTCCGGCCACCACGGGGACGCCGGTGGCCGAGGCCTCCAGGTAGACGATGCCGAGACCTTCCACATCGAGGCCGGCGCCGCGGGTGCGGGCGGGCATGGCGAACACATCGGCGAGGGTGTGGTGGGCCGCGAGTTCGGCCGCGGGCACGCGGCCGGTGAACACCACGTCGTCGGTGAGGCCGAGGGCGTCGGCGAAGCCGCGCAGCCGGTCTTCGTAGGGACCGCTGCCGGCGATCACCAGGACGGCGCCCGGGATCCGTTCCTTGATCCGGTGCATGGCGATCAGGAGTACGTCCTGGCCTTTGCGCGGAACCAGCCGCGACAGGCAGAGCACGGTGGGCCGGTCGCCGAGACCGTAGCGTGCGCGCAGTTCGGCGCGGGCGGCCGGATCGGGACGGAAGGTTTCGGTGTCCACACCGGGCGGCAGGTATTCGAGGGCGGCGTCGGGCCCGAACGCGGCGGCGAACCGCCGGCGCGTGTATTTGCTGACATAGGTGACGACATCGGTGTGGTCCCCGATGACCCGCAGCGCCTGCCGGGCGGCCGGCAGCATCGACCAGCCGACCTCGTGGCCGTGGGTGCTGGCCAGGATCCGGTGGGCACCGGCGCGCCGCAGCGGTGCGGCGAGCAGGGCCAGCGGCGCGGCCGCGCCGAACCACACCGACTCGCACCCCTCGGCGCGCAGTACCTTTCGGGCGCGGCGCAGCACCGCGGGGGTGGGCAGCATCAGAGTGGTGGGGTGGCGAACCACCTGGAAGGGCTGTTTCGCGTCGAATCGGGTGTGGCTGTCCCCGCGCCACCGCGGTGCGTAGACGACCAGATCGTCGGGGGGCAGCTGCCCGGCCAGCGCCTGCAGATACGACTGGATACCTCCCGGCCGCGGCGGGAAATCATTGGTAACCAGCAGAGTTCGAGCCATACGAACCACAGTATTGGCGCGCTGTCGGCCGAGTCGCTCCGGGTGTCAGTAGCGCCGGGCGGAGTGATAGGGCGTGGAATCCATGGGGGCCACGGCCACCGGGACGCCGAAAGTCGAGGCATGCAGCATCAGGCCGTTGCCGGCGTAGATGCCGACGTGGGAGATGTCGTCGTAGAAGAAGACGACATCGCCGGGCTGCAGTTCGTCGCGGTCCACGGGGGTGCCGTAGGCGGCCTGCGCCGAACTGGTGCGCGGCACATCCTTGCCGACCTGCTTGAACGCCCACTGCACCAGACCGGAGCAGTCGAATTGGTCGGGCCCGGTGGCACCCCAGACGTAGGGGTCGCCGACGCGGGTCAGTCCGGCGGCCAGGGCGCTGGTGCCGCTGCCGGGTACCAGGTCGCGGAGCAGGCTGTCGCGATCGAACCCGGGGGGGAAGGGGGATCCGGCCAGCGCGGTGCGGTCCGCGGTCGACAGGCTGCCCCAGGCTTCGATGACCCGCGCCACCGCGTTCTGCAGATCGGTCTGCTTGCGCCCGACGTCGTCGCGCACGGCGTTCGCCTGATCGGCGGCGGCGCGAGCGGTATCGGCGGCGGCGCGGGCGGCCGATTGCGCGGCGGTCGCGGCGTCGGTGGCGCGTTTGTACTGCTTCAGCTGGTCGGAGGTCTGGGTGGCGACCACGTCCAGCGTGGACATCTGGTCCAGCAACTGCTGCGGGGAGTCGCTGACCAGAACCGAGAACAGGCGGTTGGTGCGGGCGCCCTGGTAGGCCGCGATAGCGGTGCGGTCGATCATCGGCCGGTAGCGGGCCACCTCGTTGCGCGCCGCGTCGACGGCGGCGCCGGCCGCGGCGACCTTGGCGTCGGCGTCGGCCTGAACGGCCAGTTTCGCGTCGAGGTCGGCCTGCGCGGTGAGAGCCTGCTGATTGAGCTGTTCGGCCTGCCGGGACAGGTCGATCATCTGCTGGACCGCTTCGGTCGCGGAGGTCGGCGCGGGGGCCGGATCGGCTCCGGCCGGGCCGCCGCCGTAGAGGGCCGCCGCCAGGAGGCCGGCCGCCAGGGCGGTCCGTCCCCGATGCCGGTCTCGCCTGTGGCCGGGCCCGCGTCGCCGATCCCGCCGACGTCGTTGCCGCTGTTCGTGTCCTGCCACAGCCTGCCGTGCCCCGCTCTCCGTATGACGCTCTGTGCGAAGTAGCCCGTAAAGGTCTCGATTAGATTACGGACGGGCTCCCGGGGTGTCCAGTACGACCCGGCGCGGCCGCCCGGCCAGTGGCCGAGGGGTCGCACCGGAGACCCCGTGAGCGGCGCTCAGTACCGCCGCGCGCCGGCGACCGGCATGGACGAGATGGGCGCGACCGCGACCGGTGAGCCGGCGGTGGAGGCGTGCACGACATTGCCGTCGCCCGCGTACAGGCCGGAGTGGCCGCCGCCGTAGAACGAGACGACGTCGCCGGGCTGCAGATCGTTCATCGAGACCGGGGAACCCGAGGCGAGCTGTGCGTCGCTGGTGCGCGGTAGTTCGCGCCCGGCCTGTCTGTAGGACCACTGCACCAGGCCGGAGCAATCGAAGGCGTTCGGGCCGGCCGCGCCGTAGACATAGGGGGCGCCGACCTTGGAGAGCGCGGCGTCGAGCGCGAGCTGGCCCGCGGTCTTGGTGGGGGTGACGAACGGCGGCGCGACGGTGGCGCCGGGGGCCTGCACGCCGGGGATCCCCGCCGGGATCGGGATCTCGTTGGGCACCTCGAACGTGCCGAAGCCGTCGATGGTCACCGGCTGGGCGGCGGCCGGCGCGGCGGGGAGCAGGAATGCGCCCAGGGTGGCAGCGCCGACGGCTCCGGTTACGGCTACGCGCCGTGCCTGTCGCTTGACGGTGTTGAACGCCATGATGCGGTCCTTCCGATCTCCCCGCCCGGTCGCACCGCCGGTGGTGCGCCGAACTCCGCGAGGTCTCGAAAAGATTACGAACAGATCACGGTCATTTGTAAAGCCCCTGGTCTCGATAAACGTGCGGGCCGCAGCTTTCGCCCGGCAAATTGTGCGAGCGAAATCACAGGCCCGCGGCGGATTGCGCCGAGGTTACGTGTGGATGAGACACGGGTATGTGGGCGTCTCTCCTCCAAAGTCTTTCGGCGGCGGAATCTCTCGTTTTTCCCAGTTCGAGCGGGCGGATGTCCGGGATGGGACAGGGGCCTTGCTGGGACGTCCGTTCCGGTTTGCTCTGCGGCGAACCGCGCCTTTTGGATTCCTCGACCATTTTCCGGCGAATACGGCTATTGGATAGCAATCGAACATTGATTGTGAACTGGCACACAAATACGTGGTGAGCGATGCGCGGATGGGGAATACGGACGGATTCGACGCCCCCCGGCGATCACACTCGACGATCCGGTCTCGCGAACCTGTCGTACCCGCCGAGTAGCCTGCCGCCGTGTCCGAACCCGCCCCGCTGCCTGCCCGGCAACTGGCGTTCGACCAGCTCGACACCCCGCTCTACGACACGACTTTCGTGGTGGTGGACCTGGAAACCACCGGTACCAGCCCGGCCGACGACGCGATCACCGAGATCGGCGCGGTGAAAGTACGCGGGGGTGAGGTACTCGGCGAATTCGCGACCCTGGTCGACCCCGGCCGGGCCATACCTCCGGCGGTCGTGCAGGTCACCGGCATCACCACCGCCATGGTGCGGGCCGCACCGCCGATCGAGGCCGTCCTGCCCGGATTCCTGGAGTTCGCCGCCGGAGCGGTACTCGTCGCACACAACGCCCGATTCGATATGGGATTCCTCAAAGCCGCCGCGGCGCGCTGCGATACCCCGTGGCCGCGCGCCCAGGTGGTGTGCACGGTCCGGCTCGCGCGGCGGGTGCTCGGCCGGGACGAGGCGCCATCGGTCCGGCTCGGGGTGCTGGCCCGGTTGCTCGGTGCGAGCACCACCCCCACCCATCGCGCTCTCGACGACGCCCGCGCCACCGTGGATGTGCTGCACGCGCTGATCGGCCGGGTCGGGAATCAGGGAGTGCACAGCCTCACCGAACTGATCGACTATCTACCCGAGGTCACCGCCGGGCAGCGGGCCAAACGCGCCCTCGCGGTCGACCTGCCCGCCGCGCCCGGTGTCTACCTGTTCCGCGGTCCCTCGGACGAGGTCCTCTACATAGGGACGGCGGTGAATCTGCGCCGCCGGGTGCGCAGTTATTTCACCGGCTCGGAGACCCGGGGGCGGATCCGGGAGATGGTGCGGCTGGCCACCCGGGTCGACCATGTGGTGTGCGCGCACGGCCTGGAAGCCGGTGTCCGGGAATTGCGGCTGCTCGCCGCGCACGCCCCGCCCTACAACCGGAGGTCCAAATTCCCGAAACGCGCCTGGTGGATCGCGCTCACCGCCGAGGCCTTCCCCCGGCTGACCCTGGTCCGTGAACCCGG
>NZ_BAGJ01000063.1 GCF_000308775.1 Nocardia testacea NBRC 100365
TTGTTCCACTCCGGCTGCCCCTCGCCCGCGGCCTCGCGCAGGACCGGTTCGACGCGTTCCAGCACGGCTTCGGCGAGCAGCCGCAGTTCGTCGGCGAATTCGGCGACGCCCTCGGGCTGGCGATAGCGGGTTCCGGTCACTTCGGCCACTCCTGCGGGTCGGGGCGGAAACGGATGACGAGGTATCCGTTGTCCAACTCGGCGGTGCTGACGGTGCAGCGGCGTAGAACGGGCGCCAGTCGTAGCCGGCGGCGGACGCCGTCCGCTCCCACGATCAAATCGTCCTCCACTCGTCCCAGGCGCAGTGTCGCCGGATCGGCGACCGGCAGATGGATACGCATCGCATACACCGACTGCAACCCCGCCCCCGATTCCAGTCGCACCGCGGGCGCGGCGTGCGCGCTGCCGTCGCCGGATACCGGCGCCGAACCCGGATCGTCGCGCACCGCGCCCCCGCTGTCGAGCCGGACACCGGCGTCTCCGCTCCCGGGCGGCACATCGTGCTCCGCGACCACGCACGACAGCGCCGCCAGCGGGCCCAGGCCCACCGGTTCGGCGCCGGTATGTCCCGCGACGAGTACCGGGATCTCCGGCATCGACCGCTGCAACCCGGAGATCACATCCCACTGTTCGGCGCAGCGGTTCAGATACCA
This sequence comes from Nocardia testacea NBRC 100365, assembly GCF_000308775.1. GTDB lineage: Bacteria > Actinomycetota > Actinomycetes > Mycobacteriales > Mycobacteriaceae > Nocardia > Nocardia testacea. The sequence goes on from NZ_BAGJ01000063.1 coordinate 653, forward strand.
GCGCACGGCCGGATGCTGTGGTTCCGGACCCGGCGGCGGCACCGCGGCGAGCACCTTGTTCACCACCACCGCGTCCAACCGCAACCCCAGCAGCGCCGCCGCCGAACGCACCCGGGCCGATTCGGCGACCGCGACCCGTTCGGCCAGGGTGATCAGCCGGGCACTGGTGCGGTCGGAGTCGGCGAGCAGATCGCGGACCTCGCCGACCGCGGTGACGACCCGCTGCACGGTCGCCGCCAGCACGGCCCGGCGGATATCGGTACCGATCGAACTCATCATCCGATGATGCGGCGGCCAGACCCGGTCCAGATATCCGAGCACTGTCTCGGGCATGGTGAGGATGCGCAGCATATCGGCCGTCGGCGGGCAGTCCAGGACGATCGCGTCCCATTCGTCGTCGGCCACGTACTGGGCGATCTCCACCAGCATCAGCAGCTCTTGCACCCCCGGCAGGCCGGTGAGTTCGGCCGGATCCAGGGCCGCCAGATCGAAACCGTGCTCGTGACCCGGATCGGCGCGCAGCAGTTCGGTGAGTGCGCCGAAACGTTCCTCGAGCAGCGCCAGCGAATCGAGTTCGATCACCTCGAGGCCAGGGAGCACCCGGGTGATGCCGGGAACGGCGCCCGGATCGTGCGCGAACCGGAAACCCAGCGCGTCGCCGAGGGAATGGGCCTGGTCCAGCGAGGCCACCAGAACCCGCTGGCCGGCCCGGGCACAACTCATGGCGCGCGCACACGCCAGCGTCGTCTTGCCGACACCGCCCTTGCCCACGAACAATTCGACCCGCGTGCGCGACCGGGCGCCGCGAGCGGGCCGGCCGCCGCGGGTGGCGTCTTCCGAGCGCTGCGGCCCGGTCAGCCTTCGACCCGTTTCTTCAGTTCCTTGAGCGCGGTATCGGTGATCACCTTCTCCGCCTTGCGCTTGAACATGCCGATCATCGGTATCGTCAGGTCCACGGTCAGCTCGTATCGCACCTCGGTGCCGCCCTCGGGCTGCTCGACGAGTTCGTAGCGCCCCTCCTGCACCTTCTGCAGCTCACCGCTGACCAGCGTCCAGCTCACGGCCAGATCGTCCGGCTGCCAGGTGTAGGCCAGCACGTAGGTGTCCTTCACCACGCCCGCATCCAGCACGAAGCGCGCGGTACGGGCCCGGCCGTCGGGCCCGGTCTCCAGGACTTCCACCGATTTGGCCGCCGATACCCACTCGGGGTAGGACGCCAGATCGGCGATAACGGACATCACCTGCCGGGCGGGTGCCGCGATGACGATCGATCTCTGGGTCCGGTCGGCCATTGGGTCTCAGGGGTTCCTTTCGGCGGTGCGGTACGAAATCCGTCAGTTGTCGTGCGGAGCGACTCCGGCCGGGCGATCGTCCTCGAGACGGTCCTTGATCTCGAACGACATCACCTTGCCCGCCACCCGGCGGGCCCGGTTGGCGGCCGCCAGTTTGCGCGGTGGCAGCGGTTGCGGCGGCTCGGCGTGCAGGAAGTAGTGCAGGATCACGCCGTCCAGCGACGGTTCCAGCCACACCTCCATGGTGCCGGACAGCGCGCCCGACACCGACCAGCGGATTCCCTTGTCACCGCGATCTTCCCGGACATCCAGTTCGAGATCGGGCCACCAGCGCCGCCAGTGCCCCGGGCCCGTCAGCGCGGCCGCCACCGCGGCGCCGGGAGCGGCGAGGAAGGTTTGGTCCGCGACCTGGATACTGCTCACCCGGGTGAGCGTAGTAGATGGCGAGCTGTGTTTATGGCGCCGCCTGCGGCGGCGCGGGGTTGAGGCCCCCTTGGTCTCGCCGTTTCGGCCTCGAGACTTGCGCTTCGCGCGGGCGCTTTCGAGGCCGAAACGGCGAGACGGGCCTCAACCCTTTGAGGTGTCTCGCAGGACTCGACGCATGCGGGTTGCGTCGGCATCGGAGATGCGGGGTCGGATGTGGGGTTGCTCGCGGAGGTGGGATGTGGGCTTGCTCGTGAAGGTGCTGTGTTTTTTGGCGCCGCCTGCGGCGTCGCGGGGTTGAGGCCCCCTTGTGTCTCGCCGTTTCGGCCTCGAGACTTGCGCCTTCGGCGCGGGCGCTTTCGAGGCCGAAACGGCGAGACGGGCCTCAACCCTTTGAGGTCTCTCGTAGGACTCGACGCATGCGGGTTGCGTTGGCATTCGATGTCCGGGTGGGGTGTGGACTCGACTGTGTGGGTGGTCCGGCGGCTGATGTGCAGGCGGCCTGGGG
>NZ_BAGJ01000062.1 GCF_000308775.1 Nocardia testacea NBRC 100365
CCGCCGGCGGNGGGACGGGATCTCGGTGTCGACCTTGTCGGTGGAGACCTCGAGCAGCGGCTCGTCGACCTCGACCGTGTCTCCTTCCTGTTTCAGCCACCGTGTCACCGTTCCCTCGGTGACGCTCTCACCAAGAGCGGGCATCTGGACGGAGAAGGCCATGTCCGTTGACTCCTCTAACTGCTCGACGGGTCTACAACAGTTCGTTCCGGTGGATCCCGTCGCGGGTCGCGGCGGTGTTCCAGCCGGCGTTCATTCTGCGCGGCGCCGGAGATCCGTGTGGTTGTTGTTCCGTCCACCATCCTTGCATTCGCCGCGCGACGCGTTTACCGGAGGGCATCCAATTTTGGTAGCCGGCACCATGGAATCACCGCCGGATTCGGCGGGATTCGGGTGGTCGGCAGGAGGTCGGCGGCAATGGGTTTGCTGGACCGTTTCCGTCGCGTCACGCCCAGGCGCAGCGGAGTTTCCGGAGGTCGGGGCATGGAGACCCGCTACCTGCGGGAGTGGGTGCGTACCCACACCGGGGTCGAGGGATTCGTCGAACCGAAGACCACTGTGACAGATGTCACGGTGGTGCTGGTTGCCGCCGATGGTGAATGGACCCGGCGAGTCGTCGGCGAGGGCGGCGCCCGGCGTCTGTCCCGAGATCTGAAGATCCCGGTGTACGACGTCGAGCGGACCGGATATCCGCAGCGTATGCGCGATTACGACGCGCGCCGGCGGATCGAGCGCAAGCGTGCCACCGAGCGTGAGCCGCGTGAGCCGTGAACGCTCACCGCGCCGAAACCGGGAGGGCACCGCACCGGCCGGCACCGATCAATTGGGCGGAGCCGCCGGTGCGCGCGGGTACTGCCGGATCTCGCGGCCGACCCGGCGACGGGATCGTCGGTAACCGGCGCGAACCGGGCAGGCGACTCCGGATCTCGGATGCCGGTCGTACACGCCGGACCGCCGGCGAAAACACCGGGGCCGCGCCGCCGCGACCCGGCAGCGCGACCCCCTGCCCCCGCTTCCGGTTGCCGGGGCGATCGGAAGGCCGCCCGGCAAACCAGGGGTCCGCTACTCGGCCGCGATGTCCTCCAGTACGGCGACGAGGGTGCGGACCGGGACGCCGGTGCCACCCTTGCCGATGTAGCCGAAGGGCCCACCGGTGTTGTAGGCCGGGCCCGCGATATCGATATGGGCCCATTCGACGCCCTCGGGCACGAACTCCTTCAGATATGTGCCCGCGACGAGCATGCCGCCCCACCGATGCGACGTCGCGTTGACCATATCGGCGACCTTGGAGTCAAGATCGGCACGCAGCTCCTCGGGCAGCGGCATCGGCCAGCCGTGTTCGCCGACCTCCTGGGAGATCCGGGCCACCCGGTCGCGGAATTCGTCGGTACCCATCACGCCCGGGGTGCGGGTGCCCAGCGCCACCATCTGGGCGCCGGTGAGGGTGGCGACATCGATGAGATAGTCCGGGTCGTCCTCGCCGGCGCGGACCATGGCGTCGGCCAGGATGAGGCGGCCCTCGGCATCGGTATTGGTGACCTCGATGGTGGTGCCGCCGTACTGGGTGAGCACATCACCGGGCCGCTGGGCGGTACTCGACGGCATGTTCTCCGCCATCGGGACGGTCGCGATCACGGTGACCGGCAGACTCAGGCGCGCGGCGAGCAGCGTGGTCGCCACGACCGCGGCCGCCCCGGCCATATCCGAGGTCATGTTCTCCATGTTCGCGGCCGGCTTGATGGAGATACCGCCGGTATCGAAGGTGATGCCCTTGCCGACGAGCGCGACCTTCCGGTCGCCGCCCCGATAGGTGAGCCGGACCAGGCGCGGCGGCCGCGACGATCCCTTCCCGACCCCCAGCACTCCGCCGAAACCACCTTCTTCCAGGGCTTTCTCATCGAGTACCTCGACCTCGAGGCCGGCGCCCTCGGCCAGCAGGGCGGTGCGGCGGGCGAATTCGGCCGGGTACAGGTGGCTGGGCGGGGTGTTCACGAAATCTCGGGCGGTGGCCACGGCTTCGGCGATGAGCTGGGCGCGCAGCAGCGCGTCGCCGCCGAATTCGGGTTCGGGGACGAGCAGTTCGATGCGGGCCGGCGGCGCGGCCTCCGGCTTCGGCGCGGATTTCGCGGAACGGAACTCGGTGAAGGAATAGGCGCCGAGGTAGAAACCCTCCACGGCGGCGCCGATATCCAGGCCGGACAGGGTGGTGACCGCGCGGGTGACCCCGGTCAGGGAGCGGGCGGCCACTCCGGCGCTGCGGCGGATCTGCTCGGCATCGATATCCGCGGCGCCGCCGAGCCCCACGGCCAGCACACTGGCGACCTCGTCCAGGCCGGCGGGCGCGGGAATCCGGACCAGCTGTTCGGCTTTGCCTGTGGCGCCGACCGCGGTCAGCTGGTCGAGCAGCCGGGTGCGCACCTCGGTGTCGAGCACATCGCCGAAGAGGTCCTCGGGGACGAGGACGGGACCGTCATCGGTGGTGGCGAGGCCGACGACGAGGACATCGGTGCCGGGTTCGATGGTCTGGGTACGTGCCAATTCCGGTCCGAGCGGACGATCTGCGACTGCGGTCATGGCCCCAGGCTATTCGGTGGACCACGCGTGGCGTACCGCGACGCCGTCGAGCAGCATGTCCACCGCGTCGGTGAGCAGTTGGTCGAAATCGAGGTCGGGCGGGGGCCCGGCCGGGCCGAACGCCTTGTACAGGGCCGGGCGCGCGACGGGATCGACGAGTGCGGCGACCGCGGCCGGCACTGCGGCGGCCGCGTCCGGGCCGCCGATCCGGTCGGATCGTTCGGCTGTCCACACCAGGGCGAGTCCCTGCACCAGCGCGGAGTAACTCAGATACGTCGAGATGAGCTGGGCCCTGGTCATGTCGGGTGCGTCCAGCGCGCTCAGCGTCCGTTCCAGAGTGTCGAACAGGGAGAGCCCCAGCGGCGGGCGGATCCGCGCCAGCACCGTGAGGATCCATGGATGCCGCCGGTAGATCTGCCATTCCTGCTGCGCCTCGTACCTGATCCGGGCCCGCCGGCCGGCCAGGTGCGGCGGTGGTGGCGGGGTTTCGGCGAGTACGAGATCGGTCATGGCGACGAGTAGCTGCTCGCGGTCGTCGAAATACCGGTACAGGGCGGCGGTGGCCACCCCCAGCTCGCCGGCCAGGCGGCGCATGGTCAGGCCGTCGGTGCCCACCCGGTCGGCCAGGGCGACGGCCGCGTGGGCGATGGTGAGTTTCGACAACCGCTGGGGTCGTGGCCGCGGCGGCGCGGCCGGTGCCCGGCGCCGGGCCCGGTAGGCGCGGGCCTGGCAGGAGCGGGAACAGTACCGCCGGCGGCGCCCGCGGGCCGGTTGCCGCAGGACTCCACCGCAGATCGCACACGCTGTCACAGCGTTATTCCATCACACGAAATACCGTGACGAAATAGTGGTTTTCCGCTGATGGAGCACATAAGTTCGCTGGTGATAACACCATTCACAGGAGGCGGTATGGGAACAGAACTGACCGTGCGGCGCGTCGGACCGGGTGATCTCGAACCGCTGACGGAAGCGTTCCGGAAGGCAACCCTGGACGAGGCGGTCACCGAGTGGATCCTGCGCGACTACCCGGTGGACCAGTTCCTCGACGAATGGGTTCCGCAGATCATCGATCGCGGCCTGCGCGATGACGAGATCTGGGTCGCCGGAGGCGACGGCGAGATCTGGGCGATCTCGATCTGGCAGAAGCTCACCTCGGCCGACCGGCTGATCGCCGAGGCCGAGACGATGCGGGGCCACGCGCAGCGGGCACCGGATGTGCGGCCGCTGCAGCGGTCGGCCTATGTGACCGAATTGCTGGCCCGGGAGCACCCGCGCCGGTTCCCGCACAGCTACCTCGAGCTGATCATCACGGTGCCGGAGTTCCGCGGGCGCGGTGCGGGCGCGGCCATCCTCACCGAACGGACCCGGCAGTTCAGCGCGGCCGGGCTCCCGGCGTACCTGGAGGCCAGCACCGAACGCTCGTCGCGGCTCTATACCCGGCAGGGATTCGTCCGCACCGGCGAAACCCACACCCTGCCCGAGGACGGGCCCACGCTGATCCCCATGTGGTTCGAGGCCTGACCGTCGATTCCATCGCGGGGGCGCCGACCGGACCCGGCGCGGTGCGAGCCCGGCCCCGCCCGGCCCCGGGCTAAGCTCGCCCGGTGAGTGACGCCGAGCTGCAACAGGGCCCTGTCCACGGAGTGCATGTCGAACTCGGAGCGAAGTTCGCCCCGTTCGGCGGCTGGGAGATGCCGGTCTCGTACGCGGGCACCGTGGCCGAGCACACCGCGGTGCGGGAGTCGGTGGGCTTGTTCGACGTGAGTCATCTCGGGAAGGCCACCGTGCGCGGTGCGGGCGCGGCCGAATTCGTGAACTCCGCGCTCACCAACGACCTGGGCCGCATCGGGCCCGGCCGGGCGCAGTACACGCTGTGCTGCAACTCCGACGGTGGCGTGGTCGACGATCTCATCGCCTACTTCGTGCGCGACGACGAGATCTTCCTGGTGCCGAACGCGGCCAATACCGCCGCGGTGGTGCAGAAATTGACGGCGGCCGCGCCGCCGGCCATCACCGTCACGGGGGAACACCGCGCCTACGGTGTCTTCGCCGTCCAGGGGCCACGGTCGGCGGAGGTGCTCACCGCGCTGGGGCTGCCGGTGGACCTGTCCTATATGGCGTTCGCCGACGCGGACTGGTCGGGGCAGCAGGTGCGGGTGTGCCGGACCGGGTACACCGGTGAACACGGTTACGAACTGCTGCCGCGCTGGGACGGCGCCGAGGCACTGTTCCGGGCGCTGGTGGAGCAGGTGCGCGCGCTCGGTGGCCAGGTCGCCGGGCTCGGCGCCCGCGACACCCTGCGTACCGAGATGGGCTACCCGCTGCACGGGCACGAACTGTCCGCCGAGATCACACCGGTGCAGGCGCGCGCCTCGTGGGCGGTGGGCTGGGCCAAACCGGACTTCTGGGGCAAGGCCGCGCTGGAAGCGGAACGGGCGGCCGGGCCGCGCCGTACCCTGCTCGGCCTGGCGGCGCTCGACCGTGGGATTCCGCGGGAAAGCCAGGACGTGCTGCTCGACGGCGCGAAGGTCGGGGTGACCACGTCCGGGACCTTCTCACCCACCAAGCAGGCCGGGATCGCGCTGGCGCTGCTGGATCCGGTGGTGAAGGTCGGTACCGAGGTGGCGGTGGACGTCCGTGGACGGCCGCTGCGCTGCACAGTGGTGCGGCCTCCGTTCGTCGAGGCGCACACCAGCTGAGACGGGCGGAGGGGCAGCGTGACCGGCGGGTGCGGGCGGGACCGGCGCGTGAGACGGCCCAGCGCGGATTCGGCGCGGACCCAGGACATAGACTGCTGGTCATGACCGCTGCTGCACAGTTCGCCCGTATCCCTCATCCTGCGCCCACCCCGGCGCAGCGGGTACAGGAGATTCTGTCGGCCCCCGGTTTCGGCCGCTATTTCACCGACCATATGGTCACCATCGATTACACCGAGGCCGACGGCTGGACCAACGCGGTCGTGGAACCCTACGCCGCCCTGACCCTGGATCCGGCCACCATGGTGTTCCACTACGGCCAGGCGATTTTCGAAGGGCTCAAGGCCTACCGCCAGCCGGACGGGCAGGTCGCCTGTTTCCGGATCGACGCCAACGCGGCCCGGTTCCGCCGGTCCGCGCGCCGGATGGCGATGGCCGAACTCCCGGAGGAACTGTTCATCGAATCGGTGCGCCAGCTACTCGACGTCGACGCGGAGTGGGTTCCCGCGGCGGGCGGCGAGGAGTCGCTCTACCTGCGGCCGTTCATGTTCGCCACCGAATCGGGGCTGGGCGTCAAACCGGCCTCCGCCTACAAGTACCTGCTGCTCGGCTCCCCGGCCGGCGCCTATTTCCCGCGCGGTGTGAAACCGGTGCGCGTGTGGCTGTCGACCGAGTACGTGCGGGCCGCGCCCGGCGGTACCGGTGAGGCCAAGGTGGCCGGTAACTACGCGGCCTCGCTGCTGGCGCAGGCCGAGGCCACCGCCAAGGGCTGCGATCAGGTGGTGTGGCTGGACGCGGTCGAACGCCGCTATGTGGAGGAGATGGGCACCAACAACCTGTTCTTCGTCTACGGGTCCGGTTCGGACGCGCGGCTGGTCACCCCGGAACTGTCCGGGTCGCTGCTGCCGGGCATCACCCGGGATTCGCTGCTGACCCTGGCCGCGGATTCCGGTTATCCGGTGACCGAACGCAAGATCTCCGTCGACGACTGGCGGGCCGGGGCGGAATCCGGCGAGATCACCGAGGTTTTCGCCTGCGGCACCGCGGCCGTGATCACCCCGGTCGGTTCCGTGTGCGGGCCCGACGGCGAATTCACCATCGGCGGAGGCGAGCCGGGCGAAGTGACCATGGCGTTGCGCGACACCCTCACCGGTATCCAGCGCGGTACCTTCGCCGATGTGCACCAGTGGATGCGGGTGCTCTGACCGGACGCCGGCAACCGCAGGTCACCCGGGTACCGAGCGCGAGCCCGGTGCCCGGGATCGGGCCGATCAGCCCGGCATGAGAGCGTGCCATTCGCCGAGCGACCGCGGCCGCAGCACATAGTTGTTGTCGCGGATCGTATCCAGGGAGGCATGCGGGTCCGGGGAGTACCAGTGTCCCGGGTAGACCTCCGGATTGATCGGCATATCCGCCAGGTAGCGCAGGCTGCGGAACATGGTGTCGGAGTCGCCGCCGGGGAAATCGGTACGCCCGCAACCGTCGATGAACAGGGTGTCACCGGCGATGAGCTTGTCGTCGACGAGGAAGCACTGGCTGCCGGGGGTGTGCCCCGGGGTGTGTAAGAACTCGACCTGGAAGGCGCCGACACTCAGCTTGTCGCCGTGTCCGTGGCCGGTGAGCTCGCTGGGTGCGATACCGGTGACCTCGGCGACCCAGGTCTTCTCCTGATCGTTCACGTGCACCGGGACCGTGGTCTGCTCCAGCAGTTCCCGTACGCCGCGCAGGGTGAAGCCCATCATGGTGCCGCCGATATGGTCGGGGTGATGGTGTGTGACCAGTACCCCGGACAGCTTCAGTCCGTCGCTCTCGGCGATATCGGCCAGATCGCCGGCCGCGTAGGCCGGATCGACGACGACACATTCACCGGTGTCCCGGTCACCGACCAGGTAGGCGAAATTGCGCATCTGCGTGGCGATCGGATCGCCGACGGCGAAATCCCGGCCGGCCAGGAGTTGACGGAAGTAGAAGCGCTCGGCTGACATACTCCCACCTTATGGGGCGGGGTGGATCGGGGAGACGCTGCGTTCGCACTATTGAGGCCTGGCGAGGTCGGACCGGGCGGGGCCTTGTGGACCGGACCGATCACCGGTGGCTCAGACAGAGTTCGCGGCCAGGGCGAAACCCAGGGCGGCCAGTGCGGTGGTGAGTTCCACCGCCGCGCCCAGGAGATCACCCGAGAGGCCGCCGATCCGGCGGACCCCGTGGCCGATCAGGCCGGTTACGGCGGCCAGGGCCATCAGTGCGACCAGCGGCCCCGCCCACGGCGTTTCCGGTATCGCGAAGGCCGCCGCCACCGCCCCCGCCGCCGACCAGCCGAGAACCGTGCGCCGGGACTGGGTGCCGGCGACCATCGCGCCGAACCAGGCGCCGGGCGCGGGTTCGATTCCGCGGCGACAGGCGGCGACCACCGCGATACGGCCCAGCGCCACCGCCGCGACTATCGCCGCCCAATGCCCGGCGGCCGCCAGCGTGGTGAACGCGCCCGCCTGGATGCCGGCGGCCAGCACGATCGCGGCCACTCCGAACGGCCCGGCGCCCCCGCTCTTCATCACCTCCCGGGCGCGTTCGGGCGACCCGTAGACGCCGAGACCGTCGAACGTGTCGGCCAGCCCGTCCAGATGCATACCCCGGGTCAGCAATGCCAGGGCCGCGACGGCGACGAACCCGGCGGCGATACCCGTGGGGACGAGTACCCACAGCAGCGCCGCCGCCACCAGCCCGAGCCCGGCCCCGGCGATCGGAGCCAGCGCGATGGCCCGGCTCGCCGCCCGGCGGTCCACCTCGCTCGGCCCGCGCACCGGCAGCACCGTGAGCCAGGAGAAAGTGAGACGAAGCGCGGTCAGCATGGCGCCCGGCTCGTCGCGGCGGTCACTTCCGCAGGTCCGGGGTGGCCGGTTCGGCGTCGGCGGTGCTGACTCCGGCATCGGCGAAGGTCGCCATCTCCGCGAGGACGGCGACGGCGGCGCGCAGCACGGGCAGCGCGGTGAGTGCGCCGGAACCCTCCCCGAGCCGCATGTCCAGATCCAGTACCGGGGTGAGTTTGAGTTTGCCGAGCGCTTCGTTGTGCGCGGGCTCGGTGGACCGGTGGGCGGCCACCCACCAGTTCACCGCGCCGGCCGCCAGGTCCTCGGCGATCAGCGCGGCCGCGGTGACGATCAACCCGTCGAGCAGTACCGGGGTCCGGCGGGCGGCGGCGCGGGCCAGGAAGCCGGTCATGGCGGCGATATCGGCGCCCCCGGCGACGCGCAGCAGTTCGACACTGTCCCGGGCGACGGGCCGGGCCCGCCACATGGCGTCACGGACGGCGGCCACCTTGCGCATCCACCCGTGATCGTCCACACCGGTGCCCCGGCCGACCGCCCGCACCGGCTCGATACCGGTGAGGGTGGCGATGAGCGCGGTGGCGGGAGTGGTGTTGCCGATCCCCATATCCCCGGCGATCAGCAGGTCGGCTCCGGAGTCGACCTCCTCGTCGGCGATGGCGGCACCGGCGGCGAGCGCGGCGGCCACCTCGTCGGAGGTGAGCGCGTCCGCGCGGTCGATCGCGCCACTGGACCGGCGCACCTTGTGCGCGCTCACCGTGGGATCGGTATCGGCGTCCACCGCGATATCCACCACCCGCACGGTGGCCCCGGCGATCCCGGCCAGCGCGTTCACCGCGGCGCCGCCCGCCCGGAAGTTGGCGACCATCTGCGCGGTGACCTCACTGGGAAACGCCGAGACGCCGTGCCGCGCGACCCCGTGGTCACCGGCGAACACCACCACACGTGCCTGCTCGAACTGCTTCGGCGGACATACACCCTGGCAGGCCGCCACCCAGTTGCCGAGCTCTTCCAGCCGTCCCAGCGACCCCGGCGGTTTGGTCAGCGACGCCTGCCGCTGCTCGGCGGCCGCGCGGGCACCGGCATCCGGCGGGGCAACGGGTGCGAATCCCTCTGTCACTGTTCGAGCCTTCCGATCGGTGCTGTCGCGGCGACACCGAGCCGGATCGGGTCCGGCGGGCGTGTCCACCTCCCGGACAATATTGCCCGGTGCGTGGGGACCACCGTGCGGTACCCGGTCGACCATCACCTGCCCGGGGCAGGCTGCGGTGGTCCGGGCAGGTCGGGGCGGCGTCGGGCTTCTGTTCGATCCCGTAGGGTGGCCGCTCCGGGGCCGCTGAGTTCGGCACAGTATTCGGTGCGCCCGGCCATCGCCATGACCAGCGCGAGCGTGCTGCCCCGCACCGACGGGCCGGTGCCGGTCTCGAACGGCCCGTCGGTGGCCTGTAGGTGCAGGCCCGCGGTGGCGGTGCGGCCGGAGACCGTGAAATCGCGGGCGGCGAAGAAACGCGCGACCTCGGTCACCGAAGCGGGCGATGGGGATCCGGTCAGTCCCAGCGGGTACCGGATATCGGTGCCGTGCACCACGATTTCACCGAGCCATGCCGCCGTGTGCCCGGACGGCGCCGTGGTGTTCGGGACCGCCGCGCGGAACAGCTCGAGTGTCTCGGCCGGGCCGGCTCCCAGATGTTCCCGTAGGCGGCGCTGATTGTGCAGGTCGGCGTCGAAGCGGGCGCCGATCATGCTGCGGATCCAGCGCAGGCGCCCGGTGCCGGCGGCCGCGGTGAGATGGGCGACGACCTCCCGCACCGACCACTGCCCGCACAAGGAGGGCGCCGACCACTGCGCGGGGGTGAGGCCGGCGAGTTCGTCGGCCAGAGCGGCCCGTTCCCGGTGGATCGCCGCCCAGATGTCGGCGCGTGGCATGGTCTGCACCGCACGATTCAAGCACCTGGCTCCGACAAGGGAGCAGCGGACAGGCCAGGTGCCCGAGGGCGAAAGATATCCGCCCTCGGGATCATTTCAGCCGCAGCGGAAGCCCGGCGACCACGAGAAAAGCCTCGTCACAGACCTGGGCCAGCCGCTGATTCAGCGTGCCGATCTCGTCGCGGAACAACCGCCCCGAGCGGGTCGCGGGAATCACGCCGAGACCGACCTCCGGGGTGACCAGCACCAGCCGGTCGCGATAGCCGGCGACCGCGTCCAGCAGACCTTCGGTCTCCGGGACGATCGTGCCGCGTGGAGCATCCCAGGCGGCACGGGCGTCGAGCCGGGCGGTCAGCCAGGTGCCGATATCGTCGACCAGCGTGGCGCCGGAATGAGCGGTGCGCAGTTCGGCCGCCGGGTCGGCGGCCTCGATCACCGTCCAGCCGGGGGGCCGGCGGTCCCGGTGCGCGGCGATCCGGGCGGCGAAATCGGTATCCGCGGGGTCGGGGACGGCGGTGGCCAGATAGCGCACCGCGCCGCCGGTGACGAGGGCTTCGGCGAACGCCGATTTGCCCGAGCGCGCACCCCCGAGTACCAGGGTGCGCTGTCCAGCAACGGAGCCGGGCACCCGTGGATCAGATCGCGTCGCCGGGGGAGACCCGCGGCTTGGGCGCGCGCATCTTGCGCAGCTGGGAGGCGCGGACGAACGCGTACCACCCGAGGCGGAACCCGGTATCGGTGGACTTCGGGAAACGTTCCCGCACCCGGCGGTTGACGATCCGGCCCAGCAGGAAACCCTCGGCCATCATGAACACCATCATGACCAGCATGGCCAGTGTGATGATCGACTGCCACGCGGGAGCCGCGAACATGGACAGGATCAGCAGCAGCGCCATCGGCATGAACAGGCCGACCAGATTGCGGCGGCCGTCGACGATATCGCGCACGAACGCGCGTACCGGCCCCTGATCACGGGGCAGTAGGTATTTGTCCTCGCCCGCCAGCATCCGGGCACGACGGTCCTGGGCGGCGGCGCGCCGCTCGGCGGAGGCCGCCTTGCGGTCCTCCTTGGAGCCGCGCGTCTCCTTGCGGCGAGCGCGTGCTTCCTTCGATGTCATGGGGGGCGGGGCGACCGGGCCGCGGCGCCTGCCCTCGGCTTCGCGCCGACTCGGGGTGGGCCGGCCCTTGCCTGCCGTGGGCGCGGCCTTGGCCGGGGCCGCGTCGGCCTCGGTGGCGCTCGCGGTGGCGGTCGCGGCCCGCGAGCCGTCAGCGGGCGCATCGGTACCGCTGGGCTCACCGCGTCGGAACAACTTCACGGTAACCAGGCTAATCGGTCACCCACCCGGACAGTGAACGGGGCGGTGGCCGGGGTGCGGCCGGTCACCCGGCGGGCCGGCCGCGGCCCGGCTCACCCGGACGCCGGGCCCAGTACGGTACGGGTGGTGTGGCCGCGGGCCCCGGAGATGGCAAGATGGGGAATAGCAGCCCGTCCGAGGGTGTTGTGACACCCGGAACCGTGCGCTGTTCACGGACCGACCACGCTGTCCATAGGAGAGTTCATGAGTGTGCAGAACGACACCGCCACCACCACCCACGGTGTGCAGCTGACCGATGCTGCCGCGAGCAAGGCCAAGGCACTGCTCGATCAGGAGGGCCGGGACGACCTCGCGCTGCGGATCGCGGTGCAGCCGGGCGGCTGCGCGGGTCTGCGTTACCAGCTCTTCTTCGACGATCGCACCCTCGACGGCGACCTGACCGCCGAATTCGGCGGCGTCACCCTGACCGTCGACCGGATGAGCGCACCGTACGTCCAGGGCGCGGCGATCGACTTCGTCGACACGATCGAGAAGCAGGGCTTCACCATCGACAACCCCAACGCCACCGGCTCCTGCGCCTGCGGCGACTCCTTCAACTGAGTGTTTCCGGGCCGGTGACAGCGCCGGCCCGGCATTCTGGATACATCCGGGTTACGTGACCATTACGTGTCACGAGGCCGGTTACGACACGTAGTCGTAGCCCCGGCGAATTGATACGGTGAACCCAGGGGGCAAAGCCCCGTTCACTTTCTTGTTCGCGCTGATTCCGAAGGGGCCGACCTACGTGTCCATAGCTGTATCCGCATCCATCGCGACCGACCACCTCATGCGTTTCTCCGGCCGATTCGCCGATGTGCTGCTGCCCGATCAGCTCGAGCATGTCTCGCTGAGTTTCCTCGTCGACGATCTGGTGATCCGCCGTGGCGGAGTCGCCGGCAACATCGCCTACGCCATGGGCCTGCTGAAGCAGTCACCGCTGCTCATCGGTTCGGTGGGGCGCGATTTCGACGAGTACCGGCAGTGGCTGGAGTCCCACGGTGTCGACTGCTCGGTCGTCCGGGTGTCCGAGTCCGCGCATACCGCCCGGTTCGTCTGCACCACCGACGAGGACATGGCCCAGATCGCCTCGTTCTATCCCGGCGCGATGAGCGAAGCGGGCGATATCTCGCTCACGGCGCTGGCCGAGGAACGGAAGCTCGATCTGGTCCTGGTCGGCGCGAACGATCCCGAGGCGATGCTGCGGCATACCGCCGAATGCCGGGAACTGGGCGTGCCCTTCGCCGCCGATCCGTCCCAGCAGCTGGCTCGCCTGGACGGTGACCAGGCGGTCCAGCTCATCGAGGGCAGCGCGTACCTGTTCACCAACGAGTACGAATGGGGCCTGCTCAAGCAGAAGACCGGCCTCACCGAGGACGAGATCGCCGGCCGGGTGGGGGTGCGGGTCACCACCCTCGGCAAGGACGGCGTGCTGGTGGTCGACACCGACGGCAGCCAGGTGCGCGTGGAGGCCGTGCCGGAGAACGCCAAGGTGGATCCCACCGGCGTCGGTGACGCGTTCCGGGCCGGTTTCCTCACCGCCCACACCGCCGGCCTGAGCCTCGAACGCGCGGCGCAACTCGGCTCGCTGGTCGCGGTGCTCGTGCTGGAGACCGTGGGCACGCAGGAATGGGCCCTGGACCCCGACGCCGCGCTCAAACGGCTCGGCGAAGCATACGGCGCGGACGCTGCGGCCGAGATCGAGCCGCTGTTGCGCTGAACGTTCGCACCGGCGAACGAACGAGGGCCCCGCTCGGCTCGATGAGCGGGGCCCTCGGTGTCCGCGGGCTAGACCTGGACCGGATAGGTGGGTTCGGCGATCTCCGGCTTGATCCGCTCCTCCACGAAGATCCCGTGCCAGATCATGAACACCAGCAGGGTCCACAGGCGGCGGCTGTGATCGGAATCCCCGGCCCGGTGCGCGTCGAGCATGGCGGTGACGGCGGCCTTGTCCAGCAGATGATCGGTCTGTGATTCGGTGATCTGCTGCCGCGCCCAGTCGTAGAGTTCGGTCCCGCGCAGCCAGTGCCGCAGCGGTACCGGGAACCCCAGCTTCGCGCGGTGCAGCACATGACCGGGCACGATGCCCTCGAGCGCCTGTCGCAGGGCGTACTTCGTGGTGTCCTTGGTGATCTTCTGCTCGAGCGGGATCTGCTCGGCCACCCGGAAGACCTCGGAGTCCAGGAACGGCACCCGCAGTTCCAGCGAGTTCGCCATGGTCATCTTGTCGGCCTTGACCAGGATGTCGCCCCGCAACCAGGTGAACAGGTCCAGATGCTGCATCCGCGCGACCGGGTCCCAGCCGGCCGACCGGTCGTAGATCGCGGCGGTGACGTCCTGATGGGTCCACTCCGGGCGGAACTCCCGCAGTACCGACCGCAGCTGGGCGTCGCTGAAACTGCGCGCATTGCCGTAGTACCGCTGTTCGAGCGGCAGCGAACCCCGGTGCAGCAGACTCTTGCCGCGGGTGCCGTCCGGGATCAGATCGGAGACCTTGCCGGCCAGCCGGCGCAGGCCGCGAGGCAGTTTCTCGAACGGGGCCAGCGAGAGCGGCTCGCGATAGATGGTGTAGCCACCGAACAGCTCGTCGGCGCCTTCGCCGGAGAGCACCACCTTGACGTGCTTGCGCGCTTCTTTCGCGACGAAGTACAGCGGCACCAGCGCCGGATCGGCCACCGGGTCGTCGAGGTACCAGACGATCTCCGGGATGGCGGCGGCGAACTCCGCCGGGGAGACGACCTTCACGATATGGCGGGCACCGATCGCGGCCGCGCTCTCCGCGGCCACGTCGACCTCGGAATAGCCCTCCCGCTCGAACCCGGTGGTGAACGTGATCAGCTTCGGATTGTGCCGCATCGCCAGCGCCGCGATGGCCGTGGAGTCGATACCGCCGGAGAGGAAGGAACCGACGGTGACATCGGCGCGCATATGTTTGGCGACCGAATCCTCGAGCGCCGCGGCGATCTCCCGGTACCGGGTCTGTTCGGAGCCCGCGGCGAAGGGCCGTACGCCGAATCCGGGGACGAAATAGCGGGTGATCTCCGGCTGGGTGCCCGGGCGGACCACCGCGTAGCTGCCCGACTCCAGCCTGCGGATACCGGCGTGCAGCGTCTCCGGCTCCGGGACGTACTGCAGCACCGTGTAGTGCTCGAGCGCCCGGTGGTCGAGGGATTCGTCCAGGCCGAGATCGGGCAGCAGTTCCAGCAGGCTCTTCTTCTCGCTGCCGAACGCCGTACCGCCCGGGCCGGTGGCCAGGAACAGCGGTTTGATACCGAACGGGTCGCGCGCGAGGAACAGCTCCCGGGTGCGGGTGTCCCAGATCGCGAAGCCGAACATGCCGCGCAGCCGCCGGACCGCCTCCGGGCCCCAGTAGTGGAACGCCGCGACGATGGCCTCACCGTCGCCCTCGGTGGCGAACATGGGCTCGTCGCCGAATTCGGCCCCGTGCTCACGGGCCAGTTCTTCGCGCAATTCGAGGTAGTTGTAGATCTCGCCGTTGAAGGTCAGCGCGTACCGCTGCCGGTCATCGGCCGGGCCCCAGCGCAGCGGCTGGTGCGAATGTTCGATATCGATGATCGACAACCGGTTGAAACCGAAGATCAGCTGGTCGTCGTGCCAGGTGCCGCGCTCGTCCGGCCCGCGGTGCCGCACACAGTGCAGCGCGTCGTATACCCGCTGCACCGTTTCCGGCGCTGCGGTATCGGATGTCAGAAATCCGAGCAGTCCACACACTGCGGCGCTAACCTCGTTTCCACTGGTCGGGGATCCGCGCCCGGGGGAGCCGGCGCGGCGGGCGAAATCTAGTGTCCGAGTATGCCGCACGCATCGATTCCCCGTGCGATACACCTCCGTCCGGCCGGTCCGCCACCGTCCGGAGTGTCGAAGCCGACCCGACGGCGTACCGGGCGCGTGTTTGGTCTACGCTGCGTAGTACTCGGACTGTTCCGGGTGGTGCCGCGCGGTGCGCGGAGCCGCCCGGGAAGCCCGAACGAGCTGTTTGTCAGTATCCCCGGCGGCGAGTCCCGCCCGGGGATGCGGTGTCGGAATGTGTGGCGACCAGGAAGGCGTTGAGCGTGGCGCACAAGGCGAGCGACGAGATCGGGGCACGGCCTGCCCGGCGGCGGGGTCGTGTCCTGCGGCGGGCCGGGCTGGCGGTATCCCTCGGGATCACCACCATGCTCGTTTCCGGCTGCTCGATCGACAATGTGTGGTTGCGGTTCGGCTGGCCCTCGGGTGTCACCCCGCAGGCGCACCGGATGCGGGAACTGTGGACCTGGTCGGTGGTCGCCGCCCTCATCATGGGTGTGCTGGTCTGGGGCCTGACCTTCTGGACCGTGGTCTTCCATCGCAAGAAGAAGAATTCGCCGGAATTCCCCCGGCAGACCGGCTACAACGTGCCGCTCGAACTGACCTACACCGCGATTCCGTTCGTCATCATCGCGGTGCTGTTCTACTTCACCGTGGTCGTGCAGAACTACGTGCACGAGAAGGTCGACAACCCGGATGTGGTCGTCGACGTCACCGCGTTCCAGTGGAACTGGAAGTTCGGCTACCGCGAGGTCGATCTGAAGAACGGCTTCACCTACAACGGTGTCGACACCGTGCGTGAGGACGCCAACCAGCAGCAGCTGAAGGAGTACGCCGACCGCACCAACGAAGAGGGCCATCCGCAGCCCGGCCCGGTGCACGGCCGTCCCGAGAACGACATCCTCTCCTTCCTGCACTACAACAAGATCGAAACGATCGGCAGCAGCAGCGAGGTCCCCGTCCTGGTGCTCCCCACCGGCAAGGTGATCGAGTTCCAGCTGGCCGCCGCGGACGTCATCCACGCGTTCTGGGTTCCGGAGTTCCTCTTCAAGCGGGACGTCATGCCGAACCCGAAAGAGAACAACTCCGACAATGTCTTCCAGATCAGCGAGATCGACCGGGAGGGCGCCTTCGTGGGCCGCTGCGCGGAAATGTGCGGCACGTTCCACTCGATGATGAACTTCGAGGTCCGGGCGGTCTCCCCGGACAAGTTCCAGCGCTACATCCAGGCGCGGGAATCGGGTATGACCAATGCTGCCGCGCTCGAGTCCATCGGCGAGTCGCCGGTGGCCACCTCGACCCAGCCGTTCAACACCGATCGCACGGTCAAGACCGACACCACCGAAAGCAAGTGAGGACTGATCTGAGATGAGGATCGAAGCACGGCTGTTCGAACTGCTCACGGTGTTCTTCATTCTCGTGGGCGTCATCTACGGCTTCTTCACCGCCCAGTCGCGGACCGGTATCGAATGGGCCGGCACCACGGCGATCGTGCTGACCGCCGGTCTGTCGCTGATCATCGGCACCTATTTCCGCTTCGTCGCCCGCCGGCTCGACCTGCGCCCGGAGGACTACGAGGACGCGGAGATCGTGGACGGCGCCGGCGACCTGGGCTTCTTCTCGCCCGGTAGCTTCTGGCCCATCCTGCTGGCCGGCGCCGCCTCGGTGACCGCCCTGGGCTTCGCCTTCTTCGAGCCGTGGCTGCTCGCCCTCGGTGTCATCCTGGTCCTGACCGCCGCCGGCGGTTTGGTCTTCGAGTACTACCTGGGCCCCGAGAAGCACTGAGCCGGTGCAACGGCGCTTTCGGCGCCGCTTATCGTACGAGCCGAACCCCGCTGACCTTCTGGCAGCGGGGTTTTTCTCACCTCGTGGATGGCGGTCTCCGGCGATGTGCGGTTGGCCGTCCCATAGATCGGCGACCCTTCAGCACTCACGGTGAAGTGAGCCCGCCCACGTCGACCGAGACGTACGTCGGCAAACCCTGAGGCGTCACCCGCAGGGGCGAGGTACGCGGCCGGGGCGTCTGCCGTTCGTAGAGCGACGAACGGTGAGCATGATGGTGCTGCCGGCCCGCCCGAGCCCGGCCGGGCCGACGCCCGCAACACCTGCCGCCTACTCCGGGTGGTCAGCGTCCATGGCCGGTCCCGCCCGGTTCTGGGGCGTGTGCAGTCAACAGTCCAGAGACCGGTGACCATTTGAGCACCACAGTGTCGTGAGCCTCCTGGGCCGGTCGAGGCGCATGGACAGCATGCATCTTCTTCGTTCTCCGGACGGTCTACCTCCATGGTCGGGGCCCGCCCCCGATTCTGGACCGACGGAGCGAAGGAGCGCAGCGACTGAGCGCAGGAGGGAAGAATCGGGGTCACAGGGCCCCGACCCGCGCGCCGGAGGCGCGCAAATAGACACAGCTCAGTCGACGGATTCGTAGCGCATGCTGTTCTCCGAGTGGCAGATCTCCTCGATACCGGTCACGATATCGCGCAGCTGCTCCGACGGCAGGGCGTGCGGGCGGAGCCGGCAGGTGAAGGTGATCAGGCCGTGGTCGGTGGCCGGCAGATTGTTGGCGGCGGATTCGGCCCGGAGGTACGGCGAGCGCACCCCGTAGGTCATCGCCGAGATGACGGTGAAGCAGCCGGTGCGCTCCCGGTGACCGTTGAACAGATCGTGCAGCCGGTAGAACACCGAGGTGTAGTTGGACAGCGGGGCGAATACGCCCACCCGGTAGGCCGGGCCGCGCTCGGAGGAACTGATCACCGTATCGGCGAGGTACTCGGCGTCGCGCAGGGTCAGGATCTTGGGGGTGAACATCACGGCGCCCGCGGCGGCGTTGCGGACCGGCATACCGGCCTTGCCGGGGGTCGCCGAGGCGATGGCGCCCAGCGATTTCCGGGCCCGGCTGCCGACCTCACGGCGGGCCCGCAGGGAGCGGGTGGGCGCGGTGGGGTAGAGGCTCGACCACTGGCCGAACCGTACCGTACCGAGCTGCACCTGACCCGCGATCACCGGGCGGGACACCTTCAGCGGGGCGGTATCCACCCAGCGGCCCACCTGCAGCACCGCGTCCCGCGGGCGGGTGACCTCGGTATAGGCGTATTCGACGAAACTGTCGAAATCCAGGAAGCGGTGCGAATCGGTGGACAGCCAGGTGTTGTCCTTGTCGACCTGCACGGTGTCGAGGGTGAGCGCGGTGATGATGCCCGCCCGGCCGCCGGCGCCCAGGATGCGATGGAACCGCTCGGTGTGGTGGGTACGCCCGCAGGTGCCGATCCGGCCGTCGGTATCGACGTACTCGAGATCGACGATCTGATCGATGAACAGGCCGTGCCGGTGCGACGCGGTGCTCACCCCGCCCACCGAGGCGAACCCGCCCGCGGTGATGTCCCGATGGTCGCCGACCACCGGAAGCCCCAGACCGTGCGCGCCGAGCCGCCGGTCGATATCGGACAGCCGGGCGCCCGCCTGGACCCGCACCGTGCGGCGGCCGAGATTCAGATCGACGATCGCGTTCATGCGGCGCAGCGACACCACGGTCTGCTGGTCGGGGAGGGTGAGACCGTCGGTGGCGGGATCGCCCCCGTGAACGGTGAGCGGCCTGGAGCGGTCCCGGGAATTCCGCACGGTGCGAACGACATCCGCGGTGTCGCGAGGCAGATACTCGGTAGGAGAAACGATGTGCGGCGTGCTCATGGCCGAAAGCTAACCACAGCTGGGCTGCCGTGGCGATACTGGGTTTTGCTGTGTTTATTTGCGGCGCCTTCGGCGCCGCGTGGGTCGAGGGCCCCCGAAGGTCCCGCCGTTCAGGCCTCGAGACTTGCGCTTCGCGCGGGCGCTTTCGAGGCCTGAACGGCGGGACGGGCCTCGACCCTTTGTGGGCCTCGCCGAACTCGGCACCGGGCGGCGTGGGTTGCCGGTGCTGCGGGGCCCGGTGGCTGCTGTCGGCGGGACGGGCCTCGACTCTTTGTGGGCCTCGCCGAACTCGGCATCGGGGCGGCGTTTTGGGGGGCGCTTGTCAGGTCCGCCACCACGCAGCCGCCCGGCTACGGGACGAGAACGACGAAGCGGCGTCGAAGTCGTCAGAGGCTCGGGCTGCGAACTGTAATGCGAGGTGGCCGAGGCGGGGAGGTTGTTCGGCGGGGTGGCTCATGCCAGGGCGTGGAGTCGCCGGCCGATCACTTCGACCCAGTCCACCTGCTCGAAGGTGGCGAAATCGACGCGGATCATGTCCATGACATCGCGGCCGGGCGCGAAGAGCGCGGCGCGTTTGTCGGCTTCGATGACCACGTACATGCCGTGCCGGTCGGCCAGGAAGGTCACTTCGAGCTGGTTCAGGCGCGGGAAGCGCGGTGACGGGCCGAATTCGATCTCCTGGAAGAACGGCAGCGAATGCGGGATCCGGTCCACCCGGCCGGCTTCCACATCGGCGTGCCGCAGGCCGAACCCCCAGGCTTCCACCGCCGCCAGCACCACATGCTGGGGCGGCAGCGCACCCACACCGATGGGGTCGGTATCGGTGGCGTCGAAGCCGCCGTCCACATCCACCCGGGTGCGGACGGCTACGGCGGTTCCGTGCAGATGGCGGCCGTTGTAGAAGGTGATGGGTGTCTCCCACGGAGTGAGCAGTTCGAACCGGCCCTCCAGTGGATACCCGGGCAGCAGTTCGAACGGGCCGAACACCGGCTGCCGGGCGAAAGCCATGTCCAGCAGCGCTTCGCCGTCCTCGTACTCGCGTTCGGCCCGGGTGATCAACTCCACCGCGACGCCCTTCACCCGGATCGGCCGATCGTGACAGCGCATCCGGATGGCCCCGTGCACGGCCTGCCCGGGTTGTACCCCGGGCGTGGACAATTCGGTCTCCACCTCGGCGGTCTGCGCGCCCAGCGCACCCAGCAGCGTCTTGAACATCGAAATCTCCCTCCGGGCCCGCCCGCACGTACTCCCACCGCCGTGCCTCGGATCCACAGCGTAGACGTAAAGGCCCGTCCGCGCGCTGCGCGGGCGGTAGGGTGATCGAAGTCCTTGAGCGCCTGCGGAATACGGCTCGATGGGCGGGAGGGAGGTCGGCGTGTCCAATATCGATCAGCGGATCGGCTGGGCGGTGGACTGGCTGTATCGGGGTCAGCTCGGTGACCGGCACGGCGGCGCCGGCTGGGGCTGGGTCTCCGATGTTCCGCCGAATCCGCAGAACACCGCCGAGGCGGTGGTCGCGCTCACCGCCGCGGGCCGTCCGGTGCCGCGAGCCGACGAGGTGCGCACCCTGGTGCGGCGCGATGTGGTGGACACCGACAGCGGGGCCTGGGAATTCCGGTCGCCGATCGACCTGTCGTGGCGGCTGCGAGCGCTGAGCTGCCTGGGTGTCGCGCCCACCGATCCGGCCGTGGTGGGTTGTCTACGGGGACTACAGGCCGCACGTGACCCGCAGACCAAGGGCTGGCGCCTGTCCGGCCCGGTGGGCCCGGTCTCGCTGACCGCCACCACCGCCGCGCTGCACGCACTCGCGGATCTGGCCACCGCCGACGAATCGGCCGCCGAGGCATTGCTGCACGGCACCTCTCTGGTGGTAACGCTGCTGCTGGAGGATGATCCGCGAATACAGCCGATGTACGCCTGCGCGCACGCCGCGCTGCTGCTGTCGCGGCCGGAGATCGCCGTGGTGGGCGGGAAACGGGTCGACCGGGTCCGGGCACTGACCGTCGAGCGCATGCTGGCCGGACTGCGGCGCGGCGAGGCACGCGTGGAGGAGGAACCGTTCCGCCGCGGTGAGGTCGCCGACACCTGGCGGCATCTGAGCCTGCATCTCGCGGTATGCGCGGTGGTCACCGCCGACGAGCGGACGGTTTTCGATCCCGGGGTGCGCCACGGTCTGGTGGAGCTGCTGGAACTACAGGAGACCCAGGAACTGTCGGCGGCCCGGGGCGGGTTCCGTACCTCCACCGAAGGTTTCGTGACCTCCTACGCGACGGTGCAGGGACTGGAGGCGATGACCGCGGTGCGCCGCATGGTCAACGAGCGGGTCAACCCCGCCACGGTGTTCGACATGATCTGCCGGGAGCAGGGCGTGCACCCCAGGGACGCGCAGGAGGTGGTGGGGTACCAGGGGACCGTCGTGCTGATGAACAACTACGCCGGTGCGATGACCCTCGCCGCGGCGCTGCCCGCCGGAGTCACCATCGCGGTGCTGGCCGTGCTGTTCGCCGACGAACTCGGTGTCGTGGTGAGCCGGTCACTGGTCGTGTGGGGAACGTTGTTCGTGGCCCTCGGCACCTACACCGGGATCGCCACCCGGCTGCCGTCGGTGCCCAAGGCACGGACCGCGGCGGCGGTGTTCGCGGCGTTCACGGCGGTCATCCTGCCGGTGGTCACCTTCCTGCTGTCGTGAAGAGCACCGGCCGCGGTCTGGCCCTGCTGGTGGTGGCGACCAGCCTGTGGGGCGCCTCCAGCGCGGGCATCGCCGGGGTGGGCGCCGAAGGTTTCGCGGCGGCACCGGTCGCGGCCGGTGGCGCGGTGGCCCTGCTGGCCTTCGCGATGGTGCGCGGCACCGACCCGTGGCAGGATCTGCGGAACTCACCGGGCCTGTTCTTGCGGCTCGGAGTGCTCGAGGTGCTGAATCTGGTGTGCTACGTCGCCGCGCTGCACATCGGTCCGCTGCCCGTGGTGGTGGCGCTGCACCTCACCGCGCCGGTGCTGATGATCATCACGCAGGTCGTGCGGGGTGCGCGGGCGATCACGGTCGCCGTCACGGTGGAACTGGTGGCCGTGGGTGCGGCGATCTGGCTGGTGGCCGTGCATCAACCGGCGCAGACCGCGTGGGGGCCGGCGCTGGCCGGCTGTGTCCTCGCGGTCGCCAGCGCGGCCTGTGTGGCCGGACTGATCACGCTGGTGGTGCGGGAGTCGGCGGGCCGGCCCAGCGGTGCGGCGGCCGGACTGCAACTGCTCACCGCCTCGGTGCTGGGCGCCCCCCTGCTCGGGGTCGCCGCCCTCACCGGAGCGGGGCCGACGCCCGGCGAGGCGCTCGCCCTGGCCGGGATCGGCGCGGCGCTGCTGGGCCCGGGTTTCGCCTGCTACTGGCTGGCGCTGCGGGACCTCGACGAAGTGGTGGCGGGACTGGTGGGGCTCAACGAGGCGGTGGTGGCGACGCTGATCGGGGCGGCGGTCGTGGGGTCGGATATCACCGCCGCGACCCTGCTCGCTGGAGCTCTGGTACTCGGCGCGGTGGGACTGGAACTGGCCGGCCCCGATCGCTTTCGTGTGCCGTCTTGACGAAGGCCTGGCAGGCCGTGAAATCCTTGTCGCCGGTCTCGGTTTCGACGCCGCTGTTCACATCCACGCCGAACGGGTGCACCGCGGCGATCGCCTGCTCCACATTGTCGGCGTTCAGACCCCCGGCCAGGATCACCGGCCGCCCGATCCGGGCGAGCTCCTGGACGATCCGGGCACTGACCGACCAATCGTGGGTCCGGCCGGTCCCGCCCAGCCGGTCGGCGGTCCGGGAATCGAGCAGCACCGCGTCGGCGTCCGCCGCGGTCTCCCGGGCCCGGGCCACCGCCTCCGCGCCGGTGACATGCACCGCCCGCACAATGGTGCGGCCGCGGGCCGCGGTGTGGACGGCCCGCAGGGTCGCGCGATCGACCAGGCCGTGCACCTGGATGGTGTCCACACCGACCCGGTCGGCCAGGTCGAGTATGGCGCCGGCCTCCTCGAGATGGGTGACCAGCACCCGGTTCACGAACGACGGCGTGGCCGCGGAAAGCTCCGCGGCCACCTCGGCGGTCAGTGCGTCTTCGCTGTAATGGGTCGTCCCACAAATGAATCCGACGGCATCCGCGCCGGCGGTCACCACCGTTTCCAGGTCCGATCGGGACCGGATACCGCAGATCTTGGCACGAACCGTCATTCGACCATGGTACGCGTCGCCCTCAGCTGGCGGCGGACTCCGGAATACGCGGGAGATGGGAGGAAGGGCCCGAGGGAACGTTCTTCTTCAAGCTGGAGGCGTAGACGTCGACGTACTCCTGACCCGACATCCGCATCAGCTCGTACATGACCTCGTCGGTGACCGCGCGCTCGACGAACCGGTTACCGCCCATACCCTCGTAGCGGGAGAAATCGATCGGCTTCCCGAACTTCACCGTCACCTTGCGGCGCCGCCACCGGAACGGTCCGGGCGGGCTCACCTCGTCGGTGCCGATCACCGCGACCGGGATCACCGGAACCCCGGTTTCCAGGGCGAGCCGGGCCATCCCCGTCTTGCCCTTGTACAACCGGCCGTCGGGGGAGCGGGTGCCCTCCGGGTAGAGGCCGACCAGACGGCCCTCGTCGAGCAGTTTGCGTGCCGCGATGAGCGCGTCCTCGGCGGCGTCGGCACCGCTGCGATCGATCGGGTACTGGCCGGTGGCGCTGAAGAAGAACTTCTGGAATCGCCCCTTGAGGCCAGGGGTGGTGAAGTATTCGGCCTTCGCCAGGTAGTTGATCCGGCGCGGACTCGCCAGCGGGGCAAAAATCCAGTCCGAGAACGAGAGGTGGTTCCCCGCCATGATGGCCGCGCCCTCGGCCGGGATGTTTTCCACGCCCTCCACCTCGGGTCGGTTGTAGAGGTGGATGAACGGACCCAGCAGCACAAACTTAAGCAGCCAGTAGAACATGACGTCCTTACTCCGAGAACCGGGATGGAATTTGGGGGAATGCCTCTGCCAGCCGACTCTACCGCCGGTCACAGATCACATCAAAGCCCCGGGAACAATGTCACTCACACTCGCTGCCGAGATTTCACCAGTGCGTTTCGGTTACGTGAACGTGACGAGACCCTTTTCGGGCATACCGGATGTTCCGCACCTCAGACGCCGGCGATGAGCGCGGAGCGGGCGAGTTCGGCGGCGCCGATCATGCCCGCGGCCTCGCCCAGCTGGGTGGTACGGATCCGGGCCAGCGGCCGGTGACCGTGGCCGGTGACCGCCGCCGCGTACTCCTCCCGGGCCTCGTCGAGGAACAGCGGCGCCGAACTGCTCACGCCACCGGCGATGACGACAAGGTCGGGGTCGAAGATATCGCCGACGAAGGCCAGTCCCAGCCCGAGCCATCGGGCGAAATCGGCCATCACCCGGACCGCGAGCGGGTCGTCGTCGTGGGCCGCGTCGGCGATGCGGCGTCCGGTGACCGCCCCGGGGCCGGCGACGATCTCCCGGGCCAGCGCCGAGGGCGCGGTTTCGGTGGCCAGCATTTCGATAGCGGTTTCGGCGAGGGCGGTGCCGCTGCAGTAGCGCTCCCAGCAGCCCCGTTTCCCGCACCCGCAGTCGCGCCCGCCGGGGACCACCTGCAGATGCCCGAGTTCGGGAGCCACACCGTGCGTGCCCCGGTACAGGGTGCCGTCGAGCAGGAGCGCGGCGCCGATTCCCGTGCCGATAGCCACCAGCACCACGTTGTGCCCGCCAGCGGCGGCGCCGAACCGGTACTCGGCCCACATCGCCGCGTTGGCATCGTGTTCGAGAAGGACGGGCAGGCCGAGGCGGTCGGAGAGCCGTTTCGCCACGGGCGCGTCCCGCCACGGCAGATGCGGAGCGAACCGCACCGTGGTGCGATCCTGGGAGATGAACCCGGCGACGGCCAGCCCGACGGCATCGAGCGTGTGCCGGTCGGCGAGTTCGCGGACCGCGCGATCGAGCGCGGTCTCCAGGGCCGCCGCCGAATGCGGGGTCGGGTACTGCACCGTGTCGAGGACCTCGCCCGCGGCGTCGACCACCGAGGCGCGGATATTGGTGCCGCCGATATCGATACCGACGGTCAGCGGGGCACCGGGGCGGACGCCGGTCACTGCTTGATGTTTACGGGTATGCCGACATAGCGCGCTTTCCCGGTCTTCGTGGCGGAGTCGCCGGGCGGGGTCGCGGCATCGGCGCCGCCGGCCGCCGCTCCGGGATCATCGATGTCGCCGCCCGCCGCGTCGCCGCCCGCCGCGTC
>NZ_BAGJ01000061.1 GCF_000308775.1 Nocardia testacea NBRC 100365
CTGCCGGTCCGGCAGGCCGTAGGTGGGAACGTTCCAGACATCGGCGTAGCGGGCGACCAGCGGCAGGGTGTACTTCGGCCCGGTGCCGCCGATATGGACGGGCGGCCGCGGCCGCTGCACCGGACCCGGCACATTGGCGATATCGTCGACCCGGTAGTGGGCGCCCGCGAACGTGGTCCGTTCGTGGGCGAACATCGAGGTGATGATCTCGAGCGCCTCGCCCAGCCGCCCGGCGCGCTCGGCCGCCGCACCCCAGGCCAGCCCCGCCCGCGTATGTTCCTCGCGGATCGAACCGCTGCCCAGGCCGAACTCCAGCCGGCCCCCCGAGACGATGTCGAGCGTGGTCGCCATCCGTCCCAGCACCACCGGATGCCGGAAATTGTTGCAGAGCACCAGTGCGCCCACCCGCAGCGTGGAGGTCGCGGTGAGCAGCGCGGTCGCGGTGGTCCAGGCCTCGAGGCAAGGGTGCCCGGGGTGGGTTTCGGCGATCAGTCGGCGCAATATCATTCCCGCCGCGAAGGCCCCGAGGACGACGTCGAGATCGAAGACCTCGGCCACCGTCATAAGGACGAGCAACAGCAGGAACACCAGCCGGACCGGCAGCTGATTGGTGCCGGTGGCCAGGGCGGCGAGGACGCGTTCGGTGCCGGGACGGCGTTCCAGGATCCGTTGCGGCACCCACGCCACCACACCCGCGGCGGCCGCGAACAGCAGCAGCACCGCCAGGGAAGCGAGGACATCGTTTCCGGTGAGCAGTATCGACATGGCCAATACCGGGCCGAGCTCGCCGACCGCGCCGTGTGCCAGGATGGCGCGGCCCAGCCAGTTCATAGCCCGCGAGCAGGAAGAGCATGCCGAGCCCCAGTTCGCTCAGCAACTGCACCCCGCCGGCGGTACCGGCCAATCCGGTGGCGAAGGGGCCCAGCACGATGCCCAGCGCCAGCAGCACGACCACATCCGGGACCAGACCGCGCAGCAGCCGGGACACCAGGGGCGCCGCCACCGCGGCGCAGGCGATCCAGAACAGCGAGACGATGGCCGACGGCTCCGGGTCCACGGGCGCCGCCGAGATCGTCATCCGCTCATGGTCGCACCGGCCGGCCCGCGCGCCCGTCGCCGACACGGCCGGCGGGTCGTCCGGATCGGGTCCCGGACCGGCGCGAGGCGGCGCCGGTCCGGGCGGTAACGGCTCAGACCCGTTCGGGCCGCCAGGTGGCGATGGCCCAGATGATCACGATATCGAGCGCGATGATCAGGATCGACCACAGCGGATACCAGGGGATCCACAGGAAGTTCGCGATGATGGACAGCGAGACCAGGCCGATCGCGACGATCCGCGCCCACAGTGCCCCGGTCATCAGCGCCAGGCCGGCCAGGATCAGCAGGATGCCGAAGATGATGTGGATCCAGCCCCAGCCGGTCAGGTCCAGTTCGTAGATATAGTTGGGCCCGGCGACGAACACATCGTCGTTGGCGGCCGCCGAGATGCCCTGGAACAGGGTGATGAAGCCGGAGACGAGCAGCAGCGCCGCCGCCGCGATGGAAGTGCCGCTCGCGACGGCCTGTTTGGTGGAATTATCGGCGGTCGATGCCGCGTGGGCCCCGGTGGTGCCGGGTCTTCCGGACGTCGGTGCTGCGGGGTCGGTGGTCATAACAACTCCCTTCGGATGGGAGGAGCCACACCGGACCTGGAGAACTGATCGCCGGTGACGCCCTCATACGACACACTTCGATTCCTTTGTCCTGATCGGAAAGTATGCCACCGGGCAGCACGTTCGAACCCGTTCGACGACGAAACGGAACCGAGTCGCGACTTTCGGCGAAAAAATATCCGGCGGGTTGTCGATTCGCCGGCCGCCCGTTCGACCTATGGGTGAAAGGGTCCAACAGGGGCCCCGAGAACAAGGAGAACCGGACCGTGAAATACATGCTGATCATGCGCGCCACCGACGAAGCCTTCGCCGCGATGGGTGAAGTCGACTTCACCGAGATGCTGGAAACGGTCGGCAAGTTCAACGACGAACTGATCCGGGCCGGGGTGCTGCTCGCCGCGGAGGGCCTCGAAGATGCCGCCGAGGGGGTCGTCGTCGACTATTCGTCGGCGGATCCGGTGGTGACCGACGGGCCGTACGGGGAGACCAAGGAACTGTTCAACGGGTACTACATCCTGAACGTCGCGTCCAAGGAAGAGGCGGTGGAATGGGCCAAACGCATGCCGATGACGGGCGCGGGCTTCAAGACCGAGATCCGCCGGGTCCCCACCATCGACGAATTCCCCCAGGACAATATCTGGATCCAGAAGGAGCGGGCCTGGCGCGAAGCCACCGGCCAGCTCTGACCGGCGGCCGTGACAGTGCACGAGGGCCGGGCCGCGGTGGCCGCGGTGTGGCGGATCGAATCGGCGCGGATCGTCGGTGCGCTCGCCCGCTACACCGGTGATTTCGGCCTCGCCGAGGATCTCGCCCAGGAAGCCCTGGCCGAGGCCCTGGTGACCTGGCCGCGGGACGGGGTGCCCCGCAATCCCGCGGGATGGCTCCTCACCGTCGGCCGCCGCCGCGCCGTCGACGGCTTCCGGCGGCGTGCCGCCCTCGACGATCGGTACGCCGCTCTCGCCCGGGACCTGGGTGAGGGCGGCGTCGCCACGGGCAGCGATCCGGCGGACCCGGCGCGGACCGCCGAGCAGATGCTGTGGGATCCGGATCGCATCGACGACGATGTGCTCGCCCTGATATTCGTCGCGTGCCATCCGGTGCTCGCCCCGGAAGCGCGGGTGGCGCTCACCCTCCGGGTGATCGGTGGCTTGACCAGCGACGAGATAGCCCGCGCCTTCCTGGTGCCGACGGCCACCATCCAGGCGCGGATCACCCGGGCCAAGAAAACCCTGGCCGCGGCGCGGGTGCCGTTCGAGATCCCGCCGGCCGCGGAGCGCCCGGCACGCCTGGCCTCGGTGTTGCGGGTGATCTACGTGATCTTCACCGAGGGGTCGTCGGCCAGTTCGGGTGCCGATCTCATCCGGTTCGATCTGGCCGCCGAGGCCCAGCGGCTGGCCCGCGTGCTGAGCCGGCTGGTCCCGGACGAGCCCGAGACGCACAGCCTGCTGGCACTCCTGGAGCTCACCGCGGCCCGGTTCCCGGCGCGGACCGGCCCCGGCGGGGAGCCGGTCCTGCTGGAGGACCAGGATCGCCGGCGCTGGGACCGGTCGGCGATCGGCCGCGGGCGAGCGGCCCTGGCTCGCGCCGGGCGAGCCCGGCGCGGACTGGGTTTCTACGGGTTGCAGGCCGCGATCGCCGAGTGTCACGCGGTGGCGTCGTCGGTCGGGGACACCGATTGGGATCGGATCGTCCTGCTCTACGAAGCGCTGGGCCGCCTGGCGCCCTCACCGGTCGTCGAGGTGAATCGCGCGGTGGCGGTCGCCATGGCCCGGGGACCGGCGGCCGCCCTCCCGATCGTGGACGAGCTGGAAGCGGCGGGCGAACTCGCGAACACCCATCTGCTGCCCAGCGTGCGCGGCGAACTGCTCATCCGGCTGGGCCGGACCACCGAGGCCCGCGCCGAACTGGAACGGGCGGTCGCGCGGTGCGCCAATGCGGGTGAACGCACCGTACTCGAACGCAAGATCGAGTTGCTCGACACCGGCAGGCCGGGAGTCGGCGGTGAGTAGTTTCCCGGTTCCGCTGCCCGGCACTGCGCGACCATGATGGACCGGTACCGGCGTGCGGGACGCCGCGGCAGCGAGTGACGGGGTGGATATGGAGAACAGAGCCGGACGGCCCAGAGGTCTGGGCGCACGGGCCTGGGTGACCACGAAAGTGGTCCGGCGGGTACTGCGGGTACTGGCGTGGTCGAAGTTCGTCCACGTCACCGTGATCGGGCGGGAACTGGTACCCCGCACCGGTCCGGTGATCGTGGCGAGCAACCACATCTCCATGCTGGACGCGGTGTTCCTGTGGGGCGCGCTGCGACGGCGGGCGGTGGCCGTCGCCATGGCCGAACTGTGGTCGTGGCCGGTCGTGGGGTGGCTGGTACGGCGACTGGGGCAGATCCCGGTGGTGCGCCGCGACAGCGCGTCGGGTCAGTCCGCGCTGGCGCAGGGCGAGCAGGTCCTGCGTCACGGGGGAGTCCTGTTGATCTACCCGGAGGGTCGGCTGGTCGCGCCGGGCGAGGTGGAGCCGTACAAGCCCGGGGTGGCGAAACTGGCTCTCGCGACCGGGGTTCCGGTGGTGCCGGTGGGTACCACGGGTACCGATGAGGTCATGCCGATGCGGCGGCTGCGCGGCGACCGTCCGGCCTTCGATCGGCGCCGCCGGGTGACCGTTCGTTTCGGAACCCCGCTCGATCCAGCGGGATGCACCGACCCGGAGCAGTTCCTGGGAGAGTTGCGGCGGCGCATCGAGGAACTGCGCGCCGCACCGGATCCGCGATAGCCGATTGCGTTGCTGCGTTGCGGGGTCGCGGCGGGTGGGGGTGCAGGCACACCGGTGACGGCGCCCGCACGGGCGGTCGGGCCGGTCAGGCCCGTGGCGCGGGCGATCTGTCGCGGACCTTCTCCGCCAGCTGGGCGGGCATCGGGTCATGCCGCAGGTATTCCCGGGTGAACTCGGCGACACCGTGGGTGAGGGAGCGCAGTTCGGTGGCGTAGCGGATGAGTTCGAATTCCGGCACCTGGGCGCGGATCAGGGTGCGCCCCGGATCGGCCGGTTCGGTGCCCAGTATCCGGGCGCGGCGCACCGACAGATCGGTCAGGGCCGCGCCCAGGTGGTCGTCGGGCACCCGGACCTCCACCAGCGCAATGGGCTCGAGCAGGGACATCCGGGTGCCCGCCGCCGCGTCGCGCAGGGCCAGGGCTCCGGCGGTCTGGAAGGCGGCGTCGGAGGAATCGACCGAATGCGCTTTACCGTCGAGCAGGGTGACGCGGATATCGACCAGTGGATTGCCGCTGCTCACCCCCCGTTCGGCCTGGGCTCGCACACCCTTCTCGACCGAGGTGATGAACTGCCGCGGTACCGCGCCGCCGATCACCTTGTCCACGAATTCGATTCCCGATCCCTCGGTGAGCGGTTCCACCTGGATCTCACAGACCGCGTACTGGCCGTGCCCGCCGGACTGCTTCACATGCCGGCCCCGCCCACCGGCCTTCTCCGCGAACGTTTCCCGCAGCGGGACGCGGGTCTCCTCCACATCGACCTCGACGCCGAATCGGGTGCGCAATCGCTCCAGCGCCACATCGCGTTGGGCTTCCCCCAGTGACCAGAGCACCAGCTGATGGGTGCGGTCGTTGTTCTCCACCCGCAGGGTGGGATCCTCGGCGACCAGCCGCGTCAGCCCCTGCGGGAGCTTGTCCTCGTCGGTCTTGCCGTGTGCGCGGATGGCGGTGGGCAGCAGTGGTTCCGGCATGGGCCAGGGATCGATGAGCAGAGGGGCGGCGGTATCGGAGAAAGTGTCGCCGGTGCGGGCGTGGCCGAGTTTGGTCACATAGGCGATATCGCCCGCCACGGCCTCGCTCATCGGCCGCTGTTCCCGGCCGAACGGGGCGGTGATGCCGCCGATCCGTTCGTCGTCGTCGTGCTCGGCGCCCGAGCCGTGCCCGCAGATGTGAACGGTGTCGTCGGCGTGCAGCGTGCCGGAGAAAACGCGGACCAGCGAGACCCGGCCGACGTAGGGGTCCGACGAGGTCCGGACGACCTCGGCGGCCAGATCG
Organism: Nocardia testacea NBRC 100365; assembly: GCF_000308775.1. GTDB lineage: Bacteria > Actinomycetota > Actinomycetes > Mycobacteriales > Mycobacteriaceae > Nocardia > Nocardia testacea. Next base: position 5,699 of record NZ_BAGJ01000061.1, read on the forward strand.
GCCGCCGGATCACAGCGCAGGGTGATCGGTGTGGAGCCGTCGGCGAGCCGCCGGGCCGGCACCGTGTGCTCGGCCGGGCCGGGGAATCCCGTGGTGATCAGGTCGAGCAGTTCGATGGTGCCCAGGCCCTGCCGCCCCTCGGCGGTGGCCGGCGCCGCGAACAGGACCGGATGGAAGCTACCTCGCGCCACCGCCCGCTCCAGGTCCGTGACCAGGGTGGCGAGCTCGATCGGTTCGCCGCCGAGATATCGGTCCATGAGGGTCTCGTCCTCGCTTTCGGCGATGATGCCCTCGATGAGCCGTTCCCGGGCCTGTTCGGCGACGGCCCGATCGCCGGGTGCCGGGTCGGTCCAGGCCCGTTCGCCGCCCGAGTAATCGGCCACCCGCTGTTCGAGAAGTTCCATCAGGCCGGTGGCCGGGCGGTGCCCGTCCGGGCCCGCCGGCCCGTACACGGGCAGATGGAGCGCCAGCACGTTCTCCGTCGACCCGCCGCCGAGCAGCGCCTGGCAGGTGCGGCGCAGCTCCTCGAAATCTGCGCGGGCGGTATCCAGGTGGGTCAGCACGATCGCCCGCGGCATGCCGACGCTCGCGCATTCCTCCCACAGCGCCCGGGTCGCGCCGGCGACGCCTTCCACACCGTCGGCCGCCGACACCACGAACAGTGCGGCGTCGGCCGCCCGCAGTCCGGCGCGCAATTCGCCGACGAAATCCGCGTAGCCCGGGGTGTCGAGGAGATTGATTTTCACGCCGTTCCACTGGATCGGCACCACCGACAACTGCACGGACCGGTGTTTTCGCTGCTCGATCTCGTCGTAGTCCGACAGCGAGGTCCCGTCCTCGATCCGGCCCGCCCGGTTCACCGCGCCGGCGGCCAGCGCCAGCGCCTCCACCAGCGTGGTCTTACCCGATCCGCTACTTCCGACGAGAACCACGTTCCGTATCTGCTCGGGTCTCGTCACCCCGTTCGCTCTGACACCCATGACTCACCGTCCTCGGCACTCGGCATGTGGTCATCTACGAGCTTCCCACCGGCGCTGCCCGTGGTCCACGGTCTCTTACCATCGACCTTCCCGGGCTGCCCGCGCGAGCGTCCGGACCGGTCGGCGGCAACAGTGAGGAAGTGCCCGAACGGCGGGGTAAGTAGACTTTGAACAGTAAAAATAGCTATGTAACATCAATTTGTCCGAATGTGATCCACTCCTGGTGGTGCGTCGGCCGTGCCCCCGACCAGAGGAGTTCACATTGATCGATCCGCCCGGTGAGCACCGGCGCCGTTCCGGCTTGCCGCCGGCCGACGCGGACCGGCAGGACCTGTACGCCGGGAGCTGGCTCGCCGGCACGCGGTCCTCCCGGAGGCCCGCCCGCCGGCGGTGGGTCGCTGCCGGGATCGCCTTGGTGCTCCTCTGCCTGACCGGGGGTTGTCTCGCGGTGGTGGCGGGCCTCGCGAACGACGGTGACGGGGACTCCGACCGCGAGATCGCGGTGAGCTACGAGGTCGCGGGCACCGCCGATGATGTCTCGATCACCTACCTCGGCCGCGATCTCGGCATGGCCCGGGAGACGGCGGCCGGACTGCCGTGGCGGCGGGATGTGCTGATCGAGAGCTTCGGCACGATGGTCTCGCTGATCGCTGTGAACGACGCCGACGACGGCGCGGTGACCTGCCGGATCCTGATCGGCGGTCGGCTCGTCTCCGAGCAGACCTCCACCGGTCCGTACGCGTCGGCGGGGTGCTCGGGGAGCGCCGGTGGAGGGTAGCGTCGCCGCCCGCCACCCGCTCGCCCGGCGCATCGGGACGCTCGGAGGTCGGGCCGGCGGGGGTACCGGGCCCGGCTCGTGCGCTGGGTCAACAGCGTGGCTGGAACGGGTAGCAGACCGGGGTCGGCGGCGGTGCGGGACGCGGCGGCGCCGGTGGAACCCCCGCCGCGGGCTGCGGCGGGGCGGCGGGTACCTCCGCGACCGAGCTGATCTGGCGCTCGTCGCCGGTCTCCCTCGGTTCGGGGGCATCGGCCGCACCGCCGCGGGCCACCAGCCATAATCCGCCGCCGAGCACGGCGATCGCGGCGAAGGCCGCCGCCGT
>NZ_BAGJ01000060.1 GCF_000308775.1 Nocardia testacea NBRC 100365
CAGGATCTCGCTGTGTGCGGCGGCGTACCGGTCGCGTTCGGCGCGGACCAGGCGGTAGTGGGTGGATTTCGAAGACGGCCGAGCCGGGATCGCCGTAGCGGTCGAGCAGCGCGGTGAAACGTCCGGCGCGGACCTCTGCATCGCGCGCCACACCCAACAGCCCGGCAAGCCAGGCGAGTTCCGGTGCGCATCCGGTTGTCGGCGTCGGGGTCGAGCAGCTTCCGGTAGGAGCGCAGCACACTGCGCAACCGGCGGGTCGCCACCCGCATCTGATGGACCGAATCGTCGGCATCGGCCCGCACTTCCGGTTCGGCGTTGAGCAGGCGTTCGATATCGGCAGTAAGGGCGTCGGTGAGGGCGTCGGCCGCCGCGATCGGTTCATCTGCCATGGTGTGCCGCCGTCGCGAAGGTGTCGGTCGCCTCGACCAGATGATGGGTGATCCCGGGCTCAGCGGCGGAATGCGCGGCATCGTCGACGAGGTGCAGGCGCGACCCCGGCCAGGCGCGATGCAGGTCCCACGCGCTGACCGCCGGGCAGACGATATCGTGGCGGCCCTGCACGATCACCGCGGGAATATGGGTGATCGCGCCGATATCGCGCAGCAGCTGGGCCTCGTCGAGGAAGCCGCCGTGCCGGAAATAGTGGTTCTCGATCCGGGCGAAGGCGAGAGCGAACCGGGTATCGGAGGTTTCGGCCATCCGCTCGGGGTCCGGGCGCAGCGTACTGGTGGCGCTCTCCCAGGCGGTCCACGCGCGGGCCGCCGCGGTGACCACCTCCGGATCCGCGGAACCGAATAAGCGGTGGTAGGCCTCCACCAGATCGCCGTCGCGTTCGGACTCCGGAACCGGAGCGAGGAATTTCTCCCATTCGTCCGGGTAGACGTAGCCGGCGCTGCCGTTGTAGTACCAGTCGATCTCCTTGCGGCGCAGCAGGAATATTCCCCGCAGTACCAGTTCGGTGACCCGCTGTGGATACCGCTGCGCGTAGGCGAGCGCCAGGGTCGAACCCCACGAACCGCCGAACACGAGCCACCGCTCGATACCGAGCGCGGCGCGCAGCGCTTCGATATCGGCGATCAGATGCGCGGTGGTGTTGACCGAGAGATCCGCGCCGTCGGCGATATGCGGGGTCGACCGGCCGCAGCCGCGCTGGTCCAGCAGCACGATGCGGTAGCGGTCCGGGTCGAAGAACCGGCGGTTGAGCGGCGTGGTGCCCCCGCCCGGGCCGCCGTGCAGGAACACCGCGGGTTTCCCGTCCGGGTTGCCGCTGGTCTCCCAGTACACCGCCTGTCCGTCGCCGACCTCGAGCATGCCCTGCGCATAGGGTTCGATCGGCGGGTACAGCGGACGCATCAGAAGGCCAGGCCGGAGGCCAGATCGGGAAGTTCGAGCGCCCGCACGGCCTCGTCGTGCACATCGGCGCACGCCTGCACGGTCGCCCGGTCCACCACGGCCTTGTCCGCCAGGACCTGGGCATTGATACCGCCGTTGGTGAGCGCCCATTCGTGGACCATGGCGTTGAGGCCGATCCGGCCCAGCGTCGGGCCCTGGACACGCCAGTTGGACAGCTCGGGACGCATCATGTCGCACAGGTTCTGGGCGGCCTTGTCGGAGACCTCGAGCGGTGTGGCCGGTGCGGCGCTGCCCGTGGTCTTCGAGGTCGCGGTGGCGGAAGCGGTGGACGCGGCCGCAGAGTTGTCCTCCGAGCCCGTCTGCACACCGCCGCACGCGGTGAGCAGCACCGCCCCGCACACTCCCGCCACCGTGAGGGCACCCCGTGTTGTCCAAGCGCGTCGCCGCATCAGTACCTCAGAACTCGAGTCGGAACCGTCGACACCGAGTTTGCCATCCCGCGCCGGAGTGGGGACCCGCTGCGAGCCGAGCGGGTCAGAAACTGTGTTCCGGACCCGGGAACGTGCCCCGGCGGACCTCCTCGGCGAAGGCGGCGGCCGCGCCGCGCAGTTCGTCGCCCACCGCGGCGAACCGTTTGACGAACTTGGCGGTCTTTCCGCTGGTGAACCCGGCCATGTCCTGCCAGACGAGCACCTGGGCGTCACAGTCCGCGCCGGCGCCGATGCCGACCGTGGGGATGGTCAGCTTGCGGGTGACCTGGCCCGCCACCTCGGCCGGAACCATTTCCATCACCACCGAGAACGCGCCCGCGGCCTGTACCGCGATCGCGTCGGCGAGCAGCCCCTCGGCGCCCTCACCGCGGCCCTGGACACGGTAGCCACCCAGGGTGTTGACGCTCTGCGGAGTGAAGCCGATATGTGCCATCACCGGGATACCGGCGGCGGTGAGCAGCCTGATCTGGTCGGCGACGCGTTCGCCGCCCTCCAGTTTCACCGCGTGCGCGCCGCCCTCCTTCATGAACCGGGTGGCCGTGGCCAGGGCCTGTTCGGGTGATCCCTCGTAGGTGCCGAATGGCAGGTCGGCCACGACCAGGGCGTGCGGTGCGCCGCGCACCACGCCGCGCACCAGCGGGATCAGCTCGTCGGTGGTGATGGGCACGGTGGTCTCGTAGCCGTACACCACATTGGCGGCCGAATCGCCGATCAGCAGCACAGGTATACCCGCCTCGTCGAAGAGCCGGGCGCTGGAGTAGTCGTAGGCGGTGAGCATCGCCCAGCGTTCACCGGTCGCCTTCATCTGTTGCAGATGCTGGACGCGGGTGGGTCGCCGGGCCGGTTTCGCCGCCGCGGTGGCACCGTAGGCGGGTGTTTCCGAGGTGGCATCGGGTGTGCCGGTTGATACGGACATCATCGTCCCTTTCGTCTCCTCGAGGCCCTGATCGGGTCCCCGGGTCTGGTTGACGCCCTCCAGTGTGCACCCGTGGCCGAGCCCGGATTAAGCCCGCGACCAGGTGCGGTTGGTCACATCCCCGCGTCCGGGCCCGGTCCGGCTAGCATGGCGGCAGTGCGGAGCGGGTGTGGTGTGCTGGCGGTGCTGGCGGTCGCGACGGTGCTGGTCGCGGGGTGTGCGGAGGAGGTCCGGGAACAACCGGATCCGCCCGCGCCGATCCCGGCCGAGTTGAGTCGTTTCTACAGCCAGACCCCGGCCTGGGAGCCGTGCGCCGGTTACACCGACCCCGGGGAAGCGCTGCCGCCGGCGGCGCAGTGCGCCCGGATCGAGGTCCCCGTCGACTACGCCGACCCCGCCGGTCCGACCGCGCAGCTCGCGGTGTCCCGGATGCGCGCGACCGGGAACAGGATCGGTTCGCTGCTGATCAACCCCGGCGGCCCGGGGATGTCCGGGCTGTCCACGGTGATGCTGGGCGGCGGGACCGAGCTGGCCGATCGGTTCGACCGGGTGGGGTTCGACCCGCGTGGGGTCGGCGCCTCCACACCCGCGGTGGACTGCCTGACTCCGCAGGAAGCCGACGCCGAGCGGGCCGAACCGCCGGTGCCCAATACGCCGGAGGGGATCGCCGAGGCCGAGACCGAGAACCGCGAATACGCCGACCGCTGCGTGGCCCGCACCGGTGCGGAGTTCCTCGCCCATGTCGGCACCCGCGAAGTGGTCCAGGATATGGACATCATGCGCGCGGCGTTGGGTGATCGGCAGCTGACCTACCTCGGCTACTCCTACGGCACCCGACTCGGGACCGCGTACGCGGAGAAATTCCCGGGCAATGTCCGCGCCATGGTTCTCGACGGTGCCATCGATCCCGCGCAGGACCCGGTCGCCGAGTCGTTACGCCAGGCAGCGGGTTTCCAGAAGGCTTTCGACGCGTATGCCGCGGACTGCGCCCAGTCACCGGACTGCCCGCTGGGCACCGACCCGGCGCAGGCGGTGCCGCGGTTCCGCGCCCTGGTCGATCCGCTGTGGAACGCGCGGGCCGCCACCACCGATCCGCGTGGCCTCGGCTACGACGACGCGATCACCGGGGTGCAGCAGACTCTGTACGGCGCCGATTTCTGGCCGGTGCTCACCATCGGGCTCACCGAGTTGTCCCAGGGCCGCGGCGATACGCTGCTGCAACTTGCCGATATGTACAACGGCCGCCGCGACGACGGCACCTACAGCAATCTCACCGACGCCTTCGACGCGATCCGCTGTGTGGACGATCCGCGGATCACCGATCGCGCGGTGGCCGGCCGGCAGGACACCGAATACCGCCGGGCCGCCCCGTTCCTGGACGACGGCCGCGGCACCGGGGCGGCGCCGCTGGAACTGTGCGCGCAGTGGCCGGTGCCCAACACCAGCCGGCCGCACGATATCTCCGTCGAGGGGCTGCCCGAGCTGGTGGTGGTGTCCACGACCGGTGATCCGGCCACTCCGTACCAGGCCGGTGTCGATCTCGCCCAGCAACTCGGTGCGGCACTGATCACCCACGAGGGCGACAGTCACACCGTGGTCTTCAACGGCGGCGCCACCTGCGTGGACGACGCGGTGGTGCGCTACCTGGTGGACCTCGAGCCCCCCGCCGAGGGGCTACGCTGTTGAGCCGACACACAGCGCAGCGCGTCATGTAACACGGATTTAACGCCGGGTGCCTACTCTCGCGGTCATGGATCGCCAGAAGGAATTCGTGCTGCGGACGCTCGAAGAGCGGGATATCCGCTTCGTACGTCTCTGGTTCACCGACGTACTGGGCTATCTCAAGTCCGTCGCCATCGCGCCCGCCGAGCTCGAGGGGGCTTTCGAAGAGGGCATCGGGTTCGACGGATCGGCGATCGAAGGATTCGCGCGGATCTCCGAGGCCGATATGGTGGCCCGGCCCGATCCGTCGACCTTCCAGGTGCTGCCGTGGTCCTCGAGCAAGGGCCATCAGCATTCCGCCCGGATGTTCTGCGATATCACCATGCCCGACGGGTCGCCGTCGTGGGCCGATCCGCGCCATGTGCTGCGGCGTCAGCTCAACAAGGCCGGCGACGTCGGTTTCAGCTGCTACGTGCATCCGGAGATCGAGTTCTTCCTGCTGAAGAACCAGCCCGACGGCGTCGATCCGGTCCCCGCCGACAACGGAGGCTTCTTCGACCAGGCCGTCCACGATTCCGCGCCGAACTTCCGGCGGCACGCCATCGACGCGCTCGAATCCATGGGCATCTCGGTGGAGTTCAGCCACCACGAGGGCGCGCCCGGCCAGCAGGAGATCGACCTGCGCTACGCCGACGCGCTGTCGATGGCCGACAATGTGATGACCTTCCGCTACCTGATCAAGGAAGTGGCCATCGACGAGGGCGTGCGCGCCACGTTCATGCCCAAACCGTTCGCCCAGTACCCGGGCTCGGCCATGCACACGCATATGAGCCTGTTCGAGGGCGAGGCGAACGCGTTCTCCGACCCGGACGACCCGGACAACCTGTCCGCGACCGCGCGCGCCTTCATCGCGGGCATCCTCGAACACGCGCACGAGATCAGCGCCATCACCAACCAGTGGGTGAACTCGTACAAGCGGCTGATCCACGGCGGTGAGGCGCCGACCGCGGCATCGTGGGGCCGGTCCAACCGCTCGGCTCTGGTCCGGGTGCCCATGTACACCCCGAACAAGTCGTCGTCGCGGCGCGTCGAGATTCGCAGTCCGGATTCCGCCTGCAACCCGTACCTGACCTTCGCGGTGCTGCTGGCGGCCGGCCTGCGCGGCGTCGAGAAGGGCTACACGCTGCCGCCGGAGGCCGAGGACGACGTCTGGTCGCTCACCGCCGCGGAACGGCGCGCCATGGGCTTCAAGGAGTTGCCCGGCACCCTGGACGAGGCGCTGCACGCGATGGAGCGCTCGGAGCTGGTCGCCGAAACGCTCGGCGAGCACGTCTTCGACTTCTTCCTGCGCAACAAGCGCCGGGAGTGGTCGGATTACCGTGCCCAGGTGACGCCGTTCGAATTGCGCGAATACCTGGGTCTCTGACCCTCGGCTCGCCGGCCCGGTATCCCGCCGTCGTCCCCGGTGGGAGGCGCGTGCGGTAAGCCGGTGCCGGCACGGACGCCGGTGAACCGCGGCGCGGTCTGCCGGCGACGGCACGTTCGTTTCCCCTCCGATGGCCGGTCGGTCCGCGCCCCGGGCCGGCCGGTCCCGTGACTGCGTGCCGATGTGGCCGGCGACCGCGGCCGGCCGAGGGGTCCGGCACATTCCGGGCCCGCTTGTCGGTACCTTGAGCTCATGGTCCGCCCACCGTCCGCCCGGTCCGCCGTCCCCGGCGTCGGCCGTCTGGGATTGCTCGAACCGTCGGCCGCCGACTCGCTGAAGACGCTCGGCTGGGACAATATCGAGAGCATTCCGGTGCTGTGGTCGCTGTCGCGGGCACCGGACGCCGATCTGGCGCTGAACACTCTGATCAGGTTGTTCGAGGCGCTCGGGAGCGACTGGGCGGAACTGGATTCCGCGATCCGGAGCGAGACGATGCTGCGCGGCCGGCTGTTCGCGCTACTGGGCTCCTCGACCGCGCTGGGTGATCACCTGGTGGCCGATCCGGAATCCTGGGTGCTGCTACGGCGGGAGGAACTGCCCGACCGCGACGAGCTGATCGCCGATCTGCTCGCGGTCGTCGGCGGCGAACCCGAGTCCGGGCCCAATGCCGCGCCGATGCTGTACCGGGCCACCGAGTCCGGGCCGGAAGTGGTCGCGGCGCTGCGCAAACGGTACCGCGATCAGCTCATGCTGCTGGCCGCCGTCGATCTGGCCGCAACCGTCGAGGACGAGCCGGTGATCCCGTACGAGTCGGTGGGCCGCCAGCTCACCGCGCTCGCCGATGCCGCGCTGACCGCCGCGCTGGCGGTCGCGGTGGCCCGGGTGTGCCGCGACGAACCGTGCCCGGTGCGGCTGGCCGTGATCGCCATGGGTAAGAGCGGGGCGTGCGAACTCAACTACGTCAGCGATGTCGATATCGTCTTCGTCGCCGAACCCGCCGACGCCGTCGCCACCCGGCTGGCCGCCGAACTGATGACCGTGGGCTCCTCGGCCTTCTTCGAGGTCGACGCCGCGCTGCGGCCCGAGGGCAAGGCCGGCGCCCTGGTACGCACGCTCGACTCCCATCTGGCCTACTACCAGCGCTGGGCGCGGACCTGGGAGTTCCAGGCGCTGCTCAAGGCCCGGCCGATGACCGGCGATCTGGAGCTCGGCGAACAGTACCGCTCGGCCACCGACGCACTGGTGTGGACGGCTTCCGAACGCCCGGATTTCGTGCCGGATGTGCAGGCCATGCGCCGCCGGGTGGAGGATCTGGTGCCCGCCGAACTACGCGAACGCGAACTCAAGTTGGGCAGCGGCAGTTTGCGCGATGTGGAGTTCGCGGTGCAGCTGCTGCAACTGGTGCACGGCCGCGTCGATCCGAAACTGCACGTCCAGGGCACCGTGGAAGCTCTCGCGGCGCTCGCCGCGCGCGGATACGTGGGCCGTGAGGACGCCGCGAACCTCACGGCCTCCTATGAATTCTTGCGTCTGCTCGAGCACCGGCTGCAGTTGCAGCGGCTCAAACGCACCCATACGCTGCCCGCCGCCGACGACGAGGAAGGAATGCGCTGGCTGGCCCGGGCCGCGCATATCCGCCCGGACGGCAGACATGACGCCGCGGGAGTGTTGCAGGCCGAGTTGCGCCGGCAGACGGGCCGGATCCGCCGCCTGCACACCAAACTCTTCTACCGGCCGCTGCTGGAATCGGTGGCCCGCCTGGACTCCGACGCGCTGCGCCTGAGCCCGGACGCCGCCGTGCGGCAGCTCGCCGCCCTCGGATACGGCTCGCCCGAACACGCATTGAGCCATCTACGCGCTCTGACCAGCGGTGTTTCGCGTAAAGGCCGGATCCAGGCGGTGCTGCTGCCGACTCTGCTGGAGTGGCTCGGCGAGACTCCCGACCCCGATGCCGGGCTGCTGGCCTACCGGCGGGTGTCGGAAGGGCTGGTGGATCAGGACTGGTATCTGCGGGTACTGCGCGACGAGGGCGCGGTCGGGCAGCGGTTGATGATGGTGCTCGGTTCCTCGGCCTACCTCCCCGATCTGCTGATCAACGCTCCCGAGACAATCCGCATGTACGCCGACGGCCCGCACGGGCCGCTGCTGTTGCGCACCCAGCCGGTCGAGGTGGCAGGCGGCATTCTCACCGCCGCCGACCGGTACACCGACCCCAAGCGGGCGGTGGCCACCGCCCGCTCCCTGCGTCGGCACGAACTCGCGCGGGTGGCCTCGGCGGATCTGCTGGGGCTGCTGGATGTGCCGCAGGTCTGTGCCGCGCTGTCCGCGGTGTGGGTGGCGGTGCTCGAGGCATCGCTGCGCGCGGTGATCCGGGCCAGCGTCGCCGAACGCGGCGCACCCGCGCCCGCCGATTTCGCGGTGATCGGGATGGGCCGGCTCGGCGGCCGGGAACTCGGCTACGGCTCCGATGCCGATGTGCTGTTCGTGTGTGATCCGCGGCCCGGCGAGGACGAGCACGTCGCGGTGAAATGGGCCAACGGTATCGCCGAGCAGGTGCAGAAACTGCTCGGCGCCCCCAGTACCGATCCACCGTTGCAGGTCGATGCGGGCCTGCGGCCGGAGGGGCGCAGTGGCGCGCTCGTGCGCACCCTGGCCGCCTACGACGCCTACTACCGCCAGTGGGCGCAGCCGTGGGAGGTCCAGGCGCTGTTGCGCGCCCACCAGGTGGCCGGCGACCAGCAGCTGGGTCTGCGTTTCCTGCACACGATCGACGCCGTGCGCTATCCGGCGGGCGGTGTCTCCGCCGAGGCGGTCCGCGAGATCCGCCGCATCAAGGCCCGGGTCGATTCCGAACGGCTGCCCCGCGGTGCCGATCCGGCCACCCACACCAAACTGGGTCGTGGCGGCCTCGCCGATATCGAATGGACCGTTCAGCTGTTGCAATTGCGGCACGCGCACGAGATCCCGGCACTGCACAACACCTCGACGCTGGAATCGCTCGATGTGATCGAGCAGGCGGAGCTGCTGAGCCCGGTGGACACCGACCTGCTGCGCCAGTCCTGGCTCACCGCCACCGCGGCCCGCAACGCGCTGGTCCTGGTGCGCGGTAAACCGTCCGACCAGCTGCCCGGCCCGGGCACCACGCTGTCGGCGGTGGCGCGGGTGGCGGGCTGGCCCACCCACGACGGCGGTGAGTTCCTCGACAACTACCTGCGGATCACCCGCCGGGCCCGCGCCGTGGTGGAGCGGGTCTTCGGCGTCTGACCGGCGGTACGCGCCAGCGTCCGGACAGAGCGGTGCGGAGGTACGCCGAGGTCGGCCCCGGTGGGTGTGGTGAGGGTTTCGGCCGCATATCGACGCGCACGGCCGGAGCGAATGCGGAGGTACGCCTAGGAGCCTGGCGGGGAGGTCAGTGCCCGGAATCGGGTGACCAGGTCCTCCAGCGCGCGCCGGTCCTCCAGATCGGCCGGTCGATAACCGCCCGCCGCGGTGACGGTCACGGGGGTTTCCCGCTCGATGCCGAGTTCCGACCAGCACCAGGGCAGCACGGGCAGGTTCACCGCGCGGTCATTGGCGGCGAGGGTGATCCGGGACGTGCAGCCGGGAAGGGAGCCGGCCAGTTCCTCGGCGGCTGCCGCCGTCAGCGGGCCGGGCGAGCGGAATTCCTCGATGTACACCGGGCCTCCTCGGGAGATATGGAGTTCAGTGTAGGACCGGGCCGAGTGCTGACGGCCGTCCCGCCGGCTCCTATACCGCAGAGTGAACGGGCCGCCCGTACTTCAGCGCTGTACGTCGTTGCCCGCCTTGTGTTTCGATATTCCTCGGCACGGTCGCGGTGGTATCGCGATCGGGTGGCGCCGGGCCCGCGGGCCCGGTCGGGAACGGGGAGGCGGAAATGACCGGGACACGATGGTCACGGCTGGTCGTCACGGCAGCAGCGGCGGTTCTGACGGTATCGGCGCTGTCGGCGTGCTCGCAGGCGAAATCGACACAGCGGGACGCCGAGAATCCGTGGCAGATCACGGGAGCCACGACCAGTACCGGGCCCAGCGGGTCCCGCGACGGGGTGCCCGACACCGACCGGCAGGCCGCCAACGGCGACGGCGGCGAGATGGACCGGCTCGCGCTCAACGCGGTCGCCGATATCGAGGAGTTCTGGGCGGAGAACTACTCGGCGACGTTTCCGGGCGAGTTCCGGCCGGTGTCGCAACTCGTCTCCTGGGACGCCGATGCCCGCGAACGCGATTCGATCGAGTTCTGCACGATCAGCACCCACGAACTGGTGAACGCCGCCTACTGCGGTACCGACGACACCATCGGCTGGGACCGCGGTGTACTGCTGCCGGAACTGGTCGATCAGTTCGGCGAAATGGCCGTGGTGATGGTGCTCGCCCACGAATACGGGCATGCCCTGCAGATACCTGCCGGAATCGCGACCGAGGATTCCCCGGGTCTGGTCACCGAACAGCAGGCCGACTGTCTGGCCGGTGTGTTCCTGCGGCATGTGGCCGAGGGCGATTCCCGGCATTTCACCCTCAACACCACCGAAGGTCTCAACGGCGTCCTGGGCGCCACGGTCGCCGTCCGCGACCGTGATCCCGGCGACCCGGACAATGTGCACGGCAGCGCCTTCGAGCGCGTGACGGCGGTGCAGATGGGTTATACGAACGGCGCCGAGGCGTGTGCGCGGATCGACGAACAGGAGATCGAGGACCGCCGGGCCGGACTGCCGGTGACGTTCGAAGAACCCGGTGAGCAATACCTGCAACTGGAGGTCACCGAGGATTCGCTCGAGGATATGGCCGTCGCGATGGCCGATATCCTGCCGGTCACCCGGGCGCCCGAATACGACTACGCGGGCGTGCCGGCCCGCTGCTCCGATGCGACCCCCACCGCGCCCGTCGCGTACTGCCCGGTCACCGATGTGATCGGCACGGACGTCGAGGCGCTGGCCGAACGCGCCGGCGAGACGGGCGGCGAGGACGAACCGCTGTCGGCCATCGTCGCCGGCGACTACAACGCATTCGTCGTGTTCGTCTCCCGCTACGCCCTCGCCTACCAGAACCACAAACAGCTCGCCCTGGTCGGCGCCGAGACGGCGGGATTGCGCACCGCCTGCCTGTCGGGTGTGGTGACCACCGCGCTGAGCAGGGCGAACAGCAATCCGCGCCTGTCCGCGGGGGACCTGGACGAGGCGGTGTCGGGCCTGCTCGCCGACGGACTGGCCGCCGCCGATGTCAACGGCGACGTGGTCCCCGGGGGCTATCTGCGCCTGGACGCTTTCCGGTTGGGCGTGCTCGAAGGGGAGAGCGCCTGTCTCGCCGAGTACGAGTAGACGCGCCGTGACGAGCGGATCCAGGCATCACCACACGCCTCCGGCGGGCGCTGCGGGCTTGTACCGCAGCGCCTGCCGAGGATTCGAGTCCAACCGGTTCCGGTATCGCTCTCCCGGCTCGGCGGCGTGCGCCGCCGATCCTCACTCTCCGGTGGTTCGCGCGTCCAGCCAGCCGACCACATCGGCCAGTACCCGGTCGCGTTCGGGTTCGTTGAAGATCTCGTGGTAGAGCCCGTCGTAGCGGTGGACGGTGAGATCGGTGGTGCCCGCGCGCTGTTCGATCCGGTCCGTACTCGCCGGGGCGGCAATGGCGTCGGCGCTTCCGTGCAGCGCCAGCGTCGGGACCCGCAACCGCGGCAGGCGATCGAGCACGGTTCCGGCGGCGGTGAGGATCTCGGTCGCCGTGCGGGCGGGTAGCTTCCCGCGGAACACCAGCGCGTCGTTGTCGTAGGCCGCGACGACCGCCGGGTCCCGGCTGATCTGCGACGAATCGAGTTTGAGCACACCGAGGTTCGGGGCCAGCCGGGTGAGTACCGGGGCCAGTAGCCGCTGCGCCGGATTTCCGGCGTCGATGATCAGCGGCGGTGCCGAGACCACCACCCCCGCCACGTCCAGCGGCGCCCTGGTCGCCAGGTAGAGGGTGATCAGGGCGCCCATGGAATGGCCGATGACGAATGCCGGCAGACCGGGATGTTCCGCACGCGCCGCGGCGAGCAGGGCCGCCACATTGTCGGCGGCATTGTCGATCGACCCGATATTGGCGCGCGTGCCCGCGTCGGCGGATTCCCCGTGCCCCACATGGTCGAACGCGTACACCGCGAAACCCGTGTCCGCCAGGGTCCGCGCGACGTACTCGTAGCGACCCGAATGCTCCGCCACCCCGTGCACGAGAACGATTACCCCGCGCGCCGTCGCGGGCACCCAGGAACGCCGGCTCAGCCGGTGCCCGGCGTGCTCGAACTCCCCGCGCTCCACTCGTATGTCCTGGTCGCTGGTCACAAGGTCCTCCCTCGAAGCCGGTAGTGGGATCCGCGGAGGCCGCGGCGGCGGCGCGGGTATCGCCTCATCGAAACTCCTGTGAAACGGGTACCTACGGCCGGTGGCGGCCGCACGGGCAGCGGAGGTATCGCCTCATCGCGGCACCCGGGGCGCTCGGGCCTGTCCGGGCTCGGCGAGCGCGGTGAGCAGGCGCCGGTTGAAGTCGATGAGGCGAGCGTAGTTCACCCGGGACAGCCGCTCGTCGTTTCCGTGGATCCGTTCCAGATCCGCGGCCGTGAGCCGGATCGGGGCGAAATTGCAGCGGGTGGCAGCCAGATCGTCGTAGTGGCGGGAGTCGGTGGCGCCGGGGACGAGGCCGGTGGTCACCGCGACGCCGGGCGCCACCTCTTCGGTGAGGCGTGCGATGAGGTCGAACTGCGGACCCGGGCCGGTCGCGGGGGTGGGTTCGGAAGTCATGCCCACCAGTTCGATCCGGACCTGTGCGTCGCGGACGGCCCGGCGGCAGTGCGCGAGCACCGAATCGACCGTATCGCCCGGCAGGATCCGGAAGTTGATCAGCGCCTCCGCCTGCTGCGGCAGCACATTCGCCTTCACCCCGCCGCGGATCACCGTCGGTGCCGTGGTCGTCCGCACCAGCGCCTCGGTCTGCGGTGCCGACGCCATGATCCGGCTGATCACCGGCGCCGCCAGCGCCGCGAATCCGAGCAGCCGGCGTTTGGTCGCGGGTAGATGCGGGCGCAGGCGGGCGAGCATATCGGTGACCACGGGCGTGACCCGTAGCGGCATCGGGTCGTCCTGGATCCGGCTCACGGCGCGGGCCAGCCGCCCGACCGCGGTCTGCCGGCCCGGCATGGACGAATGCCCGCCCTTCTCCGATACCGACAACCGGACCGTGGCATACCCCTTCTCCCCGAGCATGATGGTGGCCACCGGGACGGTCACCTCGTCCACGATGCCCTCGGTGATCACCCCGCCCTCGTCCAGCAGCAGGTCGGCGTGGACATCCCGTTCCCGTAGCCGGGCCGCCATCCGCACGGCACCGCGGTCGCCGAACACCTCTTCGTCGTGGCCGAACGCCAGGTGAACGGTGTGGCGGGGCCGCAGCCCCTCGGCGAGAGCGGACTCGACGGCTTCCAGGATGGCCAGCATCCGGCTCTTGTCGTCGATCGCGCCGCGACCCCAGATGAACTCCGCGTCCACCACGCCCGCGAAGGGCGGATGAGTCCACCCGGCGGGATCGTCCGCGGGCACCACGTCCTGGTGCGCGAGCAGGATCGCGGCCGTCCGCGCGGGGTCGGCGCCCCGCCAGGTGTAGAGGCGGCTGTGCCCGAAACGTTCGAGCTCCAGTTCGGCGTGCACCCGGGGAAGCGACCGCTCGAGGTGCGCGCCGAGCCGCTCGAACTCGGTATCGGCCGCCGCGCCGGAGCCGTCGCGGCCCGGCTCGGGCTCCTCCCGGGACACTGTCACGCACCGTAGCGCGGCGGCGAGTCGCTCCGCCGTCGCGTCGTCGACCGGTGCGCCGGTCGCCGGATCGGCCTCGAGGTGGGTGGACATCCCTGTATTCTCCTCGCCCGCGCAAGCCCCGCCCGGACTGTCCGGGGGACCGTGCCGACCGTCGGGCGCCGCCGCCCGCGGGCGGAGTACGTCCCGTGGCCGGAGCGCCGCGGGCCGGGCATTATTCTGGGAGCCATGGCAGCAGGCAAGCCCGACAAAGAGGCGAAGGCCGCGGCGAAAGCGGCGCGCAAAGCACAGTCGAAGGAACGTCGTCAGCAGATCTGGCAGGCGTTCCAGATGCAGCGCAAAGAGGACAAGCTGCTGCTGCCGCTGATGATCGGTGCGGTGGTCCTCACCACGCTGGTGCTGTTCGGGGTCGGCTTCCTCTTCGGCGCGCAGTGGTTCCTGCTGCCACTGGGCCTGCTGCTCGGCCTGCTGTTCGCCTTCATCATCTTCGGTCGCCGCGTGCAGAAGTCCGTCTACGGAAAGGCCGAGGGTCAGGCCGGTGCCGCCGCGTGGGTGCTGGACAATCTGCAGGGCAAGTGGCGGGTCAGCAACGGCATCGCCGCCACCACCCAGCTCGACGCCGTGCACCGCGTCATCGGTCTGCCCGGTGTGATCTTCGTGGGGGAGGGCTCGCCGCAACGGCTGCGCTCGCTGCTGGCGCAGGAGAAGAAGCGCACCGCCCGGCTCATCGGCGACACCCCGATCTACGACGTGATGGTCGGTAACGAGGAGGGACAGGTCCCGCTGAAGGAACTCCAGCGTTACCTCACCAAACTCCCGCGCAATATCGACACCAAACGAATGGACCAGATCGAGGGCAGGCTCAGTGCCCTGAGTTCGCGCGGCGGCGGCCCGGCCATGCCCAAGGGGCCGATGCCGACCAATGCCAAGATGCGGGGTATGCAGCGCACCATCCGCCGCCGCTGACCCGGGGGCTCAGCGCCGCAACAGCCAGAGCACCCGGTCGTAGGCGAGTACGTGGTAGGCGAGCAGGACCGCCGCGGACACCAGTGCGAGCCGCGGTAGTCCGGCCAGCCACAACGCGGCCGCGCCGCCGAACAGCACGGCGAACTCGACCAGCAGTCGTATCACCCCGGGGACCGCGACCGGAGCCTCCCCGGAGCGGCTCGGATCATCCGGTACCGCGAAGACACCCCATGCCGTCGCCGCGATCACGGGGAGCAGCACCACCAGCAGCCACCGTCCCGGCCCCTCCGTCAGCCGCCAGCCGAGCACCCCGGCCGAGGCCAGGGCGGTGAGTTCGAGCAGGAGTCGGAGACCGAGCAGTACCGGATTCAGTGACATCGCGCGAGCGTGACCGGCCCCCACCTGTGGTGACCGGTCAGCGAGAACGCACCACCGCGGTGCCGGTCGCGCGATCGTGCATGCCGCGTCCGTCCGCGTCGGTGAACAGCGCGGGGATCACGAACACCAGCAGCACCTGGCGGCCGAGCGCCCGCAGGAACCCGACCGGCGCCTCGGCATCGACCCGGGCCACCCGGATGCGCAGGAAATACTGCCCGGGAGTGAACCCGAAAAGCGTCACCGCCGCCACCCCGATCACGAACCAGAGCCCCAGGTTCACCGACGAGGCCGGCATACCCTGCGCGATCAGCGCCGAGATTCCGACCGCGATGAGCCAGTCCACCAGCATCGCGACCACACGCCGGAACATCCCCGGCAGTGATCCGGCGCCCTCCCGGGGCAGCCCCAGGCCGGCTCCGGCGTAATCATCGCCGCCGGTACCGGAGGCGACGGGAGGTCCGGAGAGCCAGGAACCGGTGATACGTGCCATGCACCCCAGAATAGGCGCACCCCCGGCCCGTGCTTCCGCGTAGCTCGGGCCGCGCTTCCGGCCGCGCGCTCGCGAGCACCTCCGCGTTCGCTTCGGTCATGCGCGGTTTGTATACCTGTGCATCCACCCGCCGGGCACGGATTGGGGATAGGCTTCGCCTCGGCCCCGCATTCGGCGGTGGTGCGGCGCCCGAGTGACGGGCGGCCTCCGTTACACGAGGTTCCCGCTGGATTTTGGGCATAAAGGGCAGCTCCGGGCCGGTCCGGACCGAGGTCCGTGGACCGAACCCGCAGTTCGTGGCGTGGCCGAGGACACGCCACCGACCCGACGTGTAACACTGGCGAAACACACTCTTGACTGGCGGGAAACACCCTGTCCATAGCGTCGGGTCGCGACGCCCCGCACTCGATACTGGCTGGGAATCTATCCGTAAGGAGAACCACGTGACGTTCAGCACGGCCGACGAGGTCATCAAGTACATCGCGGACTCGGAGGTCGAATATGTCGACATCCGCTTCAGCGATCTGCCCGGTGTGCAGCAGCACTTCTCCATCCCGGCGAAGGCCTTCACCGCCGACCTCGCCGAGGAAGGCCTCGCCTTCGACGGTTCTTCGGTGCGCGGTTTCCAGTCCATCGACGAGTCCGACATGCTGCTGCTGCCCGACTACAGCACCGCGCAGCTCGACCCGTTCCGGTCGGCGAAGACGCTCAATATGAACTTCTTCGTGCACGACCCCTTCACCCGTGAGGCCTACTCGCGCGACCCGCGCAATATCGCCCGCAAGGCGGAGGAGTACCTGCGCTCGACCGGTATCGCCGATACCGCGTACTTCGGCGCCGAGGCCGAGTTCTACATCTTCGACTCGGTGCGCTACGACTCCGCCATGAACGGCGCCTTCTACGAGGTCGAGTCGATCTCCGGCTCCTGGAACACCGGCGCGGCGACCAACCCCGACGGCAGCCCCAACCGCGGCTACAAGGTCCGTAACAAGGGCGGGTACTTCCCGGTCGCCCCCTACGACCACTACGTCGACCTGCGCGACAAGATCTCCACCAACCTGCAGAACGCCGGTTTCGAGCTGGAGCGCGGCCACCACGAGGTCGGCACCGCCGGCCAGGCCGAGATCAACTACAAGTTCAACACCCTGCTGGGTGCGGCCGACGACCTGCAGCTGTTCAAGTACATCGTCAAGAACACCGCGTGGGCCGAGGGCAAGACCGTCACCTTCATGCCGAAGCCGCTCTTCGGCGACAACGGCTCGGGCATGCACGCCCACCAGTCGCTGTGGAAGGACGGCAAGCCGCTGTTCCACGACGAGGCCGGCTACGGCGGCCTGTCCGACCTGGCGCGCCACTACATCGGCGGCATCCTGCACCACGCCCCCTCGCTGCTGGCGTTCACCAACCCGACGGTGAACTCCTACCACCGCCTGGTCCCGGGCTTCGAGGCCCCGATCAACCTGGTGTACTCGCAGCGCAACCGCTCCGCCGCGGTCCGCATCCCGGTCACCGGCAACAACCCGAAGGCCAAGCGCATCGAATTCCGCGCTCCGGACTCCTCGGGCAACCCCTACCTGGCCTTCGCCGCCATGCTGATGGCCGGCCTGGACGGCATCAAGAAGAAGATCGAACCGCTGGCCCCGGTCGACAAGGACCTCTACGAGCTCCCGCCGGAGGAGGCCAAGAACATCCCGCAGGCCCCCACCAGCCTCGCCTCGGTCATCGACCGCCTCGAGGCCGACCACGAGTACCTCACCGAAGGCAATGTCTTCACCGAGGACCTGATCGAGACCTGGATCAGCATCAAGCGCGAGCAGGAGATCGCCCCGGTGAACCTGCGTCCGCACCCGTACGAGTTCGAGCTCTACTTCGACGTGTAAGCCGCTATAGCGGTCCCAACTGCGGCGGATCTATTCACCGATAGCCTCCCGTCCGCAATACGTCCGCAACAGCTGTAGACGAGTCCACCCACTCCGCGATCACTTCACCGATTGCGGTCCGGGTGGACTCGTCTGCGTTCGGGCGCCGAATCCCGGTCGGCTCACGCAGGCGAAGCACGCACCAGCCGGACCGGCACTGCCGACCGTCTGTGGTCCGGTCACGTCTGTCGGTCCACGCACGGTGATCGTCATCGTGCGCCGCGGAACAGCCCCGGGCTCGGAACTCCGGCCGGTAACGAACATCGAGTGATGTGCGACACATAGGCGGCGCGGGCGATGAGATCTCGACGAGCCTCCCGTCTCACCTATCGAGTTCGTAACCAGCAAGGAGATCGAAGATGGCGACCACCCCGAAGGGACCCGCGTCCTACTTTCCGTCCATCGAGGCCAAATACGGCCGCAGTATCGAGGAATGGAAGACGGTCCTTCGTGAGGCGGGCTCGACCTCACACAAGGAACTCGTCGAATTGTTGAAGGGGCAGCACGGTTTAGGGCACGGACACGCCAATGCGCTGGTCCAGCACCATCTCCATCCCGAGAAGTGGGCCGCGGCCTGACCTGTTTCGTCCGGGTCCCGGCAGGCGCGCCGACACGCACGAGGGGTGCTGCGGATCGTTCCGCATCGTCGTCGGACGCTCCTGCCGGGACGTCGCGCGTTCAGGACTCCGGCGGGAGTATCGGTGGGCTGAACACCTCTTCCAGCGGGATGGGGCCGGTGTAGCGGCGGCAATGACAGCCGACCCATTCCCGCATGCCGTGCATACCTCTTCGCGAGAGTTCGGCGTGGCATTTGCCGGTCTCGCGGTCGTGCAACGCCAGGTCGTGCCCGCAGCCGCAACGGGCCGTGGTTTTCGCTGTCGAGCCGGCTCGCCGCCGAGACCCGAATCGGCCGCCCAGCCAGCCGATCGCGACAAGGCCGGCGCCGACCGCAAGGCTCAGTGGATCCATAGAAGAAGTTTACGTATACGCATGGGCGCCGGGAGTCGGAAGAGAACCCGGCCCGGGGACGGCGTCGTGCGGTCGTCGCTACACCCGATCCGAGCCGGTGGGCGGTGGCTTGATCACACCGACGACTTTTCCGGAATTGAGGTCGTAGTTCCGCTGTGCCACCTGATCGCTGGAATTGCCTTCGATGGTGTGGATCTTTCCACCGCTGACGGCTTCCACGATTCCGATGTGGTCGGGAGTGCCGTCGCCTTCCCAGTCGAACACGATGAGATCTCCCGGCTGCGCCTCGGCGGTGCTGCCCCTCCGCAAATCCAGTGCGGCGGCGTCGTTCCAGACGGCGGGCACATAGTCGAAGTCGGTCCAGGTGACGTCGTATCCGGCTTCTTTCCACACCCAGCTGGTGAACGCGGCACACCACGCGCTGCCGTTGTTATAGGGCTTGCCGGCGAAGGCCGCGTCCGTCTCCCTGGTGCCGAGCTCACCGCTGGCCACGCTGAGAGCCTTGCCCACCGGATCGTTCGGGTCGGTGATCCGGTAGCTGGCTTTGCTGGCCCGGGGCGGCTGGTAGGCGTTGGTCGCCGCCGGCATTCCACCATTGTTGTAGTCGTAACCACGCGGGACGGTCGGTACCGACCCATCGATCTGGCGAGCCTTGGCGTCCATTGCGTTTGCCGCGCCTTCGACTTCCGCGTGCACCTGGTCGGCCGCGTTCAGCAGCGCCACCAGCAGATCGAACTCCACGCCGACAGGCAGACGGTAGATGCCGTCCGCACCTTTCGTCGGGTCCGGCGCGTCCTCGAGTTTTGTCCGCAGCCGCTCGACGATCGTTGTGATCTCCTTGTATGTCGTATTCGATGTGTCGAAGGCCTCCACAGCGGAATCCTTGATGTCCCGGTTCTTCCGATCCAGCTCCGTGGTCAGGCGGGTCACGTCGCCCTCGCGGGCGGTGTACTTGTCGATCATGACGGACTTGTTCGTCGGCTTGTCCAGGTCATCCTGATCCGGCAGTCCTTTGTCGTCGAGCCAATCGGACAAATCCGTCGCGCTGCGGGGCTTTCCCGAAGCAAGCAACAGGATCGACCGGTTGATGTGCTCCTCGACCGCGCCGATGAGGGGGTGCAGGCGCTCGGCGCCCCAGGGACGAGGCAGGGGGTCGATCTCGAGCTTTTCGACGGTGGTCGGACTCATCGGACACTTCTCTCTGCGCCGGCCGTACAGCCACGACAACGAATACGCGGTGTGAATCGGCTCCGGGCATACCCTGCCCGGCTCGGAGCCGCACCCCAGTGCGTTATAGCACGATTTACAGACATTCCCGGCACCGAGAAATACCCCACGCGACCACCTCGTCGCCCATGTACGCTGCCGAATTCGACCGGCCGGAGGCGGATCCGACCGGCAGCCGAGCCGGGCCGGCACGCGATCCGCGGCTGGGCATCGAGCATCCGACATGGGAGCCTTCATGGAGCAGCGGGCGCACTCGACGATCGCGCCGGCCGACCTCGACGCGACCCGCCGGTTCTATGTCGAAGGACTCGGCCGGGATCCGCTACTCGATGTGCCGGACGAGATCATCTTCTTCCGGATCGCCCCGGGCTGGTGCCGGGCCTCTTCCGTGCGGACGAGTTCAACGCCGATATCTCCGACGGTTGCGATCGCGCCCTCCCGGATCGTTCCCGACACCGGGATCGGCCCCGGCGTACGCATTCCGGCCGTAGTCTTCCGGATACCGCGGCACCGTCACGGTGCCCATCGGCACGAGGGATCGGAGTCGGATATTGGTGATACGGGAACGATCGGCTGCGGCCGCGGTCGATGCCGCGCCGGTCTACGGCGAACCGTTCGAGACAGCGGACGGCGCCATCGTCATCACCGTCTCGCGCCGCGGCGCTTTCCCCGGTTCGGCGATGCGGCCCGCGGGGATCTTCGTGGTTCGTGACAGCGCGGCCACCTGGGTTCCCGCGGTGGACGTCAACCGGATCGCGCAGCTGGGCGAGTGGATCGGGTTGCTCGCCGCCGTGATCGCCGCTCTCGCGGTGTTGCGGCGCCCGCCTTGGCCGGATCTCTCCTTCCGGCGTACCGACTGACTCGGCGCCTGGTTCCCGCCACCGAGCTGTGGCAGTTCTCCTCGGGACGGTCGGCTACAGCGGCCGGAGCCGGACAGCCGGATCGGGGACGGCTCCCGGCGCAACCACCCGAACCCGCGCGAGCCGGCCCCGGTTACCCGGGCTCACCGTGCGGCCCGGCGTGCCTCGGTCAGCAGAGCTATCGCCCGCGGCCCTACGCCATGCAGCGGCAGCAACTCGTCGAGGTGTTCGGGTAGCTCGGCGACTGTCCGGTATCCCGCGTCGATCAACGCGCCGGTCGCCGGTCTGCCGATCCTCACCCCGTCGAAGACAGGTCCACGATCCTCGGTCACGCCGGCGAATCTACCCCGCCGTGCCGACAAGGCGGCCTAATCGCGCAACCGGGTCACAGCGCGGTACCGCCGGTGAGGCGGCTACTCGAAGCCTGAACGGGAGCAGAGGCCGGAAATCCGCCGGGGCGGGTTTCCGTGATCGCGCGTGGCATACGGCCCTATCGGCCCGGGTTCGAATAGGCTGCCCGCGAAATGTGCGCACCACGAATAATCCGAGACCTGCGTGCGGCAGCCGAGGACCTGCCCCGTCCCGGTCGGCGTGCTTTCCTCCGGACCGCCGGGGCAGCGGTCATTCTGGGCGGCGTCGTCCCCGCGGTGCCCGCCCGCGCCGCTGCCGGCGGGGTCGTGGATCTGACCCACCCGCTCAGCGCACGGACCCCGACGTGGCCGGGAGTCCCGCCGTTCTCG
Organism: Nocardia testacea NBRC 100365; assembly: GCF_000308775.1. Taxonomy (GTDB): domain Bacteria; phylum Actinomycetota; class Actinomycetes; order Mycobacteriales; family Mycobacteriaceae; genus Nocardia; species Nocardia testacea. The sequence goes on from NZ_BAGJ01000060.1 coordinate 21,193, forward strand.
ATGGTCCCGGTGGCCTGGGAAGCCGCGGGGGGATTCGACCAGAACGTGTTGGCGTACTGGGAGCACACGGGCACACATGTGGACGCGCCGACGCACCGTCGCGGCGCGCAGTCCACCGATGTGCTCGCCGCGCGTGATCTGGTCGCACCGCTGGTGGTGATCGATATCAGCGACCGGTCCGGCACCGATGTGGACGCGGCGGTGACCACCGACGATATCGGCGTCTGGGAGTCCCGGCACGGCCGGATCCCGGAGCGGGCCTTCGTGGCGATGTATTCGGGTTGGGAGCGACGGCTGGAAATACCCGGCGCCTTCGTCAACCTCGACAGCGAGGGAACACCGCATGCGCCGGGATTCGCGGCGGATACCGCCGAGTTCCTGGTGCGCGAGCGGGCGATCGTGGGGGTGGGTGTGGACACCCTGAGCCTCGATCGGGCCGCCGACCCGGATTTCGGTGCCCACACCGCCATTCTCGACTCCGGTCGTTACGGCGTCGAACTGCTCGCCAACCTGGCCGCGGCGCCGCCGGTGGGCGCCACCGTGGTCGTCGGCGCGCCCAAACACGTCGGTGGCACCGGTGGACCGTGCCGTGTGCTCGCGTTGACCTGAGGCGGTTTCAGGGCAGCGCGATCGAGAGCCGGTGCCGGAATACGTCGCCGGGATCCCACCGGGCTTTCACCTGTTGCAGCCGCGAGTAATTCGCGCCGTAATAGAAGGTGTGCCAGGGGGTGCCGGAACGGTTGAATTCCGGGTCGGCCAAGTCGGGGTCCGGGTAGTTGATATAACTGCCGCCGTTGTCGTCGTCCGGTACCGGCACTCCGCCGGTACCGGCGTACAGTTCGCGATACAGCTGCCGGGCCACCCCGATGTGCCGCTCGTCGTCGATGGGCAGCCGCCAGGCGGCGTGGATGAGCATCTTCATGAACGAGTCACGGGCCGGCATGGCGGTGGCATCGGGCGCGACGGCATTGACGGCGCCGCCGAACGGCAGGAATTCCAGTGACGATTCGCCGACGAACGCCGGTGAGACGATATGTCGGTAGCAGGTCCGCAGCTGATCGGCGGTGTAGGGCCGGCGCAGGTACGCGGCCTTGGTCTTGACCCGCGGCGGATCCGGTGTGCCGGCGTAGTAGACATGTGCGACGGTATCGGCGTAGGACCGCTCGACCACCGGGCCGACGACCGCACCGGGTAGTACACCGGCGCAGACGGTCGCCACGAACTCGTCCAGCCGTCCCCGGGCATCGGCACCGTCGCCGGCCTGGATGATCACCATCTCGCCCAGCCCGGTCAGGTTCGGCCGGAAGCTGATCGGCGCGTACAGGCCGTCGAAGCGGTTGCCGGGGTTCGCGGTGGCGCGCGTAGAAGTCGAGGTAGTTGGTCATGAACCGGACGAACGAATCCTCGGTGGTCACGGGCAGCATGAGCGTGGTGCTCCACATCGAATCCGGCGGCCGGGGCAGGGCGGCCGCCGGATCGGATCCATCGGAACCGGGGGAGCGCAGCAAGTAGCGGGTAACGATCCCGAAATTACCGCCGCCCCCGCCGGCATGGGCCCACCACAGATCCCGGTGCTGTCCGTCCCTGGTCGCGGTGACCAGGCCGACGCTGCCGTCGCGCGCCACGGTCACCACTTCCACGCCGTACAGATGATCCGCCACCACGCCGTGTTTGCGTGACAGCGGGCCGTAACCCCCGCCGCTGATATGTCCGCCGACCCCGACGGCCCGGCAGATCCCGCCGGGCACGGTCACGTTCCATCGGGCCAGTTCCGCGTACAACCTCTCCAGGGTGAGTCCGGTGCCCACCGAGAAGGCGCGGTGCTCGCCGTCCCAGTCGACCCGGTCCAGTCTCCGTAGATCGATCAGCGACTTCGTGTCCGCGCTGTCCACGAAATCTTCGAAGCAATGCCCGCCGGAGCGGGCGGCGATACGCAGACCGTCCCGGACCGAGCTCGCGACGGCCTGCCGGACGTCCTGCGCGGTGGCCGGTAGATGGATCTGCCGTGGCCGGGCGACGTAGCGCCGGTTGTAGCCGCGCATGGTCAGTGTGCGGTACTCCCGTTGCCCGGGCAGGACAGCGGGAACGGCCCGGGCGGGTGCGCCACCGCTCCCCACGGTGGCGGCCCCGAGAGCGGCGGCGGCGAAAAACTCCCGGCGTGACAGCAATTCGACCCCCTGCAGTCGATCTGATGGATTCGCCTGCTCACCGTAGCGCCACCAGGGGTTTTCGTTGTGGATTCCGCTGCCGGCGACGGCGCGGCACGGCTGTCGGCGGGTCGAGTGCGCGCTCGAGCCGGCGAGCGGCGGACTCGGACGCGAAGTCGTCGACCGACCTGTGCCGACCGGGGCCGGGCCGACCAGGGCGGACGATTCTGTCTTGCGAGCCACCCACGGGGGTTATATGGTTCATTACATGAGTAATGAACCACTCAACCCGAGGAGGTGAGGGCACGTGCTCGCGGACGGTAAGCCGCTCTTCCTGCAGATCGCGGAGATGGTCGAGAACTCGATCGTCGACGGATCGCTGCCCGAGGAAGCGCAGGCACCGTCGTCGAACGAGCTCGCGGCCTTCCACCGGATCAACCCCGCGACCGCGGCCAAAGGTCTGAACCAGCTGGTGTCGGACGGGATTCTGTACAAGAGACGAGGGATCGGAATGTTCGTCACCGCCGGTGCGCGCGGGGCGTTGCGACTGCGGCGCAAGGAGCGCTTCGCCCAGCAGTACATCGACCCGCTCATCGCCGAAGCCGACAAGCTCGGTATGGGCATCGACGAACTCAAGACCCTGCTCGACCAACGGGAGGGGACCCGATGAGCACCACCTTCATCGACCCGGCACTCGACAACGCGGTACTCGCCCGAGCGCGCGGGGTGACCATGCGCTTCGGTTCGGTCACCGCGCTCGACGATGTGACCTTCGATCTGCGCGAGAAAACGATCTACGGTCTGCTCGGCCGCAACGGCGCCGGGAAGACGACGCTCATGCAGGTGCTCACCGGTCAGATGTTCCAGACCGCCGGTGAGGTGCGGATCAACGGCGCGGTGCCGCACGAGAACGCCGAGGTGCTGCGGTCGGTGTCGTTCATCAAGGAGAGCCAGGCATACCCGGCCGATTACAAGGTCGAGCACGTGCTGAGAGCGGCCCGGCACCTGCTCGCCGACTGGGACGAGGGTTTCGCCCGCGAGCTCGTGCGCGATTTCGATCTGCCCACCGACCGCAAGGTGAAGAAGCTCTCCCGCGGGATGACCTCCGCGCTCGGAGTGATCGTCGGTCTCGCCTCGCGCGCCCCGCTCACCTTCTTCGACGAACCGTACCTGGGCCTGGACGCCGTGGCCCGGCAACTCTTCTACGACCGGCTGCTCGCCGACTACACCGAGTATCCGCGCACGATCGTGCTTTCCACCCATCTGATCGACGAGGTCGCCGACCTGCTCGAACACGTACTGCTCATCGACCGCGGCCGGCTCGTCGCCGACGCGTCCGCCGACGAGATGCGCGACGGCGCCCTCACGGTCTCCGGCCCGACCTCCGATATCGATCGTTTCGTCGCGGGCAGGCCGGAATTGCGCCGCGAATCATTGGGCACCCAGAGCCGGGTGCTGCTGCGCACCACCGACAACGCCACGGACACCCGGCACGCGAAAACGCTGGGCCTGCTGGTGGAACCGGTCTCGTTGCAGCAGTTCATCGTCGAAACCACACCCCTGCACGGCAAGGAGAACTCATGATCGCCCGCGCTCTGCAGGTGTCGCGGATCCACACCGTGGCCTGGCCGCTGCTGATCGCCTGGCCGCTGGCGATCCTCGTCGCCGCCTTCGTGATCCCGTGGGTGATCTTCGCCCTCATCGATCCCACCGAGTCGAACACGACCGGCAGCGTCTACTCGATCCTCGGCGTGACCATGGCCTTCTACATGGGCGCGATGACCCAGACCTTCCCCTTCGCCCTCGGCCTCGGTGTCACCCGCCGCGACTTCTTCAACGCCACCGTCCTGGTCGGCGCGGCGCAGGTGGGCGCGACCTCCCTGCTGCTGTGGGTTCTGGCCGTCATCGAGGACCATACCGACGGGTGGGGTGTGCGGATGGAGATGTTCGGGCTCCCGGCCGATTTCACCGGCAACCGGCTGACCCAGCTGGCCACCTATGTCGCGTTCCTGGGGCTCGTCGCCGGTGTGAGCCTGTTTCTCGGCGCGGTCTACCAGCGCTGGCGGGTCACCGGCCTCTACACGGCCGGTGCGATCTTCCTGCTCGCCGGCGGGCTCGCCGCCATTCTGGTGACCTGGCAGCGCTGGTGGCCCGCGGTGGGTTCCTGGTTCGTCGACGCGCCCCGGGTGGTGCCGATGGTGGTGCTACCGGCCGTGGTCGCGCTGGCCGCGCTGATCGGCGCCCGGGTCACCATCCGGCGCGCCACGGCCTGACCGGGCCGAGGTGGGGGGCGCTCGGCTCGGGATCGTGAAGAAGCGGACCGGGCCCCGCCCGGGTGATCCCATCCGGAACGGGTCTCTTCCGCCACTGCGGCCGGGGCCCGTTTTTCTTGTCCGGCCCGAATTCACGATGCCCGATCTGATTTCACGACGGTGAGCCCGGCGGCGGGTTCAGGTAGTGCGATTGGAAATGCCGCCATGCCGCGTCGGGCGCGACCGGAGCCACGGGATCGGTGACCGCTGTGAGCAGGCCGACCAGGGCCCACGAGAGGGTCGTCACACCCAGATCGTCGAGTTCCGCGCCGGGCCGCTCGGCGAAATGCTCGCGCAGGATCGTGGCGACACTGTGCCGATAGCCGCGCAGGGCGGTGCTGGACGCCTTGGGTCCGATCAGCGGCTGGTACACCTGCGGGTACCCGGCGGCGAGCGCCAGCATCACCCGTACCGGCGCCCACCGCCCCTGATCCGGTGAACGAGCGATCTCCGCGCGCAGATGCTCGGCGCAACTCACCACCAGTAGATCGTCCTTGTCACGGTAGTGGGCGTAGAAGGTGGACCGCCCGACATCGGCCCGCGCGATCACATCGCTGACGGTGATGCGGTCGTAGGGCCGTTCCATCATCAGTTCGATGAGCGCCCGGTGCAGGGCGTTGCGGGTCTTGCGGACCCGGCGGTCGGGTGCCTCCACGTTCCTCGCCTCTCGGTGCTCCGTGCCACTTGAACAGTCTCGTGAATCTGTGCGGAATCGGACGGATCCTGCGCATCTGAGTCTGGTCGACGACTACCGCCGCGGCGACGATCGACTCATGAGATCAGACCAGCGGGCACGCACCCCCATGTTCGTCGACGAAGCGGAAACCGGTCTTGTGTTGTCCGGCCTGCGGCGATACAACTTGTTCACAACGGTCTTCTTCCTCGGCAGGCAGAGCCTGCTGTTGCGGGAACTGGCCGACCGCAGCGGCGTCCGTCCGGGCCAGGACGCTCTCGATATCGGCTGTGGACCCGGGAAACTCGTGCGTGTACTCGGCCGACGGGTCGGGCCGGGCGGAACCGCTACGGGCGTAGACCCTTCGGGCGAGGCGATTGCGCACAATCGGCGTCGAGACTCGCGACACCGGTATATTCGCTCCACGGCTCAGGAACTCGCTTTGCCCGACGCGGCATTCGACGTGATCACCTGCACATTCGTGATGCATCATATCCCTGAACAACATCGGACGGCCGCTCTGGCGGAGATGTGGCGGGTGCTGAAGCCCGGTGGTCGGATACTGATCGCCGACACGTACCTTTCCGACCGCTTTCGAAGGGCATATGCCCTGACTCAGCGTCTCCGGAGGCGGAAGCCCGGCGATCCGGCCGCGGCCGTCGATGTTCGCCGGTATGCCGCGGCGCTGCGCGAACTGGGGTTCACTGCGCCCGAGTTCGTAGCGAGTGGCCACCGCACAGCAATGTTGCTGGCCACCAAACCCGGCGGCGCATTCGAGTCTGGACAGGTGAGGACCGACCCGCCGCAACGCGAACACTCCCAGTGATGAGAAGTCTACGCGGAATATGCCAGATTTGATCTCTGGCCGGTCTGGACGGGAGGAGTCACTGTGTCGAATGGCTGGGGCCGGGCTCATATGCTGCATCCCGACACTGCTGCGGCGCTCGACTCTGCCCGGACTCTCGTCCATGCTGTCGACGACATGTTCGACGAGATCGACAAGATTCGCGCCCGGCGCCCGTCGCCCAGCGGGCGTGTCATTCCCGAGGTGGACGGGGAGGGTCGCTTGACCAGTCTCTATATCGCCCCCGGTACAGTTGCTGCTTCCGAGCGGGGCGAACTGGTCTCCGAGATCATGTCGGCCGTGCGGGACAGCACGGTGGATGCTTTCCGTCAGCGGCAGATCACGATTCAGGAAACAACGTGGCCGGCACCGAAGCGGCAGCCTTGACCTGGCACGGTGTTCGGGAGTGCCGACTACGAGGTTGTGAGGGGATCGCGCGTGTCGAGCGATGGTGAGTCCGAGCCGGACGCGAGCCGGTACCCCGGCAGATTCGAGGTTTTCAACCCCGACTACTCCGTCGGCGTAGCCTGTGATCGAAGCGGCTTGATCGTTGGTTTGCACTTGGACGACGAGGTCTGGGAAAACACGGACGAGTGGCTGGCTCGGGAGATAGTCCGGGTCGCCCGGTTGGCTCGTCTGAAATCGCAGGCCGGCCGCCGTGTCGAACTGATGGCCACCGCGGTCGGCGCTCGCCTTGCCGATCGGCTCGGTCTCCCGACTCGAGCGGAGTACGAACTGCTGGAGAAAGCCGAGTTCGGCGGCGCGCACTGAAGCCGTCGCCATCCCCATGAATGGGAATGGCCGAGAATGGATGAAACTGTCGGCATCGGAGAGGTTCTGTCGCTGTGGCCAAGAAAGTTGCTCAGGAGCCGGACGGCCTACGTCGGCAGGGTGGGGGCAACCATGCTGTGGGTGACGTCAACTACCAGCGTTCAGGGGGCGACCCCGAGTGGGAAGGCAGCCTGGAGTATCAGTACGGCAAGGCGGCCAATGCGTTCAACGTGTATGCGCGTGAGCATGTGCGAGGCCGTGAGGCGGGCTTCACCACAGCGGGCGACAAGCGGCACGGGATCGGCGATGCGGCCATCACGGGTGCCGGTCATTTCGAAGCGTCCGACGGCAGTGGTGCTTCCGGGGTCGCCGGGACGATTCCAACCTGATCCGCGCCGCTGCGGTGTCTCGTGATGTCCCGGGATTCGGGGTGGCGTTCTCTCGGATCCAGAGTAGATTCCGGCTTCTCGCCTTGACCGAGGTATGGACTTATGGGTGACCAAAAAGATGGAACTCTGAATCCAGGGGATGAACTCAAGGAGGGGGAGTGGTTGTTCTCGCCGAATGGCGAGTACAAACTGGGGGTCGAAAACGGCAAGGTCGTCACCAAGCATGTCGGTTCGGATACCGTCGTCAACACGATATCCAACAATGACAGCAGCGGCGACAGGATCAAGTTCACCGAAGAGCGATGGGAATGGTCGCCGAACGGGTGGACCGGTGAGGGCGGCAAGCACAGCCTGAAGCTGCTGGGCGGTGGTGACGACGATGACGACGTCTGGACCGCATCATCCGAGGGTAACGGAACCGAAGGCGAAGCGGGCGAAGACGACTGGGAAGACGATCAGGGGGCCGCCCAGTTCGTTCTCACCAACGACGGTCAACTCATTGCCGTAAACAAGAAGATGCCCGACAATTGGGACGGAAATCTTTCCCAAGGTGCGGACAATGTAGTTTGGTATGCCGACCTCAACAAAGCGAAGACAGCCGAGCTCGAGTTCCTGGGTGCCGATGCCAGGCCCAAAAAAGGTGATAAGTTCTCCAAGTTCCCCTTGGTGTTCAGGGATATACCCGGTGACCTTTCCGATGAACTAAAAGGGTACGTGCACATCTCCAATATGGTGCTCAGGTATGTCATGGACCAGATGGGTGCCGTGGATTCGGGCGATACGAAGAACCCTGAGTTTCTCAAGTACCTGAGAGACCCCGATCAGAAGACTACGGGCGGAACGAAAACCAAATACGACGACAGCCTGGCGACGGATTTCTATGCCGATCTGAAGAGCGGTGCGAACTCGGCGGGTGAGACCACGGAAGCCTATGATGCTGCGGGAACTTCCGTCGCCGGCCTGGAGCAGATGTGGGAGTCGTTGGACTCGAAGCTGAAAGACCTGACCGGCGAAGTAACCAGCCTCAACGACACCTACTACCGCGATATGTACGATCATATCCAGGCTGCGCACGAGGATATCTGGGAGCAGACCAAGACCGGTGTCAAGGGCTATCATGGTGGCTCGTCCATGACAACGCTGTATCAAGACGGGGGCATCCAGAATATATCGGAAGAAGGCCCGATATATAAGATAATCCGAGATGCAGTGGTCTACTGTGCGGACAAAGTATGGAGTTTCGCCGAGACCGTCGCTGATCTCGATTACCCGATTGCGCCGGTCAAGTCGCAATATGAAGGGTTCGACAAGCCTGCCGATCCGCCTGCGAATCCGCCGGCCAACCCGCCTGCGAATCCGCCGGCCAACCCGCCTGCGAATCCGCCGGCCAACCCGCCTGTGAATCCTCCGGTGAATCCACCTGTGAATCCTCCGGTGAATCCACCTGTGAATCCTCCGGTGAATCCGCCCGCCAATGCCCCGGCGAACACTCCGGTCAACAGCGAGCAAGCGCTGAAGGACCTGGACAAACAGTACGACCAGATCCTGGGCGACACGACCAAGGACAAGACGGGCGGTTCCGATACCACCGGTACCGACGGGGAGCAGTCACCGACCGGCGTGAACGGGCAGCCTGTCTCGGGCGGCCAGACCACCGGTGGCGCCACCCAGGCCCAGCCCGCTGTCCAGGCCCCGCCGACCAGCGGTGCTCCGGATATGAGCAGCCTCGCGATGCTCCCGCTGCTTTCTCAAATGATGAACCCGCAGGGTGCGGACGGTAAGGACAAGGACGACAAGGATAAAGACAAGGACAAGGAGAAGGACGATCCCCGCGGGCAGGGTCGCGAGGTTCCCGCTCCCGGTCAGCAGTCGCCGGGTGTCGCTCCGGTGGGGACCGATCAGGGTCCCGGCGTGCAGCCGGCCGTCACCGCGCCCACCGATACCGGCGCTCCGCCGGTCGTGACCACGCCCGGCGCGATGGTCGACTACAAGATGCCCGACGGTAAGACCACGATCCAGGTGCCGCAGGCGGTTTCCGACGCGCTGACCCGGCAGCAGGGGAACCCGGCGCTCAATGCGTTCACCGCCTACGAGGGCACACAGGCCTCGCAGGATATGGGCGGTACCTGGGAGGCCGTCCAGGGAGACCTGAAGACGGGCGACGTGGTCCGGTGGGAGAACCACAGTGCCGTCGTGATCAACGACGGAACGGGTCCGCAGTACTGGAAGGACGGTGTTCTCACCCGCCTGGACCAGAACGGCGATCTCGACAACCTGGGCCACGGCAAGTTCGTGCAGTTCCTCCGTCCCCAGGGGCTGGGAGAGGCGGACGTGCAGGCTCCCGGCGCGCCGACGGAATTGCCGGAACCGAAGGTCACCCTCGAGACGCCGCAGACGCCACCCTCGGTCCAAGCACCGAAGGAGCCCCAGGCGACGTGATACGACCGGCCGAGCGCCTCGATCGCGCTCGGCCGGCCGGGATGCCGCGGTGGCGGGTGTTAGTCTCCGCTGAGATCGTCAGAGGGAGGCCGCCATCAACGCGCTGTTGCTCGTGCTGCTCGTCGTCGCGCTCGTCGTGGCGGGGGTCGCGTTGTTCCTGCTGGTACGGAAGAGGAGCGAGCCTCCCGCCGCGGCCGGTCCCGTGGACCCGTTCGCCGACAAGGATTCCGATGCGCTGCGCGGTGATCCGCGCGCGTTGAAGGCCGGGGATATCGTCGATATCTTCGGCGAGACCTACACCGTTCGCGGCTCGTTGCGCCTGAAGGAGGGCGGCTACCAGTGGAGTGAGCATCTGCTGGATACCGCCGGTGGTACGCGCAAATGGTTGTCGGTGGAGGAGGACCCGGATCTCGAGCTGGTGCTGTGGACCGAGACGCCCGGAGTCCCGGCGGCGGGCGGGGCGGAGATCGAGCACGACGGGAAGACGTTCCGGCTCGACGAGTCGGGGCGCGCTCAGTACGTCAGTGAGGCGACCACCGGCCTCACCTCTCCGGGAACCGTCGCCTATCACGACTACACTGCCGCGGACGGTACCCGGCTCTCCTTCGAGGATTTCGGCGAATCGGGCAAAAAGGAAGCCGCAGTCGGGCAGGTGCTGTACCGGAGTGCGATTATGATCTACCCGCAGTCGTCGAACTGAGCGATAGCTGCGGCACCGGAGGGTCTGTGCGCCGGACGGGGGAAGGTTTGCTGTGAGTCGTAAGTCCTGGCTGTTCGCTGCGTGCTGCGTGATCCTCACGACGGTGCTGGCCGGATGCGGGTCCGATGACGACGATGATGTCGGTGTCCGGTCCTATATCGGGTCGCACTACACACGCGCGCCGAAGCTCGATGAAGCGAACAACGGAACCGCGTACACATCGAACAAGTCGCCGGTGGCGACGGCCGATGACATCACCGCGGGGGTGCGCCAGCTGGACCGGCGCACCGCCGGTGCCACCACGTACCTGCAGTACCGGGACGACATCATCGCGATCTCCCCGAACGGTGCCGGGGCCAAGGTCCTGCTCGACGATTACCGGACCGGGCACCGGCGGCACCACAGCGCGGTCAGCGTCTTCGGCTGGCCCAGCGACAACACCGGCTTCCGGGGTGGCGGTTCCGGCGACGGAAAGTAGCCGCCGCCCGCGTATCCGGATCCACTCCCAGGAGGAAACAATGCTCGAAGACCTGCCCGCGAACGCCGGTGCCGCGGCCGCCTACTCCGGCCTCGGGATCGTCCTGATGGTGCTGGGGTTCGTCCTGGTGGATGTGCTCACCCCGGGCAATTTGCGTCATCAGATCTGGGTGGAACGCAACCGCAACGCCGCGCTGCTGGTCGCCGCGAACATGCTGGGGGTGGGCATCATCGTCGCCACCGCCATCTGGACCTCCGACGGCGCGATCGGGCAGGCGCTGGTCACCAGCGCGGTGTACGGGGTCATCGGTCTGGTGGCGATGGCGCTGGCGTTCCTGCTGCTGGAATTCACCACTCCGGGCGAGTTCCGGGGTGTGGTGAACGAGCCCGAACTGCATCCGGGTGTGTGGGTGAGCGCGGCGGTGCACATCGCCGTCGCGGCCGTGGTCGCCTCGGCTCTCACGTAAGTTGGCACCGCAGGACTCCGCTACCGGCACCGCCGTGGCCCGGCCCGCGGCCGACGGGCGGGCCGAGACCGGCCGCGCCGACGGGACCGCGGCGCCGGTGACCGGACGGTTCGCGCGGGCGGCCCTGCTCACCACGGTATTCGTCTGTGCCGCGTGCGGACTGGTGTACGAACTGTCCCTGGTGACGCTGGGCAGTTATCTGATCGGCGATACCGCCACCCAGGCATCGATCACGCTGAGCGTGATGGTCTGCGCGATGGGGGTCGGCGCGCTGGCCGCGAAACCGCTGCGGCAGCGGGCCGCCGTGGCCTTCGTGGTGGTGGAGCTGGCACTCGCGCTGGTGGGTGGCCTCTCGGTGCTCGGCCTGTACGCCGCCTATGCCTGGCTCGATCTCTACACCGCGGCGCTGGTGGCCGCCTCCTGTGTGATCGGGGCCCTGGTCGGCGCCGAGATCCCGCTGCTGATGGAAATGCTGCAGCGCATTCGCAAACAGGAGGCGGGCAGCGCGGTCGCCGACCTTTTCGCCGCCGATTATGTGGGCGCCCTCCTCGGCGGTCTGGCGTTCCCGTTCCTGTTGCTGCCGGTGTTCGGGCAGATCCGCGGCAGTCTGATCGTCGGCGTGGTGAACGCGGTGGCCGGCCTGGCGCTGGTACTCATCTGGTTCCGCGCCGATCTGTCCCGGCCGGTGCAGGCGGCCCTCGGCGCGGTGACCCTGCTGGTGGCGGCGGTACTGGTCGGCAGCTACGTCTACGCCGATCGGTTCGAGGCCACCGCCCAGCAGGCCCTGTTCGCGTATCCGATCGTCTGGCAGCGGCAGACCGAATACCAGAAGATCGTGCTCACCGAATCGGTGTCGCCGTTCGGAACCCGGGACACCCGCTTGTTCCTCAACGGTGATCTGCAGTTCTCGTCGGTGGACGAGTACCGATACCACGAGGCGATGGTGCATCCGACCCTGGCCGGGCCGCGCCGTGAGGTGCTGGTGATCGGCGGCGGCGACGGGCTGGCACTGCGCGAGATTCTGGAATATCCCGATGTGGAGTCGGTGACGCTGGTCGAACTGGATCCGGCCGTGATCGAACTGGCCCGCACCGATGCACGGCTCACCGAACTCAATCGGAACTCCTTCGCCGATCCGCGGGTTCGGGTGGTCACAGCGGACGCGTTCTCCTGGTTGCGGACCGCCGACACCGACTACGACGCAGTGATCGTCGATCTGCCCGACCCGGACCAGACCTCCATCGCCAAGCTCTATTCCACCGAGTTCTACGCGATGACCGCGCGGGTACTGGCCCCCGGCGGCACCATGGTGGTGCAGGCCGGTTCGCCGTTCTTCGCCCCGCATTCGTACTGGTGTATCGCGGCCACTGTCCGCACCTCCGGCCTGCACATCCTGCCGTATCACGTGGACGTACCCAGTTTCGGTGACTGGGGTTTCGTTCAGGCCACCCGTGACCCCGAGCCGCGACTCGCGCTGGACCCGCCGGCCCCACTGCGGTCGCTGGACGAATCGAGCCTGCCGGCCGCGACGATCTTCGCGCCGGATCGCCGGGACACCGGCGAACAGCCGTCGACGCTCATGCATCCGACAATCCTCGAGCTGGCGCGCAAGGAATGGGTGTAGCGGCTCAGGCGGGCGGCGCCCAGGACAGCACCGGTCCCAGCGCGCGCAGGGCGGCGGCGTCCGGCAGCAGGCGCAGCACGGTGTCGCGCACCGGCGCCACTCCGGGCAGCGCGAGTTGCAGCGCGGCGCCCATCCGGTGCGACAGCCGGGCCAGCGGTTGTACCCGGGCGCGGCGGATCCGGTCGTATTCGCCGAGCGCACCGGCGATATCGGGCGTCCGGTCGAGCACGGCCGCCAAGGTAACCGCGTCCTCGACGGCCAGATTCGCGCCCTGGCCCAGGTTCGGGGTCATGGCGTGGGCCGCGTCGCCCAGCAACACCGCCCGTTCCCGCACATAGGTGTCCAGCGACGGCAATTCGTAGATATCGTGCCGCAGTATCGCCGCCGGATCGGCCGCCGCCAGCAGGGCCGGAATCGGATCGTGCCAGCTGCCGAATCGGCGGCGTAACTCGTCCAGTTCCCCGCCGGGATCACGCTGTCCGGCGGCAAGGTTCGCGGTGCCGAACATGTACACGCGGCCGTCGCGCAGCGGCGCGATACCGAAACGCTGCCCGCGACCCAGGGTCTCCCCGCCGGAAAGTACCGGCTCGGCCGGGGTGACGATGGTCCGCCAGGCCGTGTACCCGGCATACACCGGGCGCCGGGCCCGCGGCCACAACGTGGCGCGGAGCGTGCTGTTGATCCCGTCGGCACCGAGCACCAGATCGGCCTCGCTGGTTCCGCTGCTGTGCCGCACCCGGACACCGCGACCGGTGAACTCGACGCCCTGCACCGCACACCCGAATCGCAGGGAGCCGGGCCCGAGCACGGCGCGCAGAATGTCCGACAGCTGGTTGCGGTGGATCACCACCAGATCTCCGTAGCGGTCGCGGAGGGCGTCGATATCGGTGCGGGACAGCCAGCGGCCGCCGGTATCGCGCATCCCACCCTCGGTCGCCGCGAGCGATTGCCGGCGGATCGCGCCGCCGGCACCGATCACATCGAGACCACGCAGCCCGTTGGGCCACAGGCTCAGTCCCGAACCGGCCGGTTCCACCTCGACGGCCCGTTCCAGGACTTCGACCCGCCAGCCGCGCTGCCGTAACGCGATCGCGGCCGTGAGCCCCGCGACTCCCGCACCCACGACCACCGCCCGGCGCTCGGTGCCCACCGGTTCCGTGCTCATCACCACCTCCGTTTCGGAGCTCTGCTGTTCGCAACGATATTCGGCGCGTGCCGGCGGGGTCGTATCGACGGCTGCCGCGCGTTCGTTTCGTCGGTTGCTGCGTGTCTCGCTCGCGTTCCGCCGGTCCACCGGGCGCCGCGGCCACAGTGTGGCGCGGAGTGCGCACTTGCTTCTACCCGGCGCCGAGCATGAGGAAGTTGCTGTTCGTGAGGGCGGATGGAACGCAGGCGGTCGAGTCGGCATCCGTTCCGGCCCTCGAATGCCGACACAACCCACATGCGTCGAGTTTTACGAGACACCTCAAAGGGTTGAGGCCCGTCTCGCCGTTTCGGCCTCGAAGCGCATGCGGCGAAGCCGCGAGTCTCGAGGCCGAAACGGCGAGACACAAGGGGGCCTCAACCCCGCGGCGCCGAAGGCGCCGCCAAAAAACACAGCACTTCGGCGAGTGAGCCCACTTCCTACCTCGGCACCTGGGAAGACCCCGGTGGCGGGGAGATCGGTGCGGAGGTGGAGGCCGGGGCGGGGGTGACAAGGGGAGTCGCCGGGGAAGCGGTGGCGGGAACGTGGCCGGAGGATGTGGCGATCGCGCTGCCTCGGGGCCGCGGCTGCTCACTGGTCCCGCTGCTCGCGGCGGCGCTCGTCTCTTCGCCGGTGCCGGTGGTTTCCGGCGGGGTCGTCGTCGTGGTGGTCTCGCCGGTGGAGGGGGTGGTGGTCGGCGTGCCGGTTCCGGGGTCGGTGGTCGTGGTGGGGGAGGTCGGCGTGCCGGTCGGCTCGGTCGTGGTGGTGGTCGAAGGTGCGGCGACAGTCGTGGTCGGCAGCGGAGGTTCGGCAGGCGCGGGCGTTTCCTCGTCCACCGGCTCACTGGCGGGGGTGGTGGGTGTGTGCTCGGTGACAGTGGTCGCCGGTGCGGCCGGGGGCGCGGATGGAACCATCGGCGCCGTATGGGTTTCCGAAGGCCGCTCTTGTCCGGGAGGGCCCGGCGCCGGGGCGGGCGCGAGCTCGGCTGCCGGATCGCCCGGCGCGACCGTGGCCGGTACGCGCGACGGCATCGTGGGGACCGGTGCGTCGGTGACCGTGGTGGTGCCCTCCCGGGTCAGGGCCAGTGCCGACACACTCATGATCGCGGTCAGCAGTGCGGCTACCGCAGCCGCGGTCTTGGCACGGGTACGGGACCGCGTGGCGGGCGGGTGGTCGTTCGGCGTATCGAGGGCGAACGAGCGGCCGGCGAGCGGGGCGAGGCCGGGTGGGTCGTCGCCCGGTCGGAACCTGCCGGGTGGATTGTCGGCGGGTGAGAAGCCCGCAGGCGGGTTGTCGGCCAGGGAGAAGCTGCTGGGTGGGTTGTCGGCTGGGGAGAAGCTGCTGGGCGGGTTGTCGGCGGGTGAGAAGCCCGCGCCCGCGGGTGGGTTGTCGGCCGGAGAGAAGCTGCCGGGCGGGTTCTCGGCGGGCAAGAAGCCGGTGGGTGCGTCGTCGGCCGGCGTGATGACGGGCGTTCCGGTGTCCGGTCGTGCGAAGAGGTCGGATGTGTTGTCGATCGGTGGGTTGGGTGCGCGCGAATCGGTCACCGGAGGATCGCCGGGCTGCGGATCGTCGGCCGGCAGGTCGTTCTCCGGCGCGGTGCCGGCCGACTGTGTGCCCGTTACCGGCAGACCGGACGGGACCAGCGCCTGCCGCGCCGCCGCCGCCAACTCACCGGCCGACCCGTAGCGTTGGTCCGGATCCTTGGCCAGTCCGCGCGCGACCACCGCGTCGAAGGCGGACGGCAGACCGGCGGCCGAGGGCAGCGGCGGCCGTTCGGTGAGGTGTGCGGCGATCTGCCGTTCCACGCTCTCGCCGGTATACGGTTTCGTACCGGCCAGGCATTCGTAGAGAACGCAGGCCAGGGAGTACACATCCGAGCGCGCGTCGACCTCGTCCAGCGTGAGTCGTTCCGGCGCCATATAGGCGAGCGTGCCGATCATCGTGCCCGCGCGGGTGAGGGTGGTGTCCTGACTGCTGCGGGCGATCCCGAAATCGATGAGGTAGGCGAAACCCTCCGCCGTGATCAGGATGTTCGAGGGTTTCACGTCCCGGTGCACCACCCCGCCGGCGTGTGCGGCATCGAGGGCGGCGGCGATCTGGGTGACCACGGCGACGGCCTCGGCAGGGGGCAGCGATCCCTTGTCCGCGAGCAGCGACGCCAGGTTGGGGGCCTCCACCAGGCGCATCTCCAGGAACAGGCGGCCGTCGATCTCGCCGAAATCGTGGATCGGCACGATATGCGGTTCGTGTAACCGGGCCACCAGCTGGGCTTCCCGCTGGAAACGCCGGCGATACACGGTGTCCTGCGCGAATTCACGCGACAGCACCTTCACCGCCACCATGCGCTCGGTCCCGGTGTCGTAGGCGCGGTGTACTTCCCCCATGGCGCCCGCCCCCAGTGGATCGAGCAGTCGGTAGCGACCGAACTCTGTACCTTCCACACCTTCCACGAGCTACGGATATCACATCCGGTGACCGATCACAGCACCCCACCGGCGGGGATGAGGGTGGAATCACGCGCGGACGAGCGGTTTTCGGTCAGCGGCCGGGTTCGTCGCGCCCCATGGACCCGGCGTCGCCGAGCGGCTCTACGGGTGGGTCCGCGAACACCGTGGCCGCGCTACCGGTGGCCAGCCGGGCGGCCGCGCTCGCGGCCACCCGGAGCGCGAACCGGCCGGTATCCGGGTCGACCGCGATCAGACCGTATTCACGGTCGACTTCGTCCTCGGCCAATCCCAGCTCCCGCAGGGCGTCGGCCAGGCCCGACCCCGGGGGCAGTGAGACGGTCAGTAGCGGCATTCCCCCAGGCTACGCGCGGGCCGCCGCCTTCTGCAGCTCCGCCAGCAGGGCTTCGGGTTCGACGATGCCGTACCCGTAGTCGTAGTCGAATCCGGCGCCCGCCCGATCCCCCGCGGTGCTGCGCAACAGTTCCCGCAAGCGGGCCGGCGGTACCTCGGTCGCCGTCCATCGGGTGCGGAAGGCGGCCACCACTCCGGCGAGAACCGGGCAGGCGGCGGAGGTGCCGGTATCCGGCGCGTCGGCGCCGAAGGCAGTGGAACCGAGGAAATGGGTGTAGGCGCAGAGGTCGGGTTTGTGATCGGCGAGCCGGCCGGGACCCTGCGACGAGTACCCGACCCGCTGACCACCGGTGTCGATACCGCCGACCGACAGCACACCCGGATGCGAATTCGCTCCGGTGATGGGTCGATCGGGATAGGCGCAGCGTCCGTCGGGACAGTCACGTCCACAGTTTCCGGCGGCGAAGAGGATATCGGCGCCCGCCGCGTCCAGACCGGCGACGATGACGTTGAACGGGTGGTCGGGGTTGTCGGAGTAGTTGCCCGGGTCGCCGACCGGGAAATCCCACTGTGGTGCGAACGAACCCCAGCTGTTGCTGACCACCAGGGCCCGGCGGTCCGCCGGCTGCGCGGTCAGCACGGTCCGCAGATGGGCGAACGCGGCGAGCGCGTCGGAGAGCAGACCGTCCATCCGGCTGCCGCCGGAACGCGTGCTCTGCAGGAGCGGAATATCCAGGAACGTGGCCTGGGGTGCGGCGATGAGCGCGTCGAAGGCGCACATGGTGCCGTGGTCGACCGGGAATTCGCCGGCGGTGCCGCGGACCCCGGCCGGGTTCCAGCTCCGGGTGGGGTCGATCGCTATCGCGGCACCGGCGGCCCGCTGCACCGCCGCAGCATTGATCCCGGTGTCCAGCACGGCCACGGCCACGCCCGCACCCGTCAGTCCGGCGGCGGTGAGCTCGTCGCGGCCGAGCCGGGCGGCGACATCGGTCCAGGTGCCGACCGGGCCGGTATCACCACAGGTGAGTACCGGTTCGATCACCGGGTCGGCGAAAATTCCCGTCACGCCCGGCGCGCCCGCCACCGCGGCCCGGGCGGCCGGGTCGTCGTCGGGGATCTCACCGCGCACCACATATGAGCCGCCGCCCCCGCGCGTATCACTGGCCGTCGTGGCAGCGGGGACGGACACGGCGCCGTAGCCGGAGTCGACGGTGAAACCGGGGACCTCACCGGTGAGCGCGGTGGCGGAGATTCTCGACGCGGAATCCGTTGCGGCGGAGATCAGTTCAGGGGAGGGGCGGAGCTCGATGAGGACTCGCATCCCGCCATAGTGCCCCGGGAGCCGGTGGACGGCAATCGCTGCGCAACCGGATGCCGGCGACGAGGCGCGGGGGACCGGCTCCTTCCACGGGGCGGGTGCTGCCCGTGCCGACCACGGCTTCGCGGTGACATCGAGGCCATCGGCTCACCGGCCGGACTCCGGCGTGCGGATTCGGCACTCGAGGGCGGCGAGCATGCGGGCCGTCACCGTCACGGCTGTCCGGGCCACTGTTGCCGACCGGGTAACTCGGAAAACCACGCTGTGTGGCCTCCCCACCGGCGTGAAACCGCATCGGACGAGAACCGGTCGCCGGAGGCCGCGCGACACGTCGGCGACCGCACCCGTGGAATCGGTCACTGTCCTGGCAGACCGGCCCGTGTTGCTACCACGGCGATCGGGCCCGGCCGGGCAGTGGCCGCCGGATCGGCGAGGGCCTTCCGGTTCCACCGGTGCCGCGAGTCGCGGCCCTGCTCACCGGGCATGGACCGGCGCGGCGATGCGATGTTCGGCCAACCTGCCCAGCACCGCCTGATTGGCCTCCCAGCCGTCGGGAAACTTCACCGGCACCCCGAGGTAGACCGGTTCCGCGGAGGGGTGCGCGTCGAGGAGTTCCCCGATCCCGGCCCGGCCGACGACGATACAGGCGTGCCGGTGCCGTGAGGCCAGGACGCACAACCGCCCGGCCTCCAGGTGGAACGCGCCCGCGTCGCGGCGGCCGGACAGTGGATGCAGGATGACCGTGACGTCGTATTCGCGGCCCTGCAGCCGATTCGCGGTATCGACGGTGACCGTTTCCGCCACCGTTCCCGCCAGTGCGTCGCGTACCGCCTGGGCCTGGTCGCGGTGCGCGGTACCGACCGCGATACGGGTCGCGTCGATCCCGCGGCTGCCGTGTTCGGAATGCGCGACCCCGCCGCGTTCCAGCAGCCGGCAGGTGAGGTCGGCGATGGCCGCCACGGCTTCGCCGTCGGTGCGCAGTGTATGCCGCGCGGGAAGTTCGTAGTACGCCCAGCCGTGCGCGGCCGCTTCGTCCAGGACGTCGTCCACCGGGCCCCGCAGCCCGCGGGTGGTGAATTCGAGCCGGCGCTGTTCGGGCCGGGTCCCGGCGGCGAACGGCGCGAACGGGTAGAACGCCGAGGACACCACCGAGGCCGCCGAGGGCGGCAGCCGCCACGACACCGGCAGCGTGTGCACCGGGATACCGGCATTGTGATTGAGCATCACGGCCACCGCGCTCATGGTCGGATCCCAGGACAGACCCGCCCAGCGGTCACCGTCGACAGTGGCGAACGGGTCGAGCTGGCCGGGATCGCCGACGAACAGGCCGCGTTCGAACCGGTTGGCGATGCGCAGCAACATATCCGAGCGCATCTGGTAGGCCTCGTCGACGATCGCATACGACCAGCGGCCCTCGTCCAGGGTGGCCCATTTCGCGGCAGTGCCGATCACGATCGCGCATTTCTCCAGATCGGCGGGCCGGTTGGCCACCTCGACATTGTCGCGGTCGATCCGCGCGCTGCGGCGGTAGTCGCCGGCGGACAACCGCCCGATCAGCAGGCCGGGGTCGGCGGTGGCGAGCCGATCGATGAGGTCGTCGACCTGTTCGTTGGTCTGCGCCACGATCATCCGCTGTTCGTCGTCGGCCGCGGCCAGCTGCCGGGCCGCGCGCACCACCAGGGTGGATTTACCCGCGCCCGGCGGTGAATCCACCACCAGGGCACGATGGGCGGCATTGTCGAGGTCGGCGAGGATCCGGCCGACCACCTCGTCCGCGGTGCTCACGACCATTCCTCCGCGAGCTCGAGGGTGGGTTCTGGCGGCGGTCCGCCGTGGGTCCACGGGGTCTCCTCCCGGGGCGGGAGTTTGGCGGGCGGGCCGCCGAAACCGGTGGGGGAGAACCGGGCGAAACCGATCGCGTCGCCCTCTTCGGGGACGCTACCGGCGGCGGGGTTCTTGCCCTGCCCCATCCCACTGATCAGCTCCAGCTGGATCACATCCTCGTCCACCGCGACGACCTCGGCTTTCTGTGCGGGCCGGTCGATCCGGATCAGCGTTTCGCCGGGGCGGGCCCGGAAGGGGTCGGCGGTGTGGACCCACAGATACGGGCGCGGTACCTCGCGCGATTTCGGTTTCGCCCGCCGGTCGGGTTCGCAGGCGCTGACCGTGCCCTGGAAGGCTTCACCGACCAGCCGGTATTCGATGAGGACCCGGGGATCGTCGAAGGCGCGCTGGGCCTGGAAGGTGTCCAGCGCCTGTTCCTGTTTGAGCAGTCGCCGGGTGGCCGAGACCGCCGAATCGCGGCGGGCCTGCGGATACCCCTCCGGGATATCGGCCACGAACCAGGAGAACGCGGCGCGATCGTCGGTCCAGCGTTTGGCCACGCTCGCGCCTTCCGGCAGCGCGCGCAGCAGTTCCACGGCCCGCCACATCAGCTGCCAGGTCGGTTCCAGTTGCCCGCGCAATGCCTGCTCGAGCCGTTCGGTGGCCACGACTTTGGCCCATTCGTGCTGGGCGCCGTCGTAGGCGGCGATCAAGGGCGCCAGCTCTTCGTTGTCGAAGCCGGGGTCGGTGGCCGGGCCGGCGGGCGGATAGGCCAGCGGATCCTCGGCCAGGGCCGCGGCCTCCGGTCCCGTCATCCCGGCGGGCGGATCGATCCAGCCCAGCAGGGCGGCGAGATTACCGTCCTCGAGCGCGGACTGTCCGGAGGCCCAGTGCGTGGTGAGTACGGAGGTCATCGCCAGGCACACACTCGAGCCCGGGAAATCGGAGCGGTCACCGAACCAGGTGAGCCAGCGGCCCAGCAGGGGAAGCGATTCCGGGACCGCGTTGTCGCCCTCGGTGCGATGGAACCGCACCGACCGGCCCAGCAGGCGCAGAAATTCGGCGCCGCCGGGATTGGGCACCAGCAGCTGCGGCGCGTCCAGGTAGCGCAGGTAGGCCTCGCCGGTCGATTTCACCGTCAGTTCCTCGGCGTCCTCACAGAACGACGAGATATAGGGCAGCACCCGGTCGGCGAAGTGTTCGATGAATCGCAGGCGCAGCACCCGGTCGCGCGGCTGGGCCACGATCAGTACGGTCGCGTCGTGCGGGGAGGAGCCGAGTGCGACCGCCAGCGGTGCCGCGGCCTCACCGGCCAGCCGCAGCGGCACCAGCACGAGAGGACGATCCGAGAGGTGGTAGTGCCGCCGGTCGGCGATGGGCTCGGCGCGGCCGCTACGGGCCGCGGTCACTTTCGCCAGCGCGCTGAGCACGCTCATCGGGCGACCTCCAGGCGCAGTGCTCGCGCCCGGCGCAGCATTTCCGCGATATCGGCGTGTTCGGGACCGGGATCGAGGGTGCCCTCGGCCAGGGCGAGCACCGTATCGAGGTTGTCGATACCGCCGAGGTCGTCGCACACCCCGCGCCCGAGGGTGTCCACCGACCCCTGGGTCCGGGCCTCGGAGCGGCAGGCGAAGGCCAGTTCACAGCTGGACATGCATTCCGGGGCGTAGCGTGACGGTATCGCCGCGACGGTGCCGGGCAGCCCGTCACCCGGTGTGAACGAGGCGCCGGGCGGGACCAGATCCAGCAGGGTGTCGATCGAGGTGAGCCGGGACAGCTGGCGCCCGATCACCGCGAGCTGTTTGCGCAGATCCACCAGGGCGGCGGTCGGACGGTTGGTGAAATCCCGGGCGCACACCAGGATCGAGTTGTGCGCGACCAGTTCCGGGGACTGCCCCAGTTCGCGCAGCAGCTCCCGCATGGCCAGGACGTAGACCGCCGACTGCCGGGCCGCCGAGGCGACCTGCGCGGGATCGGCCTGCCCGTCCACGACGGCGAACGATTTGATCTCCACCACGTGGAACAGGCCACCGATCTGCAGGGCCACCACATCCGGTTCCAGGTAGGCGGTGGCGCCGGCGATCTCCAAGCGCAGCATCGGATGGTCGAACAGGGTGCCCTGGCCCGAGCTCAGCGCCTGACCCAGGAGCTGTTTGGTGCGCTGGTAGCGCACCGAATTGCTCGCGTTGTCGCCGACGGTCTCCAGATCGTGGTATCCGACCTCCGGGATGGTCAGCCCCAGTTCTTCCCTGAGCAGCCGCAGCAGTTCGGCACAGCCGTGTGCCTTCACCATGGCCTCGAAGCTGTTGCCGCGGGTGATCGCGAACGGTGACTGACCGAATTTCGGCGGGAAGCCGAGTTCCCGGGCGATCACGGTCTTGTCCACCGCGGCGGCGTCCAGTAACGCCCGGCGCGCGCAGCCCGGATTGGCGGTGAGCGCGGCGATGGTCCGGGCATTGTGCCGGGTGGCCGGGGCGTCGCCGCGCAATTCGTCGAGCCGGTTGGTCAGTGTCTTTTCCGCTAGCGTCATCTCAGGCCTCGTTCCGTCGCCGGTCGGCTACCGCGAGCCGAACGCCGAACAATTGCGCCGCGGGATCCGCCAGTTGCCGCACCGCCCGCTCCGCGGCGTCGGCCCGCTGCTGTGTGTCGTCGTCTCTGTGCACCTCTAGTTCGCGTTCCGCGGCCGCGCGCACGGCCTCCGGGTCGATGTTCTTCCCGTCGGTCGCGCCGGGGATGGACACCGCCAGCTGCCACAGCACGCGTTGCCCGGCCGGTGTACATCCGTGGTCGGTCATGTGCCGGGCCAACCGGATGGCTCCGGTGAGCAGGTCCACCCGCGGACTCAACGGCCCGACCATACGCTGCGCCGACGGCCAGGTGCTCACGGCCAGCAGGCCGCGGGCCGGGGCCAGCAGGTCGGTGGTCATGGCGGCGCAGATGTAGTACGGACGAGCGTAGGGCGCCGCCCGGAAGGAGCGCTCCTCGTCGCGGCGCAGGCTGGTGAGCCGGGCCGGTACGAGTTCGCCGGAGAAGAACGCGTCGTGCACGGCGAGAACCAGTTTCGGGGCGGCGGGGACGGAGAGCAGGGTGAGCGCGCGGTGTACATGCTCACGGACCGGTACCGCCGCGGCGGGCTGCCGGGCCGGTGCGGGTTGTTCCGGTGTCCCGAGAACAGCGGCGTCCCATTCCATTTCGGCGGCGCGTAGTTCGGCGCGCAACCGGCGGGCCGCGGTCCGGTCGCCGGATCCGGCGGCCCGGCGGACTTGCGCGCGTAACTCGGCTATGCGCGCTTCGAGCGCCTCGGCGGTGGGCATGGGGTGAAATGTAGGGGGCAATTCCAGGGAAGTCCAGTGAATGCCAGTATTTGCCGGTATGTGTTGCCGCGCGGACGGGTTCTCCGGGAACCCTGCGACATACTTTTGGGTATGTTAGCGTGGCGAATATGGTTGCGGCGGGGTCGAATTGCGCATTCGGAATCGATCAGAACTTTGTCGACGCACTGGCCGCGCGGGCGCGGGCGGCCGAGGAGTCGCGCAGACTGCCCGACGAGACGATCGCCGACGCGGCGGCCTCGGGATTTCTCGGCGCGCTGGTGCCGAAACGGTTCGGTGGCCGGGAGGAGAAGTTTCCCGCTGTTCTCGACCCGATCCGCCGCATGGCCCACGGATGTGTGTCCAGCGCCTGGACACTGGGCTTCTACGCACTGCACAACTGGCTGCTCGCCCTCTTTCCCGAAACCGCCCAGCAGGAGGGATACGGTCGCGGGCCCTTCCTGTGCCCCGCGCCGCTGGCGCCGACCGGCCGGGGCCTCCCGGCCGACGGCGGGGTGCTGTTGTCGGGCCGCTGGTCCTGGGCCACCGGAGTGATGAGCGGGAACTGGATCATGGTGGGCGCACTCTGTGGCCCCACCGATGAGCTCTATCTCGCCCTCGCACTGCTGCCCGCCGACGGTGTGGTGATCGAGGACGTCTGGCACACCGAGGGGATGCGCGCGACCGGGTCCAACGACGTGGTCGTCGAGAATGTGCTGGTGCCCGAACACCGCCTGGTGCGGGTCCTCGACATCTACGGCGGAAACACCCCCGGCGCCCGGGTTCACGACGCCACCACCTACCGGTGGCCCCTGGTGCCGGCACTGTCGCTGGCGGCATCCATGCCGGCTCTCGGCGCCGCCGAACGGGCCACCGAGCTATTCACCGACCGGCTCGAGGGCCGTATCCTCTACGAGGGTGGCACCCGCCAGCGCGACAAACCCATGGCCCAGGCCCATCTCGGGCAGGCGCGGGTCCGGTTGCGGGCGTTGCACGGCCTACTCGCCGCCACGGTGGCCGAGATCGAGGCACTGCTCGATGCCGGGACACCGGTGCCGGTACCGGTCCGGGCCGAGGCCCGGCTGGCCGCCGCGCATATCGTGCGCGAGTCCCGGTCCGTCATCGCCGACCTCCTGTACGCCTCCGGCGCGAGTGTGCATTTCAGCGATCATCCGATGCAGCGACTGAAACGTGATGTCGACGTGCTGAGCGGGCATGTGGTCTTCGACTACGACACCGCCCGCGAACTCGCCGGAGCGACCGCGATCGGGCTGAAGGTCCCGCGCGCCGCCATGGTCTGACCGGGGCCCCGGTTGCAATCGCCGAGAAAACAACGGATATGGAAACGACGCAGCTCAGCGTCGGCGGTCGCCTCCCGGACCGAGCAGCGCGGTCAGATCGCGCATCGCCTGCGGCGACGGTTTGAAGTAGCGGCGCAGGTTCTCGGCCTTGCGATGCCGGGATTTCGCCATCGGTTCCAGCAGGCCGGCTCCGGATTCCCCGAGGTGGATCAGGCCGCAGTGCCGGAGTTCGTGCAGATCCCAGCCCGTTCCGGGGTATGCGGCTATGGGCGGACACCACGCCCGCCATATGTCCGGCGCGGGGCCGTCGGTACATCGCCTGGACCGGGGGTAAGCAGGAGGGGTGATCTCATCGAAGGAATTCCGCTTCGGCGTCAACATGGTGGTGCCACACGCACGGGACGAATGGGTAGGCAAATGCCGCCGGGCCGAGGAACTCGGTTACGACGTGATCGGTGTGGCGGATCATCTCGGCACCGCGCCACCGTTCCCCGCGCTCGTCCTGGCGGCCGAGAACACCCGGCGGGTGCGGTTGAACACGTTCGTGCTGAACGCCGCGTTCTACAACCCCACGCTGCTGGCCCGGGAGGTCGCCGGGACCGATTTGTTCGTGGCGGGCCGGCTGGAGCTCGGACTCGGCGCCGGCTATGTGCGCGAGGAGTTCGATACCGCCGGCATTCCGTTCGGGTCCGGTGGTTCGCGCGTCACCCATCTCGAGCGGACCGTGCGGACACTGCGCCGACTGTTCGATGACCCGGAGTACCTGCCCCGACCGGCGCAGGCAGGTGGGCCGCCGCTGCTGATCGCCGGCTGGGGGGATCGGATGCTGAGCCTGGCGGCGCGCTACGCCGCGGTGGTGGCGTTCACCGGCGCCGCGACCACCGCGGCGGGACCTTTGCGGCTGGCCGGGCCGGCCGAAATCGAGGAGCGGGTGGCGTTCGTGCGGGATGCGCTGGGCGATCGGGCGCCGGAGGTGGACCTCAATATCCTGGTTCAAGCCGTGGTGCCCGAGGCCGATCGCGCGCGGTTCCTGGAAGAGCACGGTTCGGCGGTGGCTCCGGAAGTGCTGGACGCGGTGGACGAGCTGCCCACGGTGTTGCTGGGTTCTCCGCGCGGCATCGCCAAGCGACTCCGGGCGAACCGCGAGCGATTCGGGTTCAACTACATCACCGTGCTGGAATCGGATCTGGAGACCTTCGCGCCGGTTATCGCCGAACTGCGGTGAGCCCCGGTTGACGCCGGGGTAGCGCGTTCGGCGGTGGGTTGTCTGGATGGTCCGGATTCGTGCGCCGTCTCCCACAGCCGCCGGGAGTGTTGCCTGCCGCGCGGTCGACAACACCGCTTCGGCCGGCATCGACGCATCGCTGAACAACGCACTCCCCTGCCCCGCCCGCCGATGATGACTACACCAGGCCCGGCGGTCGGGGGCTCGTTCATCAATTGATCGGTTGATGGACATATCCGTAGCGCCCCAAGATCGGCGCGGCGCTGGAAGCACTGTGGGGCAGCGCAGCGGTGAACACCTGGAACGCGCGCCGCGCCGCGGTCGGCAAAAGGCTGAGCTGGTGCGCCGAGCGGGGCTGGACCGCACCGACGCTCCCTGCCTCGGCCGGACGGTCGACACCACCGGACTCCCAGACCCCGGTCCGCTCCCGCACCGCGATCGACCGGCTCATCGCCCGCCGTAGGTTTGGTCGTGAGTCTCGGCATCACCTTGGTCGCGAATCCCAGCACCGCTCGATTTGGTGTTCGTGAATCTCGGCAACACCCCGGTCGGACGACCGGTACGGAACCTCGGCGCCTGACCGGCTGTCGTTCGGTACCTGCCATGAGACCGCCACGCTGCCAGACTGTCAGCGCCCTGTGATTGATCCCCGCCGACCGCCAGCGGTGGTCAGGAAGTGGTTTCGGCGAGATGGTCGGCTAACTCAGGAGCCGACGCGGTCAGCGCCGCCAGCAGCTGTAGGTTGGCGGCGGTATCGGATCCGGTGGGGGCGCTGTAGATCATCATGGTCATGTCCGGGTCGTCGGACGCGCGCATGGCGACATAGTCGAGGGCGAGCTCCCCGATCCGAGGGTGGCGGAACCGCTTGCGGCCACGGGTCTTGGCGTGAACGTAATGGTCTGCCCACAGGCGTCGAAAGTCGCTGCTGGCCAGGGAGAGCTCACCAACGAGGTGTGCCAGTTGCGGATCGTCGGGGTGGCGGCCGGCGTCGTAGCGCAGATTGGCAACGGTGTCGCGTGCCTTGGTCTCCCAGTCGGGGTAGAGGTCTCGCGACGCTTCGTCCAGAAACACCAGGCGAGCCATGTTGCGTTCTGCAGAGGGAAGTGCGGGGAAGTCGGCGATGAGTAGTCGAGCCAGTTCGTTCCAGGCGAGGATATCCAGGCGCCGGCCGATGATGTAGGCGGGAACCGCGGCGAGGGCCTCGAGGGCTTGTCTCATTTCGGGCCCAACCTGCTGGGGTCGGCTCGGGCGTTTGCGGGGCGCGGCTGGTTTGGCGAGGTTGTGCAGGTGCACGCGTTCGTCAGCGTCGAGTTGTAAGGCGCGGGCCACAGCGTCGTCGAGCACGTCTGGGGAGATATTTCGGGCACGGCCCTGCTCGAGACGTGTGTAGTAGTCGACGCTGACGCCGGCCAGCAGAGCCGGTTCCTCGCGGCGCAGTCCGGGCACTCGGCGCTGGCCCCCGAAGTCAACGGCACCGGCGTCGTCAGGTCGCAGACGGGCGCGGCGGGTCTTGAGGAATTCGCTGAGCTGTCGGACACGATCCACGTTCTCCAGTGTCCATCACGCCTGGTCTGATCTGCCTGGTCCTGCCAGACCCAGGCAAGGTCGACCCCGGTTGAGTAGAGCACTGGGTGGAACCGTTGCTCGCCGACACGATGGACAGCGTTCGCTCAGCGGACACGACAACCACCGCACCGACGCATGAGGAGATACCCATGTCGAACACCCTGTCCATCATCGCCGGTTTCGTCGCCAAGCCGGGACAGGAGCAGCGGCTGCGTGAGGAGTTGATCGCGATGATCGCCCCCTCGTTAGCTGAGGAGGGGTGCCTGGGGTACCACCCGTATACCGACCCCACCCGCGCGGATCGGATGATCATCGTGGAGGAGTGGACCGACACTGAGGCGTTGGACCACCACTTCAACCTGCCGCACTTCAAGCAGGTGGCCGCCGCGCTGGACGAGATCCTTGCCGAACCGTTCACCCTGCGTCGCCTGACCGACGTCCCTGCCTGAATTCACGCGCACTTGCCGAGGACGTACTCTCGCGCTCATTTCGACCGGGTCGCCTCACGGTTGGCCCGTACGCAGCCCGACAAAGTGGATCGGCCAGGTACGAACCTGGCACCGCGCGGTCAGGTGGATCACCCGACCCGCTGCAGTAGCCGGCCGCTGATCCAAACCGACTTCGGCGCGGTAGCTCGGTGCCCGATACTGTTGCCGGTTGTGGCTGCTGCCGAAGCACGGCAACGGTTTCCCGAGATCGAGCCCTACGAGTCGGGCCTGCTCGACATCGGTGACGGCAATCAGATCTACTGGGAAACCAGCGGAAGTCCCGAAGGCCGGCCTGTGCTGGTGGTACACGTCGGGCCCGGCGGTGGAGGTCGGCGCGGCGCGCGAAGGAGCTTCGATCCAGACGCCTTCCGGATCGTGTTGTTCGATCAGCGAGGGTGCGGGCAGAGCCTGCCGCACTCTTCGGATCCGTCGGTCGATATGGCCCACAACACCACCGAGCACCTCCTTGCCGATATGGAACTGCTCCGCGAGGATCTCGGCATCGACAGGTGGCTGTTGTACGGTCGTTCGTGGGGATCGACCCTGATTCTCGCCTACGCGCAAACGCTACCCCGGCCGTGGGACCTCGCGAGCAGGTACGGACTGTGTCTGTACTCGACCGATGCGTGGTCGTCCATGCGGCTCATTCGAGTGATCAGCTCAGGGCCGGTGTAATCCGAATCCTGATCCGGTCGGGGGACGCCCAGGTCGCCGGCCACCGAATCATGTTGCGTGCGAGCCTCTTGTCGTACCTGCCTGTCAGAGTGCTCGCCATGGAGTAGAAACCGTGGTTGTCACGCTGGAGCGAGGAGTGGGTGCGCAGCGCGGACCCCAGCGAGCTGGATGCGCAGGTGATGCACGATCGCTGGCTCGGATTTGCTCCGGCGACGTCGGATGCGGTCGCCGCGGCCGAGGCGCGATAGGTTCCATCAGCGGGCGCGTGTATCCGGCGGTGACCAACCGAAAGACAGCCCGACCGCCGCAGCTGTGTTCATCAATTGGTGCGTTTGTGAACACTTGCTGGCGTTTTAATCGCTGGTCAACGATGAATTAGGCCGATGGCTCGTCCATCAAGACCCTTTCATGGACACCGCTTGTGGGCGGTGTTCGGGCCAGCAGCCCCATCGAGAAGCCGGTGGCCGTCTTCAGGTCCGCGAGCAGGCTGCCGACCTCGACCGAGCCGACACCGGTGCTATAGGCCACCAGCCGGCCCCGCGGCAATGCCGTTGCTTGACATCGCAAGCGGCAGAATCTATTACAACGGCATTGGGCAGGACGCAGGTAAAGGATGGCAACGAATGACCGGGCTACGATGTTGAGCGAGTTGGGAATGGAGCCTGAACCCGTGTCGATAGCGTGTAAGGCCTGAACTACGAGAGGACACCATGCACGCTCCTGCCTTTGTTTCTATCCTCGCTACCGGCGTCGTCGGTAGCGCGCTGCTGTTTCAGGCCGCGCCGGCCTCAGCCGAGTCGCACACCGGTATGCCGACGCTGTCTGCACAGTTCGATGGCGGCCTGTGCGCGACGACCATCAACGCCAAGGCCAACATCTTCGATGACAGCGACCAGGTATCCATCGGCTACCAGACCAACGACATCGCTGGCACCGGCAGCGCCGGATGCGGGTCGTCGCTGGTCGCGGTCGTCAACTGGCGCAATCTGAACAGCGGTGGGGTTGGTAGCGTGTCCCGGCACATGTTCCACAACGAGACCAACTCGATATCCTTCGCCCCCGGCCCCGGACGGATCGCGATCGAGCTGACCACGCTCAGTACCCATTTCCCCGACGCTTCCCGTCTCGAGGTCGTCATGCACGGCTGATCGCTGCCGTTTGGCGCTGTGGGGCGGGACTATCTCGGTTATCAGCGCTGGTCAGCGATCATCGTGGCCGCATGTCCATCCATAAAATACCCTTTTCCTGGACACTGCCGAGGGTGCGTCGCATGGTGATGGGTTGCCAAGGCCGCGCCGCGGTGGTCGCACGGCGTTGTGCTGGTTTAGCGGTGTCCGGTGGTGGTGTGGATGGGATGATCGCGGGATGGATCCTGTGACGGCAGTGGTGGTTTCGGCGATCGCGGCGGGTGCGGCGGCGGGGGTGAGTGATACCGCGGCGCAGGTGGTGAAGGACGCCTACCTCGGGTTGAAGGACCTGATTGCGCGCAAGTACCGCGGGGTGGATGTGTCGGGAGTGGAGCGCAAACCGGAGTCGGAGTCGAAGCAGGCGTCGCTGGCCGAGGACCTCGACGATGCCGGCGCGGCCGGTGATGCCGAGTTGGGGGCAGCGGCGGTCGCGGTCCTGCAGGCGGTGCAGCAGCATCACCCACAGGTCGTGGGCGCGGAGGTGTCCGGTCTTGTGGCCGCGGTGCTGGAGATCTCCGATATCGCTTCCACTGGTGATGGTGTGCGGGTGAGCGGCAGTGAGATCGCGGGGGCGGTGAAGATCAGCGGGTTGCGCGCGGGTTTTCCGGAGGCGCCGGACCCCGGTACGGCGCGGCCCTGACACCCGGTCCCCCCGCGCCTTCCGCCCCGGCCCCCGCCGGCGGCGCAACGATCTCTCTGACCGGGAACCAGTTCCACGGCGATGTCACCTTCATGGATCTGGGAGATCGGTCTCGGCCGGTGGTGCAGCTGCCGGAGGAGGCGTGGCAGCCGATCGCCGAGGTCGACGCCCCGCCCGGGTTGGACAACCTGCCCGTGAAGCCGGGCACCAGGTTTGTCGGCCGTGCACGCGAACTCGACCGCCTCGATGCCGTGTTGTCGGTTCCGGGCCAGGTGGTGGTGCAGGCGGTGCACGGCCTGGGCGGGATCGGCAAGACCACCCTGGTCGCGCACTGGGCCGCGACCCGTAACCACGGTCACAGTCCGGTGCGGTGGATCACCGTCGATACCGCCGCCGGTGTCGAGCAGGGGTTGGCGAAATTCGCTGCCGCACTGCAACCCGCCCTGGCACAAGCGCTGGAGGTCGAACAGCTGGCCGACCGCGCCCTGCAGTGGCTGGCCACTCACTCCGGGTGGTTGCTGATCCTCGACAACGTCGCCGACCCCGCCGATATCGCCGAGGTCCTGGCCCGCGCCGGGAACGGCCGCATCGTGATCACCAGTCGTCTGGCCTCGGGGTGGCAGCAGGCCACCACGGTGGTGCGGCTGGATGTGCTCGATGCGCAGGAGGCGCTGGCTCTGCTCACCGGCATCCTCACCGCGGCCGGCCCCCGCGATTGCGAGGGTGCGGCCGAGTTGTGTGCCGAGCTGGGGTTCCTGCCTCTGGCCATCGAACAGGCCGGTGCGTACATGGCGCAGAACCCACTCACCACACCACGGACATACCTGCAACTGCTCGCCGAATACCCGGCCGCTATGTACAGCCAAACCGCGGTCGGCGCTGATGCCGAGCGCGCCGTCGCCCGGATCTGGCGCGTGAACCTCGACCGCATCACCGCCGCCGAGCCGGCGGCCGCTGACCTACTCCGCATCCTGGCCTGGTACGGCCCGAACGCCATTCCCCTCACACTCTGTCGAAGCTTGGCCGACCCACCCACTTTCGACAGGGCACTCGGTGTGCTCACCGCCTACAGCATGATCACCCCGGACCCGGCCACCACCACGGTATCGATCCACCGGCTCGTCCAAGCGGTAGCCCGCACCCCCGACCCCAGCGATCCCCACCGCAGTGCCGAAAAGATCGAACACGCTCGCACCCGCGCCGCCGATCTCCTGGATGATGCGCTACCCGACTGGGAAAACCCTGCCAACTGGCCTGTTTGGCAGAACCTGCTTCCCCATATCGAAGCGCTCGCCGCTCACACCCGCCAGGACACCGCGACCATATCGCATCTCCTCTCCGGCACCGCCCTCTACATCCTTAGCGGAGACCAGGCTCTGAACACACTCGCCGTCACGTATTTGCACCGAGCAATCGCCCACCACGAACGGGTCCTAGGCCCCGACCACCCCGACACCCTGACAGCCCGCCACAACCTCGCCTACGCCTATAGCTCTGCCGGCCGCACCGCCGAAGCGATCCCGCTGTTCGAGAGAACCCTCACCGATTCCGAACGAATCCTCGGCTCCGACCACCCCGACACCCTGACATCCCGAAACAACCTCGCCGACGCCTACAGATCTGCCGGCCGCGCCGCCGAAGCGATCTCGCTGTTCGAGAGAACCCTCACCGATTCCGAACGGCTCCTGGGCCCCGACCACCCCAGCACCCTGAACTCTCGCAGCAACCTCGCCTACGCCTATGACGCTGCCGGCCGCACCACAGAAGCAGTCCCGCTCTACGAGCAGACCCTCACCGACTGCGAACGAATCCTCGGTCCCGACCACCCCAGCACCCTGAGATCCCGAAACAACCTCGCCTACGCCTATAACTCTGCCGGCCGCACCACCGAAGCAGTCCCGCTCTACGAGCAGACCCTCACCGACTGACGAACG
>NZ_BAGJ01000059.1 GCF_000308775.1 Nocardia testacea NBRC 100365
CGCCCGGTCGGGAAGTCGCGGGTCGGGCGGGGTGCGCAGCAGTGTGAGCTGGTGGTAGACCGGCGCGGTGGCCGCGATCAGGACGGCCCGGGCGTCGACGCCGGGGGCGAGTTCGCCGCGGCGCACGGCTCGCTCGACCACGATCTCGGACTGGGCGTATCGGTTCTCCCACAACTGCCGGAGGGCGCGGGCGGCCTCCTCGGAACGGAACGACACCGCGATCAGCGCGGCCGCGATCGAGGGTTCCTCGGTGAGCGAGTCCTGGATCTCGCGATTGAGTGCGGCCAGATCTTCCTGGAGGGAGCCGGTGTCGCGGGGGTGCCAGTCGATATCGGCCGCCGCGGCGAAGACATCGGTGAGCAGGCCGCCGACATCGCGCCAGCGCCGGTAGACGGTGGTGCGGTGGACGCCGGCGCGGGCGGCGACGGTGTCCACGGTGAGTGCGTCGTAACCGTGCTCGGTCAGTTCCGCGTGCACGGCGTCCAGGACTTGGGCGCGGATACGGGCGGTCCGTCCGCCCGGGCGTACTGCCGGGCGAGGGGTCTCGTCGGCCGGGGGTGGAGAAGTCATGGGGATCATCCGGTTGCTCATGGGGAAGGGCTGTGGCACCATGCTAATGCAACAGTCGTCGCACTAGTGAGGTAGCCGATGCTCATTCGAAGCATTCCCCCCGTCCTGCGGTCCCCGGGGACCGCGTCGTACTCGAATGCTTCGGAGAGTGTCCATGCCCACCCAGATCACCGCGCTCGCGGTCACCAAGTCCTTCCACGGCCGGCGCGTTCTCGATGAGGTGACGTGCTCGCTCACCGCGGGCGAGCGCACCGGCATCATCGGCGAGAACGGATCCGGTAAATCCACCCTGCTGCGCCTGTTCGCCGGGCGGGAGCGGCCCGACGCCGGGGAGATCGTCGTCCGGGCCGACGGCGGTGTCGGCTATCTCGCCCAGGACGAGCAACTGCCACCGGAGACGACCGTCCAGCAGGTCATCGACCGGGCGCTGCGCGAGCTCCGCGCCCTCGAGGTGCGCATGCGTGCCCTGGAGGCCGCCATGGCATCCGGCGACGAGTCCGGATTGGCCGAATACGGCGAACTGACCACCGTTTTCGAACTACGCGGCGGCTACGACGCCGACGCACGGGTGGAGCGTGCCCTGCACGGTCTCGGCCTGGGACTGGTCGCCCGCGACCGCCGGGTCGGCGGGCTCTCGGGCGGAGAACAGGTCCGGCTGCGCCTGGCGGCGGTGCTGGCGGCCGGGTCGGAGGTGCTGCTGCTGGACGAGCCCACCAATCACCTCGACGACGACGCCCTGACCTGGTTGGAGGACCATCTGCGTACCCGCCGGGGCACCACGGTGACCGTCTCCCACGATCGGGTCTTCCTGGAGCGGGTCGCGACCACTCTGCTCGAGGTCGACGCGGATCGCCGCCGGGTGGTCCGATACGGCAACGGCTACGCGGGCTTCCGTGCCGAGAAGGCCGCGGCGCGGCAGCGGTGGGTCCAGGCCCACGAGCAGTGGCAGGCCGATATCGATCGGCTCCGGGAAACCGCCGCCACCACGGCGCGCCGGGTCGCTCCGGGCCGGGCGATGAAGGACAACAACAAGATGGCCTACGACCGCGCGGGCGGCCGGGTGCAGCAGTCGCTCGCCGGGCGGGTCCGCAATGCCGAGGAACGACTGCGCCGCCTGCTAGCCGACCCGGTGCCGCCGCCACCGCGGCCGTTGCGCTTCACCCCCGCCTTGCGGTCCGGCGGCGCGCCCGGCACCGTGATCGACGCCACCGGAATCGCGGTCACCGGCCGGCTGCTACCGACGAGCCTTACTCTCGCCGCCGGAGACCGCCTGCTGATCACCGGCCCGAACGGGGCGGGCAAGTCCACGCTGTTGCGGGTGCTGGCCGGGGGCCTCGCCCTGGACGCGGGCACCGTCGTCCGCCGCGGCCGCATCGGGTTTCTGGCACAGGAACCGCCGCCGGCCGAACCCGGGGAGACCCTGCTGGCGGCCTTCGCCCGCGGCCGCGCCGGGGACGCCGAAGAGCACGCCGAACGGCTCCTGGCGCTGGGCCTGTTCGACCGGACCCAGCTCACCGCCCGCGTCGCGGAGATGTCCACCGGGCAGCGGCAGCGGCTGGCCCTGGCGCGACTGGTGGTGGAACCATGCGATGCGCTGCTGCTCGACGAGCCCACCAACCACCTCTCGCCGGGTCTGGTCGACGAACTGGACACCGCGCTGGCCGAATACCGGGGCGCGCTGGTGATCGTCAGCCACGATCGCCGGCTGCGCGCGCGCTGGCACGGTGACCGGCTCCCCTTGCGGGCGACAGTGTCTGTCTGACCCTCGCCGAAATCCGAACACTCACGTCCCGAAGGAGTTCCGCCGTGCCCGCCGACCCCTTACCCACCGACCCCACCGTGCTGCACCCGATGCCCGGACAGCCGCGCGTGGTCCTGCTGAAACCGCTGATCACCTCACCGCTGATCGAGGCCGGGGAGTTCTCCTACTACGACGACCCCCACGATCCGACCGGGTTCGAAACCCGCAATGTGCTCTACCACTACGGGCCGGAGAAGCTGATCATCGGGAAGTTCTGCGCGCTGGCCACGGGCGTGCGGTTCATCATGAACGGCGCCAACCATCGAATGGACGGTCCGTCGACCTTCCCCTTTCCCACCATGGGTGGTTCGTGGGCGTCCCATATCGATCTGCTGACCGATCTGCCGAACCGGGGCGACACCGTCGTCGGCAACGACGTCTGGATCGGCAACGGCGCGACGATCCTGCCCGGCGTGCGGATCGGCCACGGCGCGATCGTCGGCGCCGGTGCAGTGGTCACCGGCGATGTACCCGACTACGGCATTGTCGGCGGTAACCCGGCCCGCCTCATCCGCAGCCGCTACGAGAAACCCGATATCGCCCGGCTGCTGGCGGTGGCCTGGTGGGACTGGCCGATCGAACACATCACCCGGCACGTGCGGACGATCATGTCGGGCAGTATCGCCGACCTCGAAGCCGCCGCCCGGCATCGACCCGGACCTGATATCCGGTGACGCCACCACCCGCCGACCGGCCCGCGCCGCCGCGTACTTCCGCTGACACGGCGGCGGTGCGGACCGCCTCGGGCGGGTGGATGTCGAGGGCGCGCGAATGCGCCTCCGCCAGGACGGAACCGAGCTCGGTCCGGCCGAGTCGCGCGCGGTCATCGAGGCGGACGCCCGTGACCGGGATCGAGCCGGCCGAGACGCCGCGGAACTGAACGCGGTGCGGCGCGTCAGCCGATCACGGCGTTCATGATGGTGCCCGCGCTGGTGGCGATGACACCGCCGATCATGGCCCCGGCCACCATCTTCGGCGACTCCAGGCCACCGCCGGACCATTTCTCCCAGGCGAACTTGCCGCCGGCGTAGATGATCGCGCAGATCCCGGCGAGCAGCACGAACCAGGTCAGATACCTGACGAGTTGCAGGAATTTGTCCGAGATGGGGGGTGCTTCGGGTGTGGGGTTACCGATTTGCGCCAGCGTATCGGTCACGGCGGCCAGTATCATCTCGCAGCTCACTCTGGTTTCGGGGTGGGCGGGAACGCTAACGCATCGTAACCGCTCGCCGGGTGGTACGCAGTAATCCCAGGTCCGGGTAGGTGTTCGGGTCACCAGCGGTTATAGCGTGAAAGCCGCTGCGCGGCAAGAACTTGCGCCGCACCGGTATCGGTCTGGATGATGGAGGAGGGGCCGTGCGCCCCGGACGGTATCGGCGAGGGAGCAGACGGTGAGCAGCATCGCGGCGTCGGTTGTGGACGCAGTATCGGTATACGCACAGGTCAGCGATCCCACTCCGGAACCGCCGCCGCTGGCGGACAAGATCGATCAGTTCGTCCGCTACGGCACCTGGCTGGCCATTCTGTCGGGCACCGTCAGCATCATCTTCGCGGGTGCCAAGTTCGCCTGGGAGAAATGGTCGGGTAGCGGTATGGAGTCGCCGAAGATGGTGGCCGGAGCCATGATCGGCGGGGTCGTCGCCACCAGCGCGGGCACCATCATGAATACGGTTCTCGCCATCTGAGAGCGGCCGCGCCGAGCGCATCCGCTACGTTCCAGTTATCTCCGCGTATCCTGCTCGCAGTCCGTCGACAGCGATGAGCAGGGAGAGTGCGAATGCGCGAAGTGCCCGCCGCGGCAGCCGGAGGCATGACGCAGCCGGCGGCAGACCGGTTCCGGATGACCCGGCGGTCGATGCTGGGCCTCGTCGCGGTCACCGGCCTGGCGGCCTGCGGCGGTGAGGACTCCGGCACTCCGATCGAGCCGTCGGGTACCCCCGCCACCCGGCGGGAGGTGGCGGCCGACGCCTATATCTTCGGCTACCCCATGATCCTGATCGACACATTACGCAGACGGGCACTGGACTACGTATCCACCAATCGGTTCCAGCACACCTCCTCCCTGCCACCCGCGAGCCAGCGCACGGTGGTCCGGATCGACCTGGACAACCTGTATTCGGTGGCATGGCTGGATCTACGCAAGGAACCGGTGCTCTTCGAGGTACCGGAGATCCGGGATCGGTACTGGGTGATGCAGGTTCTCGACGCCTGGTCCAATACGGTGTCCACGCCGAGCAGCGTGCGACCGGAGGTCGAACCGGGCACGTCCCCGCCCTATACCTACGCGGTCACGGGGCCGGGCTGGGACGGGAAGCTGCCGGCCGGTGTCGTGCACCTTCCGGTGCCGACCGCGGATGCCTGGCTCTACGGGCGGGTCGAGGTGCGCGGCAGCGCCGATGTGCCCGCCGTTCGCGCCGTCCAGGCCCAGCTCCGGCTGGCGCCGCTCAGCGCGTGGAATACGCGGGCGGCCACCGAATCGGAGTCGATACCGGGTAATCAGGACTGGTCGGAACCGGTGGGCCGCGATTCGGTCGAGGCGATGTCGACGCGCGAATACTTCGACCGCCTGTGCGAGTTGATGGAGGACAATCCACCGGCGCCGGAGGACGAACCGGCGATGCGGCGGTTCGCCACCATCGGAATCCGCCCGGGCGGATCCCCGGAAGGGGTGAGCACCGGCGAACTCGACGCGGGCGTCGACGCGGCGCAGCAGAAGATCAAGGCCTACGTCGACCCGGCCTCCCGGATGCGCGACGGCTGGCTGGTGGCCTTGAACGTCGGTCGGTACGGCACCAATTATCTGCTGCGTGCCACCACAGCCAGAAGGGGTGTCGGCGCCAATATCGCCGAGGCCGCTCTCTATCCGGCGTTGTTCGACGAGGCCGACGAGGACGGCGACCCGCGGGAGTTCACCCTGCGGTTCGAACCCGGTCAAGCACCCCCGGCGGCCGCGTTCTGGTCGATCACCGCCTACGGGGCCGACGGCTACCTGGTGCCGAACGCGGCGGACCTGCACACCATCGGGCATCCGGTGGCACCGCATGTAGCGCCCGACGGTGCGCTGGAATTCGCGGTGCAGGCCGCCGATCCCGGGCCCGGGGTGCCGCGGTCCAACTGGTTGCCGATCCCCGAGCAGGGCCAGTTCTCCCTCATCATGCGGTTGTACGAGCCCGAACAGCGGGTGCTGGAGGGCAACTGGTCGCCGCCGCCGCTGGTGTCCTGACCCGCGGCCGTACCGCGATCAGATATTGGCCCCTTTGGTGCGATTGCAGCCGCGGCACAGGATCTGCAGATTGGCCGCGCTGGTGGCGCCACCGCGGCTGAGCGGGATCACGTGATCGAACTCCAGATAGTGGCTCTCGCCGCATTCCACGCAGCGTCCGCCGTCGCGCTGCCACACCTCCGCTTTCACCTCTTGTGGAATACTGCGCGAATCCCGTTGTCCCGGGGCCAGGACCAGTCGTTTCGCAATGCGCAGCGCCCCCTCCAGCGCGGCCGCGAGATATTCCGGATCGGTGACGGCGAAGGTGGCGCCGCCGCGCGCCGATGTGGCCGCGACCACCACGGTGTCGTATTCGGCGGCCACCGAGACGATCCGCGACCACGGCAGTTCCACGCCCGCGCCCGTGCCCACGAAGCGCAGCTTCTTGGTGCTCACGATCAACCGGCCCTCGGTGTGCTTGGGGCCGCGGGCCAGCTCCCGGATATGGGTCGCATCGATATCGAGGTACACCAGTTCCTCGGCGTCCAGATGCAGGTCCGGTGTGGCGATCGCGGGCAGATCACCCTCCCGTAGTCGCGACAGCGCGCGGCCCCGGGCCAGCCGCGACCGCAGTTCATCGATCAGGGGACCGCTCAGACCGAGTTCGGTGACGGCGGATTCGACATCGTCGTATTCCTCGGCGGTGATCTGCCCGTCGGCGAACGCGAAGGCGACCCGCCGTTCCACGTAATGCAGCGCCGCCGGTTGCAGTGCGGCGCGCGCCGCGGCCGCATCGATGCGCTGATAGCGCAGGGAAGCCCACAGCGCCTCCCACTCCGGCCCGCGCGGCCCGGTGGCGGCGAGCGACCGGGCCGCGCGGGTGTGCCAGTGGATGAGGAAATCCTCGGTCTCCGCGGCGCAGGACGCACACGGGTGATGGCCGCCGAAGACCCGGCGCCGCCGCCGCGCGCCGCAGCGCTCGCAGTCGTGGGCGTGCGGTCGCACCGCCGGGCGCCGGTCGGTGGTCCAGCGTTCCCCGTCCCACCAGCGCAGCCGGGCCGGATCCTCGGGGTCGCGGTACCAGTCGGCGCGGGCGGGTTCGGGGGGCGGGGGCAGGCGCACCGGCTCGGTGGCGAGCCGGCGCAGCGTCACTGTTCCGGGGAGTTGCCGGGTGGGCTGCGGTTCGGCGAAACGGTCCCAGGGCGGGGCGGGAGCCGCGGTGGGCGGGGACTCGTCGAGGCGGTAGTGGGCGTTGCCCGGATGCGCTCCGCGGGAGGCGCCGCGGGCGCCGTTCGCGGCGGTGGTCGTCGGTTCGGGACCGCGGTGGGGATTCGCCCGATCACCGGCGCGGGGCGGCTCCTCGGCGGCGATTCCGGTGCGGCGGCGGCCGGGATCGGCGGGGCGGTCGAGGACCGCGGTACTGCGGTCCCCGGCCGGGGACGCGGCCGGTCGCAGATGTTCCGTGGGCTCCTCGGAGGCCGTCCGGGCCGGCGCCTCGGCGCGGGGCGGCGGCGGGGCGGACTGCCGTGCCGCGGGCTCCTCGTCGACCTGGATACCGAACTCGGTGATCAGACCCGCCATCCCGGCGGCCCAGCCCTGTCCGACGGCGCGGAACCGCCAGCCGCCGTCGCGGCGGTAGAACTCGCCGAACATCATGGCCGACACCGATTCCGCGTCGTCGACGGTGAACACCGCCACCGGTCCGTCGACCGCGAACACCGTGAGCGTCACCTCGCCGAGGTCGGTGAAGGTCGCCTCCTCCAGTGAGCCCGACACCACGATGCGATCGACCTCGGCCTCGGTGCGCGGTAGCGAAACACTGAGCCGCGCCGTGCCCGGATCGGGGTCCTGATCGAGGGTGACGGCCTGGGAGATGTGGCGGGGCGCGTTGTAGAAGACCAGATCCCGGTCGCCGCGCACCGTCCCGTCGCTGCCCAGCAGCAGGGCGTGCGCGTCCATCGTATGGTCCGACCGCCAGGAAATCACCACGGCCAGAAGCGATGTCGGTATCGGCGTATTGGCGCCCTTGCTCAGTTCCATCGTCGTCGAACTATGCCATGCGATGCCGACACGCCCGCAGGTGTGCAGGTCGTAGCGGTTTTCGGGATCCATGCGGCAGAGTTGTGGCATGACCGATCCGGGGCAGCCGGGGGACAAGAGACCGGGCGCCCGGCGGGTCCCCACACCCGCCGATGTGCTCGCCGCCGCCCAGACCGCGGTGGATGCCGCGCAGTCCGCGGCCGGTCAAGCACTGGAGGCCGCCCAGCTGACCGCCGGCCAGGCATTCGACGCCGCGGTACGGCTGCCGCCGGCGTCGGCGCAGCTGGCGGCGCAACTGCCCGATGTGCTGGAGAACCTGTCCAGTGCCATCGACCGGCTCAATGCCACGATCGACCGGCTCGACCGCACCCTGGCGCTCGCCGACCCCGCGTTCGCGGCCTACGACCGGCTGCTGCCGCGGCTGGAGGCGATGATCGCGCTGGGTGAGGATCTGTTCGGCGCGCTGGCCCGATTGCCCGGGGTGGGCCGGCTCGGCCGGATGGCCGGCTTCACCGCGGGCGAACCCGCGGAACCGGAACCCGAACCGAAGAAGCGTCCTCGGCGTCGTTCCTGAGCGCCTCAGGCCGAGTCGAGCGTCCGGCCGTTGTAGGGGGTGTCGTGGGCGGTGCGATCGTGTACGGGACGTACCTGCACCTCTTCGTCGTCAAAGGTGATCTGCGCGTTCTTGTTCGCACTGAGCAGGATCAGCACCAGCTGGTCGGCGATCCGGTCGGCGGTCTCCCCGCTGGGGTAGCGGCCCAGTATCCGGACACTCGGCTCGACGGTGCCGCTGCCCCGGTCGTAGTCCCATTGCCCGCTGCCGGTCGCCACCGCCAGCCGGGCCACGACTTCGACGGCGCCCGGACCATCGTGTGGGCCGCGTTCACGTACCGGTTCCGTGCCGATCTCGATGATCTGGTCGGCGCGAAGCCAGTCCCCACCATGTGTTCTCACCCAGAGCTGTGCCATCGCTCCATTGTCGCGCTGTTCGCGGGATCGGGCCGCTCGTTTGCGATGGCCCGCAATACTTCTCGCCGGCGCCGCGGTGCTCACCCGGCCGCGGTCACCTCGCCGGCCGGTGCGACGGCGCCGGCCGTGGCCCGGTACACCGCCGCGGCCTTGAGCAGCATCTCCTCGTATTCCGCCTCGGCCACCGAGTCCAGCACGATGGCGCCACCGGCCCCGATCTGCCAGGTCCCGGCGTAGCGCACCGCGGTGCGGATGACGATATTGAGGTCGGCCGTACCGCCCAGCCCCAGAAACCCGATCGTCCCCGAATACACTCCACGCGCCCGGGTTTCGAGGGTGTCGATGATCTGCAGCGTGCGGAGCTTGGGCGCCCCGGTCATGGAGCCGCCGGGGAAACAGGCGCGCAGGCAGTCGACGACCCCGGTATCGGCACGCAGGGTGCCGCGGACGGTGGAAACCAGCTGGTGCAGCGTCGAGTAGGTCTCGGTGGCCAGCAGGTCGCGCACCCGCACACTGCCGATCTCGCAGACCCGTCCCAGATCGTTGCGCAGCAGGTCCACGATCATCACGTTCTCCGCCCGGGTCTTCGGGTCCTCGACGAGCGCACGACGCAGCTGTTCGTCCACCACCGGGTCGGGGTCGCGGCGGGCGGTGCCCTTGATCGGTTTCGTCTCGACGACCCGGTCGCGGTCGATCTTCAGGAAGCGTTCGGGGGAGGAACAGGCGATTTCCAGGTCGCCGAACCGCAGGTAGGCCGAATAGGGCGCCGGATTGGCCCGGCGCAGCGTGCGATAGGCATCGAGTCCGCCGGAGGTGGCGGGAAAGACGAGCTGATCGGTCAACGTGATCTCGTAGGATTCACCGGCCCGCAGCGCGGCCCGGCAGTCGGCGATATCGCGCAGGTAGCGCGCCCGGCCGCGGACCAGGTGGGCCTCGAGGCCGGTGGTGTCGCCTCCGGTGTCGATCGGCGGTGGATTCGACCAGGTCGGCAGCGTGTCCAGTATCGCCGCCGTGGTGCGCAGCCAGGCCCGTGCCGCGGCGCCGCCGGAATCGTCGGCCAGTGCCAGCAGATATGTGCGCCCGGCGAGATGGTCGACGACGACCACCCGGTCGGCGAAGATCCACTGGGCGTCGGGTGCCGGGGCGCGGTGCGCCGCCGACCCGCCGCAATCGGCCTTGACCTCATAGCCGAGGTACCCGACGTAACCTCCCGCGAAATCGAACGGGAAGTCCGCCGGCAGCGGGACCGGCCGTGCCCGCAGTGCTTCGGCCAGATGGTCGAGAACGGTGCCCGGCTCCTCGCGGACGGCGCCGTCGGCGGTGCGGACGGTGACCCTGCCGCTGCCCACCCGGTAGCCGATCACCTCGGCCAGCGGGCCGGTGGCGTCGCCGAGGAACGAGAAGCGGGCCGATCCCCGTTCCACGTGCTCGCTGTCGAGCCAGAACGCGGTCGTCGAAGTGCCGTACAACCGCAGGAAGACCGCCTCGGTATCGACGGCCCGCTCGAGTACACGGTGCTGGAGGGTCACGGAGAAAGACATCGTGGACCGAACCCTACGCCGCGAGCGGGTAGCGAACTGTTGTCGGTTGCCCGCAGTTTGTCCGAGCGGTTGGGGCACAATGTCAGGCATGTCTGTTGCGCAGCCGGAAGGCGTGGATCCCCAGCACGTCGACTTCACCGTGGTCGGGAACTGGATGGACGAGCGGGGGCTCGCCGGCGGTGAGTTCCAGGAGGTGAAGGCGCTCGGCGGCGGCACGCAGAACATCATGCTTCGTTTCACCCGGGGCGGGCGCGAGTACGTGCTGCGCCGCGGTCCGGCGCATCTGCGCCCGAAGAGCAACGAGGTCATCCGCCGGGAGGCGCGGCTGCTGGGCGCGCTGGCCGATACCGATGTCCGCGCGCCGCGGGTGATCGCCGCCGAACCCGATGAGTCGGTGCTGGGCGCGGTCTTCTATCTGATGGAACCGATCGAGGGTTTCAACCCACAGACCGAGCTGCCCGCCCGCTTCGCCGAGGACGCGGAGGCCCGCCGGCAGATGGGCCTGTCGGCGGTGGAGGCCATCGCCCGGCTGGGTGCGCTGGACTACCGGGCGCTGGGCCTGGACGATTACGGCAAACCCGAGGGGTTCCTGGAGCGGCAGGTCGGCCGCTGGACCCACGAGCTGGAGTCGTACTCGGCGCACGAGGGGTACCCGGGCCCACGGATTCCGGGCCTGGAGGCGGTGGCCGACTGGCTGGAACGTCACCGCCCGGCCGAATGGACCCCGGGCATCCTGCACGGTGACTGCCATCTGGCCAACATCATGTTCTCCTACGAGCGGCCCGAGGTCGCGGCCCTGGTCGACTGGGAGATGTCGACCATCGGCGATCCGCTGCTGGACCTCGGCTGGCAGATCGCGACCCGGCCCGAGCCGGGGACCTCGGGGGCGGCGCTGATCGGCAAGCTCGGCGAGGCCGGTTCACTGCCGACGAGCGCGGAGATGATCGAACACTACGGCAAGTTCTCCGAGCGTGATCTGGGCGCGGTCACCTGGTACACGGTGCTGGCCTGCTTCAAACTCGGCATCGTGCTCGAAGGCACCTACG
The DNA here is from genome assembly GCF_000308775.1 of Nocardia testacea NBRC 100365. Taxonomy (GTDB): domain Bacteria; phylum Actinomycetota; class Actinomycetes; order Mycobacteriales; family Mycobacteriaceae; genus Nocardia; species Nocardia testacea. Next base: position 11,170 of record NZ_BAGJ01000059.1, read on the forward strand.
CGCGGTCCTTCGCCGGTAAGGCGCCCAAGCGGGTCGGTGAGTTCCTGCACGCGAATACCCTCGAACTCTTCGCGCGGGCGCGCGGACTCATGGAGTGAGAACAGGTTTCATTAATCCGGCGCGTCCGGTGTGTGCGGGCGCTTCTCCCCGCCCGGGCCGGGCGGAATGGCGGCATACCTGTCCGTAGGTGCCGCCGCCGGGGTATAGGTGGTGGAAGCGGCCGATTCGGAAGTTGTCCGGCAGGCGGCCGGCGGTGGGTGCCCACCGCCGGCCGCGGTGCAATGGTCGGCCGACCAGTTCTCTCCGGAAAATCTTCGCCAAACCACTAGAACGTGTTCCAGTTCGTATCGTAGTGTGGAGGCCGTCACATGAAAGCCCGCGCATGCGAGAGGTCGGACACGAATGAAGACGAAGGGCGCGATCCTGTGGGGGATCGACGAACCGTGGTCGGTCGAGGAAATCGAACTCGGTGACCCCCGCGCCGGTGAGGTGCAGATCCAGCTGGAAACCGCCGGAATGTGCCATTCGGACCACCATATGGTCACCGGAGCCACCCCGATGCCGTCGTTCCCGGCCATGGGTGGCCACGAAGGCGCGGGCGTCATCACCAAACTGGGCCCCGGCACCCCGCCCGACCTCGCCGTCGGCGATCACGTGGTGCTGTCGTTCATCCCGGCCTGCGGCCGCTGTCCGGCGTGCGTATCGGGCAATATGGCCCTGTGCGATCTCGGCATGGGTCTGCTCTCCGGGCAGTCCATCAGCGACGGCAGCTACCGCATCCAGGCGCGCGGTAAGGACGTCATTCCGATGTGCCTGCTCGGCACCTTCTCGCCGTATATGACGGTGCACTACAGCTCGGTGGTCAAGATCGACCCGGAGATCCCGTTCGAGGTCGCGTGCCTGGTCGGCTGCGGTGTGCCCACCGGATTCGGCTCCTCCACCCACGTCGCCAACGTGATGCCCGGCGATACCGCGGCCATCGTCGGCATCGGCGGTGTCGGGATGAGCGCGCTGCAGGGCGCGGTGCTCTCCGGGGCGCAGAAGGTCGTCGCCATCGACCCGAACCCGTGGAAGCTGGAGCAGGCCAAGAAGTTCGGCGCCACCCACACCTACGCCAGCATGGCCGAGGCGATCATGCCGCTGATGGAGGCCACCGAGGGCCGGATGGCCGACAAGGTCATCCTCACCATGGGTGAGATGCAGGGCGAATACATCGAAGAGGGTCTGATCCTCACCGCGAAGGCGGGCACCCTGGTCGTCACCTCCATGGGCCGGATGGACGCCGCCGACGTGAAGATGAACAACTTCCTGCTCTGCATGCTCCAGAAGACGGTCAAGGGCTGCATCTTCGGTGGCGGAAACGCCCGCCAGGACATTCCGCGCCTGCTGTCCATGTACAAGGCCGGGCAGCTGAACCTGGACGATATGGTCACCCGCAGCTACTCACTGGAGGACGTGAACCAGGGTTACAAGGACATGCTGGACGGCAAGAACATCCGCGGCATCATCAAGTACACCGACGCCGACCGCTGAGCGGCGGGCATCCGGGTGGGCCGACCCCTCACCGGCCCACCCGATGCCGGTAGCGGTCCGGGGCCGATATCGCCGGCTCGGATTTCCGGCAGCCGGGCGTCCACCTGCGCCGGGTGGCCCGAGTCGCCCGCCGCGGCGGGCGTAGCGTTCCGCGGGTCGGCCCCTGGGTGAGCCGGTCGCGGTACGGGTGGGGAAATGACGTCTCCACCGGCGTGACCGCGCCGGCCGGCGCCGCGGCCGACCGCTCCACCTGGGCTACCGCCCGGTGGATCCACTCTGCGGCATAGTGTTTGCGAGCATGGGCCCGTCATCGGCGTGACGGCGGCATTCCAACGCTCTGCGGTAACTGCTCGGCCGGGTTCCGCGGCCCCGGTTCCGTCTCGTAACCTCGGGGTGTGCGCGCACTCGAGCAGATCCAGGAATGGCCGGTCCGGCATGCCGCGGCGGGTGTGATCACCCGGGAAGGCCGCTGGTCGGCCGGTGAACCGGACCGGGTCTACCGCTTGGCGTCGGTCACCAAACCCCTGGCCGCCTACGCGGTGCTGGTCGCCGTGGAGGAGGGGGCGATCGAACTCGATCAGCCCGCCGGGCCGCCCGGCGCGACCGTCCGTCATCTGCTGGCCCACACCTCCGGCGTGGCCTTCGACACCACCGATATCCTGGCCCGGCCCGGTGCCAAACGCATCTATTCGAGTGCCGGTTTCGAACTGCTGGCCGACGCGGTCACCGAACACACCGGTATCCCTTTCCCGGAGTACCTGCGGCAGGGCGTCTTCGAGCCGCTGGGTATGGTCGATTCGGAATTGACGGGCTCGGCCGGGCACGGCGCGAGTTCCACCCTCGCCGACCTGTTGCGTTTCGCGGCCGAACTTCTCGAACCGCGCCTGATCTCGGCGCACACTCTGGCGGAGGCCACCAGCGTGCAGTTCCCGGGTAGCGACGGTGTCCTGCCGGGTTTCGGCTCGCAACGGCCCAATGATTGGGGCCTGGGCTTCGAGATCAAGGACGGTAAGTCACCGCACTGGACGGGGTCCGCCAATTCGGCCGAAACCTTCGGTCATTTCGGGCAGTCCGGGACGTTCCTGTGGGTCGATCCGCGCCCGGGCGTGGCGTGTGTGGCCTTGAGCGACGAGAATTTCGGTGATTGGTCGCGCGAAGTATGGCCTCCGTTCAGTGATTCGGTCATTGCGGAGGCAACACTCGCGCGCAACACGGCAGTGAAGTAACACGTGTAACACCGGGCACTCGAGTACACTCGGGCAACGCCTTGTCGACGGACCGTTGGGGAAGACGAGCATCGTCGAAACCGGAGGTGTACGTGGTGCGCGGATCGTCCCGATATGCGGAGGCAACGGCGGGTGTGGTGTACATCCACTCGTCGCCCGCCGCGCTGTGCCCGCATATCGAATGGGCGCTGGCGGCCGCTCTCGGTGTCCCCGCCTCGCTGCGCTGGACTGCGCAGCCCGCCGCCCCCGGGCAACTCCGCGCCACGACCGAATGGGTGGGCCCGGCCGGTACCGCGTCCCGTATCGCGCAGTCACTGCGCTCCTGGCCGGTCCTGCGTTTCGAGGTGACCGAGGATCCCAGCGACGGCGTCGACGGGGAGCGCTACAGTTTCGTGCCGTCGCTGGGTCTGTGGCATGGCTCGACCAGTGCCAACGGGGACGTGATGGTGGGCGAGATGCGGCTGCGTGTCCTGTTGCAGGCCGACCGTGAGCTGGGCCGGCACACCGGATTCGATCTGCCCACGGAACTGGATCGGGCGCTGGGGACGGCCTGGGACGAGGATCTGGAGGTCTACCGGACCGGCAGCGAGGGCGCCGAGGTGACCTGGCTGCGCCGCGACGTCGGCTGAGTACCGAATCCGGACGGGAGCGGTCGGCTCGGTTCGTGGCGGTGGCCGTCCTCCGGCTCGGTTCGCGGCAGGGGCTGTCGCGGACGGGATTATGGACAGTGCGTTACAAAACAAGCTAGGGTAACCGCATGGCACGTCCGCGCAGTTTCGATCACGAGCGGGTCATCGATGCCGCCACCCGGCAGTTCGGCCGGGCCGGCCTGCATGCCACCAGTGCCGAGGATCTCTGCCGGGAAACGGGTCTGGGTCGTAGCAGCCTGTACAACACCTTCGGGAGCAAGGACGAGCTGTTCGCGCAGTGCCTCGAGGCCTATCTGGGGCGGACCCTGGCACGTACCGAGAAGATCATCGGTGATCCCACGCGCCCGACGGTGGAACGTATCGGGGAATTGCTCCGCGCGGTCGCGGCCGAGGAGGCCGAGCGGGCGGCCTCCGGGGCGCCCCGGGGATGCCTGGCGGTGAACACGGTGACCGAACTGGCAGACGATCCCGAGCACGAGGCGAGTATCGAGCGGATCGGCCGGGATACGGCCGCGCGGCTGACCATGCTGACCGCGGTGCTGCGGGCGGGGCAGGCGGCGGGGGAGGTGACGACGAGTGTTTCTGCCGAAGGGCTCGCCGCGTTCGTGAATTCCGCGGTCGCGGGGCTGCGGGTGTCATCCCAGGGCCGGGTGGCCGCGCCCTGGTGTGACGAGATCGTCGAGGCGGCGCTACGGGCGCTACGGCCGGACCGACTGGACGGCTGAACGGGATGAACCGACGGGCTCGTCCGCACGGCCGAATTTTGGACTATTCGATACAAAACGACGGAGTCGCGCCCAGGGGAAATGCCCTGGCCGGCTGTGGCGGCGGCCGCCGTGCGGCGCGGAGTGGCCCGCGCGATTCCGGGTTCGCTTCCGCTCCGGTCCGGGCCGGTGCATTCGCCGATTCCGCGGAGGTGCGCGGACCTCCGGTCGCTGCCCGCGGAATCGCCTGATCCGAACCGCCCGATCCGAAAAGTCCGTTGTCGCGGCATTCGCTGCTCGATAGCGGGCCCGGCCGCGTCGCCGGAATTTTAGAATAATCATTACAAAACTGGGAGCTCCTGTGACACCGACCTCGCCGCCCGCCCGCGCCACCACGGTGCCGGCCGCGGTCTATATCCTCGCCGTGGGTATTTTCGCCATGGTCACCAGCGAATTCGCTGTCGCCGGTCTCATGCCCCAACTGGCCGAGAGTCTGCACACCGGAATAGCGCAGATCGGGTATCTCGTCACCGTCTTCGCCGCCGCCATGGCACTGGGCGGGCCGCTGCTGATCCTGGCTCTGTTGCGGGTACCGCCGAAGCCCGCGATCATGCTCGTCTTCGCGCTCTTCTTCGCCGGGAATCTGCTGGCCGCACTGGCTACGTCGTATCCGGTGATGGTCGTCGCCCGCGTTGTGACCGGTATCGCCGCCCAGGCGTTCTTCGGTCTGGCCGTCTCCCTGGCCCTGCGGCTGGTGGACGAACGGATCCGTGGCCGTGCCGTGTCTGTCGCGATGAGCGGGCTCATGCTCGGGACACTGCTGGGCCTGCCGCTGGCCACCTTCGTCGGCGGCCGGCTGGGCTGGCAGGCCGCGTTCTGGACCGTGGCCGTCCTGACCGCGCTCGCGGCGGCGCTCACGCTGGCCTTCGTCCAAGAGCCCGCCCGGCCCACCGGCGACGAGCATGCCGCGGGCCCCTCCGCGGCCGGCGAACTGCGGGCCCTTCGTCGCCCGCAGCTGCTGCTCGCATTGGTCTCCAGCACCCTGATCATCGGCGCGACCTTCTCCGTCTTCAGCTTTCTCGCCCCGGTCCTCACCCGAGTCACCGGATTCGGCGAGGGGGAGGTACCGCTGCTGCTGCTCGGCTACGGCGCCGCGACCGTGGTGGGCAATATGGTGGTGGGCCGCCTCGCGGATCGGCACACCGTCCCCACGCTCCTGATCGGCACCTTGCTCAATATCGTGTTCCTCACCGGCTTCGCCGTGTGCACCGGCTCCCGGCCGCTGGCGGTGCTGTTCATGCTCGGTATCGGTTTGGTGGGGGTGACGATGAATCCGGCCATGGCGGTACGGGTTCAGCGGTCGGGCGGTACCGGTGTGGTGGTGAACACGGTGCACACCTCCTTCATCACGCTGGGAGTCATCGTCGGCTCGGCCGTCGGCTCGAGTCTCGTACCCGCTTTCGGGCTGCGGGCGCCGCTGGTACTCGGTGTCGTGCTGGCCGTTCTGGCGGTGGCCGCCATCGCGCCGGCGCTGAAAGCGCGGACTCCGCGGCCCGGCGGCGAGCACGTCCCCGGCGGCGAGCGGCCCGAGCCGAGCTACCTGGGCGCGTAGCGGCGCGTCGGTGAACCGGCCCGATGCTCTCCCGGGCGGTCGGTTCACCACTCGGTCGTATCGGTGGGAAAGATATTGCGCGCGGTCGGTTCTCGGGCCGGGATGCGATACTGAGCCTCGCTGCGGTGGGGCGGGGCCCGCGCTCCCGCGGGCGGTGGCGACCGGCCGAGCCCGCGTGGTACGGGTCCGGCGGCGATGTAGTGCGGGCAGTGTCGGTCTCGGCGGCGTAGGGCGGCCGAGCGGGGGAAGGGCCGTGATGACGACCTCGGAATCTGTTGTCACCGAACTCGGTGTGGTGGGCGGAACACGGTTCTCGTCCGCGTTGACCGATCGTCCGTGGGAGCTGGATATCGATACCATCGCGGTGTCGGTCGGCTCCGGCGTCGGTTCGCTGGGAGCGGCACTGCGCAGGGCGTATCCGGACGCGGCGTGGAATCTGATCGAGTACGAACTGATCGATGCCCGCCACCCCCGCTTCTTCGCCCTAGGACCCGACCGGCCGGAACAGGCGCTACTGGTCCGGCCCCGCGATACCGCCGACGACGGGGGCGCGCTGTCGGACAACACCCTCCGGCTCGCCACCGCGGAAGCTCTCCGGGCCGCTGCCGAGGGTGGTACGCGGATCCTCGGTCTGCCACTGTTCACCTCCGGAGACCTGAACCGGCCCGCGGCGGCGGTGGCGGCGGTGATGGTCGCCGCGGCAGTGGATCTCGCGAGGGAGCCGGACGGCCTCCGGCTGGACGGTCTCGTCTTCTTCTGCCGGGAGGAGGACGACGCGGCCGCGGTCACGGCGGAATTCGCCCGGGCGGTACCCGATCTGTCGGGTGGACTGGCCGGGAACCTGTCCGCCGATCTGGTCGACCCGAATATCGGCATCCCGCTCGACCGGGACCAGCTCGGCGTCGCGCCCTATGTCTCCATGCTGGCCACCGTCATCGCCGATCGCGAAACACCGCTGCCGTTGTCGATCGGGGTCTTCGGGGCATGGGGTTCGGGCAAGAGCTACTTCATGGCGATGCTGCGCGACCGTATCGAGGGACTCGCCGGGACCGAGGAACAGTACTGCACCGAGATCGTGCAGATCGGTTTCAACGCCTGGCATTACACCGACAGCAACCTGTGGGCCAGTCTCGGCGACGAGATCTTCCGCCAGCTCGCCGGTTCCGAACCGGACACCCGGGAACGGGCCGAGCAGATCCGCCGGGAACTCGCCCAGCGAGTCGACCAGCGCAGGCAACTGGAACTCGCCACCCGTGACGCCGGCGAAACGGCTGCGGCGCTGCGCGCGGAGATCGAAGCGGCCACGGCGGCCCGCGAAACGACCGCCGGCGATCTCCTCGTCGCCTTGCGCGGCTCCGCGGAGTTCCGGCGGCGCGTCGACGGTTTGTGGCACCGGCTGGGGGTCGCGGACGAAGCCGCCCGGGCCCGATTGCTGGCCGAGGAGATGCACGGCACGCTCACCGAGGCCGAGGCGCTGCGGCGGGTGCCGGCCGACCGGCGCGGCCGGATCGCGCTGGCGGCAGCCGTCGTCGTCCTGCTCACCGGACTCCTGGGCGCGGTCCTGGCACCGGCGCTGCGGGACTGGCTGTCCGCGACCATCGTGCTCTTCGGTGCGTGCGCCGGCACCGGGGTCACGCTGCTGGTCCGTGCGCGGACCGGGCTGCAGACGCTGCGGGAGATGGCCGCCGAACTGCACACCGGTATGCGCGGAGCCGCCGATGCGGCGGTGGCGGAGCAGATGTCGGAAACCCTGGACCGGCTGCGGGACGCCGAAGCGCGGCAGAGTGTGGCGCAGGCGCAATTGGACGAAGTCGTCACCCATGTGGGCGAACTCGGCCGCCGGCTGGCCCAGCTGGCGCCGGGACGCCGCCTGCACGACTTCATCGCCGACCGGGCGGGCAGCGCGGACTACTCGGGCAACCTCGGGCTGGTGTCCACCGTCCGCAAGGATTTCGAGCAGCTCGTCGCACTGATGGTGGAATGGCGGACGAGTGACCAGGAGTGGGACCGCTCCCGGCGCCCGGTCGACCGTATCGTTCTCTATATCGACGATCTGGACCGCTGCCGCCCGGCGCAGGTGGTCGAGGTGTTGCAGGCCGTGCATCTGTTGCTGGCCTTCGAACTGTTCGTGGTGGTGGTCGGGGTGGACCCGCGGTGGCTGCTGCGTTCGCTGCGCACCGGCTACGCCGATCTGCTGTCGATGGGTACCGACGACGATCCGGACGCGTTCGGGCGCACCCCGGAGGACTATCTGGAGAAGATCCTCAATATCCCGCTGGTACTGCCGGCGATGTCGTCGGACGGTCTGGGCCGGCTGCTTCGGTCGATGACCGGATCCCATTCCGTATCGGGCCCGCCGGCCGCATCGCCACCGCGACCGCTCACATCACTGCCACCGGCAGCGGACCCAGGGCCGCTCTTCTCGGCGCGAGGCGAGCGGGGAGAGGGTCCGGTTGCGCTCGAATCGGAGCCGCCGGCGCTCGCGCCCGTAGCCGGCGGCGTGATCACGGTCGAGCCCGGTTCCGAAGTCGACCGGCAGCAGCGGGAAGGCCCCCGGACACCGCCGCCACGACCGATGACCGAGGCCGAGATCGCCGCCCTCGCGGCCCTGGACACGTTGATCGAGACGCCGCGCGAGGCGAAACGTCTGGTGAACCTCTACCGGATGGTCCGAGCCACCCGTGACCTCTCCGAAGCGTCCCGTTTCCTCGGGTTCGACGGCCGGCCGGGTGAGTACCAGGCCGTGGTCGTTCTGCTGGGCCTGCTCACCGCCGGTACGCATCTGCTCGGGGTCGTGCTGGACGGGCCGCCGATGGCGGCGGAGCAGATCGACGGCGGTCTGGCGCACCGTGCACCCGGTACCGCGCTGGAACGATTCGTCGCCGATCTGGAACCGCGTCCGAGCGAGAACGGGTGGCGGAACCGTGTGGCCGGGCCGCTGCCGCCGGACCGGATCGACCAGTGGCGCCGCCTGCACCGCGGCCTGGCCCGGGTGGCCGGCAGCACCGATCTGACCGGCCTCACCGAGTTGCAGCTGTGGCTACCGCGGGTCCGGCGGTTCTCCTATGTGCTTCCCGCCGCGGACGCCCGGGGAGCGCCGATGTAGCGAGGACCGCTGGTCCGACCGGCGGCGTCTCGGGCACCGGCGGAACGATGCGGTGGGCGCGGTCCTGCCCGCGCGCACCGCGGTGCCCGCGCTGACGGTCGGCTATCTCTTCGGCTCCGGCGTGATCACCATCGCCGCGCTCGACCGTCTCCAGCAGGGCGAGACCGGCCTGGGGTTGCTCGACTTCGCGATCGCCGGAATATATCCGGCCGTGGCCTTCCTGCTGATAACGCGGAGCGCGCGTACTCACGCCGGGCCGCGCCTGAACCGGTTCGTCCGAGGACGCTCTTGCGCGTAATCGGCGGGGATACGGAACCGTCCAGGCCCCGCCGCCGTGCGGGTCCTGACCCGCTGGGGTCGACCCTCGAAAGCCCACACAAATCCACGTGGGCAGCACTTTCTCGCATCAGGCGAAACCACCTGGCCGTTCTCGGTGGGCGCAGAGGGGTTCGAACCCCCGACCGCTGGTGTGTAAAACCAGAGCTCTACCGCTGAGCTATACGCCCGGGTCCCCCGGAGCGTGTCCGGGGGAACGGTCTATGAATCTAGCGCGGCGAGCGCTTTCTCCCAAGCCGCCTGGTCACGGGGCTCTCCGGGACCGTTCATCTCCGCGAAACGGATGGTTCCCTCGCGGTCCACCACGAAGGTGCCGCGGTTGGCGAAACCTGTCACGTCGTTGAAGACGCCGTACTGCTGGGCCACCGCGCCGTGCGGCCAGAAGTCCGACAGCAGCGGGAAGGTGTAGCCCTGTTCGGCCGCCCAGATCTTGTGGGTGGGCGGGGGGCCCACCGAGATCGCGAGGATCTCGGTGTTGTCGTTCTGGAATCGCGGCAGTTCGTCGCGAACCTTGCACAGCTCGCCCTGGCAGATGCCGGTGAAGGCGAGCGGGTAGAACACGATCAGGACGTTCTTCTCGCCGCGGTAGTCCGACAGCGAGACTTCCTGATTGTTCTGGTCCTTGAGGGTGAACTCCGGCGCCTGGGTGCCGACCTCGAGGGGCATGAGGATCCTCCAAATCTCGGGTGCGCGCACCCCGGCCCGTGGGGTGCGCGAAACTGGGTGGCTCAGCGCTGCTTGGTGGGGGCCTTGGGCTGCACCAGCCGGCTGGCCGACCATTCACCGAGTTTGATGGCCGAGGTCTGGGTGAGACCGGCGGTGGGGGCGGCCTCGGCGATCTCACTGGGATCGACATGGCCCTGGTTACCGGTCTTGGGGGTGAGCACCCAGATGAAGCCGTCGTCGGCGAGTGGGCCGATCGCCTCCATCAATTCGTCGACCAGGTCCCCGTCACCGTCCCGCCACCAGAGCAGGACGACATCGATGACCTCGTCGGAGTCCTCGTCCAGCAGTTCACTGCCGGAGGTCTCCTCGACGTCGGCCCGGAGGTCGTCGTTGGTGTCCTCGTCCCAACCCAGCTCCTGGACAACCATGCCGTGGGTGATGCCAAGCTTCTGAGCGAAATTCTGATCGTCCGCCGCGGCGACCACGGTGGCGTCCTCCTCAACTCCCGACTACAGATATCTGCAAGCGAACATGGTTATCGGCCCTAACGCAAGCCGATCGGGTGGATCGAATTTTATATGTCGTCCGAAACCGCTGGTGACGGGCGATCCGGGTTACTTGGGGCAGGCATCGCGTACCGCGTTGCGCGCGTCGTTGACGCGCTTGCTGGCGTCGTTGAGCGGTCCGACGGGGGAGGCGTAGGTCATCTCCCGGGTGGCCTGGGCGAGGGCCCGGGCCGAGTCGACATAGGCGACGAACTTGATCCGCAACTCCTCGGGCAGCTGTGCGCCCGCGGTGTTCACTCCGCCCTCGACCTGTTTGGCGGCGTCTTCGAGCGCCGTGACGGCACCGTCGCGTTTGGCGTCGTAGTCGGGGGCGTTGTTGTCGTGCGCGTCGACGAACTCGTTGTACTTGCTCACCCCGACGCCGGTGGTGCCGGGGAAGAGAGTGCAGTTGTCGGAGATGGCCTTGTCCCGGGCGGCGGCGATCTGGGACGAGGTGGCGGCGGCGGACGAGGACGAGGCGTATTCGCGATAGGAGGTCGCCTCGGCGGCGTTGGGCGTCGCGATACCTTCGACCTGCTGCGCGCAACCGGCCACGGCGGCGCCTGCGACCAGGGCCGTCGCGGCGCACACCAGTCCGAACCGGCGCGGGTCCAGCCCTTCCATCGTCCTCCCGACTCCTCGGTAACCGCAGTGAGACGTGCCTGTCGAACGGTACTGGATGGGCGGCTGACATGATGATGTGGGACGTGCCACGCCAGTGCGCGGGTACGCCCGGAAAAGTCGTCACGAGTGATCCGCACACCAGCGGGCCATTCGGGGTCACCGCAGCCATCAGCTCGACCACCCCCTGTACGAGGAGCAGTTTTGACCGATCTGATCCACTCTGGCGTCCCGGCGGAATCCGCTGTGCCGGGTTCCGCTCCCACCCCTCGCGACGCCAACGGTGCGCCCGCCGGTGGCCGAGTCCGCGTGATTCGTGAAGGAGTGGCGTCTTACCTACCGGATATAGATCCGGAGGAAACCAGCGAATGGCTCGAGTCGTTCGACGAGATGCTCGAGCGCGAAGGTCCCGGCCGGGCCCGCTACCTGATGCTCCGGATGCTCGAACGCGCCGGTGAGCGGCGGGTCTCCATTCCTTCGCTGACGTCCACCGATTACGTCAACACCATCCCGACCGAGAACGAGCCCTGGTTCCCCGGCGACGAGGAGACCGAGCGGCGCTTCCGGGCCTGGATCCGCTGGAACGCGGCGATCATGGTGCATCGTGCGCAGCGCCCGGGTATCGGCGTCGGCGGGCACATCTCGACCTACGCGTCCTCGGCGGCGCTCTACGAGGTCGGGTTCAACCATTTCTTCCGCGGCAAGGACCATCCCGGCGGCGGCGATTCGATCTTCATCCAGGGTCACGCCTCGCCCGGTATCTATGCTCGCGCCTTCCTCGAGGGCCGGCTGAGCACCGATCAGCTCGACGGTTTCCGCCAGGAGTACAGCCACGGCGGCCTGGGCAAGGGTCTGCCGTCGTATCCGCATCCGCGGCTGCTGAGCGATTTCTGGGAATTCCCGACGGTGTCGATGGGCTTGGGCCCGATGAACGCCATCTACCAGGCGCGGTTCAACCACTACCTGCACGATCGCGGGATCAAGGACACCTCCGAGCAGCACGTGTGGGCGTTCCTCGGCGACGGCGAGATGGACGAACCCGAATCGCGCGGCCTCGCCCACGTGGCGGCCATGGAGGGTCTGGACAACCTGACCTTCGTGGTGAACTGCAACCTGCAGCGCCTCGACGGCCCGGTGCGCGGTAACGGCAAGATCATCCAGGAACTGGAGTCGTTCTTCCGCGGCGCCGGCTGGAACGTCATCAAGGTGATCTGGGGTCGTGAGTGGGACGCCCTGCTGGGCGCCGACCGCGACGGTGCGCTGGTGAACCTGATGAACTCCACGCCCGACGGCGATTACCAGACCTACAAGGCCAACGACGGCGCCTATGTCCGCGACCACTTCTTCGGCCGTGACCCGCGCACCAAAGCGCTGGTGCAGGATCTGTCCGATCAGGAGATCTGGAACCTCAAGCGCGGCGGGCACGACTACCGCAAGGTGTACGCGGCCTACGCGGCGGCGCTGGCGCACAAGGGTCAGCCGACGGTGATCCTGGCCAAGACCATCAAGGGCTACACGCTCGGCAAGCACTTCGAGGGCCGCAACGCGACCCACCAGATGAAGAAGCTGACCCTGCAGGACCTCAAGGACTTCCGCGATCTGCAGCGGATCCCGATCAGCGATGCCGAGCTGGAGAAGGATCCGTACCTGCCCCCGTACTACCACCCCGGCCCGGAGACCAAGGAGATCCAGTACATGCTGGATCGTCGCAAAGCCCTGGGCGGATTCCTGCCGGAGCGGCGTACGAATATCGCACCGCTGAAACTGCCCGGCGACGAGGCGTACAAGTCGGTGCGCAAGGGTTCGGGCAAGCAGAACGTGGCGACCACGATGGCGCTGGTGCGGCTCATGAAGGAACTGCTGCGCGACCCCGAGATCGGTAAGCGCATCGTGCCGATCATCCCGGACGAGGCCCGCACCTTCGGTATGGACTCGTGGTTCCCCTCGCTGAAGATCTACAACCGCAACGGCCAGCTCTACACCTCGGTCGACGCGGAACTGATGCTCGCCTACAAGGAGAGCACGGTCGGGCAGATCCTGCACGAGGGCATCAACGAGGCCGGTTCCACCGCGTCGTTCACCGCGGTCGGCACCTCCTACGCCACCCACGGCGAGCCGATGATCCCGCTCTACATCTTCTATTCGATGTTCGGGTTCCAGCGCACCGGTGACGGGCTGTGGGCCGCGGCCGATCAGCTCGCGCGCGGTTTCGTCCTCGGCGCGACGGCCGGCCGGACCACGCTGACCGGTGAGGGCCTGCAGCACAACGACGGCCATTCGCTGCTGTTGGCGGCCACGAACCCCGCGGTCGTGTCCTACGATCCGGCGTTCTCCTTCGAGATCGCCCATATCGTGCGCGACGGCCTGCGCCGGATGTACGGCGGTACGCCGGGTGTGGACGGGTTCGGTGGGGAGAACATCTTCTACTACCTCACCCTGTACAACGAGCCCTACCAGCAGCCGGCCGAGCCCGAGGACCTCGACGTGGACGGTCTGCTGAAGGGGATCTACCTGTACAAGAAGGGTGGCGCCGGTGATGTCCGGGCCCAGATCATGGTCTCCGGTGTCACCGTGCCCGACGGTCTGCGGGCCCAGCAGTTGCTGGCCGACCACTGGGGTGTGGCCGCCGACGTGTGGTCGGTGACCTCCTGGGGTCAGCTGCGCCGGGAGGCCCTCGAACTCGAGATCGAGGCGCTGCACCATCCGGGCGAGGATCCGGGACAGCCCTACGTGGCCCGGGCGCTGGCCGGTGCCGAGGGACCGTTCGTGGCCGCCACCGACTGGATGCGTGCGGTGCCGGACCAGATCCGCAAGTGGGTGCCGGGCGATTTCACCACCCTGGGCACCGACGGGTTCGGGTTCTCCGACACCCGGCCCGCCGCGCGCCGGGTCTTCAATGTCGACGCGGAATCCATCGTGGTCGCCGCGCTGGCGGGACTGGGCCGGATCGGCAAACTGGACCCCGCGAAGGCCGCCGAGGCCGCCGCCCGGTACCGCATCGACGATGTATCGGCCGCGCCGGAGTTCACCGCCGGCGGCGCCGGAGACGCGGAGTGACGGCGGTTCGATGATCGAACGCAGACCACCGCGGCCGCGCCGGGTCTCCGAGGGCTCCAGCGAGCACGAGGTGTACCTGCCGACCGGCGCGCTGTCGCCGAATCGGCAGACCCGCGACCCGCTACCGGACACGCTGCTCAAACGCGTCAAGCAGTTCTCCGGGCGGCTGTCCACCGAAGCCGTGGGGTCGATGCAGGACCGGTTGCCGTTCTTCGCCGACCTGGACGCCGCGCAGCGCGCCGGCGTGCAGATGCTGGTGCAGACCGCGGTGGTCAACTTCCTGGAATGGCTCCAGGACCCGGATAGCGATATCCGGTTCAGCCTGGACGCCTTCCAGGTCATTCCGCAGGATCTGGCGCGGCGGCTGACGCTGCGCCAGACCGTGGACATGGTGCGGGTGGCCATGGAGTTCTTCGAACAGTGGCTGCCCGCACTGGCGCGTAACGACCGGCAACTGGTCGCGCTCACCGAGGCGGTGCTGCGATACGGGCGCGAGCTCGGTTTCGCGGCCGCCTCGGTGTACGCCAGCGCGGCCGAATCCCGGGGTGCCTGGGATACCCGGCTCGAAGCATTGGTGGTGGACGCGGTGGTGCGCGGCGACACCGGCCCCGACATGCTCTCCCGGGCGGCCACCCTGAACTGGGACGCGACCGCCCCGGCGACGGTCCTGGTGGGCACGCCGCCGCGGGATCAGGGCGTGTCGGTGGTCGGCGCGGTGCACACCATCGCGGCGCGGCACGGCCGGGCGGCGCTGGCGGTGGTGCAGGGCGCCCGTCTGGTGATGGTGGTGAGCGGCCCCCTGGGGGATGCGCTGCACAGCTCGCCGTTCATGGCCGATCTGCTCACCGAGGCGTTCTCGGACGGTCCGGTGGTGATCGGGCCGACCACGCGCACGCTGGGAGCCGCGCACAGCAGCGCCCTGGAGGCGCTGGCCGGGATGGAGGCGGTGATCGGCTGGCGGGAGGCTCCGCGCCCGGTCCACGCCATGGAACTCCTGCCCGAACGAGCGCTGCTCGGTGATCGAGCTGCGGTCGACGCACTTGTCGAGTACCTTGTCCTTCCGTTGGCTTCTGCCGGTTCCGCCCTGGCGGACACCCTGGATGCCTACCTGGAATGCGGCGGTGCGGTCGAGATGTGCGCGCGTCAACTGTACGTTCATCCAAATACTGTCCGGTATCGCCTGAAGCGGATCGGGGAAGTAACCGGTCGTGATCCGCTCAATCCGCGGGATGCGTATGTGTTACGAATCGCCGCCACAGTGGGTCGTTTGACACGAACTCGTAACGAATCGTCATCACAAACCTCAGATGACTCTTTTGTCCCATTGGACAAAGACGGGCTGTAACGCGGACCCCGATTCGGTCGATCCGGACACACCACGCGGGCTTTTGTGGGGACCATACAAAAGCCGTCCGCAAGCTTCATTCACGTCGACATCTCGCAAATGCGGTCTCACAGTGTTTTCTTAGGTACGTGATCGCGTTGTTCGCCCCTGGACAGGGCTCTCAGACACCCGGCATGCTCGCGCCCTGGCTCGACCTGCCAGGCGCTCGTGACCGCCTCGCACTGTGGTCGAAGGAATCCGGTCTGGATCTGATCCGGCTCGGAACCGAAGCGACCGCCGAAGAGATCACCGACACCGCCGTGACCCAGCCGCTCGTGGTCGCGGCCGCGCTGCTCGCCTTCGCCGAGATCGGCGATCGGCGGGTGCCGGCCGACACCATCGTGGCCGGCCACTCGGTGGGCGAACTCGCCGCCGCGGCGGTCGCCGGCGTGATCTCCGCCGACCAAGCGGTTACGCTGGCAGCCATCCGCGGTGCCGAAATGGCGAAGGCGTGCGCGCTGGAGCCGACCGGTATGTCCGCGGTGCTCGGCGGCGACGAGGCCGCTGTGCTGGCACGGCTCGAAGAACTGGAACTGGTCCCGGCCAACCGCAACGCCACCGGTCAGATCGTGGCGGCGGGACGTCTGGACGCACTGGCCGAACTGGCCGCGAATCCGCCGGAGAAGGCCCGGGTGCGGGCGCTTCCCGTGGCGGGCGCGTTCCACACCGAGTTCATGGCTCCCGCCCAACAGGCGGTAGCGGCGGCGATCGCCGAGATCACCCCGCACGAGCCGACTCGTCCCTTGCTGTCGAACGCCGACGGCAAGCCGGTCGAGTCCGGCGCGGACGCGGTGGCTAAGCTCGCCGCGCAGGTCACCCGGCCCGTCCGGTGGGACCTGTGCACCGAAACCGTCCGGAAGGCCGGTGTTTCGGCGGTGGCGGAGTTGCCACCGGCGGGAACCCTCGTCGGCATTGCCAAACGGGAGCTCAAAGGCACGCCGAATCTGGCACTGAAGACCCCGGAGGACATCCCCGCTCTGGCCGAGCTCACGAGCTCCGGCTAGCTTGCCTACGGCCGTGTTTCCGACGAACCCTCGACGGGAGCACGGCACCGAGCGACGTAACCGTGCGTCGTCTCGGCCCGAAGAAATATGTAGAGCCCTACCGAGAAAATTAGAAGGGAGCCACGAAGTGGCCGCTCTGACCCAGGAACAAATCGTCGAGGAACTCGGCAAGATCATCGAAGAGGTTACGGGTATCGAACCCTCCGAGGTGACCGTCGAGAAGTCCTTCGTCGATGACCTGGACATCGACTCGCTGTCCATGGTCGAGATCGCGGTTCAGACCGAGGACAAGTACGGGGTCAAGATCCCGGACGAGGATCTGGCCAGCCTGAAGACCGTCGGCGACGCCGTCGCCTACATCCAGAAGCTCGAGGCGGAGAACGCGGACACCGCCGCCGAGCTCAAGGCCAAGTTCGACAACGCCGAGTAGGGCCGACACCGTGACCACTCCTTCCACCTTGAACGGGAACTTCCCGAACGTCGTCGTCACGAGCCTGGCGGCGTCCACGTCGATCGCGGGTGACGTCGATGCGACGTGGAAGGGTCTCCTCAACGGCGAGAGCGGCATCGACGTTCTCGACGATGACTTCATCGAGGAATACGACCTACCGGTCCGCATCGGCGGCCACCTGAAGGTTCGTCCCGACAGCCTGCTGAGCCGGGTCGAAATCCGCCGGATGGCCTATGTCGAGCAGCTCGCGACCGTGCTCGGCCGCGAGGTCTGGCGCAATGCGGGCAGCCCGGAAGTCGATCCGGATCGGCTGGGTGTGGCCATCGGCACTGGGCTGGGTGGCGGTGACGCGCTCATCGATTCGGTCGACAAGCTGAAGAACGGCGGATATCGCAAGATCTCGCCGCTCGCTGTTCAGATGGTCATGCCGAACGGGCCGTCCGCCGTCGTCGGTCTCGAACTGAAGGCCCGGGCAGGAGTGGTCACTCCGGTCTCGGCGTGCTCGTCGGGCTCGGAAGGTATCGCCAACGCGTGGCGCATGATCGTCATGGGCGATGCCGATATGGTCGTCACCGGTGGCGTCGAAGGTTTCATCGACGCCGTGCCGATCGCCGCGTTCACCATGATGCGTGCGATGAGCACCCGTAACGACGACCCGAAGGGCGCTTCGCGTCCCTTCGACAAGGACCGCGACGGCTTCGTCTTCGGCGAGGCCGGCGCGCTCATGGTCCTCGAAACCGAGGAGCACGCCAAGGCGCGCGGTGCCACCATCCACGCCCGGCTGCTGGGCGCCGGTATCACCTCCGACGGTTTCCACCTGGTCGCGCCGGACCCCGAGGGCACGGGCGCCGCCCGCGCCATGACCCGGGCCATGCAGACCGCGGGTCTGTCCAAGCAGGACATCACCCATATCAACGCCCACGCCACCGCCACCCCCATCGGTGACACCGCCGAGGCGAAGGCGATCAACAAGGCCGTCGGCAATCACGCCTCGGTCTACGCGCCCAAATCGGCGCTCGGTCATTCCATCGGCGCCGTCGGCGCGCTGGAATCCGTGCTCACCGTGCTGGCCATCCGGGACGGTATCGTGCCGCCCACCCTGAACCTGGAGAACCAGGATCCTGAGATCGACCTCGATGTGGTGAAGGGCGAAGCCCGGCGCCAGGAGATCGAGTACGCGATCAACAATTCGTTCGGTTTCGGTGGGCACAATGTCGCGCTCGCCTTCGGCCGGGCCTGACGGTCCGACCGAACTGTTCGACGACCCATAGACGGGGCCGCCGGGTTTCTTCCGGGCGGCCCCGTCCGGGCTTCGACACCCAGTGGCCCGCGTTTCGGGCGCACATTCTCGAGGAGACAACGCGATGACGACTATCGCTCCGGCCCGCCATCAGGAAACTGCGACCGATCCGCGTGATCCCCTCGGGCGGCTCCAACGCTTCTTCGACCCCGGCACGGTCCTGCCGCTGCATGCGCGCGACAAGTCGGGTGTGCTGGCGGCCGTCGGTGAGGTCGACGGCGTCCGCACCGTCGCCTACTGCTCCGATGCCACCGTCATGGGCGGTGCCATGGGTGTGGAGGGCTGCCGCCATATCGTCGACGCCATCGACACCGCGATCGATTCCGGCGCGCCGGTGGTCGGTCTGTGGCATTCCGGTGGCGCCCGGCTCGCCGAAGGTGTGGAAGCCCTGCACGCGGTCGGCCTGGTCTTCGAGGCCATGGTCCGCGCCTCCGGCCGGGTTCCCCAGATCTCGGTGGTCCTCGGCTTCGCGGCCGGCGGCGCCGCCTACGGCCCCGCGCTCACCGATATCGTGATCATGGCCCCCGAAGGTCGCGTCTTCGTCACCGGCCCCGATGTGGTGCGCAGCGTCACCGGCGAACAGGTCGATATGGCCACCCTCGGCGGCCCGGAAACCCACGGTAAAAAGTCCGGCGTCACCCATATCGTCGCCGACGACGAAGCCGACGCCGTGCACCGTGCCCGCCGCCTGGTCTCGATGTTCGCCGAACAGGGCGAATTCGACCTCGTCGCCGCCGAGCACGGCAATGTCGACCTGCAGGCCATGCTGCCGGACTCGGCCAAACGCGCCTACGATGTCAAACCGCTGGTCCACGAACTGCTCGACAATGTCGACGGCGAATCCAGCTTCGAAGAACTGCAGGGCGGCTACGCCCGCTCCATGGTGACCGGCCTCGGCCGTCTGGCCGGCCGCACCGTCGGCGTCCTGGCCAACAACCCGCTGCGCCTGGGCGGCTGCCTGGACTCCAAGAGTGCCGAGAAGGCC
The DNA here is from genome assembly GCF_000308775.1 of Nocardia testacea NBRC 100365. GTDB lineage: Bacteria > Actinomycetota > Actinomycetes > Mycobacteriales > Mycobacteriaceae > Nocardia > Nocardia testacea. The sequence goes on from NZ_BAGJ01000059.1 coordinate 30,350, forward strand.
GCCCGCTTCGTCCGCCTCTGTGACGCCTTCGGTATCCCCCTCGTCGTCATCACCGACGTCCCCGGCTATCTGCCCGGCGTCGGTCAGGAATGGGACGGCGTGGTGCGTCGCGGAGCCAAACTGCTGCACGCCTTCGCCGAAGCCCGCGTCCCGCGGGTCACGCTGGTCACCCGCAAGATCTACGGCGGCGCATACATCGCCATGAACGCCCGCTCCCTGGGCGCCACCGCGGTCTACGCCTGGCCGGGGTCGGAGGTCGCGGTCATGGGCGCCAAGGCCGCGGTCGGCATCCTGCACAAGAAAGCCCTGGCCGCCGCACCGGAGGCAGAGCGCGAAGCGCTGCACGAACGGCTCACCGCCGAACACGAAGCCATCGCCGGCGGGGTGGAGCGGGCGGTGTCGATCGGGGTGGTCGACGAGGTCATCGACCCGGCGCACACGCGTAGCAAGATCGCCGCGGCGCTGGCGGCAGCGCCGTGCCGGGCCAGCCACCACAAGAACATCCCGCTGTGATTTTGGCGGCGCCTGCGGCGCCGCGGGGTTGAGGCCGTGTTTTTGGCGCGCTGGCGCGCGCGGGGTTGAGGCCCCCTTGTGTCTCGCCGTTTCGGCCTCGAGACTTGCGCCTTCGGCGCGGGCGCTTTCGAGGCCGAAACGGCGAGACGGGCCTCAACCCTTTGAGGTGTCTCGCAGAACTCGACGCATGCTGGTTACGTCGGCGTTCGACGTCTAGTGGGAACCCTTTCGGGGCGGGCCGGGACTCTGCAAGTTACCCTCCGCCCACAGGGCACACTTCCTCCGAAAGTGTCTGGTCGGGGGGCTCGGTCGACGACAATGCGCAGATGGGACGCGATGGAGCGGGGGCTCGCGAGCGCAAACGTCATGGTCGGCACTACACGCCCGCGGCGCTTGCGGGGTTCCTGGCGGGGCGGGTGGCCGCGCGGATCGACTCGACCGGGCCGGTGCGGGTGCTGGATCCGGCCTGTGGGTCCGGGGAGCTGTTGTTCGCGATCAGGGACGCGCTGGCCGGGCGGCTGCCCGGGGCGCCGGTCGAGCTGGTGGGGTACGACCTGGATCCGGCGGGGTTGGCGTTGGCGCGGCGACGGGCGGTGGGGGTTGGGGTGGATGTGGAATGGCGGCAAACCGATTTCCTGGCCGACTGTGCGGGGTTGCCGGCCGAATCGTTCGACGCGGTGATCGCCAATCCGCCGTACGTCCGGACCCAGCAGCTGGGTGGGGCGGCGGCGCGGGCGCTGCGGGGGCAGTTCGGGTTGCGGGGGCGGATCGATCTGACACATCCCTTCGTCGCCGCGCTGCCGCGGTTGATGGTTCCGGGTGGGGTCCTGGGCCTGCTGTGCGCGAATCGGTTCCTGACCACTAAGGCGGGGGCGAATCTGCGGGCGTTGCTGCTGGCGGATCTGACGCCGGTGGAGTTGTACGACCTGGGCGATACCAAGCTGTTCGAGGCAGCGGTCCTGCCGGCGGTGACGATCGCCGTGCGCGGCGCGGCGCGCGGGGAGTGCCGGTACGTCTCGGTGTACGAGGAGGAGGCCGGGGCGGCGCCGATTCCGGTATCCGGGGGCGAGGCAATGGCGGACCCAAGCGGTCCCGCCCGTCCGGATGCGCAGCAACGGGGAGCGGGAGAGAGCCCGGCCGGCAGCGGGGAAGCTGTGGGGGAGGGCATGCGTGCCCGTGGCCCGGACTTCTGCGCGGGGACCGTGAACGAGGAGCGGGAACTGTTCGCGGCCCTGGGCGGAACCGGTGATGCGACGGTGTGGCGGCAGGGGCGCCGGTTCGCGGTGACGGTGGGGGAGCTGGCCACCGAGTCCGGTGCGGCGGCGGCATCGGTGGGGTGGCGGATGTCCCGAGTGGAGCACGACGACTGGTTGCGAGGGGTCGCCGCGCGGATGTGGCGCACGTTCGGGGACCTGGGGCGGATCAGGGTGGGGATCAAGACCAATGCGGACAAGGTCTTCATCGCGGCGCACTGGGGCGATCCGGCGGCCGAACCGGAGCTGTTGCGCGATCTCATCACCCATCACGATCTGCGGCCGTGGCGGATCGATCGGTCCCGCCGGACCCGGGTGCTGTATCCGTACGACCTCACTCGTACGCACCGGGTTCCGGTGGATCTGGCGCGGTATCCGCGGACCGCGGCCTACCTGGAGCAGCACCGGGAGGTGCTGACGGCGCGGAGCTATCTCACCGGGGCGGGCCGGGAATGGTTCGAGCACTGGGTGCCGCAGCGGCCGCATCTGTGGCAGACCCCCAAGGTGGTGTTCCCGGATATCAGCGACCGGCCGCGCTTCGCGCTGGACCGGTCCGGTGCGGTGGTCAACGGTGACTGTTACTGGATTTCGCTGGCGGATCTGGGCGGAGACGCCGGGGCCGAGGATATGGCCTGTCTGATGATGGGTGTCGCGAACTCGGCGCTGGGATTGCGCTACTACGACGCGGTCTGCGGTAACCGGCTCTATTCGGGCCGGCGGCGCTGGATCACCCAGTACGTCTCCCGATTGCCGTTACCCGATCCGGGGACTCCGGCCGCGGGCGCGATCGTGCGCCGGGTGCGGGAGCTGGCCGCGCAACCGGAGGCCGGGCCGGTGGAACAGGCGGAACTGGACGAGATGGTGGACCGGGCGTTCGCGTGGTGACCCGGTCAGCCCGGGCTGTGCCAGGCGACCATGGGCAGCAGCGTGCGGCGGGCGAATTCGCGGCCGGCGGCTTCGTCCTGGATGGGGATCAGACCGTCGGGGGTGAGTGCCAGCGACAGCGCCAGGCGGGCCATGATCTCGGCGACCAGGTCCGGATCGAAATCGTTGCCGCTGTCGTGCAGTTCCCGTAGTTTCGCGGCCAGGTAGGTGCGGCCGACGGCCAGGATCGGGCCCGCTTCGGTGGTGAGCCGGGGCAGCACGAGATCGGGTTCGGTGCGCAACAGCCGGATCAGCAGCGGGTTGCCGGCAATGGCGGAGATGAAAGCGACGAAAATCTCCACCAGCTGGTCTTCGGAGCCGGCCACCGTGCGCACCCGGTTGTCGATCTTGGTGACGAAACGCTGCGCCTCCCGGATGGTGACCGCTTCGACCAGGTCGTTCTTGGATTCGAAGCGGCGGTAGAGGGTCGCGGGACTGATACCGGCGCGGCGAGCGATCTCGCCCATGCTGGTGCGTTTGATCCCGAAGTCCAGGAAGGCCGATAGCGCGCTGTCGAGTATTTTCCCGCTGTCGGCGGGTGGCTCGGCCAGGATGCGTTGCAGGATCGGCGGTACGGGCGACATGGTCCTCACACCTTATCCGACACCGGATGCCCCGGGTGACCTGCGGGTTGGTTTCGTGCCGGGTATCACTCGCGCGGCAGATCCAGCTCCGCCATCTCGTGTTCGATCGCGTTGGCCGCGAAATCGACTCCTCTGGAACGTAATTCGTGGACTCTTCGCCGCAGGGCCTCGATACCTCCTGGTTGCGCGGCGATATCGGCCACGCTCACCCGCCCGGTCGACCGGCGCGTTTCGGACTGCTCACACGCCACCCGTCATACCTCCTGCCGGGCACGTCGCCGTGCCCACCTGTACGGGTCGCCCGAAACGCCGAGGCCATGCAGGACAGCGGGTTTCGGGTCGACCCGTCTCCCCGGATACGTTTTTCCATGGTATCAGCCACCTACTGGACGCTTGTCCAATTACGTGTCCGGGTGGGTGTGCTCAGAGCTCCTTCGCCGACCGGTGCTCGGACATATGGTGCAGATAGACCATGGCATTGAGCTCGACTCCGCGCTGCTGCTCCGCGGTGAGCTCGCGACGGACCTTGCCCGGCACCCCGGCCACCAGCGAACCCGGCGGAATCCGGGCGCCCTCGGGAATCAGCGCATTGGCCGCGATGAGGCTGCCCCGGCCGATCACGGCACCGTTCAGCACGGTCGCGCCCATTCCGATCAGGCAGTCGTCCTCGACCGTGCATCCGTGCAGGATCGCATTGTGCCCGACCGACACCCCGGCGCCCACGGTGGCCGGGAAACCCGGGTCGGCGTGCAGTACGCAGCCGTCCTGGATATTGCTGCGCTCGCCGACGGTGATCAGTTCGGTGTCACCACGCAGGACGGCGTTGTACCAGATGCTGACCTGGGCCCCGAGCTTCACCCGGCCGATCACGTTCGCAGTGGGGGCGATCCACGCGGTCTCGTCTATCTCGGGCCGGTGGCCACTGACTTCGATCCTCATATACGCAACCTAACCCGCCCGTTATATACGCAACCTAACCCGCCCGTTCCGGCGACCGGCGAGGCGGTGGAGACCGTGGGGTGCCGGCAGGGCGGACTCAGCTCTCGCCGGAGTCACGCAGGAGCCATTCGGGTCCGGCGTCGGCGGGCAGGTCACGCAATTTGTCCGGATTGCGGACGACGTGGATCGCGGTGATCCGGCCGTCGTCGACGGTGAAGGAGAACACCCCGTGGTGGTGACCGTCGAACACCAGCAGCCCGGGCAGGCCGTTGACCTCGATGGTGCGGCCCCAGCCGCCCGAGGCGGCGGGGACGTTGTACCAGCCGAGCAGCATCTTGGCGATGATCTCGGCGCCCGTGACCGGCTTGCGGATGGCGGGCACCTTGCCGCCGCCGTCGGCGGTGAGGGTCACCCGGTCGTCGAGTACGCCGAGCAGCGCGCTCATATCGCCGGACCGCCAGGCCACCGCGAATGCCGAGACGACCTTCTCCTGTTCGTCCGGGGACGCCGGAAACCGCGGGGTCCCGTCCTCGACCCGTTTGCGGGCGCGCGAAGCGAGCTGCCGGACCGCGGCGGGAGTGCGGCCCACCACCTCGGCGACCTCCGGGCCCGACATCCCGAACACGTCCTGCAGGACAAACGCGGTGCGTTCGGCCGGTGACAGCGATTCCAGGACCACCAGCAGCGCCATGGTGACCCGTTCGTCCTGGGAGATCCGGTCCGCCGGATCCTCCCAGTCGGTCACGGTGGGTTCGGGTAGCCATTCGCCCACGTACTGTTCGCGCCGCATCCGCGCCGAACCGAGCTGATCGAGGGCCAGGCGCCCGGTGACCGTGGTCAGCCACGCCTGCAGATTCTCGATGGGCGCTCCGCCCGCCTCCTGCTGCCGCTGCAGCCGCAGCCACGCCTCCTGCACCACATCGTCGGCGTCGCTGAGACTGCCGAGAGTGCTGTAGGCGAGGCGGCGCAGATACGGGCGCAGCTCCTCGAATCGGCGGGCCAGCTCGGCGGAATCTGCTCGGTCGGTCACTGCGGTTCCCCGTTCGGTCGATGCCCGGCGGGCGGGCAATGGTCTCGCCGAGTCGACGACGGGCGCGCCCGATATGTGACATCGGGGCGGCGGCCCGTCGCGACGACGATGTGGTGACGACGGTATCCGGCCCGGCCGGCGCCGTCGGGCCGGTGCGGACACCGGTCGTGGGAAACGCGGCCCCGGTCGTCCCCGGCACAGCCGGCCGGGCGCTGCTGGATACGCTCACCCGGTGCGCACAGGAGTTTCGACCGCGGCGGGCCTGCTGATCGGGTTCGCCATCGATCGGGCGGCGGGGGACCCCCGGCGCGGGCATCCGGTGGCGGGGTTCGGCATGGTGGCCGCGTCGCTGGAGACGGTGACCTACGCCGACCGTCGCCGGGCGGGGGTGGTGCACGAACTGCTGCTGGTGGGGTCAGTGGTCGGTCTGGGTGCGGCGCTGCCCCGGGGCGGGGTGATACCGGTGGCGGCAGCGACCTGGACGGTGCTCGGGGGTCGTAGTCTGGCGCGGACCGGACAGCTGATGGCCGACCGGCTCGAAACCGGGGACCTCGCCGCCGCCCGTGAACTGCTGCCCGCCCTGTGCGGGCGCGATCCGGCGGCCCTGGACGCGGACGGCCTGGCGCGGGCGGCCCTGGAATCGATCGCCGAGAACACCTCCGACGCCGCCGTCGCGCCCCTGCTGTGGGGCGCGGTGGCCGGTGTGCCCGGACTACTCGGCTATCGGGCGGTGAACACCCTCGACGCCATGATCGGCTACCGCAACCAGCGCTACCGGCGGTTCGGGTGGGCGGCCGCCCGCGTCGACGATCTGGCCAATCTGCTTCCCGCCCGGGCGACCGGGCTGCTCACCGCGCTGGTGGCGCCGCTGGTCGGCGGCCGGCCCGGCACGGTACTGCGGACCTGGCGCCGAGATGCCGGGCAGCATCCCAGTCCGAATGCCGGGGTGGTGGAAGCGGCGGCGGCCGGGGCGCTCGGGGTGCGCCTCGGTGGGCGCACCGAATACCGGCACGGGGTCGAGCAGCGGCCGGAACTGGGTGCGGGGCCGGCGCCCACGGTCGGTGACCTACGGCGTGCGGTGCGGTTGTCCGAACTGGTGCAGTACGCGGCGATGGTCTCGGCGGCGGCGGTCGCGGTGGCGAGCGCGGGGCGGCGGGAGCGGATGCGCGCTCGTCGCACCCGAGCTCGGATCGGGTAGCCCGCGAGTTCGAACAGCGAGGGAACTGCCGCGAGCGGGACGAGGCGCGGGGGCCCGACCGCGGCTGCCGAGGCCGCCACGGCCGGACAGCAGCGCGCGACCGGTGGAGTCGGATCGGTGTGGCGGTGCGGTTCTGATCGCGCAGTGGTGCAGTCGGCCGGGGCCCCGGACACCCTCGATACACGCCGCTCGAGACATTCGGCCCCGGCGGGTTGCTCAGAACGCATCGCGGCGCGGACCCGGCGAGTAGTCGTACGTCCGCCTGCGACCGGCGCGTGCAGGGGGCCGCCCGCGCCGTGCGAGTCAGGGGCGGGTGCGGCCGTAACGGTCGGCCAGGCGGGCCTCGGTGGTGACCGGTTCGGGTTCGTCGCTCCGCGACTCGTCGGGCTCGGGCGCGGTCTTCGCCGGGCGCTGTTTACGGCGTTCGCGGATCTCGGCCCAGGCGAAATACCCCAGACCCAGCGGTGCCATGATGCCGAATGCCAGCCACTGCAGTCCATAGGAGAGGTAGGGCCCGGCATCGAGCTGGGGCAGCGGTACCGGGGTGAACGCGCCCGGCTGGTCCTGCGACAGCTGGAGGTAGGAGCCGCGCTCACCGACCGGGAGCGGGGTGAGCGGTAGTCCCAGGACCGTGGTTTCCTGCGGAACGTCGATCGAATAGACGTGCGGGACGCCGTCCTGGACGGTGGGGGCGCGCTGCGGGTCGACGTTCTCCGAGACCCGGATCCGGCCCTCTACACGCTGTAGGCCGGACGGCGGTGGGTCGATCGGCTTTGGCTGCGAGCCGTCGACCGCCGCCACCAGGCCCCGGTCCACGAGCAGGGTGCGGCCGTCGGTGAGGGTGAACGCGGACAGCACCCCGAAACCGGGCGCGCCGTCGAGATGCCGCAGCCGGACCAGCACGGTCGAATCGGGCACGTAGGTGCCCTCGGCGAAAACCTTCCGCCATTCCGTGGCCGCGCCCGCCGCCCCGCCGTCGAGAACTTCGGTGACGGCCACCGGATCGGCGTGCACCGAATCGGCGATCAGCTGATTGCGTTCGGAGGTGGACTCGTTCTTGCCGAGCTGCCAGGGGGCCAGCACGGTGAAACACAGGTACGCGAACGCGACCACCACCGCGGCCAGGATCAGCCAGCCGGGGCGCAGCAGGAAGGTGAGGCGGCGCATCAGGCCGCACCGCCGGTGACGGGCGCTCTGGCGGCGAGTGCGGCGTGGACCCAGGCGAGCAGGCCCGGGATCGCGGCCTCGATCTGCTCGCGGACGAGTTCGAATCCGGCGGTGTCGCCGTAATACGGATCGGGTACATCGGTGCCGTCGGCGTGCGGGTCGAAACTGCGCAGCAGGCGGCGGCGTTCGAGTGGGATACCGCGAACGGCCAGGGCGCGGTCGTGCTCGGTGGTCATCGTGACGACGAGGTCGGCGTCGGCGTGCTCGGCGCCGAAACCGGCGGCCCGGTGCCCGGTGGGGTAGCCGTGGCGGCGCAGGGTCTCGGTGGTGCGCGGGTCGGCGTCGGACCCGGTGTGCCAGTCGTGGGTGCCCGCACTGCTGACCCGTACCCGGTCGTCGAGCCCGGCCCGGGACAGATGCGCCAGCGCGATCTTCTCCGCCATCGGCGATCGGCAGATGTTGCCGGTACAGACGAACGATATGTGCAGCTCACCCACGACAGCCATTCTGGCGGGTCGATCCACCCGCGCGCCACGTAGGGTGCGTCTCATGCTCACCGAACATGTCGATTTCGCCGGGCTGCGTCATCACGGTGACGTGGAAGCCCAGCCGGGTCTGCTCGATTTCGCGGTGAACGTCCAGGGCACCGCGCCCCCACGCTGGCTACGCGACCGGCTGGTCGCCGCCCTGGACTCGCTGGGCCGGTACCCGGCCGCCGCCGACGAGCGGCACGCCCGGGAAGCCGTGGCGGCCCGGCACGGGCTCACGGCCGATCAGGTGTTGCCCCTGGCCGGCGGAGCCGAGGGGTTCGCGCTGCTGCCGCGCCTGTCGCCGCGGCTGGCGGCGGTGGTGCATCCGTCGTTCACCGAGCCGGAGCTGGCGCTGCGTGAGGCCGGGGTCCCGGTGCACCGGGTGCTGCTGGAACCGCCCTACGCCCTGGACCCCGGCCTGATCCCGGAAGAGGCGGACCTGGTGGTGCTCGGCAACCCCACCAACCCGACCTCCGTCCTGCACCCCGCCGAGGTCGTGCGCGCGTTGCTGCGGCCCGGGCGGGTCGTGGTGGTGGACGAGGCCTTCATGGACGCGGTGCCCGGAGAGATGGAGTCGGTGGCCGGGGAGGCGGGGGAGGGGCTGCTGGTCCTGCGCAGCCTCACCAAGACCTGGGCGCTGGCCGGGTTGCGGTGCGGCTACCTGCTCGGGGGGTCCGAGGTGCTGCGGCAGCTGGTCCGGGGCCGGGCGCACTGGCCGGTGGGCACCCTGCAGCTCGCCGCGATCGCCGCCACCGCGTCGCCGCGTGCCCTCGCGGAGAGCGCGGCGCGGGCGCTGGAAATCGGCGGTGACCGCGCGGCGATGATCGAGCGCCTGCTGGGCGCCGGGGTCGCGGTGCAGACACCGGCGGACGCGCCGTTCCTGCTGCTCGAGGTGGAACACGGGGAGATCCTGCGCGAATACCTGCGCCGGCACGGGATCGCGGTACGGCGCGGCGATACCTTCCCGGGGCTGGGTCCGCAGCATGTGCGGGTGGCCGTGCGGCCGCCGGCCGATGTCGATCGGCTGGTGGCGGCGCTGGGCAACGCGGGCCGGCTGGTCTAGCTTCCCGCGACGGGCGGCTGGTCTGGCGTCCGGCGACGGGCGGCTGGTCTGGCGTCCGGCGACGGGCAGTTGGGGTCTGGCGTCCGGCGACGGACGGCGGGCCCACCGCGCCGAATCCCGCTGTCCGCGACATGATTGTCGCCGACTCGTCCGAGAGAGACCCGAGAGAAAGGTGTGCCGTGGCCACCCTTGCCCAACTCGTCACGACGCTGGAGACGGCCTATCCGCCGCAGCTGGCCGAACCGTGGGATTCGGTGGGTCTGGTCTGCGGCGATCCCGCGGAGGTGGTGGAGCGGGTGCTGTTCGCCGTCGACGTCACTACCGAGGTGGTGGACGAGGCGGTGCGGTGGGGCGCCCAGGCCGTGGTGGCCCACCATCCGCTGCTGCTGCGCGGGGTGGACAGCGTCTCGGCCGACCGGCCCAAGGGCGCGCTGGTGCATCGGCTGATCCGCTCGGGCTGTGCGCTGTTCACCGCGCATACCAACGCCGATTCCGCCGACCCCGGCGTCTCCGACGCGCTCGCCGCGGTCCTCGGCCTGACGGTGACGGGTCCGCTGGACCCCAAACCGGTCGCGGCGGTGGACAAATGGAGCGTCCAGGTACCGCCGGAGCATGCCGACGCGGTGCTGGCGGCATTGTTCGCGGCGGGCGCGGGCACCTCCGGTGACTATCGCGAGGCGGCCTGGCGGGTCACCGGGACCGGTCAGTTCCGGCCGCTGGACGGCGCGAACCCGGCGGTCGGCGCGGTCGGCGAACTGGCCCGGGTGGCCGAGGACCGGCTCGAGGTGGTCGCCCCCGCCGGAACCCGGGCCGCCGTGCTGGCGGCACTGCGGGCGGCGCATCCCTACGAGGAGCCCGCCTACCACGTGACCGAACGGGCCGTGCTCACCGGACACCAGGGCCTGGGCCGGATCGGCACGCTCGCCGAACCGCTGACCCTGCGCGAATTCGCCGCCCGCGCCGCCGCTGCTCTCCCGGCGACGGCCTGGGGTGTCCGGGCCGCCGGCGACCCGGACCGGGTGCTGCGCACAGTGGCCGTCTGCGGTGGCGCGGGTGACTCACTGCTCGACACCGCCGCCCGTCGCGGCGTCGACGCCTACCTCACCGCCGACCTGCGCCACCACCCCGCCGACGAGCATCTACGCCGGTCCGGCCCCGCGTTGATCGACGCGGCCCACTGGGCGACCGAGTTCCCCTGGTGCGCACAGGCCGAATCGGTGGTCCGGGACGGTCTGCCGGACCTGGAGACCCGTGTTTCCACCGTGCGCACCGATCCTTGGACGGTCGGTTGCGGCGGCTGACCGCGCATTTCGAGGCCGCGTTCGACGAGGCTACGAGAAACGTTCGACGAGGCCACGAGAAATCAGAACGCGTGACAGTCACGGCTCGACCGAGCAGGGCAGGGACCATATCCACACCGTGATGCCGGTCCGATCCCGAACTCACCGAAGGAGTCGTGACCGCCGCGCTCGCTCGGCGTCCCGGCGACCACGCTCAGCCCCTTGGGCGGTGGGGGGAGGTCAGCCTTCCGGGTGTCCGTCGTAGACGTGGATTTTGTATTCGGTGGTCTCCAGCGCCAAGCCGAGCTCTCGGATCTTCCGTGCGATTCGGTCTCGCTGGGCGAGCATGATGCGGCGGCGTTCCGGGATCGTGCTCGGGCCCTGCTCGACGAGCAGGATGTAGCGCTTGAGGTCGGTCATGGTCATGCCGGACAGGCGCATCCGGGTGAGGAAGACGAGGCGGCGAAGGTCGAACGCGGAGTACTCGCGGTACCCGGAGGCGTTGCGGGTGGGCCGCACGAGTCCCTCCTGCTCGTAGTACCGGAGGGTGTGTGTCGACAGCCCGACGAGCCGGGCGGCCTCGGCGACACTCTTGGGCATCGCCGAGTCCTCGATCGTGGCCTCGTCGAGCAGCTCGTGCAGCGCATCGATCCCCGACGTGGACGGCCCGTCGCTGGCAGCGAGGATACGTTCGATCAGCGCTTCGGTGGCCATGGCCCACAGCGTACGGCGATCAGAACGCGCGTACCGCGGGCGGCATGCCCGGGAAGTCTGCCGACTCGCTCACAGACGCCCACTTCTCGACGTCGTCGAGCGCATCCCGGTAGACGCGGGTGAGATTGCGAACCGCCTCGGCGCCGAGCGGGAGCCGGAGCGGTGCATCGGGGTTGTCGAGCATGTCGCGGATCACCCGGGCGGCGCGTGCGGGGTCGCCCTCCTGGATGCCGTCGGCCTCGGCCATGTTCGCGCGCACGGCACCGATGGCCTTGTCGTAGATCGCGCTCTGCTGCGCTGTGTTGAGCACGTCGGCGGCGTTGAACGCGGTGCGGAAGCGACTGGGCTCGACGATGAGGACGCGGATGCCGAACGGTGAGACTTCGCCCGCGAGCGCTTCCGACCAGCCCTCGAGCGCGAACTTGCCTGCGGAGTAGCTGCCGACGGCGGGAAACGACATCCGCCCGCCCTGGCTGCTCATCTGCACGATCGCACCCGAGTGACGCTTTCGCAGGTGGGGCAGCACCGCACGGACATAGGCGGCCGGGCCGAACAGGTGCTGCTCGAGCATGGCCCGCAGCGCGACATCCGTGATCTCCTCGGCGGCACCGACCTGTCCGGCACCGGCATTGTTCACGAGCACGTCGACGTGTCCGAACACCTCCAGCGCCCGCTGCACGACCGCGGCCGCTCCCACCGTATCGCGCACATCGTGCTCGATGGCGAGGAGCCGATCCCCGTACCGCGCCGCGAGGCCGTCGAACCGGTCGGCCCGTCGCGCGGTCCCGATCACCTGCTCGCCGGCCTCGAGTGCCGCCTCGGCGAGCGCCAGGCCGAGGCCCGAACTCGCGCCCGTGATGATCCATGTCTTTGTTTCGTTCGTCGTGGTCATGGTCCCGACGCTAAAGCTTCGAGCGTGCTCGAAGGCAAGCCGCGCTCGGGCCGGGGAGGCGACGAGCGGTCCGGTCCGCTCGGTCCACTGCGCGACGATCGCGGTCTCGGTGCGCTTCGCGTGAGGTCGGATTTCGTCGGTGGCGGCGCAGTCACGCACAATGGTGCCGACCATCCGCTTCGGCAAGCCCGGCTGCAGTGTCGTGATCCTGGAGCACCTCCGCGCACAGTCCGGCAGCTGAGCGGTGTCGTCGGGACTGCCGACTTGGGTCGAGCAGACCCGGACGGGCCGGCGAGCGGCCGACACTCGGCCGACACGCGAGCAACGCCGAACATCCGCGCTACGCGCCAACGAACGAGAACATTCCCTTCACGAAAGGGGCATCGATGTCGAATCGGTCCTGGGACCCGGCCGCTCCGGGAGTACTGCGCCTGCCATCCGGGCGGCTGGTGCGCGGCAGAGGGCTCCGTAACCCTCTTCCACCAGGGGACTTACCTCAATTCGGGGTGTACCTGCAATCCAGCGAACCCGCGCCGGTCGAGTGGGAGAGCCGATGGATACGATGGCCGGACTTCTGGCTGCCGTCCGATCGCAGAGCGCTCCCCCCGATACTGCGTGAGCTGCTCGAGCGCTCCGAGAACGAGCGCGTCGAAATCGCCTGCGGTGGCGGCTTCGGGCGTACGGGCACCGCCATGTCCTGTCTCGCGGTGCTCGACGGGATACCGGCCACCGAAGCCGTCGACTACATCCGCGAGAACTACTCGCGGAGAGCCGTCGAGACTCCGTGGCAGAAGCGATTCGTCACCCGCTTCGAATGATGTCGGCCCCCCTCCGGCCAGGGCGCCCATGACCCGCTCCGAGCGCTGGTATAGAGCAGGTTCATTACCGGCGACGACCCTCACTGTGGCCGCACCCTCCAGCGGCGCGCGCGGGCGCGACAGCGGCTCGGGGCCGGTCGGCGACATCGCGGCCGCCGCGCGGAGTACGGTGGACCTTCTTATCCGTCCACAGCGTGCAGGGAGTTCGTTCGCGTTGAATGTCGAACCATCGATTCAGGCCCAACTGCTGCGTCTCGCCGAGGTCGACACCGAACTGACCCGGATCGGGCACCGGCGCCGCGTCCTCCCCGAACAGCAGGAAGTCGACCGGTTCGAGGCCGAGCGCAACGAGCACAAGGACGCGGCCGTGGCCGTGGAGATCGTGCTGGACGATCTCGACCGCGATATCCGCAAGCTCGAGGGTGAGATCGAGGCGGTCCGCAAGCGCGAGGACCGCGACCGCGGCGTCCTGGAGGCGGGGTCGGTCGGGGCGAAACAGCTGTCCGAACTGCAGCACGAGCTGACCAGCCTGGAACGGCGCCGATCGGTGCTCGAGGACGATCTGCTCGAGGTGATGGAACGCCGCGAGGCCTCCGCCGCCGATCATGAACACGCCGGTGCCCGGCTGGACCGCACCGAGGCCGAACTCGCGGCCGCGCGCGGCCGCCGCGACGAGGCACTCGCCGATCTCGACGTCGCCCAGCAGCGCTGCGAAACCGATCGCGCGAATCTGGTCGGCGCGTTCCCGGATGAGTTGCTGGCGATCTACGACCGGCAGCGCGCCGCGCACGGTATCGGCGCGGCGCTGCTGCAGGCCCGGCGCTGCGGAGCCTGCCGGATCGAACTGGACCGCGGCGAGATCGCCCGGATCGCGAAGACCGCGCCCGAGCAGGTTGTGCGCTGTCCGGAATGCGGTGCGGTGCTGGTGCGGACCAAAGAATCCGGATTGTGAGACCGCGTCGGACAGTGGGGTCCGAGTAGCGGGAGCGGGAGGCCGAAATGAGCGTGCGTGAGGTCATCGTCGAGGCCGACGGGGGTTCCCGGGGTAACCCGGGTCCGGCCGGTTACGGTGCGGTGGTGTTCGACGCGGACCGGGTGGGCGTGCTCGCCGAGCGCCGGGGAGCCCTCGGTGTCACGACCAACAATGTCGCGGAGTACCGCGGGCTCATCGCCGGACTGGAAGCGGCCGCCGAACTCGGTGCCCGGGTGGTCGCGGTGCGGATGGACTCCAAACTCGTGGTCGAACAGATGTCGGGTCGCTGGAAGGTCAAGCACGCGGCGCTGATTCCGCTCGCCGATCGCGCGCGCCGGCTGGCGGCGGACTTCGATCAGGTGAGCTACCGCTGGATCCCGCGCGCGGAGAACTCCCATGCCGACCGGCTGGCCAACGAGGCCATGGACGACGGCAAGCTGGTCGAGCAGGTGCACGCGGCCGACCCGGCTACCGCGCCGCCCGCCGAGGTCGCCGATCCGGCCGCGGATTCACAGAGTGCGTCGGCGCGCCTGTCCGGACCCGGCCCCGGCTGGACCGGTGCGGCCGGTCGCCCGGCCAGGCTGCTGCTCCTGCGCCACGGTCAGACCGAGTTGTCGGTGCAGCGGCGTTATTCCGGGCGCGGCAATCCGCCGCTGACCGCCGTGGGCCGGGAGCAGGCCGCCCGGGCGGCGAAAATGCTGGCCGCCAAGGGCGATATCGCCGCGATCGTGACCTCCCCGCTGGGGCGGGCCCGGGAAACCGCCGAGGCGGCCGGCGCGGCGCTCGGTATCGAGGTGCGCGTCGTCGACGGACTCACCGAAACCGACTTCGGCGAATGGGAAGGGCTGACCTTCCGGGAAGCCGCCGAACGCGATCCGGAGTTGCATGCCCGCTGGCTGGGCGACCCCTCGCTACCGGCCCCCGGCGGCGAAAGTTTCGACGCGGTCCGGGAACGGGTGGAAGCGGTGCGCCGCGACCTCGTCGCGCGGTATCCCGGCGCGAATGTCGTGGTGGTCAGCCATGTGACGCCGATCAAGACGCTGCTGCAGCTGGCGCTGGGCGTCGGCCCGTCACTGCTCTACCGGCTGCACCTGGACCTGGCTTCGCTCTCGCTCGCGGAGTTCTATCCGGACGGCGGTTCGTCGGTGCGGCTGGTCAACGATACGAGCTATCTCTGATCGCGGCCGGCGGAGTGGCTCGCGTAGGCCGAAAGCGCAACCCTCGTGCGCGCATTCGGCGCCTGGACGTCCGAAGTAACACGACCCGGATCGGCCTGCGAGGTCGGCGGGCCGGTCTCCTCGCCTCCTATTTGTTGCCGTAGTGGTAGCGCGCCTGCATCACGACCATCGTGGTCTCGTCTTCGTCGGTGACGATTGCGTAGACGAGCCGATGTTCCGCGTCGATACGGCGGGACCAGACATTGGCGGCGAAGTACTTCAACCGCTCGGGTTTGCCGATTCCCCCATGTGGTACCGAATGCTGTACCACTTATGTACTGATTCTGGGGCCATGATCGTGGAACTGCGAGTATGGCGAGTCCGGCGGTCTTGGCGTTGGGGCGGTACCGGGTGCGACATACTTTTGGCGGCGAGCGATTACGACAGGCCTGGGAGTGGCAGGGTGCTACGGACTCTGCTCGGGGCGCGCTTTCAGTCGTGGGTGTCGGCCGTGAGCGCTCCGGCCCGGTCCCGGAGGAACCGGGCGGTGAACTCGTCGAGCGGGTAGAAGAATTCGATCGCCAGCTCCGACAGCGTCACATCCGCGGGAGCGCCGAAGGTGGCCATGGTGCCGAACAGGGAGAGCTCACCGTGCGGGGTGCGCACCCGGAGCGGGACCTGGAACGGTCCGGAATCGGTACCGCCGGTCTCCTCGAGGTCGGAGTAGACCGGCGGATAGCCGCTGACCTCGTCGTAGAGATCGCGCAACCGGGGGTCGCCGGTGGTACCGGCCTGCCGGGCCAGCCTTTCCAGCAACTGTTCACGCACCTGGCGCGGATTGGCGAGCCGGGCGGCGAGGCCTTCGGGATGCAGGACCAGCCGGTAGACATTCGGCCGGTCGGCCGGCGGGAGCAGGGGTACGCCGTCGGTGAGTACCGTCAGGGCCGAATTGGCGGCGACCACATCCCACCAGCGGTCCACCGCCACCGCCGGAAAGGGCTCGTGGGCGGCGAGCATATGCTCCAGGGCCGCCCGCGCCGAGGCGAGGTGGGCGTCGTCGAGGCTGCTCACCTGGTAGGCGGGTGCGTATCCGGCGGCGACCAGCAGCGTATTGCGTTCCCGTAACGGGACTTCCAGCGTCTGCGACAGGCGCAGCACCATCTCCCGGCTGGGCGCCGAGCGCCCGGTCTCCACACACGACAGATGCCGGGCCGAGGTACCCGCCGCCAGGGCCAGGTCCAACTGGCTCAGCCGCCGCCGTTGCCGCCATTCCCGTACCAGGGCACCGACTCGCGACGGGTTCCCGTCCGCACGCACCTCCATATCGTGAGCGTATCGGGGGCAGGTGCGCGGTGACCATGACCTCGGAGGTCATTGAACCGCTGACCGCGCGGCGGCACAGTCGGGACCGGAACCAGCCGTGCCGATCCGAGAGGCAGCCGATCATGACCACCGCGACCCTGTCCGCACCCACGACATCCGACGACCTGATGCGCCGGACCCTGCGCCTGGACGGCTGGGGCACCGGCGTCTTCGGTGTCCTCATGCTCGCCGGCGCCGTACCGCTGCAGGACCCGCTGGGTTTGCCGACCTCGTGGTCGATCCCCTTCGGCGTCGCCATGCTCGGTGGCGCGACGGCGCTGCTGCTCATCGCCGGCTACCCGGTCATCTCGCCGCGACATGGGACAGGGGTGGTCGTGTTCAACTCGGTCTGCGTGCTGGGGTTGCTCGCCCTGCCGTTCTCCGGGCTACTCGAGCTCACCGGTGCCGGGGTGGCCTTCGTCTCGAGCGGCGCGCTCGTCGTCGCGGTGTTCGCGGCGCTGGAGTACACCGGTCTGCGGCGGATCACCGGGTGACCGCGCGGGCGGGTGTTCTTCGTCCCGGCCGGTCAGGCAGGGTAGCAGTGGATCTCGGTCGCTTTCAGCGCCGCCCACAACTCCGATCCCGGCCGGATGCGCAGGTCCGCCACGGTGGCGGGGGTGATATCGGCCAGCGCCGGAATCACCCCGTCGAGCCGGACCCGCACCGTATGGGCGTGCTGTTCCAGACCGGTCACCGTCACCGGCCAGGTGTTACGCGGGCTGCCCTCGGGTCGCCGCGGGTGCAGGCCGACCGCGGACGGCGCGAAGGTCAGATGTACCGGGCCGGTGGCCGGTTCGGCGACGGTGAGCTCACCGCCACCGTCGAGCCGGACCCGGGTGCCGGCCCCGGTCCCCCGGAACATGTTGAGCCCCACCAGTTCCGCGACATAGTCGGAGCGCGGCCGCCGGGCCACCTCGCCGGGTGGACCTTGCTGGACCACCACCCCGCCCTCCACGATGACGAGCCGATCGGCGAGCACCATGGCATCGAGCGGGTCGTGGGTGACCAGCAGGGTATGGCCGGGGTAGTCGCCGAGATGGTGGGCGAGTTCGGAGCGGACCCGCACCCGGGTCGCCGCGTCCAGTGCCGCCAGCGGTTCGTCCAGCAGCAGCAGTTCCGGCTCGACCGCCAGCGCCCGGGCCAGGGCGACCCGCTGGGCCTGGCCACCGGACAGGGCCCGCGGCCGGGCGCGCCGGTGCTCGCCCAGCCCGATCCGGTCCAGCCACTGCGCGGCCCGTTCGCGGGCTTCGGCACGCCGCACGCCGCGCGCCCGCAGGCC
>NZ_BAGJ01000058.1 GCF_000308775.1 Nocardia testacea NBRC 100365
AGCCGCCGGCCGAGCCGGTCCTGCCCGGGTCCGCTACCCCCATCGTGCCGACCACCACCGCGCCGACGACCACCGGCGACGCCACGTCCACCACCGGCCCCACGACCACCGGCCCCGACGGCAGCACGAGCACGTCCCCGGACGGCAGCACGACGATGGACGGCAGCACCACGCCGTCGATCGGCGGGAGTATCACCACCTCGCCGGACGGTTCGACCACCTCGCCGGGAACCACCACAGGCACCGAGGGCCCGTCCACCGGGAGCACCTCGCCGGAAACCACCACCTCCGAAGGCGGATCCACCGGCAGCACCGGTGAATCGAGCGGGGCCACCACCACGAGCCCCGGCACCCCCTCCACCGGAGAGACGGCGACCGGCGGGACCACCACCGACCCGATCGGTGGCACCAGCCCGAACGGCACGGAGCCGGGAAGCCCGTCATCGGACGGGACGCCGTCCACGGTGGACGTCCCCACTCAGCAGATCCCTACTCAACATGTCCCCACTCAGCAGGTGCCCACCGCGGACCAGCCGACGGCCCCGGTGCCCACCGTGAGTGTGCCGACCCAGCAGCCGGTACTGCCGGATGCTCCGGCACCGGTGGCCCCGCATCCGCTGCCGACTCCGCTGCCGGTGGCGCCCCAGGTGCAGCCGATCGCCGACCACGGTTCGCCGGTTCCGTACGATGTGCACGCGGTGGCCGTCACGCCGCATACCGAGCACACCTCGCTCGGTATCGCGGGCGGTGGGCTGACCGGTGATCTGTCGGGTGGATTGCTGCCACATACAGTGGCGGTGACCGAGAACCCGGTTGCCGATCACGGCCACTGGGTAATCATGTGACGGTTCACGACCGGCGGGGGGTTCCGTCAGGTCGTACGGGAGGGACGATTCGGCCGAGCGCGGTCGATGACGCCGATGTTGTGACCGAGAGTGAGGAGCAGGGCTTGGCTGCCGTAGCCGGACCGCGGGCTGCCACGGTGAAGAACCCGGATGTGATGGCCCCCCTCATCCAGATCATCGATGAGCTGCGGGACGTATCACGCACCGCGAGTCGTAACGACCTGCGCGGTCGACTCGGGATGGTGCGCGCCCGGGTGGCCGATACCAGGGTGCGGCTGGTGGTGGTCGGTCCGCCGAAGAGCGGGATGAGCACCCTGGTGAACACCATGGCGGGGGCGCCGATCAGTGCCACCGACAGCGCGATCAGTGTGCCCGCGATCGTGGAGTACGGTCCGGAACCCTCCGCCACCCTCATTCGCCGCGAGGGCGGCGGGCGGATCCGCCGCCAGCCCGTCGATCCGCTGAATCCCACTCCGGCGCTCACCGCCAAGGGCGTGATCCGGGCCGATTTCACCCAGCCCAGCTCCCTGTTGGCCGAGGGGATCGTGCTGATGGATGCTCCCGGCTCGGCCGTGCAGGACCGCAGCACCTGGTCGATGATCGCCGCTGCCGACGCCGTGCTCTACGTGAGCGACGCGGATACCGAGTACAGCCGGGAGCAGATCGCGCATCTGCGCCGGATCGGGCAGGTGTGCCCCACGGTGATCTGCGTGCTCAACAAAATCGACCGGAACCCGCACTGGACACATGTGCAGGAACGCAATCGCGAACTGCTCGACGCCGCCGGACTGGGTTTCGCGGTGGCGCCGGTCTCGGCCGCCCTCCATCAGGAGGCGCAGCAGTCGGGCGATCAGCAGCGTGCGATCGAATCGGGCCTGCCGCAACTGGTCGAGCACCTGCGTGACTACGTGGTCGCCCACGCCGACGCGGCGGCGGTCCAGTCCGCGGTGCGCGATATCCGGCTGGTCGGCGATCATCTCGGCGTCACGCTGCGCACCGAGGCCGACGCGCTGCGCGATCCGCGCCGCCGGGCCCATGTCACCCAGCAGCTGGCGACCGCACGCGATCAGGCCGATCAGTTGCGACAGCGCACCGCGACCTGGCAGATCACGCTCGCCGACGGCAGTACCGAACTCATGGCCGATATCGAGCACGATCTCCGGCATCGGCTGCGGATCCTGGTGCGCGACGCCGAGGCCGAGATCTCGCGTACCGATCCGGCGACCCGCTGGGCGCGTTTCGGTACCGACCTCGAGACCAAGATCGCCGACGCGATCGCGGAGAATTTCGAAACGGCCAACTATCGCGCCGAGGAACTGGGCGAACAGGTGGCCGCCCGGTTCCCCGCCGACCACCGCCGGCCGGATCTGCCCGATATCCGGCCGCCGTATCCGGCCGAACTGCTGGAGAACGTCGCCCCGCTGGAGCCGCTGCAGAGCGCGAAAGCCGGTGTCACCGAGCAGTTCCTGTCCGCGCTGCGCGGTTCCTACGGCGGTATCCTGATGGTCGGCCTGGCCACCAGTCTGCTCGGTATGTCCCTGGTGAACTGGTATTCGGCCGGGGCCGGCATCCTGCTCGGTCTGCATGCCCTGTGGGAGGACCGGCGCACCCGCCGGCAGCGGCGGCAGGCCGAGGCCAAGGTAGCGGTGGCGCGCCTGATGGACGATGTGATCTTCCAGGTCGGCAAGGAATCCCGGACCCGCCTGCGCGAGGTGCAGCGGGTGTTGCGCGATCATTTCACCGATATAGCCACCGACGCGTTGCGCACGGCGGAGGAGGCACTGCGGGTCGCCGAGGAAGCGGGCGCCCAGTACGGAGATCGGGGCGCGGAGCGCCTCGCCCGGCTGGACAGCGAGATGGGTAAATTGCGCGACCTGCGCCAGCAGGCCGACAGTTTCGTCGCCGCCTGACCCTCCCACCTATCGCCGCGGCCGGCTGCGCCACGGGGTGCCGCCACCGGTCTTGCTGTGGGCCGGCCGGAACGTTCCGGCCTCCTGGGGCCCTTCGGCCCGGATCAGATGGGTGACCGCGTTGATCAGTGCCAGGTGGGTGAACGCCTGCGGGAAATTGCCCAGATGCCGGCCGGTGGACGGGTCGAGCTCCTCGGCGTAGAGCTTGAGCGGGCTGGCGTGGGTGAGCAGCCGCTCGCACAGCCGGCGGGCGCGGCCGATCTCGCCGATCTCGACGAGCGCCGAAACCAGCCAGAACGAGCAGATGGTGAAGCTGCCCTCCGGGCTCACCTGCCCGTCGTCGGTGGTCTCGTTGCGATACCGCAGTACCAGGCCGTTCTCCGTGAGCTCCTCGGCGATCCCGAGCACGGTGGCTCGGACCCGCCGATCGTCCGGGGGCAGGAACCGGGTGAGAACCACCAGCAGCAGGGAGGCGTCGAGGGTGGTGCCGCCGTACACCTGGGTGAAGCGACCGCGGTCGTCCACACCGTGGGCCAGCACATCGGCCCGGATCTCCTCGGCGATCCGGTGCCATTCCTGGGCGATATGCGCCTGACCGTGCAGCTCGGCGATCCGCGCACCGCGGTCCAGCGCCACCCAGCACATCACCTTCGACGAGGTGAAGTGCTGGGGTTCGCCGCGGACCTCCCAGAGGCTGCGGTCGGGTTCGCGCCAGTGGTCGATGGCGGCGCCGACCTGGCGTTCCAGCATGGGCCACAGTGTCTCCGGGACGTGCTGGCGGGATTTCACGTGCAGGTAGACCGCGTCGAGCATGGTGCCCCAGATATCGTGCTGCTCCTGGTTGTAGGCGCCGTTACCGATTCGGACCGGCCGGGCGTTGCCGTACCCGGACAGGTGGTCGAGAGTGCGTTCGGTGAGCTCGCGCTCCCCGCCGATGCCGTACAGCACCTGAAGTGGTATCGCCTCGCCGTCGGGTCCGGTGGTCGCGTCGTGCAGGAAGGCGAAGAAATCGTCGGCTTCGCGGTCGAGGCCCAGGGTGTACAGGCCCCACAGGGCGAAACTGGCGTCGCGCACCCAGGAGTAGCGGTAGTCCCAGTTGCGCTCGCCGCCGGGCGACTCGGGCAGGGAGGTGGTGGCGGCGGCCATCAGGGCGCCGGTGGGAGCGTAGGTGAGGCCCTTCAGAGTGAGGGCGCTGCGTTGCAGATAGCGACGCCATGGATGGTCCGGGAAATCGCCGAGGGTGATCCACTGCCGCCAGCAATCGATGGTGGTCCACATCTTCTCGGCGGCCTCGGCGAACGTCTGCGGCGCCGGCAGCTCCGACCAGGTCAGCGCGACATAGGCGCAGTCGCCCTCGGTCATCCGGGTCCGCGCCCGGGCCTCGCGACCTTCCAGGCCCAGGCGCAGATCGGTGGTGAGTACCAGGGTGGGCCCGGCCGTGGGGTCGGCGGCACAGACCGCGGAAGCCTCCTCGTACACCTTGCCCGTGTACTCCCAGCTGGCCTGGGCCCGGTGGTAGTCGAACGACGGTTCACAGCTCAATTCGAGTTCGACCGTGCCGCTGACGCATTTGACCGTGCGCAGCAGCATATGAGCGGCGTCCCAATCGGTCGGCGTGCGGCGGCGGGTACGGCTGCGTTGTTCGGTGTTGTGCCACGGACCCAGCACCAGCGCGTCCCGGACGATCAGCCAGCCCGTCGGGGTCTGCCAGGTGGTCTCCAGGATCATCCCGCCGGGTAGATAGCGGCGGGCGGCGGGTACGGTGCGCCCGTAGGGGCCCAGCCGGAAATGGCCGGCACTGCGATCCAGGATGGCACCGAAAACACTCGGTGAATCCGGGCGCGGGACACACATCCACTCGACCGAGCCGTTGCTGGCGATCAGGCAGGTGGTCTCACAGTCGGACAGGAACGCGTAGTCGTCGATGACCGGGAAGTTGCTCTGCGGCAGCTTGGTCTCCGGCGGAAGGGCCGGGAAGGTGCCCGGTTTTCCGTCGGCCGACGGTGCGTGCTCGGGACTCGGCATACCCCATCATGTGTCGTGCGGCCCCGAGCCGTCCACCACGGTTCGGCCCAGGTGCCGGATCCGGGCCAGCCAGGCGGCGAGTTCCACCTTGCCCGCCGCGTCCGGTGTGAGGTCCCCGGCCCGGTCGGCGACCGGCTCGGTGATCCGGCCGTAGTAGTGGTCGGGCCGTAGGTCCTCGACCTCCCAGCCGGGGCCGGCGAAGGAGTCGCGGATCATCGCCGCGCCGATCCGCGGACCGAACCCGGCCTCGGTGTCCGAGAGCGCCAGGATGTGCACGTATCCGCCCGGCGCGCACAGGCGGTGCAGCGTCCGGACGTAGTCGGCCCGGGCGTCGGCGTCGGCGAGGAACACATGGAACAGCGCACTGTCGACGATCGTGTCGAAGGTGCCGAGCGGGTTGTCCCCGGTATGGGCGAGGGCGACCATATCGGCCACCTCGAAGCGCGCGGCCGGTACGTTCTTGACGGCGGCATTGCGGCGCGCGTAGGCGACCGCGCTGGGGGACAGGTCAACGCCGAGCACGTCGTAGCCGAGGGCGGTGAGCGCGATGGTGTGCTCGCCGGCGCCCGCGCCGGGGTCCAGGACGCGGCCGCGGATCCGGCCGGCACGTTCCAGTGCGACGATCGCGGGCTGGGGTTCGCCGATGATCCACGGAGCGGTGTCGTTGTCGTAGGCGGAGTTCCATACCTCTGGTGCCTGTGTCATGACCTCAGCCTGCAATCTCGAGTCGGGTTGAGGTCAAGGCACGGGTCGGAACGGCGACCGGGCGGTGTTCTACGCTGGTCGCCGTGGAGCGTATTGCCGACTGGTGGGACGGGTTCGAGATGTGGGTGGCGGGTCTGCCGTTCATACCTCAGTTCCTCGTGGTGCTGGTGGGTATGGTGCCGATCAGTTTCGCGATCGCCTACCTGATCGACCGGCTCCTGCACGTGGCGGGCGTCGCGCTGGGCCGCGACGACGCCGACGGTGCCGACCGCGATGCCGGAAACGAGGTGTGCTGATGCCGCGCTCACGGGTGCAGATCGCACTGCTGGCACTGCTGGTGCTGGTGATCGTCGCCTGGCTGTTCACCCGGTGACGCGGGCTGTCGTGCGCGCCGGTGCCCGGTCCGTACCGGGCGGGCGCGGAATCGGTGAGCGGGCCCGCACCCGAGTACCTCGTCTGCTGGCGGTCCTGGTCGCGGTGCCGGTGCTGCTGGCCGGGTGCGCCGGCGGCTCCAGTGACGAGGTGGGCGGTGGCGGAGCCGACGGTAGCGGCGGCACCGTCGATCTGTACGCGTACGCCATCCCCAAGCCCGGCTACGACGAAGTGATCCCGAAGTTCAACCAGACCGAGGTGGGCGAGGGCGTGGAGGTGCGCCAGTCCTACGGCGCGTCGGGGGACCAGTCCCGCAAGATCGCGCGCGGTGCGCCCGCCGATGTGGTGAGTTTCTCCCTCGAACCCGATATCACGCGTTTGGTCGACGCCGGTCTGGTGGATCCGGACTGGAACGCCGACGCCACCCGCGGAGTGCCCTTCGGTTCGGTGGTGGCGCTGGTGGTGCGGTCCGGGAATCCGAAGAACATCCGGACCTGGGACGATCTGCTGCGTCCCGATGTCGAGGTGGTGACGCCGAACCCGTTCAGTTCGGGTTCGGCGAAATGGAACCTGCTCGCCCCCTACGCCGTGGCCAGCGAGGGCGGGCGGAACCCGCAGGCGGGGGTGGACTACCTGAACCGGATGCTGGCCAATGTGCGGGTACAGCCGAAATCCGGGCGGGAGGCCACCGAGTCGTTCCTGCAGGGCACCGGCGATGTGCTGATCAGCTACGAGAACGAGGCGATCTTCGCCGAACGGCACGGCGACCCGGTCGAGCACATCGTGCCGGAGGCCACTTTCAAGATCGAGAACCCGGTCGCGGTGCTCGAACACGCCCCGCATCCGGAGAAGGCGATCGCTTTCCGCGATTTCCTCTACACGACCGAGGCGCAGCGGGCCTGGGCCGAGGCGGGCTTCCGTCCGGTCGATCCGGGGGTCGCCGCCGAGTACACCGACGTCTTCCCGCAACCGCCCACCCTGTACACCGTCGCCGACCTCGGCGGCTGGGAGACCGTGGAAGCGGAACTGTTCGCGCCCGAGTCCGGCACCATCGCCGTCGCCTACGACAACGCGACCGAGTAGCCGGGTGACCCGGCCCACACGCGATACTCGATACTCGTGACCGAACGCAGCACCGCCACCGAACGCGCGCCCGCCGGCCCGGACGTGTCCACCCGCCGGCCGCTCGGGTCGTGGTTGCGGTTCACCGGGTCGGTGGGCCCACTCGGTATCGCCACCGCCATGTTGTGGCTCAGCGTGATCGTGCTGCTGCCGCTGGCCGCGCTGACCTTCAGCGCGTTCGACGACGGCTGGTCGGGTTTCTGGGACGCGGTCACCGATCCGGCGGCCCTGGCGTCGCTGCGGGTGACGGTGCTGGTATCGCTGGTGGTGGCGCTGCTGAACGTCGTAATGGGCACGATGATCGCCTGGGTCCTGGTCCGGGACGACTTCCCGGGCAAGGGCCTGGTGAACGCGCTGATCGATCTGCCCTTCGCACTGCCCACGATCGTCGCCAGCATTGTGCTGCTGGCCCTGTACGGACCGCAGAGTCCGGTCGATATCCATCTCAACGCCACCCGGCCGGGCCTGGTGGTGGCACTGGCCTTCGTGACGCTGCCGTTCGTGGTGCGCTCGGTGCAGCCGGTGCTCATCGAGGCCGATCGGGAGGTGGAACAGGCGGCGCTGTCGCTGGGCGCCGACAACTGGACGACCTTCCGCCGCGTGGTGCTCCCGGCCCTGGCGCCGGCCATCATCAGCGGCGGCGGCCTGGCGTTCGCACGCGCCATCGGCGAATTCGGCTCGGTGGTGCTGATCGGCGGCAATATCCCGCGCGAGACGCAGGTGGCCTCCCAGTACATCCAGCAGCAGATCGAGATCGACCGGCCGGTGCACGCCGCGGCGGTATCGGTGGCGCTGCTGGTGATCGCGTTCGTCGCGCTGCTGGTGCTGCGGGTGTTCGCCGAGCGGACGGCGCGCAAGGAACGTGAGGCCCGATGAAACTGTCCGCTCCCGGCCGGATCACGCTGCGCGTGCTCGCTCTCGGCTACCTGTTCGTCCTGCTGGTGCTGCCGCTCGGGATCATCCTGTACCGGGCGTTCGGCCAGGGGATCGGGGCGTTCATCGATCAGATCAGCACGCCCGCCGCCATCTCGGCCTTCAATCTCTCCATGATCATCCTGGTGATCGTGGTACCGGTGAACGTGGTCCTGGGGGTGGTGATCGCCCTGGCGCTGGTACGCGGCGAATTCCCCGGCCGCCGGTTGCTGCAGGGCGTGGTGGATCTGCCCTTCGCGGTCTCGCCGGTGGTGGTGGGTGTCGCGTTGATCATGTTGTGGGGGGTCGAGGGCTGGTTCGGTGTGGTCACCGACTGGGGTTTCCGGGTGATCTTCGCGCTGCCCGGGATGGTGCTGGCGACCATTTTCGTCACCATGCCCTTCGTGGTGCGCGAGGTGGAACCGGTGCTGCACGAGATCGGCGACGACCAGGAGCAGGCGGCGGCGACCCTGGGGGCCTCCCGCTGGCAGACGTTCTGGCGGATCACCGTGCCCGCCATCCGCTGGGGACTGACCTATGGCGTGGTGCTCACCGTGGCCCGTGCGCTGGGCGAGTTCGGCGCGGTCATCATGGTCTCGTCCGGGTTCCCGGGGGTATCGCAGACGCTCACCCTGCTGGTGCACGAGCGCTATATCAACGATCACAACGATTTCGGCGCGTACTGCGCCGCCACTCTGCTGATGGGTCTCGCGCTCGTCACCCTGCTGTTGATGACGCTGCTGGAACGTAAGCGGAAGGCGTCATGAGGCGATACCTCCGCCGACTCCTCGGCCTCCGCGGGCCGCATGTATCAGCTTCGAAGAAGGACAGCTCGACTGTGTATGCCGGAGGCCGCCCGTGATCACCGTGACCAATGCGCGTAAGAACTACGGTTCGTTCGCCGCGCTCGACGATGTCAGCCTGGATATCCCTTCGGGGGAGCTGACCGCGCTGCTGGGTCCCTCGGGGTCCGGGAAGTCGACGCTGCTGCGGTCGATCGCGGGGCTGGAGAATCTCGATTCCGGGGTGGTCACCATCGGCGGCCGGGACGTGACCCGGGTACCGCCGCAGAAACGCGATATCGGTTTCGTCTTCCAGCACTACGCGGCGTTCAAACATATGACCGTCCGCGACAATGTGGCTTTCGGGCTGACCATCCGCAAGCGGCCCAAGCCGGAGATCGCGAAACGGGTCGACGAACTGCTGGGCATCGTCGGCCTGGACGGTTTCCAGCACCGGTATCCGGCGCAGCTGTCCGGCGGCCAGCGGCAGCGCATGGCGCTGGCCCGGGCGCTGGCGGTGGATCCGCAGGTGCTGCTGCTGGACGAACCGTTCGGCGCGCTCGACGCCAAGGTCCGCGCCGACCTGCGGACCTGGTTGCGGCGCCTGCACGAGGAAGTGCACGTCACCACCGTGCTGGTCACCCACGACCAGGAGGAAGCGCTGGATGTGGCCGACCGGATCGCGGTGATGAACGCCGGTCGCATCGAACAGGTCGGTAGTCCCGAGGATGTCTACGACCGGCCCGCCAGCGAGTTCGTCATGTCGTTCCTGGGTGCGGTGGCGCGGCTCAACGGGCATCTGGTGCGGCCGCACGATATCCGGGTGGGCCGGGACGCGAATATGGCGCTGGCCGCCTACGAGGGCACCGCGGAATCGGCGGGGGTCACCCGGGCGACGGTCGAGCGGGTGGTACGGCTGGGCTTCGAGGTCCGGGTGGAGTTGCGCAATGCCGCCACCGGGGACCTCTTCACCGCCCAGGTCACCCGCGGTGATGCCGAGGCGCTGCGGTTGGCGGAGGGCGAGACGGTCTACGCCCGCGCCACCCGGATCCCCGAGCTGCCGTCGCGCTGATCGAGCGCCTCGGGCCGGTCCGCGACTCGTATTCCGGACTTCTGGGCCGGCCTCCCCCTGTGCACCCCGGCTGAGCTGGAGTGATACTCGCCACGTCGTCGGTGTGACCCGGCCGCCGCGGGTAGTCGTGTTGACGTACCCCAGCGTAGCTGTAACTATGGGAAACAGTTAAGCCCGAATCATCGACGAGAGGCAGTGACGATGACGTCTTCAGCCACCACGGTCTCCGACGACCAGCTGGTCGCGCAGGCTCAGGAATACGCGGAGAAGCTGCTGCTGCTGTCCGAGGGTTCGGTCAACCGGAACTTCGATCCGTTCACCGATATCGACTGGGACCATCCCGACTTCGCCGCCGATGCCCGGCCGGAGCGCTGGATCCTGCCCGTCTCGGGGGACACGGTCGGCCGCCACCCCTGGTACCAGGCGCTGCCGCGTGAGAAGAAGATCGCGCTCGGCAAGTACCGCCAGGCCAATGTCGCCAAGGTGGGCCTGCAGTTCGAGGCCATCCTGATCAGCGGCATGATGCAGCACATCTTCGGCCTGCCCAACGGTGACCCGGAGTTCCGCTACTGCTCCCACGAGATGATCGAGGAGCACAACCACACCCTGATGTTCCAGGAGATGGTCAACCGGATCGGGGTCGACGTCCCGGGTATGGGCCCGCTGGTCCGCCAGATCCGGCATATCGCCGTTCCGGTGGCGGTGGCCTTCCCGAACCTGTTCTTCATGGCCGTGCTCGGCGGTGAGGAGCCGATCGACCACATCCAGAAGGAAGTCCTGCGCTCCGGCGAGGAAGTGCATCCGATCATGCGCGGTGTCATGGCCATCCATGTGGCCGAAGAGGCGCGGCACATCTCCTTCGCCCACGAATTCCTCAAAAAGCACGTACCGGAGTCCTCGGCCCGGAACAAGTTCGTGCTCTCGCTGGCCATGCCGATCGTCATGTGGATCCTCGGCCGTGCCATCGTGACCCCGCCCAAGGCGTTCTTCGACGAGTTCGATATCCCCGACAGCGTGCGCAAGGAACTGTTCTACGGGTCCGACGACGCGAAGAAGACCTTCAGCGACTACTTCGGTGACGTCCGCGCCCTGGCCGAGGAGATCGGCCTGATGAACCCGGTCGCCAAGCGGGTCTGGAAGGCGCTGGGGATCGACGGCCACACCACCCGGTACCGCTCCGAACCGCTGCGCGCGGTCAGCGGCACCGCGGCCTGAGCGGCGGGTAGTACCTCCGATGCCCTATGTCGTCACCCAGTCCTGCTGTAGCGACGCGTCCTGCGTGTACGCCTGCCCGGTCAACTGCATCCATCCCACACCCGACGAGCCGGATTTCCGGACGGCGGACATGCTCTACGTCGATCCGGCGGCCTGCGTCGACTGCGGCGCCTGTGCCTCGGCCTGCCCGGTGGACGCCATCACCTCCTCGAAGAAGCTGACCGCGGAGCAGCAGCCGTTCATCGAGATCAATGCCGACTTCTACCGGCAGGCGCGCCCACGCCCGCTGCTGGCGCCGCCGGTGCCCGCGCCGGTGATCGACACCGCCGAGCGCGGGCCGCTGCGGGTGGCCGTGGTCGGCTCGGGTCCCTCGGCCATGTATGCGGCCGACGAACTGCTCACCCGCCCCGACGTGCAGGTGACCGTGTTCGAGCGGCTGCCGGTGCCGTACGGACTGGCCCGTTACGGGGTGGCTCCCGACCATGCGAAAACCCGCCGGGTGGCCGACCTCTTCGATGTGATGTCGAAGCAGCCGGGCTTCGGGTCCTACTTCGACGTCGAGGTGGGCAAGCACATCTCGCACGAGGAACTGCTCGCCTACCATCACGCGGTCGTCTACGCGGTCGGTGCGTCGACCGACCGCAAACTCGGTATCCCGGGTGAAGGCCTGGCCGGTAACGTCTCCGCCACCGATTTCGTGGCCTGGTACAACGGTCATCCCGACCACCGGCACCACGATTTCGATCTGTCGCAGCGCCGGGTCGTCATCGTCGGCAACGGCAATGTCGCCCTCGATGTGGCGCGCATCCTGACCAGTGATCCCGAACGGCTGGCCGGGACCGATATCTCGCCTGTCGCGCTCGAGGCGCTGCGGCGCAGCAGGGTGGAAGAGGTCGTGGTGCTGGGCCGGCGCGGCCCCGCCGAATCGGCGTTCACGGTCCCGGAGTTCGTCGGATTGCTGGGCGCGGACGTGGATATCGTGGTGGACGGCGACCTGCCGCCGGTCGCGGAGGGCCTGCCATACCAGGTCGAACGCAAACTGGTTCTGCTGCGCACCGCCGCCGAGCGGCCGTCGTCCGGGCGGCGGCGGATCGTCTTCCGTTATCGGACCGCGCCGAGCCGTATCCTCGGCCCCGACGCCGTCACCGGAATCGAGGTGGAACGCACCGAGCCGGTCACCGGCGACGACGGCCGGGTTCGCGCGGTGCCCACCGGCGACCTCGACCTCCTGGAAACCGGGCTCGTACTCACCTCGGTGGGTTACCGGGGCGTGCCCACACCGGGTCTGCCGTTCGACGAACAGCGCGGGGTCGTGCCGAATCGGGCCGGGCGGGTGCTGGAGGCGCCGGACGGGGCTGTGTTCCCGGGTACGTATGTCACCGGCTGGATCAAGCGCGGACCCACCGGGTTCATCGGTACCAACAAGTCCTGCGCGCAGGAGACGGTGCAGCAGCTGGCCGACGATTTCAACGCGGGTCGCCTCCCCGAACCCGCCGGCGGCGCCGAGGCTTTCGACCGGCTGTTGCGTGGGCGCCGGCCGCAGGCGCGGCCGGGTGGAGCGGTCCTGCGGGCCGGGCAATCGACGCGCCGCCGCCTCTTCGGCCGCACCTGAACCCACCGGCGTAGACCTCGAAAGGGAAGTCGTCCAGCGAGGGTGGATCCGTGCTGCCGGGGTGGGCCTCGACGCCGCTCTCGGACATGGTCTCGCCTATCGCGGTGCGTCCCCGGTCGACGGAGATCGTCTCGACGGCGATCCGCCGTCCGGCGTGCCGGACCTGCGCCCACAAGCGATGCGCTGCGTCATCGGGAACGACGCCAGGTCGCCGGACGGCATGGGACGGAGGCGACCGGCCCACGCGGCTCATCCGGGCCGGGCGAAACGTTTGGCATAGGCGGTGATCGGCGCGGTCTCGACCTGCTCGACTCCGGGTAGCATCCCGATTCGGTCGCTCAGATATTCGTACAGCGCGTCGGCATCGCGGCTGATCGTGACGGCGAGCAGATTGTGCCTGCCGGTCGTCGCGCCGAGATAGGCGGTTTCGGTGTCCGCGGCCAGACTCGCGGCGACGGTGCTCAGCCGCGCCGGGGAGACCGACAGCCAGAGCAGGCACTGTGCGGTGAAGCCGAACAGCGCGGGCTCCACTTCGACATCGAACAGCAGCATCCCGGCGGCCCGCAGTTCGGTCAACCGCCGCCGAACGGCGGATTCCGACCAGCCGACGTGCCGGGCCAG
This sequence comes from Nocardia testacea NBRC 100365, assembly GCF_000308775.1. Taxonomy (GTDB): domain Bacteria; phylum Actinomycetota; class Actinomycetes; order Mycobacteriales; family Mycobacteriaceae; genus Nocardia; species Nocardia testacea. The sequence continues at coordinate 13,194 of NZ_BAGJ01000058.1, forward strand.
ATCCGCGGACGCCGTCCGGCCGTCGGCGGACAGGGTGCCGAAGAGCCTGCGGTCCAGGTCGGTGAGCCGGATCGGGTCGGGCGACGCGGTATCGGGCGGGTGGATACCGGCGAGCTGGTGCTCGGTGAGTGCGGACATCCGCCCGCGCCAGCGGTGATCCATCAAATGGCGCAGCAGTCGCTGGGTGGTCACCTCGATGACGCCGGGATGCGCGCTGAGCATCGCCGGCGGCGCGGCCCCGCCGCCGGGAACCCGGAACAGGCAGACGATCTCGGTACCGCCGGACAGTTCGGTGACCCAGGCGGTGTCGTGGCGGGCGGCCAGCGCGCGCGCCACGCCGGCGGCGGCTCGGGGATGGACGCGCAGCCGGACCAGCCACTGGGTGTCCGCGGCGAGTTGGCTGCGCGGTACGGCGCTGACGCGGAGCGCGCCGGCGGCCCGGAGCCGGCAGAAGCGGCGGGCCACGGTCCGGTCCGAAACATCCAGGACAGCCGCGATCCTGCTGAACGGCGCGCGCCCGTCGATCTGCAGAGCGTGCAGCAAGCCCTGGTCGAGAGTGTCCAGCGTGACCGATTCCACCCGATCAGAATAGGTCGCCGCCGGATCCGTCCGTTCCCGCGCGAAGTGATGACCGGGCCTATGGCACGCCACGTGGTGGAGAGAGGGTTCTTCGCGCGCGAGGTCCATGGGGCCGGCTCGTCTTCACTGCATATGCGGATCATGAATATCGCTGCAGCGCAACATGTCCCGGCTACGTCGGCGCTCCCGAAGGGCTCGGGTTCGGGGGAATGTGAAAAGTATTTGCGCGGACGGTATTCCGGCCAAATAATATCTGCCGATATGGCTACCTATCCGTTACCGATGGGTAGGAATGGTGTCCGGGTGTTGCCGCGTCACCGGGGTTTACGGATCCCACGGCCCGTAGGCGAATCGAAAGCCCTGCCGGAGATCGATATCTCGGCTGATCAGCGTGGTATTTCTGGATCAACCCGCTGTCACGTCCCGGGTGCTGCCCCCGGTCGGATGGGGGAAAGTCCCTCGGCAACTTCGGATTTACTTCTCGATTATTCGGTGTTCGGAGGCAGTTCCAGCTAACCTGTTGTCGCTGTTTGGAAGACGACCGCGCCCATGGCTCTTTCGAGGACGTGGTCACGGTGCGTTGACGGGATGGCATATGACTTCTGGGCTGGGTATCAGCATCGGTACGGTGAACGTGGTTTCGGCGCGGGTCGGGGCGCCGGACGCGCGGCCGGTGGTCAGGACCCGACGGACCGCCGTCGGATTCGACAGCGGGGGCACCGCGCGACTCGGGGGGATCACCCGGTTCTCCACGGCGATCAACGAATTCGCCGATCTGGGGCGCAATCCGGAATCGGTGTACGTGGACGGTCGGATCTGGTCGCCGGCCACCATCTTCGCCTCGGTGGTCCAGGGACTCGTGACCGCCGAACCGGCGGCGGGCGTGGTCGCCACCCATCCGGCCGGGTACACCCGGAAACAACTGGGCCTGCTGCGGCAGAGCCTGGATCTCGCCGGCGTCGGGCATGTCGAGCTGGTCCCGGAACCGGTGGCCGCGGCGCACTGGCTCGATACCGAGCATGGGCCGCTGGACACCGGATTCGTCCTGGTCTACGATCTGGGCGGGAACAGTCTGGATGTCGCGGTGGTGCGGACCGGGCCGGACTGGCCCGACCACCCGGTGGTCGGTAACGCGGTCCGCTCCTACGAGTTCGGTGCCCGGCCGCTGGGCGCGATGATCGCGCGCTGTGCCGGTGACCGCGCCATCGGTCCGGCCGAACCGGATACCGGAGCCGTATCGCTCATGTCGTTCGTGAACCCGGAGGGCCTGCGGCGTGAACACGTGCGCGATTCCCTCGAGGTGGTCCGGGCCGCGGTGCGCTCGGCCGGGGTCGCGCTCTCCGATATCGATCGGGTACTCGTGGTGGGCGGTGCCGCGCGACCCCCGCAGGTGGCCGAAACGCTCGCAGAACTCGGCCTTCCGGTGACCGTCGCCGCCGATTCGGGGCAATGTGTGGCGCTCGGTGCCGCCGCGATGGCCGCGGAGAGCGTGACCCCGGCGGCCGCGCGCGGGATGAAGCATCCGCCGATCTTCTCCGGCGCGGCCCTCTTCTCGGCGGTCGCCATGTCCGCGGCCACCATTCTCGGCAGCGGTCCGGCGGATACCGAACACCTCGATCAGGACCGGATCCCGCTACAGAGCCCCGGAGCGGTGCAGTTCGAGATCCACGGTGAGGCACAGGTGGAACGGTCGGACACCGGATGGACGGTGTCCTACGCGCCGCTGCGCGCGCCCGCGGTGATCGCGTCCGCCGCCATGACGCGCCCGTACGGGCCACCCATGCCCGGTCGGGCACCCGCCCCGGCGAGAACTGCTCCGGGAGCGCCGGCGGACGGCGGGGCCGGAACACACCACACTCCGCAGGACGAACATCCCGGACCCCGGCTCCCACACGACGATCCCGTGCGATTCGGCCATCCGCCGTTCGGCCATCCCGGTGTCCAGCTCCCACCGCGCACCGGTGGGGTCCCGGATCTGCCCACCCCCGGCAACGAGGCGCCGGGCAGCCCGGAACCGGGCGATCCACCGGTGGTGGAGGAGCCGGGCGGGGAGACGGGCGGTTCGGCCGGCGGCGGTGACGAGTCCGGTGGCGGTGACGAGTCCGGTGGCGTCGGCGGGTGGTCGCCCGGTATCGAGACGCCGGGGCCCGGAAACAGCTCCGGCGGCGGCTGGACCGATGGTCTGCCGGGGGGCGGCCTGCCCACTCCGGGCGGATCCGGATGGGGCGGTGACAGCGGCGGCGGACTCGGCTCGGATGAGCCGGGGTTCGGTGAGGACGGTGGCGGTGGACTCGGTCCGGGTGGGGCCGGGGCGGGTGGGGACAATGGCGGTGGACTCGGTTCGGGTGGGGCCGGGGCGGGTGAGAACAGTGGTGGCGGCTTCGGTTCGGGGGCTGCGGGCGGACCCGGCGGCGCGCACAGCGGGGGAGCCGGGGCCGGTGCCGATCACGGCGGGACCTCTTCCGACCACTCGGGCGGATCCGATTCGGCCTCGTCGGGTGGATCCGGTGATACAGGTGGATTCGGTGGGTTCGGTGGGTTCGGCGGGCCTTCGGGGCCGGCCGGCGGTCGCTCGGATGCGGGGATCTCCTCCGCCGGTTCGGATTCTTCCGGCGGCTCGCACAGCAGCGGTGCGAAGTCCAAGGGCTCGACTTCCTCCGGTGGTGACGGTGGGTCCGCCCGCGGCGGGAGCTCGCGCGGCGGATCGCACCGCTGAGCCGCGGGGATACGGCCGGCCGGTCCGCGCGGTTCCGGAAAATCCGGTGCGGCCCGGCGCCGGTGCACGGCACAATCGATGAGGTGGACATTGACGGGGGCCCACCGCGGCTGATCGCGCTCGATGTGGACGGGACACTGCTGAAAACCGGCCTCCAGGTGAGCGCCCGGGTGAACGCCGCCGTGCGCGCGGCGGTCGGGTCGGGCGCGCACGTCGTGGTGAGCACCGGACGGACCGTGATCTCGACTCGTCCGGTGCTCGACGAACTCGGCCTCGTGCAGGGGCATGCCATCTGCTCCAACGGCGCCGTCCACATCGATATCGAGCAGACCCTCCCGGTCGCGGTGCACCATTTCGACCCGGCGCCCGCAGTCACCGCACTGCGCCGGTTGTTCCCGGATATGGTCTTCACCGCCGAACGCGTGGGTGAGGGATTCTGGGCCACCGGAATGAGTCCCGGCGAGTACTACGCCGGTGGCGACTATGTGGTGGTCGACGACCTCACCCTCGGCAGCGAACCCACCCCGCGCCTGAACTGCTGGTGGCCCGAGGGCGCGCCGGAAGAGATGCGCCGGCTGCTGGATGGGCTGGCACTGCCGGAGATCAGCTGGGTCTACGGCGAGTTCGGCCCGTGGCTCACCATTTCCCGGCACGGCATCTCGAAGGGATGGGCGCTGGAACACCTGCGCCGCCTGCTCGATATCCCGCGCGCGGCCACCCTGGCCATCGGGGACGGTTTCAACGACCGCGAGATGTTCGCGTGGGCGGGGCATTCGGTGGCGATGGCGAACGCGCCCGTCGAACTGCACGGTCTGGTCGACGAGGTCACCGACGATGTCGCGGCCGATGGTGTGGCGGTGGTGCTCGAGCGCTGGTTCTGAACTCTCGTACCCGGGCGCGGTCGTGACGTGACGGTTCGGCGGTACGCCGTATCGGACGGAAGCGGTCGCGTGCTTCGGCAGTGGTGGTCGTCTCGGTCGTGACGGGGACGGATCGGGTTTCGGGCGGACGCCGGCCGGGTGGAGGCGGGTGTTCTCAGGCGGACAGCGGCAGTGCGCGAGCGAGCGCGGCGTCGTAGCGGTCCCAGACGATCTCGGCGAGCACCGGGTCCGGGCCGAGGACCTCGGCATGCGGGAGCAGCGGATCCTGGTCGCGTAGGCGGTCGGTGAGCAGGCCCGGCGCCAGGAACCACGGCGCGACGAGCACGCGGTCGGCGCCGCGGGCCCGGAGTCGTGCCGTCGCCTGCGCGAGTGTGGGTTGCGCGGTGGCGAAGCATATTTCGGTGGGATGGCCGGTCCGGGCCGCGAAACTGCGGGCCAGCCGGGCGGTCCGGCGGTTCGCCGCCGCCGCGGACGAGCCGACGGCGGCCAGGGCGACACCGAGCCGTGCGGGCGGCTCGTCCCAGCCGTGCCGATCGCGTACCGTCCGCACCCGCTCCTGCAACACCCCGATCAGGCGCGGGTCGGCGCCGAACACCTCGGCCTGGGTGAGCCGCAGCCGCGGGTTGCGGGCGGCGGCCGCGGCCAGCAGTGCGGGCAGATCCACGCGGGCGTGGAACGCGCTGCCCAGCAGCAGCGGAACGACCACCGCGTCGGTTTCGCCGGTGGCCGCCACCGAGTCCAGTACTTGCCCGACCACGGGCGCGTTCAGGTCGAGGAAGGCGAGGTGCGCCGCGGTCCTGGGACGCGCGGCCCGCACCTGCTCCAGCAGCGCGGTGACGGTGGCGGCCGACCGGGGATCCCGGCTGCCGTGGGCCACCGCCACCAGCGTGGGACTGCCCGGCATCAGCCCTCGGTTCCGACCTCGACCGCGGTGAGCACATCCCCGACGAGTCCCGCCGCCAGCGTGTTCCCGCCCGACGGGTCGATGAGCAGGAAACTGCCGGTGTGCCGGTTGGTCCGGTAGTCGTCGGCCGCGATCGCCTCCGCGACGCGCACCGAGATCCGGCCGATATCGTTGAGCGACAACGTTTCCGGGTTCGGCTCGGCGGCCAGCCGCTGTTCGTCGAAACGTTCGGTGAGCGCGCCCACGATCGCCTGCGTGGTGCGGGTGCCGTGCTTGAGCAGCAGCCGGGCGCCAGGACGCAGCGGTTTGTCACCGAGCCAGCACACCGTGGCGTCGAAGGTGTCGACGGGTTCCGGGGCGTCGGCGGGGGAGGCGATGGTGTCACCGCGCGAGATATCGACCTCATCGGTCAGCACCAGCGTGACACTGCGGCCGGCCTGCGCGACGGCCAGTTCCCCGTCGGGGGTGTCGATCCGCTCGACGGTTGTGCGGATACCTGAGGGCAGTACCACCACCTCGTCACCGGGCGCCACCGAACCCGCCGCGATCTGGCCCGCGTAACCGCGGTAGTCGGGGTATTCCGGGGTGCGCGGCCGGATGACGTATTGCACCGGGAAGCGCAGCCCCACCGCGTGCTCTCCGGAGTTGTCCGCGTCCACCGGCACCGATTCGAGATGTTCGATCAGCGACGGGCCGCTGTAGTACGGGGTCTTGTCCGAGCGGGTGGCGATATTGTCGCCGTGCAGCGCCGAGACCGGGATCTCCAGCACATCCTCGTCCGACCAGCCCAGTGTCCGGGTGAGATGGGAGAATTCCGCCGAGATCTCCGCGAAGACCTTGGCGGCCGCGGCCTGCCGGCCCTCTTCGCTGGGCTCGTCGACGCCGATGAGGTCGACCTTGTTGACCGCCAGCACCAGTTTGGGCACACCCAGCAGCGCCAGGACCGCCGCATGCCGCCGGGTCTGTTCGATCACGCCCTTGCGCGCGTCCACCAGCAGGATCACCAGCTGGGCGGTCGACGCCCCGGACACGGTATTGCGGGTGTACTGCACATGGCCGGGGGTGTCGGCCAGGACGAACGACCGCCGCGGGGTCGCGAAGTACCGGTAGGCGACATCGATGGTGATGCCCTGCTCCCGTTCGGCCCGCAGACCGTCCACGAGCAGCGACAGGTCGGGGGTGGACAGGCCCTTGTCCACCGACGCCCGGGTCACCGCGTCGATCTGGTCGGCGAGTACGGATTTGGTGTCGTAGAGCAGGCGTCCGACCAGTGTGGACTTGCCGTCGTCGACAGAACCGGCGGTGGCCAGCCTCAATAGGTCGGACATATCAGAAGTAACCCTCTCGTTTGCGGTCTTCCATGGCGGCTTCGGAGACCCGGTCGTCGCCACGGGTCGCGCCGCGTTCGGTCAGCCGGGAGGCGGCGACCTCGGCCAGAATGGCCTCGTTGTCGGCGGCGTCGGACAGGATGGCCCCGGTGGTGGAACCGTCACCGACGGTGCGGTAGCGCACCGAACGGGTCTCTAGTACTTCGCCGTCGCGCGGGCCACCCCAGACACCGGGGGTCATCCACATACCGTCGCGCTGGTACACCGGCCGCTGATGCGCGTAGTAGATGGTGGCCAGTTCCACGTTCTCGCGGGCGATGTAGCGCCAGATGTCGAGTTCGGTCCAGTTCGACAGCGGGAACACCCGGACGTGCTCGCCCGGCGCGTGCCGGCCGTTGTACAGGTTCCACAGCTCGGGCCGCTGCCGCTTGGGATCCCACTGGCCGAAGGCATTGCGCAGCGAGAAGATCCGCTCCTTGGCACGGGACCGTTCCTCGTCGCGGCGACCGCCGCCGAAGACCGCGTCGAAACGGTTGTCGGCGATGGCGTCCAGCAGCGGTACGGTCTGCAGCGGGTTGCGGATACCGTCGGGGCGTTCGGTGAGCCGGCCGTCGGCGAGATAGTCCTCCACGCTCGCCACGTGCAGTCGCAGACCGTACTTCTCGACCACATGGTCGCGGAACTCGAGCACCTCGGGCAGGTTGTGCCCGGTGTCCACGTGCAGCAGCGCGAACGGCAGCGGTGCCGGCCAGAAGGCCTTCAACGCCAGATGCAGCAGGACGGTGGAGTCCTTACCGCCGGAGAACAGGATGACCGGGCGTTCGAATTCACCCGCGACCTCACGGAAGATGTGGATGGCTTCCGATTCCAGCGCGGCGAGGGTGTCGAAATCGGAGAGGCCGACGGAACGTTCGGTGGTGATGGCTTCGGTCATGAGGCGTGTAACCCGCATTCAGTCTTGGCGAGGCCGGCCCAGCGGCCGCTTCGCGGATCGGAACCCGGCTCCGGCTTCCGCGTGCACGGAGCGCAGCCGATGGACGGATATCCCTCCTCCACCAGGGGATTGACGAGAATCGAATGCTTTTCGATGTAGTTCTGCATCTCCTCGTCGGACCAGGGCGCGATCGGGTTGATCTTCACCAGGCCGAAACCCTCGTCGAAGGAGATGAGCGGGGCGTTGGCCCGGGTGGGCGCCTCGACCCGCCGGATCCCGGTGACCCATGCGTTGTAGGGCGCCAGCGAATTGCGCAGCGGCACCACCTTGCGCAAGCGGCAGCATTCGTTGGCGTCGCGGGCGAACAGATCCTTGCCCAGCAGCGCATCCTGCTCGGCGACGGTCTGCTCGGGGCGGGCGTTCACCACATTCACCCCGTACACCGCCTCCACGGCGTCCCGGGTGCCGATGGTCTCGGCGAAGTGGTATCCGGTGTCGAGGAACAGGACGTCCACTCCGGGCCGGACCTGAGCCGCCAGCTGCACCAGCACCCCGTCCTGCATATTCGAGGCGACGATATAACCGCTACCGAAGGTTTCGTCGGTCCAGCGCAGCAGCTCCTCGGCCGTGGCATCCGGACCGAGTTCGGCGGCGCCGCGCTCGGCCAGCGCGCGGAGTTCGTCGGCGCTCAGTTTGGTGGGCAGCTGTTTCTGCTCGGTGGTCACAGTGGGTTCTCCCGTCACGACGCTCGCGGGTTTCATCGCAGATCGGCTTCCTCGGCGCGGACGGCCCACTGCGCGAACCGTTCCCCGCCTTCGCGGTGTTTGACGAAATTTCGGACCACGCGCTCGATGTAGTCACCGAGTTCGTCGCTGGTCACCTTGTGCTGGCGCAGTTTGCGTCCGAAGGCGCTGTCCAGGCCGAGGCTGCCGCCCAGGTGAACCTGGAAACCCTCCACCTGATTCCCGGCGCCGTCGTCGACCAGCTGGCCCTTGAAACCGATATCGGCGATCTGCGACCGGCCGCAGGAGTTCGGGCAGCCGTTGATATTGATGGTGATCGGCACATCGAGTTCGGCGTTGATATCGGCCAGCCGCTGTTCCAGCTCCGGTGCCAGCACCTGAGAGCGTTTGCGGGTTTCGACGAACGACAGTTTGCAGAATTCGATCCCGCTGCAGGCGAGCAGGTTGCGCCGCCAGGCCGAGGGACGCGCCTGCAGACCCAGCGGTTCCAGCTCGGCGATGAGCTGCTCGACCTTGTCATCGGCGATATCGAGCACGATGATCTTCTGGTACGGCGTGAACCGGATCCGGTCCGAGCCGGCGCGTTCGACCGCGTCGGCGACCGCGGTGAGGACGCTGCCGGAGACCCGGCCCGCGATGGGGGAGAAGCCGACCGCGTTGAGTCCATTGCGCAGCCGCTGCACGCCGACGTGGTCGATGGGGCGGCTGGGCTGTTCCGGCGCCGGGCCGTCGATCAGTTTGCGCTTCAGGTACTCGTCCTCGAGCACCTGGCGGAACTTCTCGATGCCCCAGTCCTTGACCAGGAACTTCAGCCGCGCCTTGGTGCGCAGCCGGCGGTACCCGTAGTCACGGAAGAGGGAGACGACCGCCTCCCACACCTCGGGTACCTCCTCCAGCGGCACCCAGGCGCCGACCCGCTGGGCCAGCATCGGGTTGGTGGACAGTCCGCCACCGACCCAGAGGTCCAGACCGGGCCCGTGCTCCGGGTGCTCGACGCCGATGAACGCGACGTCGTTGATCTCGTGCACCACGTCCTGTTGACCGGAGATGGCGGTCTTGAACTTGCGCGGCAGGTTGGAGTATTCCTTCTTGCCGATGTAGCGGCGCACGATCTCCTCGATCGCGGGCGTGGGGTCGATGATCTCGTCCAGCGATTCACCGGCCAGCGGGGAACCGAGTACCACGCGCGGGCAGTCACCGCAGGCCTCGGTGGTCTGCAGACCCACGCTCTCGATGCGCCGCCAGATCTCGGGAACGTTCTCGATCTCGATCCAGTGGTACTGCACGTTCTCGCGGTCGGAGAGGTCGGCGGTATCGCGGGCGAACTCGGTGGAGATCTCGCCGAGAGTGCGCAGCTGCGCGACGTTCAGCGCGCCACCGTCGCAGCGGATCCGCATCATGAAGTACTTGGCTTCGAGCAGGTCGATGTTCTCATCGCCTGTCCAGGTGCCGTCGTAACCCTGCTCGCGCTGGGTGTAGAGGCCCCACCAGCGGAAACGGCCGCGCAGATCACCCTTGTCGATACTGTCGAAACCGTTCTTCGAGTAGATGTTCTCGATGCGGGTGCGGACGTTGAGCGGGTTGTCGTCCTTCTTGGACTGCTCGTTGGGATTGAGCGGTTCGCGATAACCGAGCGCCCACTGCCCCTCGGCGCGGCGGCGCACCGGTTTGCCGGTACGGGCACGCGTGGGCCGCGTGGCGGGGGCCTCGGGCTTCGCGGTGGGATCGGCGTCGGTGCTCGACGTCATGAAGTGGCTCCTGCTTGTGGTCGTACTCCGGGCTGAAGGCGCGAGGGACTCCGCTCGCGCCCGCGGTGTCAGCGGGCCGAAATCCTCGAAGGGGAATCGCCGGAAATCCGGGGAGGGCGCAGCTGAGCTACCGGGGGGAACCGGGCAGACAACAGGCGCTGCAGACACGCTTGAAGTCGACGTGGCGACGGGCCACAAGTCGTACTCCGGATGCGCGCATGCGGTCTATTGTGCCATGCCGGAGCGCGCGTTCCGATGGCCCTACCAGTATTTCCCGCGAACAAGCGGGAAATTCCCTGGTTCTACGGGTCTATTTGTGACAGCCGTCATATTTTCTCCGGCGGTGGTATCCGGTGCGGTTCGGGATCGGCCGCCCGGGTCCAGGGGGAGTTGACCTCGAGTTCACTCGAGGTTGCAGGCTCCCCATCATGACAATCGAAACCGCGCATACCGGTCACCGTCCCGCCGATATCGATACCGAGACCGCCGCCCTGCACGCAGTGGTCGCGGCCGTGGCCCGCGCCCAGCGCGACGAGGACGTCGAGGGATTCGCCGCACTCTTCCGCGAGGACGCGATCTGGACCACCGGACACGGCAAACGCCTCTACGGACGGGCGGCCGTCGCCGAATTCACCGCCCGGGTCCTGCCCGGGGCCACCGCGCACGGCCACGCCACCTATGAGGTCGAGCACATTCTGTTCCTGCGGCCCGATGTGGCCGCGGTCAAGGTCCGGCAGCGCTATTTCACCACCGCGGGCGAACTCGACAGCGAGGGCACCCCGATGTACGTCATGACCAAGGAAGACGGCCGCTGGATGCTCACCGCGAACCAGAACACCCCGATCGTCGAGGACTGATCCGCGCCCGGTCACACTGGAGGGGTGAGTCCCACCGCCACCACCGCATCGCACACCGACGCCTCCGCTCCGGTGCTGCGTGATTTCGGCGGCGGTCCCTTCGGGATCTATGTGCACGTACCGTTCTGCGCGACCCGCTGCGGATATTGCGATTTCAACACCTATACCGCCGGTGAACTGGGCACCTCGGCCTCCACGCAGTCGTGGGCGGAGGCACTGCGCGGGGAACTGGCGACCGCCGCCCGGCAGTTCGCCGCGCTGCCCACCGCCACACCGGCGGTGGCGACCGTCTTCGTGGGCGGCGGCACCCCCTCCCTGCTCGGCGGCGAGGGCCTCGCGGCCGTGCTCGACGCGATCCGCGCCGAATTCGACCTCGCCCCGGACGCCGAGGTCACCACCGAATCGAACCCCGAATCGACCTCACCGGCGTTCTTCGACACGATCCGGGCGGCCGGATTCACCCGGGTCTCGCTCGGTATGCAATCGGCGGCCCCGCACGTGCTGGCCGTACTGGACCGCACCCACACACCCGGACGGGCGGTCGCCGCGGCCCGGGAGGCGCGCGCGGCCGGATTCGACCACGTGAACCTCGACCTCATCTACGGCACACCGGGCGAACGCGACAGCGATCTGGACGCCAGCCTGGACGCGGTACTGGCCGCCGGGGTCGACCACGTGTCGGCGTACTCGCTCATCGTCGAGGACGGGACCGCGCTGGCCCGCCGGGTGCGCCGCGGCGAACTGCCCGCCCCCGACGACGATGTACTCGCCGCCCGCTACGAGCGGATCGACGCGCGCCTGGAAGCCGCCGGACTCACCTGGTACGAGGTGTCGAACTGGGCGGCCGGCGACGCCGCGCGCTGCCGGCACAACCTCGGTTATTGGGACGGCGGCGATTGGCTCGGCGCCGGGCCGGGCGCGCACAGCCACCTCGGGGGCGTGCGCTGGTGGAACGTGAAACATCCGGCCCGCTACGCCGACCGGGTGGCCCACGGCGGCCTACCCGCCGCGGACTGGGAGGACCTCACCGCGGCCGACCGCTACCTCGAGCGCGTCATGCTCACGCTGCGCCTGCGCACCGGGTTGGCGCTGGCCGATCTCGACGCCGACGGAAACGCCGCGGCGCGGCGCATCGCCGCAGACGGACTGGTCACTATCTCCGGTGGGCGGCTCGTCCTCACCGATCGCGGTCGCCTGCTGGCCGACGGGGTGGTCCGGGGTCTGGTCGGCTGATCACCGGCCACGCGGTCACCTGCCGGGGGAACTCGGGATCGGCACGGCATACCCGATCCGGTCCTCGGTGAGCTCCCACAACCGCTGCGCCGCACCCTCGGCGATCGCCTCGGCGATGTTCCCGGCGAACGGAAACGTGGCGGGCGGACCGGCCTGCTCCCGAATCGGGCCTGCGGGCGCGTGGATCATCGAGCTGTCGGCTTCCGGGGCGGTCGCAGCGCGCAGCAGCGGCAGCACACCCTGCTCGATCGGGTGCGCGGCACGAACCAAACGGGCCGTGCCCATATAAAGGCGGGCCACCGGAGCGGGCCATTCGCGGAGCAGGCCGGTGAACGTGGTGCCCGGATGCGCCACCGTGGCAGACGCCGACAACCCCGCCGCCCGCAACCGCCGGTCGAGTTCCACGGCGAACAGCGTGACGGCCAGCTTCGAATTCGAGTACGCCAGTTTGGAATAGGCGAACCGGTGCCGGAACCGCCGGGAGGGGGCCTTGTCGGGGCCGGGCTCCGGCGCGGCGTCGAACCAGGCGGCGAGGTCCCCGGGATCGCCCCACTTGTAGACCATCGAGGTCACCGTCGTGATCCGGGCGCCGGGCGTCGCGGCGAGCACCGGCAGCAGTGCCCCGGTGAAGGCGAACGTGCCCACATAGTTGGTGGCCAGGTGCTGCTCGATACCGTCGGCACTGCGCGCGTACCGGAACGACTGCATACCCGCGGCGTTCAGCAGCACATCCAACCGCCGATGCCTGTCCTGGAATTCGTTGCCGGCCCGCCGCACGGAATCCAGCGCGGACAGGTCCACCAGCAGTGTCTCGACCGAGCCCGCCGCGGTCCGGACACCGCTGTCCGCGGCGAATTCCGCGGCCGTGGCGGCGAGGCGCTGTTCATCGCGTCCGGCCAGTGTCACGGCGGCCCCGGCGCGGGCCAGGAGCAGGGCCGCGCACCGGCCCAGTCCCGACGTCGCGCCGGTGACCAGGACGCGGCGACCGCGCTGATCGGGGATATCTGCGACAGACCACATATCGGCCGCGCCTCTCTCTGAAATACTTCGGCCGAGCGGATTCTGCGCCGCACCGGCCGATTTGTCATCTCGTGGAAAGGCTGTGGCGCACCGCCGGGAAACCTGGCGCTGACATGCGGGCTGTGACGCACACCGGGTGAACAGACCAGGCGCAATTACACTGGGTGACGAACCCAGCGGTATGTGAGCCGGGTTCACAGGTAGCGGTGCGCCGGGCGACCACCTCGACGCGCAGCGGAGCTAGGAGGTGGGGTCGATGTCGAGCACCGAGGATCGGCGCTTCGAGGTCCTGCGAGCGATCGTCGCCGACTATGTGTCCACCAAGGAGCCCATCGGTTCGAAAACGCTGGTCGAACGGCACAACCTGGGTGTGTCCAGCGCGACGGTCCGCAACGATATGGCGGTACTGGAAGCCGAGGGTTACATCACCCAGCCCCATACGAGTTCCGGCCGCATCCCCACCGACAAGGGCTACCGCCAGTTCGTGGACCGGATCGCCGAGGTCAAACCGCTGTCGGCGGCCGAACGCAAGGCGATCATGCAGTTCCTCGAATCGGGGGTCGACCTCGACGATGTCCTGCGCCGCGGCGTACGCCTGCTCGCCCAGCTCACCCGCCAGGTCGCGGTCGTCCAGTACCCGACGGTGTCCGCGTCGACCGTGCGCCACCTGGAAGTGGTGGCCCTCAATCCCGCCCGGCTCCTGCTGGTGGTGATCACCGACACCGGTCGCGTCGACCAGCGCATCGTCGAACTCGGCACCGTCGTCGACGACGAGGACCTGGCCGCGCTGCGCGGCATGCTCGGTGCGGCCATGGACGGTAAACGCCTCGCCGCCGCCTCCGCCGCGGTCGCCGAACTGCCCGAGCAGGCGCCGCCCAAACTCCGTGACGTGCTGATCAAGGTGTCGACGGTCCTGGTCGAGACGCTGGTTGAACATCCCGAGGAACGCTTGGTCCTGGGTGGGACGGCCAACCTCACCCGTAATGCCGGCGACTTCGGTATCCACGGGTCCCTGCGCACCGTGCTCGAAGCGCTGGAGGAGCAGGTCGTGGTCCTCAAACTCCTGGCCGCCGCCCAGCAACCGGGAATGGTGACGGTGCGGATCGGCGAGGAGACCCAGGTCGAGGAGATGCGCGGCACCTCCGTCGTCACCACCGGCTACGGTGCCGCCGGCGCGGTCCTCGGCGGTATGGGAGTCCTGGGCCCGACCCGGATGGACTACCCGGGCACCATCGCCTCGGTCGCGGCGGTCGCCCGCTACATCGGTGAGGTGCTGGCCGAGCGGTAGGCCTTCGCTCCGGTGCTTTGGTGGGGCGGATCCGGGTCCGGCTCCAGTGTGCGGATAGGGGTCCGTGAGCCCGTTTCACTCTGTCGCTTCAGCGGTTGGTGGCTGCGGACACGTGCCGACCATCCGGAGGGAGTGGGTTCGGGTGGACCGGGCCGCGAAGGTGCTGTGTTTATTTGCGCCGCCTGCGGCGTCGCGGGGTCGAGGCCCCCTCGGTCCCGCCGTTCAGGCCTCGAGACTCGCGGCTCCGCCGCATGCGCTTCGAGGCCTGAACGGCGGGACGGGCCTCGCCCCTTTCAGGGCCTCGCAAGACTCGGCACCGGGGTGCTTGCGCTACGGGGGCGCGGCCGGTGGACCCGACTGCGGGGAGCGAAGGTTTGCCGCCGCGGAAGGGGGCTTGCGTGGCGCGCTGTTAGGCTCGTGTTCTCCGCCGAGATAAAGTTGAGTCGACCCGACTAAGCTCACGGGCGGGCGGCTCAATCCATCAGGAGCCACGCGGCCGGCCGTGCGAAGCCGGAGCCGTGGACAGCGACCAAGGACTAAGAGAACTCAAGTGGCACGGGACTACTACGGATTGCTCGGTGTAGGCAGGGACGCCTCCGACCAAGAGCTCAAACGCGCGTATCGCAAACTGGCTCGCGAACTGCATCCCGATGTGAACCCGGACGAAGCGGCGCAGACCCGGTTCAAAGAGGTCTCCGCGGCGTACGAGGTGCTGTCGGATCCGGAGAAGCGCCGCATCGTCGATATGGGCGGTGACCCGCTGGACTCCGGTGGCGGTGCCGGCGGGTTCAGCGGCGCCGGTTTCGGTGGCCTCGGCGATGTGTTCGAAGCGTTCTTCGGTGGTATGAGCGGCGGCGGTGGCACCGGCGCCCGTAAACCGCGTGGGCGGGTGCAGCCGGGCGCGGATTCGCTGGTGCGGACCCGGTTGAGCCTCGCCGAGTGCGCGGTGGGGGTCACCAAACATCTGACCGTCGATACCGCGATCCTGTGCGACCTGTGCCAGGGCGCCGGGACCAACGGCAATTCCAGCCCGGTCCGTTGCGAGACCTGCGGCGGCGCCGGTGAGGTGCAGTCGGTGCAGCGATCGTTCCTCGGCCAGGTGCTGACCTCGCGTCCGTGCCCGACCTGCCGCGGTGCCGGCGAGACCATACCGGACCCCTGCCACAAATGTGGCGGCGACGGCCGGGTGCGGGCGCGCCGCGAGATCGCGGCTCCCATCCCGGCCGGGGTGGCCAACGGGATGCGGGTGCGCCTGGCCGCGCAGGGCGAGGTCGGCCCCGGTGGCGGACACGCCGGCGACCTGTACGTGGAGATCGTGGAACAGCCGCACGACGTGTTCGTTCGCGACGGCGACGATCTGCACTGCACCGTCCGGGTCCCGATGGTGGACGCGGCGCTGGGCACCACGGTGGTGATCGACACCAT
This sequence comes from Nocardia testacea NBRC 100365, assembly GCF_000308775.1. Taxonomy (GTDB): domain Bacteria; phylum Actinomycetota; class Actinomycetes; order Mycobacteriales; family Mycobacteriaceae; genus Nocardia; species Nocardia testacea. The sequence continues at coordinate 28,850 of NZ_BAGJ01000058.1, forward strand.
CATGGACGGCCCCACCGAGCTGACCATCGGCCCCGGTACCCAGCCCGGGGAGATCTCGGTACTGCGCGGGCACGGTATGCCGCGGCTGCGGTCGAGCGCGCGCGGTGATCTGATGGCGCACCTGGATATTGTCGTGCCGACCAAGCTGGACAGTAAGCAGACCGACCTGCTGCGCAAGTACAAGGGTTTGCGGGCCAAGGACAAGGCCGAGGTGATGTCGGCGCAGTCCGAGCACAACAGCGGCCTGTTCGCCCGGTTGCGCGCGTCGTTCAGCGGACGCTGACCCGATGGCCGCGACGGTCTTCTACCTGGACGAGATCCCGGAACCGGGCGCCGTCGCGGTGCTCGACGGCGCCGAGGGCCGCCACGCGGCCACGGTGCGCCGGATCCGGCCCGGCGAACCCGTCACGCTCTCCGACGGCCGGGGTGTGCTGGCCGATTCGGAAGTCGTCGCCGCGCAGAAGGACCGGCTGGAACTGCTGGTCCGCGACCGTCGCCGCGCCGAGCCGGCCTCGCCGGCGGTCACCGTGGTCCAGGCATTGCCGAAATCCGAGCGTTCGGAGCTGGCCGTCGAGCTGATGACCGAGGCCGGGGCGGATGTGGTGGTGCCGTGGCAGGCCGCCCGCTGTGTCTCGAACTGGGAGGCCAAAGCGGACAAGGGCGTGGCCAAATGGCGGTCGGCGGCGAAGGCCGCGGCCAGGCAGTCCCGCCGCGCCTACATCCCCGAGGTCACCGCCCTGCACCGGACGCCGGAGGTGGTGGCCGCCGTCCGCACGGCGACGGCCCAGGGCGCGGTGGTGGCGGCCCTGCACGAATCGGGTACGAGCGCCTTCACCGAGCTGCCGTGGCGCGGCGCCGCGGCGGTCACGCTGATCGTCGGCCCCGAGGGCGGCCTCGACGACGCCGAACTGACCGTGCTGGCCGCGGCGGGAGCCGAGGTGGTCCGGCTCGGGCCCACCGTGCTGCGCACTTCGACGGCAGCCGCGGTGGCGCTCGGGGCGCTGGGGGCTCTCACTTCACGGTGGTGACCAGCGGGTGAACAGCCGGCCATGGCGGTGCGCGGCGCCGTGGTCGGCCGGAATTCCACTGGGACCTGTCGGGGCCGGGAGTTAGACTCGTGCCAGCGACAGCGTTCGCCCCCCTCTCCACCAGCGGCGCATCACCGCAGCTCCGAGACCGGAAAGCAGGCCATAGCGACTACGTGCGATCACAAGGCGATAGCGGCGACCAGAATCCCACCGCGGCCGAGAACGGTGCCTCGGGGCCCGCGGCACGCACCGTCCGTTCCAGTATCGAGCTCGCGCCCGAATCGGTTTTCCCCTTCCTCGGCTCCGCGGACGAAAATCTCCGGGAACTCGAAGAACTGCTCGTCGCGGATATCCATGTTCGCGGCAATGTGGTCACCCTCACCGGTCCGGCGGCCGATGTGGCCCTGGCCGAGCGGGTCGTCGAGCAATTGGTCGCGCTGACCGGACGCAACCGGGTGATCACGCCCGAAGCGGTGCGGCATACCGTCTCGATGCTCACCGAGGGCAGTTCCGAAGCGCCGGCCGAGGTACTCAGCCTGGACATCCTGTCCCGTCGCGGGAAGACGATCCGCCCGAAAACGCTGAACCAGAAGCGTTATGTCGACGCGATCGACGAGAGCACGATCGTCTTCGGTATCGGTCCGGCCGGTACCGGTAAGACCTATCTGGCCATGGCCAAGGCGGTGCAGGCGCTGCAGACCAAGCAGGTCAACCGCATCATCCTCACCCGTCCCGCGGTCGAGGCCGGGGAGCGGCTCGGCTTCCTGCCGGGCACCCTGAACGAGAAGATCGACCCGTATCTGCGCCCGCTCTACGACGCGCTGCACGACATGATGGACCCGGAAGCCATCCCCAAGCTGATGGCGGCCGGCGTAATCGAGGTCGCGCCCCTGGCATACATGCGCGGTCGCGCGCAGCCGCTGTTCACCAAGGTCCTCACCCCGGACGGTTTCCGCCCGATCGGTGACCTACTGGTCGGGGACCTGGTGATCGGTTCGGACGGTCGTCCGACTCCGGTTCTCGGGGTCTACCCGCAGGGCCCCAAGGAGATCTATCGCGTCCACACCCAGGACGGCGCGTGCACGCTCGCCTCCGCGGATCACCTGTGGTCGGTCTACACCCGGAGCGATCGCCGTCGGAACAAGCCACCACGCGTGCTCGAGACCAGAGAAATGGTCGGAAACCTGCGCGCGGCGCATTATCACCGTTACGAACTGCCGCTGCTGAGCGAGCCGGTCTGCCTTCCGTCGCGTCCGGTACCGATGGACGCCTATGCGCTCGGGCTCCTGCTCGGCGACGGCTGCCTCACCGGGAGCACGACGCCCGCCTTCTCGACCGAAGATCCCGAGCTCGTCGAGACGCTGGTGGAAGCTGTACCCGGCATCGCGGTACGGCGTACCTCGCGGGTCGATTACGTGTTGAAGCGGGACCGGCAGCCGGGCGAAGTGGTGACGCTCGAGAACCCGATCACCGGGGTCGCCCGTCGGCTCGGGCTCGCGGGCACCCGCTCGAACACGAAGTTCGTGCCCGAGCTCTATCTCTACAACGACGCCTCGGTGCGGCTCGCCGTGTTGCAGGGCCTTCTCGATTCCGACGGCGGGCCCGTCGTGCAGGAAGGCCGTACCTGCCGGATCCAGTTCACCACTGTCTCGGATCGGCTTCGCGACGATATCGTGTTCCTGGTGCGGTCGCTGGGTGGCGTCGCCTACACGCGGACAAGGCCCGCCGCCGGGCGTAAGCCGGGACGGGCCAACAACCGCCCGGTGCTCTACCGGCACAACGCGCACAGTGTCGATATCCGCCTGCCCGCCGGAATCGAACCCTTCCGGCTCGCTCGTAAGGCCGCGAAGTACTCGGCCGGTGGAGGCCGGCCCATGCGGTTCATCGATCGGATCGAGCCCGCCGGTACGGAGGAGGCGGTCTGCATTCAAGTCGCCGCGCAGGACTCGCTGTACGTGACCGAGGATTTCCTGCTCACCCACAACACGCTCAATGATTCGTTCATCATTCTGGACGAGGCGCAGAACACGACCGCCGAGCAGATGAAGATGTTCCTCACCCGGCTCGGGTTCGGATCGAAGATCGTGGTGACCGGTGACGTGACCCAGGTGGATCTGCCGCACGGCTCCCGGTCCGGTCTGCGGGCCGCCACCGAGATACTCGGCGATATCGAGGACATCCATTTCGCCCAGCTCACCAGCAGCGATGTTGTGCGGCACCGGCTGGTCTCCGATATCGTCGACGCCTACGAGAAGTTCGAGGCCGAGACCCGGCCGCCGGTGGGCCCGCCGCATATGTCGGGCAACCGGGCGCAGCGGCGGGCAGCGGGTCGTACGGCGCGGCGGTAGGCCTACCTCCAGCGTGTGAACCTCCGGAGCGACTCGGCCGTGCGCGAGTGCGAATGGGCTGCGCCCGGCCGCACCCATTAGGCTGACCAGGTGAGTATCGAGATCGCCAACGAGTCGGGTATGGAAGTCCCCGAAGAGGACCTGGTGGGCGTCGCCCGGTTCGTGATCGACCGGATGGATGTGCACCCGGCCGCCGAACTGTCCATGGTGCTGGTGGATCTCGACACCATGGCCGACCTGCACATGCGCTGGATGGACCTGCCCGGCCCCACCGATGTGATGTCGTTCCCGATGGACGAACTCGAGCCCGGTGGCCGGCCGGACAGTCCCGAGCCGGGGCCGTCGATGCTGGGCGATATAGTGCTGTGCCCGGAGTTCGCCCTGGACCAGGCGGCCAAGGCCGGGCATTCCCTCGATCACGAACTCGCCCTGCTCACGGTGCACGGGGTGCTGCATCTGCTCGGTTACGACCACGCGGAACCGGCCGAGGAGAAGGAGATGTTCGCACTTCAGGGCCGGCTGCTCGAGCAGTGGTACGAGGAATTGCGGGAGGCGCAGCGGCGGGCCGAACTGGCCGCCCGGGACGCCCGCCTGCTGGGCAAGACGGGGTTCGCGGCCCCGGAGGGCGATCGCACGTGGCCGGGTGACGCGCACGCGTGAACGAGATGACTCTGCTGCTGGTCGCCGTTTTGCTCGCTGCCGTGGGTGGTGTTTTCGCCGCGGTGGATTCGGCCCTGAACACGCTGTCACCGGCCCGGCTCGACGATATGGCGCGCAGCGACCGCCCCGGGGCGGTGCGGCTGGGCCGGATCGTGGACGACCGGCCCCGCTATGTCAACCTCATGGTGCTGTTGCGCATTCTGTGCGAGATCACCGCGACCGTATTGCTCGCCGCCGCGCTGAGCAGTTTCCTGGACAGCGGGTGGGCGCTGCTGGTGACCGCCGTGGTGATGGTGCTGGTCTCCTATGTGGTGATCGGGGTGGGGCCGCGCACCCTGGGGCGTCAGCACGCGTATTCGATCTCGCTCGCGGCGGGGCTGCCGCTGCAGTTCATCGGGGCTTTGCTGGGCCCGGTGAGCCGGTTGCTGATCCTGCTCGGTAACGCGATCACGCCGGGTAAGGGTTTCCGCAACGGCCCGTTCGCCTCGGAGATCGAACTGCGCGAAGTGGTCGATATGGCGCGGGAACGCGGGGTGGTCGCCGACGACGAGCGCCGGATGATCCAGTCGGTGTTCGAACTCGGTGATACCGCGGCGCGCGCGGTCATGGTGCCGCGGACCGAGATGGTGTGGATCGAGGCCGATAAATCGGTGGCGCAGGCGATGTCGCTGGCGGTGCGCAGTGGTCACTCGCGGATTCCGGTGATCGGGGAGAACGTCGACGATATTCTCGGCGTCGTCTACCTGAAGGATCTCGTGCCCTACGCCGATCGCGGGCGCAGTATCCGGGTGCGCGAGGTCATGCGGGACGCGGTGTTCATGCCCGATTCCAAACCGCTCGACGATCTGCTCGACGAGATGCAGCGACGGCGCAACCATATGGCACTGCTGGTGGACGAGTACGGCGGTATCGCGGGACTGGTGACCATCGAGGATGTGCTCGAGGAGATCGTCGGGGAGATCGCCGACGAATACGACACCGACGAGACGCCCCCGATCGAGGAGATCGAGCCGGGCCGGTTCCGGGTGTCGGCGCGGCTGCCGATCGCGGACCTGGGCGAACTGTACGGGTTGCCGATCGACGAGGAGGAAGTCGATACCGTCGGTGGGTTGCTCGCGCACGAACTGGGCCGGGTGCCGCTACCGGGCGCCGAGGTCGTCGCGCACGGCCTGGAGCTGCGTGGCGAGGGCGGCGCCGACGCGCGCGGGCGGGTCCGGGTGCACACCGTGGTGGTGGGCCGGGCGCCCGAGCAGAATACGGAGACCGATCCGGGACCGGCGCGAGAGAACGCGTCCGCCCGCTACGACGAGGGAGCAGCCGATGAGTGAACTGGATGCCGAGGACAACAAATTGCTGGTGCTCGCCCGGGGCGCGCTCGGCCGTACCGGCGGCTCGGCGGGCGCGGCGATCCGCGATACCGACGGCCGCACCTACGCTGCCGGGGAGGTCGGGTTGCAGGCGCTGCGGCTCACGGCCCTGCAGTCCGCGGTGGCGGCCGCGATCTCCAGCGGGGCGGAGGGGTTCGAGGCCGCCGTGGTGATCGGCGGGAAATTCGCGGACGCCGGGGTGGCTGCGGTGCGTGAGGTATCCGCCGGAGCGAAGATCATTTTCGCCGACGCCTCGGGCGCGGTGTTCGATATCGCCGAGGGTTATGAGGCGACCGATGCCTGAGCCCACCGAGGGTGAGTTCCGTTCCGGCTTCGTCTGTTTCGTCGGCCGGCCCAATACCGGGAAGTCGACGCTGACCAATGCGCTGGTGGGCGCGAAGATCGCGATCACCAGCTCGCGTCCGCAGACCACCCGGCACACCATTCGCGGCATCGTGCACCGTGCGCACACCCAGCTGATCCTGGTCGATACCCCCGGGCTGCATCGTCCCCGGACCCTGCTCGGCCAGCGGCTCAACGATCTGGTGCGCGACACGTATTCCGAGGTCGACGTGATCGCGCTGTGTATCCCCGCGGACGAGAAGATCGGCCCGGGGGATCGCTGGATCGTGCAGCAGGTGCGGCAGATGGCGCCGAAGACCACATTGCTCGGTGTGGTCACCAAGATCGACAAGGTGGGTAAGGACCAGATCGCGCGTCAGCTGATGGCGGTATCGCAACTGCTCGGGCCGGAAACCGATGTGGTGCCGGTTTCGGCCGCCAAGGGGGAACAGGTCGAGGTCCTGGTCGATGTGATCGCCTCCCGGATGCCGCCGGGACCGGCGTTCTATCCCGACGGCGAACTCACCGACGAGCCCGAGGAAACCCTGATGGCCGAACTCATCAGGGAGGCGGCGCTGGAAGGGGTTCGCGACGAGCTGCCGCATTCGCTGGCGGTGGTGATCGAAGAGATCCTGCCGCGCGAGGAGAACGAGGACATGCTCGACGTGCACGCCCTGCTGTACGTCGAGCGGCCGAGTCAGAAGGCGATCATCATCGGCAAGGGAGGCGCCCGGCTCAAAGAGGTCGGGACCAACGCGCGCAAACAGATCGAGCACATTCTCGGCAGCCGCATCTACCTGCATCTGCACGTGAAGGTCGCCAAAGACTGGCAGCGCGATCCGAAACAGCTGGGCAAATTGGGTTTCTGACGCCGCGCTCGGAGTCCGCGTCCGCTCCGGACCGGCCTTCGGTACCGCGCCGGGCGACGAGCTCGCCGCTCGCCCCGGGCGAGGACGCGCCTACGCGGGGTACATCGGGGTGGGATCTGTACGACAGCTGGTGGCCGGAAATTCTCTGGTGAGGCCCCGTCGGCGATGCCGATCACGACGCGTTGCGGACGCCATAAGTTAGCCGAGGTTTGACCTTCTCAGGGTGGCGGAGGTTGGACCAGACCGATATGCTTCGGCCCGTACCCGAATTCGCCGGGATGAAACCATTTTTCGTCCGACGATTCGGTAACGGGCACGATGTGGTGCCGGATGCGGGCTCGGCTTTGGGTCGGCAGGACCAAGCACGAGCGGGGGGACCCGACATATGTACGAATCGGTGCCGGCGGCCTCGGCGGTGGCGGCGAGCCGGAAGCAGTTACTGGCTCCGGCGCTGGCCCTGGGAATCTCGGTCACGCTGGGGATCGGGCTGCTGGCCGCCGCCATTCTGTCGGTCGCGCCGGCGGACCGGATGGTCACGGCCGTATGGGTCTCGATCGCGGTGGTGGCGGCGTGTACCGCCGTCGCCACCGCCGTCTACTTCCGCGGCCTGATCACCACCGAGCAGCGCCGCGCGGCCGAAGCGCTGGACCTGCTCGTGCGCAGCGAGCAGCGGGCCGCGGCCGCCGCACAGGCGGTGGCGGCGGAGAAGGAGATCAGCGCGTCCAGCGAACGCCGCCGGTTGGCGGCCATCGCGGCGCTGGCCAATGCCGCCGGCCGGATGCAGGCCATGACCACCAGCATGCTGGCGAATCTGCAGGAGTTGGAACACCGGTATGCCGATCAGGCGGTGCTCACCGATCTGCTGAAAATGGACCACGCCACAGCTCAGGCCGGACGACTCGCCGACAGCATCGCCATCCTCAGCGGCGCCCGCACCGGCCGGCGCTGGGCCAAACCGATTGTGATGGAACGGGTCCTGCGGGCCGCGATCGGGCGAGTCGGCGGATACCAGCGGGTGCGGCTGCGGGCGATCGTCGATATCGCCATCGCCGGCCATGCGGCCGAGGGCGTGATCCACGCACTGGCCGAACTCGTCGACAATGCCTGCCGGTTCTCCCCGCCCACCACCGAGGTGCACATCTACGCCGCGGAGATCCCGGCCGGTCTGGTGGTGACCATCGAGGACAGCGGCCTGGTGATGAGCGAATCGTCGCTGCAGCGTGCGCAGCTCACCGTCTCTGGTGCCGAAGGAGACGCGGCGGAGGGGCTCTCCTCGCTCAACGGCACCCGGTTCGGTCTCGCGGTCGTGGGGCGACTGGCGCGCAAACACGGCCTCACCGTCAGCTATCGGCCCTCCGCGATAGGCGGGACCGCGGCGGTCGTCATGATCCCGCGCGAGCTCACCGCCCGGATCGAGCCACCGGCCACCCCGGCCCTGCCGACCGGGCATTCGGCAGGTCAGGCCATACTTCCGCCCGGTGCGGGGGACGCACTCGATTCCGGGCCGTTCGCCGTGGTGCCCGAGACCGGCGCGCGGTACCGTGCCGCCCCGGCGGAAGCCGCCGGCGCCGAGGCGGACCGTTCCCGGTCCGGCTCCGCGAATACGTCGGCGCAGTACGCGTCGGGCCGGCACAGCGTCCCGCAGCACGGTTTCGGCGAATTCTCCGCGGTGGCCGGGGCCGAGTCCGACGCGACCACGACCAGCGTCCTGCCCAAGCGGCGCCGGGGCAGCACCCTGGCCGCCGCGCATCCGGAAGGTCTACCCGAGACCGACTCCTTCGAGGGTGCCGCCGCGCACGACACGGCCCCGAAACACCGGTCGTCGGCGTCGTCGCTGGCTGCCTTTCAACGGGCGGTCACCGGCCGTGCCGGAGAGGAGGCCCAGCCGTTCGGCGGACCGATCCTGTCGCCCGGCAGCGGCGCCGCGCGACCGTCCCGTCACTCCATGACAACCGACTGGGAGAACGATCGATGACGATGACATCGGATCCAGCGCAACTGGATTGGCTGTTGCAGCGGCTGCTGAGCGAGACCGCCGGGGCGCGGCACGCGGTGCTGCTGGCCGCGGACGGTATCCAGATGTGCCATACCGCGGGACTGTCCATGGACCAGGCCGACCGGCTCGCCGCGATCGCCTCCGGCGTGCAGGCCCTGGCGGGTAGCGCCTCGGCCGAGTTCGGGAACGGCCGCGGCGGGGTCCGCCAGTCGATGACCGAGTTCTACGGCGGCATCCTGTTCATCGTCGGCGCCGGCGCAGGCGCCCAGATCGCGGTGCTGGCCGACGACGACGCCGACGCCGGCCTGGTCGGCGCCCAGATGGCGGCGCTGATCGAGCAGGTCGGGGAGTATCTGTCCGCGCCGCCGCGAGGGAGCCGAGCGAGGCTGCTGTGAACCGCCCCGGCCGCGACGACGAACCCGACCGTTTCTATACGCTCACCGGTGGTCGCGCCGCCCCCACCACCGACGAATTCGATCCGGTGACCCTGGTGGTCAGTGAATGCGCGCCCGCGGCGGCCATGCAGTACGAACACGCGGCGATCCTGTCCATGTGCCTGCAGCCCACCGCGGTGGTGGAGATCGCGGCCGAGCTCCGGCTGCCGATCGGTATCGCGACGGTTCTGGTCGCGGATCTGCTGCACGCAGGCAAAGTCACCGTTCGCCACCCCGAACTCGATACGGGCCCTTACGGTGACACGTTCGACATCGACATGCTCGAGAAGGTGCTAGTTGGACTCCGTAGCCTATGACGACCGCCCCACGCGCGCCCGGGCGCCACTGCGCAGTTCGGTGCGGCACGCCCTGAAGATCGTCGTCGTCGGCGGCTTCGGCGTCGGGAAGACGACCATGGTCCGCGCGGTGAGCGAGATCCAGCCGCTGGACACCGAGGCGGTGATGACCAACGCCGGTGTGGGGGTGGACGATCTGGCGGGAGTGACCGGGAAATCGACCACCACCGTCGCCTTCGACTTCGGCCGGATCGGCCTCACCGACGAATACGTGCTGTACGTGTTCGGCGCGCCCGGTCAGGAACGGTTCTGGTTCCTGTGGGACCGGTTGTTCACCGGGGCCCTGGGGGCGGTGGTGCTCGTCGATCCGCGCCGGATCAGCGATTCGTGGTACGCGATCGATCGATTGGAATACCAGGGCACCCCGTTCGTGGTGGCCTGCAATTCCTTCGAGCCGATTCCGCCGGCGCCGGACGAGGTCCGCGACGCTCTCGACCTCGATCCGCACGTGCCGCTGTTCACCTGTGACGCGCGCTCGCGGGAGTCGAGCAAGAAGGTGTTGATCGGTCTCGTCGAACACCTCATCGAGCGGCAGACCCCGCCCGTGGCGACAGCGGAGGCCCGATCGTGACCCGTCTCGAGTACAACACCGGGATGTCGCCGGGCGGTTGCCCGGTCGCCCCGAGCGGAGCGGTCACGCTGGACGGCCCCGGTTTCCACGCCGATCCCGCCCTTCTCTATACGCGGATGCGGTCCGAATTCGGGCCGGTCGTCGCGGTGGAGCTCATCGGCGGTATCCCGGCCTGGCTGGTGATCGGTTATCGGGAACTACACCAGGTCACCACGGACGGTTTGCTGTTCCCCCGGGATTCGAGCCTGTGGAACCAGTGGCCGGTGATCACCCCGGATTGGCCGCTGCTGCCCATGGTCGGCCGGCCGCAGCCGGGGATCTATTTCACCGCCGGTGCCGCGCACGCGCGGCATGTGAGCCTGGTGGAACCGGCCCTGGAATCGGTGGACCCGTTCGCCTTGCGGACCGCCTGCGAACAACTCGCGGACGGGCTGATCGACCGTTTCTGCGGTCGCGGTTACGCCGATGTGGTCACCGAATTCGCCGAGCTGCTCCCGGTACTGACGCTGGCGTGGATCATGGGCGTGCCGGAATCCGACGGCCCATATCTGGCACAGACCATGCAGACATTGTGCGACGGCGGCCCGGAGGCGCCCGCGGCCTACCAGCGGTTCGCCGAGTACATGCAGCAACTTCTGGTGCAGAAGAAGGCTGCCCCCGGGCAGGATCTGGTGTCGCGGATGCTGGCGCATCGCGAACCGTTCGCCGACGAGGAATACGTCCTGAACATGCAGTCGGTGATGGCCGCGGGTCATCTGCCGACCGCCGACTGGATCGGTAACTCGATCCGGCTCATGCTCGTCGACGACCGGTTCGCCGCCGCGTTCGGCGCCGCCCGGCACAGTATCGGCCAGGCCATGACCGAAGTGCTGTGGGAGGACACCCCCACTCAGATCCTGGCCGGGCGCTGGGTGTCGCGCGATACCCGGCTCGGTGAAGCCCTGGTGCGTCGCGGCGATATGTTGCTGCTGGGTCTGGCCGCCGCGAACGCGGATCCGCATATCCGGCAGTACTCCGGCGACGGCGCCGAACCCGCCCACTCCGGCAATGCCGCGCATTTCGCCTTCGGTCACGGCGAATACCGCTGCCCCTATCCGGCACAGCAGATAGCCGAGATCATCGCGCGGACCGGGATCGAGGTGCTGCTCGACCGGCTGCCCGATCTGGACCTCGCGGTCCCGGTCGAGTCCCTGGTTCGGCGGCCTTCTCCTTTCCTGCGCGGATTCACCGCGTTACCGGTCGATTTCACCCCTGTTCCAGCCGTTGGAGGTGGCTCTTGAGCCAGCAATGCCCGCGCAGCGCGGCCCTGACAATCGACCCGATGGTCGCCGATCTCGCGGGGGAGACCCGCACCCTGACCGAGGGTCCGGCGCTCACCCGGATCGAACTGCTCGGTGCGCCCGCCTGGACCGTCACCCGGCACAATCTGGCCCGGCAACTGCTCACCGACACCCGCCTGGTGAAGGACCACACGCAGTGGAATCTGTGGCAGTCCGGCGCGGTGACCCGGGAGTGGCCGTTGATCGGCATGATCGACGCCGGGCGCTCCATGTTCACGGTGGACGGCGCCGAACACCGCCGGCTGCGGATCAAGACCACCCGGGCGCTGGCGCCGCGCCGGCTGGGCGCGCTGCGACCGAAGATCGAGCAGTTCACCGCCGAACTCCTCGACGACCTGGCCGCCGCGGGCACGGGGAACGAGGTGGTCGATCTCAAGCAGATCTTCGCCTATCCGCTGCCGATGCGGGTGGTCAGTGAGCTGATGGGTGTTCCGCGCTCCGATCACACCATGCTGCTGGAGTCCTACAAGGCCTTCTTCTCCCTGCTCACCCCGCACGAGGAACGGATGCGGGTCTTCGCCGAACTCGACGACTACTACACCGCTCTGATCAAGGAGAAGACCGCCCGGCCCGCCGATGACCTGACTTCGGATTTCATCCACGATGTCGCCGAGGGCGAGACCCCGCTCACCGAGGCGGAGGTGCACGGCAACCTGAAGGCGCTCGTCGCCGCCGGGCACGAGACCACGGTCAGCCTGATCATCACCACCGTTCGTGCGCTGCTCGGTCACCCGGAACAGCTGGCGGCGATCCGCTCCGGCGACCGCGCCTGGGAGGAGGCGATCGAGGAGACGTTGCGCTGGGACGGCCCGGTCATCCACCTGCTGATGCGCTTCGCGACCGAGGACATCACCGTCGACGGCTGCACCATCGAGAAAGGTGACGGCGTCGTCATGTCCTATCGAGCGATCGGCCGGGACCGGTCCCTGCACGGCGAGGACGCCGGCATCTACGACATCACCCGCCCCACCGCCAACCGCAACATCTCCTTCGGCTACGGCCCGCATATCTGCCCCGGCGCGGCCCTGGCCCGGCTCGAGGCGTCCATCGCCGTGCCCGCGCTGTTCGACCGATTCCCGGACCTGCGGTGCGCCATGCCGCTGAGCGAGATCGGCAACCTGCCCGTCCTCACCCAGAACGATCCGGCGGCCTTCCCCGTCCGGCTGGGGAACTAGCACGCCGGTCGCACCGGGCCTCGACCGCGGGCGGCTCGGCTGTCGAGCGGATTACGCCGAGGTCGTGGTGGACTCCACGGGGGTGTCCGCGGTTCGGTGGAGTGCGTCGAGCAGATGGCGCAGGGCCGGCCCGGGCGGGCCCGGAGCGACGGCCAGCGATGTCGTCACCGAGAGATCGGTGAGGGGCCGGATCGCTATCCGGTGGACGGTCGGCAACGTGGCCACCTCGTAGAACACCGTCCACGAGGGCGGACCCGCGGCGATATCGGCGAGGGTCTGCTGCAGGGTGGTGAAGGGCGGCCCCACGGGTGGGTCGATACCCGCGGCCGCGCATGCTTCGGTGATCAGATCATGGAAAGGCGGGTTGGCCGCCCGGGCGGCCAGGCGCAGCGGCAGGTGCCCGAGCCGGTCGAGCCGCAACCGGGGTGCGGCGGCGAGCGGATGGTCGGCCGGTAGCGCGACATACAGCGGATCCGTCCACACCTCGAGTGCCTCGAGTCCGGCGGAGGGGCGCAGGGCCCGCACCAGAGCGGCGTCCAGTTCCCCGGCCCGCACCGCGGCGAGTCGTTCGGCCGGTGCCAGTCGCCGGGGTCGGACCCGAAGGCCCGGTGCGATCGCGGCCAGCGTGTTCAACGCGCGATAGAGACGATCGCCCGGTCCGTGCACGGTGCCCAATCGCAGCGTGCCGTCGTCGCCCGCCGCGATATCCTCGGCGACGCGCCGCATCCCCCGTGCGGCCGCGAGTACGGCCCGCGCCTCGTCCAGCAGTCGTTCGCCGGCCCCGGTGAGCCGGACATGCCGGGTCGATCGGTCGAACAGGAGGATCCCGAATTCTCGCTCCAGCCGTGCGATCTGCTGGCTCACCGCGGACTGCACGATATTCATCCGCTGGGCCGCCCGGCCGAAGCCGCCCTCCTCGGCGACGGCCACGAAGTACTCGAGCTGCCGCAGTTCCACTGCACCTCCATCCATCTGGATCCGTGATCACTGCCCGGCACAACTGCGTCTGGTTCGCGCTTTCTTCCCGGTGTGCACTGGGAGCGACAGTGAACGAAGGAGACAAGATGCCACACCGCACCCCCGATGTCCTGGTCGTACCCGCCGAGACCGCGGAAATCGTGGACCTGCCCCACGGAGGGGCCTTCCATCTGCTCGCGGATGCCGTGGACACCGGCGGCGCACTGGGCGCGAACCGGCTCGCCCTCGGCGCCGGTGCGGACGGGGCCGCACCGCACTATCACGCGCGGTCCACGGAGCTTTTCTACGTCCTCGCCGGCACCGCGGAATTCTCTCTCGACGGCACCTCGACGACTGCTCGCGCGGGCAGTCTCGTCGTGGTCCCGCCGGGTGTGCCGCACGCTTTCGGCGCCGCACCCGGTTCCCCGGTCGATCTGCTCATCGTCCTCACTCCCGGTGTCCAGCGGTTCGAATACTTCCGTCAGCTCGGCCGGATCCAGCACGGCCGGGCGGACTTCGACAGCCTGCTACCCGAGCAACAGCGCTACGACGTCCACTTCCTGTCCGCGACGACCTGGCGCCAGGCTCCGAGCGCGCCTGCGTAGCCGGTGGAGCGGGCGCGCGGTGTGTGCGCGACCCGGCCGGGACGAGGCGAAGCGGCGAGGTCGGGCACATGCAAGACTGGGCACGTGCGTTTGTACCGTGACCATGCCGTCGTGCTGCGCCAGCACAAGCTGGGCGAAGCCGACCGCATCGTCACGCTCCTCACCCGGCAGTACGGTCTCGTGCGCGCCGTGGCCAAGGGGGTGCGCCGCACCAAATCGAAGTTCGGGGCCCGGCTGGAGCCGTTCGCCTACATCGACGTGCAACTCCATCCCGGCCGCAGCCTCGATATCGTGACCCAGGTCCACACCGTCGAGGCCAACGCGTCCGCCATCATCGCCGACTACGGCCGCTACACCACCGCCTGCGCCGTACTGGAGACCGCCGAACGCCTGGCCGGTGAGGAACGCGCCCCCGTCCCCCGCCTGCACACCCTCACCGCGGGCGCGCTGCACGCGATCGCCGAGGGGCAGCGACCCCACGAGTTGATCCTCGACGCCTTCCTGCTGCGCGCCATGGACTACGCCGGCTGGGCCCCCGCCGTCGACGAATGCGCACGCTGCGCCACCCCCGGCCCGCATCGCGCGTTCCATGTGGGCGCCGGGGGAGCGGTCTGCGTCCACTGCCGCCCACCCGGCGCCGTCACCCCCGCCCCCGCGGTCTTCGACCATCTGCTGGCACTGCGCCACGGCCGCTGGGACCGCGTCGAAACCATCCCCGAATCGGCCCGCCGACAGGCCAGCGGACTCATCGCGGCCCACCTGCAATGGCATCTGGAACACAAACTACGCACCCTCCCGCTGGTGGAGCGCAGCGGTGGAACCCCCCGCCCCGGAGCACCGGCGAACACCGGCGAAGAACTGCGCGGCGCAGACCGGGTTGCCGGTGCGGCGGGCACACGGTAGTGCTGAATCGGCCCGGCTCGCTCCGCGATGGCCGGCGCCCCCGTCGAGAGAACCGACGACGGCTCACCGGCGAGGTCTACATGCGGACCCGGAGATCGGCTGCCGACGCAACTGCATGTGTCGAGTGTTGCGAGACACCTCCAAGGGTTGAGGCCCGTCTCGCCGTTTCGGCCTCGAAAGCGCCCGCGCCGAAGGCGCAAGTCTCGAGGCCGAAACGGCGAGACCAAGGGGGCCTCAACCCCGCGCCGCCGCAGGCGGCGCCAAAAAACACAGCACCTTCACGAACAAGCCCACAACCCGCCCTTCCCGCACGGCTCCACATGCCGGCCATTGTGGGTGAGCCCGCCATCTCCCCATCGGAGGTGAGCCCGCCTTCTCGCCTTCTCGAACCGCCACGCCTACCTCCCGCCGCCCGCTCCAGCCTTGGCCGGCCGCCCGCCCTGGTCCTTGGAGTGGGCCGACCGCACCGGCATGCACCCCCCGCCCGCCCGGCCGGAAGCGGAGCCATGAACACAGCTAGTCTTTGGACGTGATCCTGCGTCGTGACACCACCGGTTCGGACGTATCCGCGTCCGATACCGTCCGTACCATCCGACCGCCGTCACCGCACCCCTCCGGGGCCCGCCCGCCGGAGATTCCCGCGGAGCTCATCCCCAGGCATGTCGCGCTGGTGATGGACGGCAACGGGCGCTGGGCGCAGGAGCGCGGGCTGCCGCGGACGGCGGGTCACGAAAAGGGCGAGGCCGTGCTCATGGACACCGTCGAGGGCTGTATCGAGATCGGTGTGAAGTGGTTGTCGGCTTACGCGTTCTCCACCGAGAACTGGCGGCGCAGCCCCGATGAGGTGCGGTTTCTCATGGGGTTCAACCGGGATGTGATCCGGCGGCGGCGCGACGAGATGCATGAGATGGGGGTGCGCGTGCGCTGGGCGGGGCGGCGGCCGCGACTGTGGCGCAGTGTGATCCGGGAGTTGGAGACGGCGCAGGAGCTGACCAAGGACAACACCGTGATGACGTTGACCATGTGCGTCAACTACGGGGGTCGTGCCGAGATCGCCGATGCGGCACGGGAGATCGCGCGCCGGGTGGCGGCGGGGGAGATCGATCCGGAGAAGGTCGGTGAGGACACGATCGCCCGGTTCCTGGACGAGCCGGATATGCCGGATGTGGATCTGTTCCTGCGGCCGTCCGGGGAGTTCCGTAGTTCGAATTTCCTGATCTGGCAGTCGGCGTACGCCGAGTTCGTCTATCAGGCGACGCTGTTCCCGGATTTCGATCGGCGCAATCTGTGGGATGCTTGTCTCGAGTACGCGCGGCGGGATCGCCGGTTCGGGGGTACCAAATGAGTGGCGAGGCCGAATCGGGTGCGCTGGCACCGGATCTGGAGTTGCAGGCCCGGGCCGGTGCGGGGCTGGGGCTCTACGATATCGACGTCCGGGTCGACAACGACGGTTCGCTGCGTTTCGATTTCCAGGGTGCGCTGTGTTCGCTGAGCGCGTTCACTTTGACGCCCGGCCTGGATGTGCTGTCGCTGACCTGTGTGCTGGCCTGGGATCGGCCGCTCAAACCGCAGCTGCACAAGCGGGTGGCCGAACGGAATGCCTCGTTGCAGTTCGGTTCGATCGCGGTGATCGCGCACGACAAACTCGCCGATGTGATCCTCCGTTACACCTTCCCGGCGGCCGGTCTGGACGATATGGCGTTGACCACGATGCTGCTGCTGGTGCTCGGTGGCGCCGGTGAGGCCCGCAAGGGGCTGCTGCCCTGACCCGATCAGGCCGGGTCGGCGACTTCGGTCGCCGGCGGGGTGCGGCGGCCTTCCGGGTCGCCGTAGGGGAACAGGGCGTCGACGCCGCGCAGGTACTGGTCGCGGACCAGGTCACCCAGCAGCAGGTGCTGTAGTACGTATCCGGGGAGCAGGCCGAAGAGCGCGGCGGCGACCGCGTCCACGTCGGTATCGGGCGGTAGCCATCCGGCCACGAGCATCCGTTCGGCGTATTCGCGCCACATGCCCCGGATGCCCGCCAGGGTCCGGCGCACGGGTGCGGCCGCCTCTTCGTCGACGAGGGCGAGTGACCATGCCTGCGGCGCGAGCCGGATTCGGCCTTCGGGCCCGCTCTGGGCGTCGATCCATTTCGTCATCCGTGCGAGCAGTTCGGCCGGGGTGGGGAGCGGGTCGCTCTGGATGACGGCTGTCATCTGCGCGCGGATATCACCGGCGGCGGTCGAGGCGAGCGCGATGACCAGTTCGTCCTTGCTCTTGAAATATCGGTAGACAGCGCCCGCGGACAGGCCCGATTCGGTGAAGACGTCCTGCATGGAGGTCTGGTGGAAGCCCTTGCGGACGAAGCAGATGCGGGCGGCGTCCAGGATCTGCCGGCGGCGGCGTTCCAGGTGTTCGTCACTGACTCGGGGCATGACTCCAAACTAAAACGAATGTTCGTTCTTGACAAGCCGCGGGGGCGGTGGGACGGTGAGGGCACCAAAAGAGAACGAGCCTTCGATTTTCTGGGGAGAACGTCATGAACGTCATCCAGCGCGCTGTGGCACTCGGGGTGGGCGCGGCCCTGCTACAAGCGCTGATGCTGATCGCCTTCGCGTGGCCGGCGACCAATATCGCGCCCCGCGACCTACCGCTCGCCGTCGCCGGCCCGCAGGCCGAAATGGTCGAGGCCCGGCTGACGGGCCAGAATCCCGGCGCGTTCGAACTGACGGTCGTCCCCGACGAAGCGGCGGCCCGCGCGGCCATCGGGGACCGTGAGGTCTACGGCGCGATCGTGACCGGTGGCGGCGCGCCCCGGGTGCTGGTCGCCTCGGGCGCGGCTCCCGCCGTCGCTCAACAGCTCACCCAGATCGGCCAGCAGATGTCGGGTGCGCCTGCCGCGCCGGTCGAGGACGTCGTACCCGCCGATCCCGACGACCCGCGCGGGGCGGGGTTCGGCGCCATGGCACTTCCGCTGGTCATGGCCGGTATCGCGGGTGGCGTGCTACTGACCCTCCTGGTTCCCTCCGCCGGCGGTCGTGCGCTCGGAGTGCTGGTCTTCGGTATCGCCGGTGGTCTGCTGAGCATGCTCGTCACGCAGACCTGGCTGTCCATCGTGCCCGGTAGCTATCTTGCCCTGTCGGTGGTGGCCGGGCTGGTCTCGTTCGCGGTCGCCGGCACGGTCGCCGGGCTGGCCACTGTGATCGGCCGGGCCGGTATCGGGGTCGCCGCCCTGACCATGCTGCTCATCGGCAATCCCTTCTCCGCCGCCACCGCCGCTCCCGAACTGCTGCCGCAGCCGTGGGGCACGATCGGGCAGTTGCTGCCCCCGGGCGCCGCGGCCTCGCTGCTCCGCTCGGTGGCGTTCTTCGACGGCGCGGGCGCGCAGCGGCCGCTGCTGGTGCTGCTGGCGTGGGCCGGGTTCGCCCTCGTCCTGCTCGGTATCGGCGCGCTCCGCGACCGCGCTCGTCCCGAGCCGGCATCGCCCGCAGAGCCGGCGCCGGTCCCGGTCACCGCGTGACCCACGCAGCGCATACGGCGAAGGCCGCTACCACCGGGTGGTAGCGGCCTTCGCCGCATCTTCGGAGGTTTTCTCCGGAGTACTAGCCCCGTCCGACCACCGAGCAGGAGTGGCAGGTGCCGAAGATCTCCAGCGTATGGCTGACTTCGGTGAACCCGTGGCTGGAGGCGGTGCTGGCGGCCCACGCCTCCACGGTCGGTCCGGCGACCTCGACGGTGCGACCACAGTGGCGGCACACCAGGTGATGGTGATGACCGGTCGAGCACTGCCGGTAGACCGATTCGCCGTTGTCGGTGCGCAGGACATCGACCATTCCGGCGTCGGCCAGCGATTGCAGTGTGCGATAGACGGTGGTCAGTCCGATTCCCTCGCCGCGCCGGCGTAGCTCGTCGTGTAACTCCTGAGCCGACCGGAACCTGTCGATGTCCTCCAGTAGCGCCGCGATCGCGTTGCGTTGCCGCGTGGTGCGAATGCCGACAGCTCGCTGTGTGGCGGTCCCTTTGCCGGTGACCAGGTTCTCGGACACGAATTACCCTTCTTCTTCGGCGTGCGCTACTGCGTCGACCACGATATGCGCCAGATGGTCGTCGACCAGTTCGTAGAGGACCTCCCGGCCCGATCGCTCACCGTGTACCACCCCGGCCGATTTGAGAATCCGCAGATGCTGGCTGACCAGCGGTTGTGTAACGCCGAGGGCATCCACCAGCTCGTGCACACAGCGCGGCGACTCCCGCAGTTGTAGCACGATGGCGATGCGAACGGGGGCCGCGAGTGCGCGCAGCAGCTCGCCGGCGTTCTCCAGCACGGTCCGGGTGGGTATGGGGACCGGTGCGGGGGAGCGGTAGGGATTGTGCTGCCCGGCGGCGGCAGTGTCGGTTGTCATCGTCCACTCCTTATTGGAAACCGGTCCCATTTTGATATGCATGGGTATGCATGTCAAATATCCGTGCCGATGCCCGCCCGAATCGTGCTCGCGCGCAGACGCCGGGCACGCGCGGGCTGCGGATGGGGCGGGCCCGCGGGCACCTACTAGGCTGTACCCGATCAGCCGCGCACGGCAGAGCAGCTACCGTGGGCAACTGCGATCACGTAGCCCGATCCGGGCAGCGTAACTACTGGCGATTCGTAGTGGATGGAGAATTCTCGCGTGGCACCCAAGTCGAAGGTGGACACCGTTGCCAACCTCGCCAAGCGCCGGGGCCTGGTGTACCCGTGTGGTGAGATCTACGGCGGTACCAAATCGGCGTGGGACTACGGTCCGCTGGGCGTCGAGCTCAAGGAGAACATCAAGAAGCAGTGGTGGCGGTCCATGGTCACCGGTCGCGAGGATGTGGTCGGCCTCGACTCGTCGGTGATCCTGCCGCGTCAGGTCTGGGTGGCCTCCGGCCATGTCGAGACCTTCTCCGATCCGCTCGTCGAATCCCTGCACACCCACAAGCGCTACCGGGCCGACCATCTACTCGAGGCCTACGAAGCCAAACACGGCCATCCCCCGGTGAACGGTCTCGCCGATATCAACGATCCGGAAACCGGCCAGCCAGGCAGCTGGACCGAGCCGAAGAACTTCTCCGGCCTGCTGAAAACCTTCCTGGGCCCGGTGGACGACGAAGAAGGCCTACACTACCTGCGCCCCGAGACAGCCCAGGGCATCTTCGTGAACTTCGCCAACGTGATGACCACCGCGCGTAAGAAGCCGCCGTTCGGTATCGCGCAGATCGGCAAGAGCTTCCGCAACGAGATCACTCCCGGCAACTTCATCTTCCGCACTCGCGAGTTCGAGCAGATGGAGATGGAGTTCTTCGTCAAACCCGGCGAGGACGCCGAATGGCACAAGTACTGGATCGACACCCGCTTCTCCTGGTACACCGATCTGGGTATCGACCCGGAGAACCTGCGCCTCTACGAGCACCCGAAAGAGAAGCTCTCGCACTACTCGGCCGGTACCACCGATATCGAGTACCGGTTCGGTTTCCAGGGCGGTGAATGGGGCGAGCTGGAAGGTATCGCCAACCGCACCGATTACGATCTGTCCACGCACGCCAAGCATTCCGGCGCGGAGCTGAGCTACTTCGACCAGACCACCGAGGAACGCTATGTCCCGTACGTGATCGAGCCCGCCGCCGGCCTGACCAGGTCGCTGATGGCGTTCCTGGTCGACGCCTACGCCGAGGACCAGGCCCCGAACGCGAAGGGCGGCGTGGACACCCGCACGGTGCTGCGCCTGGACCGTCGTCTCGCGCCGGTCAAGGCCGCGGTGCTGCCGCTGTCGCGCAATGCCGACCTCACCCCCAAGGCCAAGGAACTCGCCGCACAACTGCGCAAGAACTGGAACGTCGAGTTCGACGATGCCGGCGCCATCGGCCGCCGCTACCGCCGCCAGGACGAGATCGGCACCCCGTTCTGCATCACCGTCGATTTCGACACCCTCGACGATCAGGCGGTCACGGTGCGGGAACGCGACACCATGGCCCAGGAGCGGATTGCTCTCGATCAGGTCGAGGGATATCTGGCGCAACGACTGATCGGCTGCTGACCTGCGCTCCTTCCGCTCCTCGCCGTATCCGCTGCCCCACTCCGGGTACCGCGTGGGCGGGGAGCGGAAGGAGCACACCGTGTCCGGGCGACGACCGGAACGGCAACACCGCGGGAGACCCGCAAGCCACGAACACGGCCGCCCCGCTCGCTAGCATCGGGGTGTGATCACCATCGATACCACCTACACCGGCCATGTCTCACCGGGTTCCGCGCCGCAGCGCCGCGAGGTCCCCGGCGCCCGGGTGACCAAGATGTCGGTCGGCCCGATGGACAACAACACCTACCTCGTCCAGTGCGCCACCACCGGCGCCGCCCTGCTCATCGACGCCGCCAACGAAGCCGACCGGATCATCGAGCTGATCGAGCAGGAGGCCACCGACGGGGTCGGGCTGATCGTCACCACCCATCAGCACGGCGACCACTGGCAGGCCCTCGAAGCCGTCGCCGCGGCCACCGCGGCCCCCACAGCGGCCCACGCACTCGACGCCGGCCCGCTTCCGGTGACCCCCCAGCGCATCCTGGCCGAAGGCGACACGGTCACCGTCGGTGACCTCTCCCTCGAAGTGATCCACCTGGTCGGCCACACCCCGGGATCGGTCACCCTGGCCCTCACCGACGGGTCCGGCCGGACCCACCTCTTCACCGGTGACTGCCTCTTTCCGGGGGGTCCTGGGCGGACAACAAATCCGGAAGACTTCAATTCGCTGTTCACCGGCTTGACCAGCAAGGTTTTCGACCGGTTCGGCGACGACACCGCTGTGTATCCCGGGCACGGAGATGACACCACACTCGGCGCCGAACGGCCACATCTGGCGGAGTGGCAGAGCCGGGGATGGTGAGCGGAGAACGGATTCCGGCGGGCCGGCCAACTCGGCTGGCCCGTTCACGGTGTCGTCTGTCGCCGCAGGTCGATACGGTCGCATTATGAGCGGCGGTGAGACTCCGGTATGGGCTGAAAGGCTGGCCCGTAAGCACCTGGCGCCGCTGCCCCGACGGTTGGCCCATGTGGAAGGGGTGGCCCGGCAGGCTGCTCGCGCTGAAGAAGTAGTGGACGATCCAGCACTGCTGGTCGCCGCGGCGTGGCTGCACGATATCGGCTATGCGCCGAATATCGAGCGACTCGGGTTTCACCCGGTCGACGGTGCCGAGTTTCTGCGTGACCGCGGAGTCAGCGATCGGTTGTGCGCCCTGGTCGCGAATCACTCTTGCGCGTGCGTCGAGGCCCGACGCCGCGGAGTGCAGATCGAGTGGCCCGACGAGGAAACAGAGCTCCGGGATGCCCTGTGGTGGGCCGATATGACCACGACGCCGACCGGTGGCACTACTGCGGTTCGTGAGCGGATTGCCGAGGTTCAGGCCCGGTACGGACCCGAGCACGTTGTCGCTCAGTCGGTAGCGGAGGCCGCGCCGTACCTGCTCGGAGCGTCCGATCGGACGGAAGCCAGGCTCGGAGCCCGATCGATCAAGTGAAGTATGGGCTGTCGGAGCCCTCGAGCCCTTTCTGAATCCTGAGCAGGATGGATGGGTGGATATCCCGCTCGGACAACTCCGCCGGACGGACCCATTCGACCTCCGTGGATTCCTCACTCGTCCGCAGATCGCCACCGATCGGCCGCGCGCGGAAGCAGATCGAGAACTCCTGACGTACCTCGCCGTCGTCATATGCGATGACATGCTCAGGGTTCGAAAAGACGCCCACCAGTTCGATCACATCGACCTCGATGCCGGTCTCTTCACGGACTTCTCGAACAACGGCCTGAGCAACCGTCTCGCCAGCCTCGAGCCCGCCACCGGGTACGGAGTACTTGCCGTTGTCAGAGCGCCGGATCAGCAGAATGCGGCCCTTGCGATCCTGGACGAGAGCGCTTACCGCCACCTTGACGGTGTTGGGTGTCGGCGCGGCCGGATCGTGGAAGTAGTCCGTTCTGCTCATGCTCGGTTCCCGAAGTCGGCTTCGTAGCTCTCTGTCCAGACCTGTTCGAAGCTGGTCGTGTAGGTCTCGAAGAGGTCGGCCGCTGGGAGCTGCCGCAAATGAAGTGCCGGCGCGTAGGCCCCCGGCTGCCCGTACACATGCATGTTGACGATCATCTCGTCATCGAACCTGAAGATGGAGTTGTAGAGCGTCGTCTTGTGGTACCGGATGTCGACCCCGTCGATCGCCGCCAGCGGTTCGATCAGGGCGAGCGCGTTCCGGATCCGCGCGGGCACGGTAGCCGCCGCCAGCCGCTCTTCCCCGCTTCTCTTGGTCGCTTCGTCTTCGTCTGGATCCCCGAACAGCATTCGGACTTTCATGCCCTCACGTGTCTTCTGTTTGATGGTCCGCGCGAACAACGGCTCTTCGGTGAGGAACAGCCCGGCGAGAACCAGGACGTCGATCTGCTCGGTTGCCTGCGACAGCAGGCGCGTCCACAGATCATGCGGAATCGCGCTCCGATGAGGGTAAACGTTGATGACTTCTGACTGCGCCACCTCGGTGCGGCGTTCCGGTGCGAGCGCATCGGGCCAGAGATAGTTCTCGGTCTCGCGCACCATCGCGGCCAGCTTGTGTCGATGGCGTGGGTACGGCGTTCGCCCCTTGGTGATCCATCGCTCGACGGTCTTCTCTTCGACTCCGACATCGGCCGCGACGTCGGAGATATCCAGGCCATTGCGCAGAAGCGCCTCTCGCAACCGATCGTTCGGCATCTCAACTCCCAAGGGACGACTAGGGACTTCTTAAGTGTAGGTGAGACGTCCTCAGCCGTCCAGCTATGCGGTCATTGCGACATCCGATTTCCCGAAAAGTAACGGATTGCAAGGCATTTCCTACTTTTCGAAGGAGAGCAACCGTGTCGCACAAGCACTTCGGTCAGGCCAGCGGGACCGACGCCCGCCGACTGATCAGCCTCAAGACGGCGGCCTCATTGGTCGACGTCGATGCGAAGACGATCCGCAACTGGATCCACGCCGGCCAGCTGCGCGGGTTCCGCGTCAACGGTCATCTGCTGCGGGTCAACCACGCCGAACTGCTGGCGCTGGTGCAGCCGGTAAGCGTGCCTCTGGCGGGGGAGGCGGAATGACAAACCAGAAGAAAGCCGCAGCGCCGAGCCGGGTCGATGCCGATCGCTTGGCGGAGTACGTCGCCAAGGTGGTCGAGCAGGCGCCGCCCATATCGGCCATAGCGCGGGCCCGGCTCTCGGCCGTTCTCGGTAGCGCCGATCGGAGGGCTGCGTGATGAGGGCGCGCACATTCGGTCTCGCGGTGGCAGCCGTGTCGATCGGGTTCCTGATGTTGACCGCACCGGAGGTTGTGGGGTTCACGGTGATGCTGCTGGGCGCTATTGCGTTCTGGCGGATCCGCCCTCGGAAGGGGGTGCGGCGGTGAACGGCCAGCAGAACGGCCAGGAGCCGAGCAGGTACGCCGTCACACACTACGACCGGGTGCGCGGCAATTACGCGTTCCAGAGCATGGCCGGTCCGGAGTTCACGGGTACGAGCTCGGTGTTCGCTCCGGTCCGGGCCCTGCCGATCGGTGTGCAGCTGATCGTGTGGGCGGTTCTGATCCTGGTCGGGATGTGCGGTTGCACGGCGGCGTGGATTGATCAGCAGTCGTATCAGCCGTCGCCGAATGTGTGCCGGGTCGATCAGGCCCCGTATGCGGAGCAGTTGGGTTGTGTCCGGCCGGCGCCGCAGGTGCAGTCCCCGGTGGGGCGGCCGTGATGTCGGCTGAGCAGCAGTATCGCGACGCAGTCCCGGTCTACCCGTGGCGGTGCGCCCCCGATCATCTGCGCACCCGTCGTCAGCTGGCCGCGGAGGGTTTGCGTCCGAACAGCCAGGACATCGCGGGTCGGGTCGAGCGTCCTCGGCGTCGTGGTGAGCCGTTGACGGCCTACCTCTACGACATCCGGCTGGCGGCGTCGAAGCGCGAAGCGTCTCCGGTGCAACTGGCCGCGCTGGAGCGGGCGACCCGGGAGCGGCAGCTGCGGGCGGCGGAGCGCCGTGGTTTCGGGCGCGAGGAGATGGAGTCGGCCGGAGATCCCGGTCCCGGGTGGACCGATTCCACACCGGCTCAACGGATCGCGGGTCACGCCTTCGCCGATCTGGTCGAGGGTCGGGAGCGGGAAGGGCTGGAGCGGTGACCCGCCGCCGGTCGAGGACCTCTGCGGTCCGTGAGGAGCAGTCCCAGGCTCACGGGCAGCAGATGGTCCCGGTCACCGAGTTGCCGCACCTGGCAGCCGCCGCAGTTCGCCGCGGGGAGACGGATCGAAAGGTCCTGGTGGATCTCCCGGCCCCGCAGCAGGTCCGGACTCCGGGCCGGGCGGCGGGCCAGTGGCTCGGCTCGGGGCAGAAGTTGCGGCCGGTCCGGCCGCAGTACTGGACCGAGGAAGAGATCGAGCAGGCCGAACAGGCGAAGCGGGAACCGATCCCGGGTCACCCGTTCGCGGACCTGACCAGCAATCGAGAACGAGAGGAGATGGAACGATGACGATTCACCTGCTGAATCCCCGCGACATGGTCGTGTTGACGGTGCTGGCCGAGCATTACGGCGCACCGCTGGATGTGGTGGCCCGGATGCTGGGTGTTTCGCTGCCGAGCGCGTATCGGATCGTGCGGAAATGGCGCGGCGCGCACATGGTCTCGAATCTGAAGATCCGCCCGGTGCCCGGCCCGACCTGGGTGTTCCCGACCAAATCAGCGGTCGAGGCACTGCTGCCGTTCTGGGCCCGGTATTGGACCCCGACCCCGAAGATGGCCGCCCACGTGGTGACCGTGCTGGAAGCCCGGTTGGCGCTGGTGGGCCTGGATCTGGACCGCTGGATCTCCGAGCGTGAACTGCGGGCCCAGCTGGGGCCGGTGAAGCCGGATGCCCCGCGCCCGCATGTGCATGACGGCCGGTGGCTGGACTCGGCCGGCGACTGGCGGGCGGTCGAGATCGAACTGACCCCGAAGACCCCGCACGTCGCGAAAGCGGCGGTCGCACGGGCGAAGCAGGCCGCGCACGGCGTGTGTGCCGGCATCACCTACTACTGCGCGGATCCCGAGATCACCGACCGGTACGGCAATCCGACCGGTCAGCGCAGTGACGAGATCCGCAATCTGATCCGGGCCGCGGCCCGGGAAACCGCCTCCGTCGAGGGTCCCTCGGTGCGGGTGGCGGGTTTGTCAGAACTTCTTCCTGACCGGGACTCCGCTGTTCGGCCCGGCTTGACGGTGATCGCTGGCGGAGCAGCCGATCACGGGCCCCAGGCCGGAAAGGCGGTGTCGTGATGAGCACCGAAGAGTATTACGCGCAGGATCCGGGCTGCCAGCCGGTGTTGACCCCGGCCGATTGCGGGCCGCATGTGACCTCGATGCCGACCGTGCCGGTGACCCCGGCGGAGCCGTCCCAAGCTCCGCACGGTGATCCGATGCCCGAATTCGGCCCGTCGCTGCCCGGGATCGACCCGGACGGTGAGTGGTTCGACTGGCTGAACATGCCGGACTGGACGTGGGACGGTGTCGTGGACGGCACGGTGGTCACCGGTGCGGGTCTGGTGTTCGTGCTGCTTTTGACCCTGCTGTTGCTGGTTCCGTCGACGCTGCTGGCGTGGACTCCGGCCAAGATGCGGAACTGGACGATGGCGTCGCTGCTGGCGCTGCCCGGCTCGGCGATCGTGTTCGACGGCCTGCAGGCCACCGCGCCGCTGACCCAGTTCCACCAGGGCGCTACCGAACTGCTGGCCGGCAACCCCGTGCACGGGCTGCTGCTGATGTCGGTGCTGCTGGTCCCGGCCTCCTGGCTGGCCGCGACCCTCGCGGTCACCGACCGGCGCGTGAAGGCCGCGACCACCGGTTTCCGGTCTCCGGCCGCGACCGAGCGGGCCCTGCACCGCCAGGCCCAGCGTGAGCAGCGCGCCGCGGCCCGGCTGAGCCGGTATCGGCTCCCGTTCTCCACCGGCGGGTTGAACCCGCACCCGGTGATCGGGCGGCTGGCCGTGGAGCACACGCAGGCGCCGGCCAAGTCGCGGGCGCGGGCGTTGATGGGCCGCACCGAGACCCGGTTGATCGTGCCGTGGATCAAGATGAACGAGCACGGCACCAGCGTTGCGTCCTCGGGTAAGGGCAAGTCGACGCTGATGAACCGGGCGTTGATCAGCTGGTTTGTGACCGGCTGGCAGCGGCACCGGCAGTGGTGGCGCACAGACCGTCCCGGTCGTCCGCTGGTGCTGGTGATCGACTGCAACGGCGGCCCGGACTCCCGCAAGGCGGCGAACCGGCTGATGCCGTGGTTCAAGGCTCTCGGGGTTCCGGAGGAGCGGATCGGGCTGTTCCCCGACCGCACCGGCCTGGACTTGTGGTCGACCCCGAACGTCGATGACCTGCGCTCGATCCTGTCGGCGATGGTCTCCGGCGGCAGCGTGCCGACCAGCGACACCGAGAAGTACTTCCACGAGATCCGCGAAACCCTGATCCACCTGATCGTGGACGCCCCGGCCAAGGTCGTCGACGGCAAACCGGTGGGTGAGAACCCGCCCCGGTCGTGGTTCGAGTTCCTGGCCCGGTTCGACGTGCACGAGCTGGCGAAACTGTGGGGCGGAGTCATCGACGACACCATTCCCTGGTCGGGCGTGCCGGGGGTGGACGCGGAGATCGCCTCCACCAAGGCGGGCAAGCAGCCGGTGATGGATTCGGCTCGGGCGGAGTTCGGCAACCTCTACCGCGCCCTGGGCGATTCCTTCGACGGCGACAAGTCGTTCACCGATTTCGACGTCCTTTACATCGTGCTGGAGGGCATCAAAGCCCCCGATCGGGCCCGCGCCCAGTTCGCCGCGTTGGGTTGCATGTTGGAGCAGCTCGCCGACCGTCAGCACGGCCGGCAGGCCATCCTCGCCGTCGACGAGTTCTCCGCAGTATCCGATGGCAAAACCCGGGCCAAGGCGTGGGTGGAGCGGCTGCGGAAGGCTGGCATCTCCACGTGGTGGTTCGCCCAGTCATGGAACGGGCTCGGTCACGACGACGACGCCCGCGAAGCGCTGGTGACGGCCGCGTCCGGTGGATCGCTGCTGGGTGGGCAGCAGCGCGGGGAGAAGCTGGCTGAAACCTACGGCACCCGCAAGGGCTTCGACCTGTCCCGCAAGCTCATCGGCGGCTCCGCGATCGGGGACGAGGGCAACGTCCAGTCCCACGACAAGTTCCTGGTGGACCCGAACCGGCTGCGCTCGATGGGCAAGGGCGACATCGTCCACGTTTCCGATGGTGTGGCCCGCTTCGGCCGGGTGTCCCCGCTCGATGAGCGCCAGCTCGCCGGCCTGCGCCCGCTGCCCGGTCTGGGCCGCCTCACCGCCCCTGACACCGACACCAGCGCTGCGCCTGTGGCGCCGGTGATCGATCTGACCAAGCGCCGCATGGCGTGACCAGCAAGGAGAACCAGTCATGGCTATGCCGAACATCAATCCCGAAGACCACGGGGAAGAGATCCCCAGCACCAGCAGCTCCGGCCGCGACCACGAGGACAGCGTCCTGGCCGCCCTGCAGGCCGATATGGAGGGCACCACCGCCGCGAAACTCGCCGCCCAGTTGGTGCCTGTCGTTCCGGATGGCGGGCAGGTCGGCCGGGCGATCACTCCGACCGTGCACAAGGCCACCCGGCTCGGCGAGACCGTCCGGTTGTGGGCGCCGGCCGCCGGTGCCACGGCCGCGGTTGCCGGTGCCGCGCTGGTGTTCCCGCTGACCGGGCCGCTCGCGATCTACGGCGCGGGCCTGGTCGGGTTCGGTCTCTGGCACTGCGCCGGACGACCCGGCCCGGTCCAGGCGGTGCTGATGCTCATCTACACCGTCACCGACGCACTCGCCCGGATCCGGGAATGGGTCGCCCGTCTGTCCGCGCGCCGCGCCGCCTACGAGGCCCGCCGCACCAACTCTCAGTAACTCCGTATTTCAGTAAATCCCCTGTTGAGAAGGAGAAATCACCATGCACACCCCAGTTCCCCGCAGCTCAGAGCTCACGGTCGCTCGTGACTACCTGAGCGCCGACTACGGCCACGCGACTCCCTACTACTACGCGGAGCCGGAAGAGATCGATGAGTTCTGCGCCGAACTGTCCCCGCGGCAGGTCGTCTCACGAATCAACCTCATCTACGAGGGCGGTTGGGCGGCGTTTTGCCGCTATCACGCCGACGAGATCGCCGCGGCTGACGAACTGGAACACCGGCAGTGGCAGGCCGAAGCCGAGGAAGCGGCGAGTTCGCACCTGTTCCCGGACCTGTTGCCCGCGGCTGCGCTCAGGTCCGGTGGCTGCACCTTGACCGCCACAGAGTCCGTTCACGGTCTCGGCGGTCGGGTCGCTGATTGGCGGCGCGACCGCATGACGTGGGCAGAGATCACCGAGATCCTCGGCGTTCCGACCCCAGTGGCCATGGCGTGGGCGGTCGAAGGCCGTCTGCGCCGTGCCGCTTCTCACCTCACCACCATGAAGGGAAACCCCAATGTCTGAGAACGAAGTCGACCAGATCAGCCGTGAGACCACGATGATGGGCCGCTCGGCTCTCGCCGCGATCCAGCAATGGCGCATGCAGAACCCGGGCAAAACCCGGATCCCGCGCGGAGTGCAGAAGAAGGCGCTGCGGTTGTGGCGCAACGAAATGGCCGCCCACCAGGTGCGGATGGCCCACAACCGGCGGGTCCTGCGCGCCGAGATCGCCGGTCGCGTCGAGTGGCACCGCCAGTACGCACTGGACACCTGGGCACGCTCCGGCGGATACCCGAGCGAGCAGCAGCAGGAGCAGCTGACCAGGGCGCGGCAGGAAATCGAGCGCACGATCGCGCAAGCACCGGAATTCACCGCGACCGAGCGGGGGCAGGCGATCAGTGCCCTGGTCTCGGCGCACTACGCGACCGACCCGCGGAAACCGGCACCACCGGTGTGGGGTGGCCGGTTGGCCGGGATCTCGGCGTTGCGGGCCCGGCTGGCCGATCGGCTCTCGCGCCAGCAGCTCGGTATCGCCGCACCCGGCCGGCATGGTCTGGGGCGGCCGACGACACCGACGGCTGGCCTGCATTCGTACTGGACGCAGCCGCGGCCCGCTCCGTCGTTCCAGGCACCACAGCCCCAGCAGGTCCCGCTGACGCAGCAGCCGGGTGTCAGTGCGGCCGATATCGAGCGGATCGAGGCCCGGCAGCGTCAGCTCGCCGAGCAGCTCGCCTTGGCCAACCGTGCGATCGCCGAACGCGACCAGTTGCAGGCGAAGGTGCAGGACCTGGGGGCCCGCTACGTCGACAGCCAGCAGCTGAACCGCCGGATCGCCGACGATCTGGCGTCGCGAGGCCGTGAACTCAGCGACTTACACACCGAACTGGACCGGGTCCGGACCGAGCGGGACGAGCTGGCCAAGGAGCGCGACCGCTACAAGACCGAGCGCGACGAGGCCGTGCAGAAGGTGATTGAGCGGACGCCGGCCGCGCAGCGGCTGGGTAGCCAGCAACGGCAGAACGCCGAGAAGGCCCGCAATCACACTGCTCCGGGCCTCAA
>NZ_BAGJ01000057.1 GCF_000308775.1 Nocardia testacea NBRC 100365
GCCCGCGCCGGCGCGCGCACCCCGTCGGTCGAGCAGGGCCTCGACCAGGCGCGGCGCCTGCCGCCTGACGATCTTGGGACCCTGTTGTTTCGCGATCGCGGTGAGTTGCTTGCCGAGACTGTTCCAACTTCGGGCCATCTCAGGAGGATAACGTCACGCCGCCGCCGGGGATATCGCCTCCGGTGGACCGCGGCGGGACCTGGGCGGCGGTGGGCGGGGTCCAGCATGGGACGATGGTGTTCAGTACGCCCGATACCCCATGAGGAGTGGAGTGCCCGCCAGCTTCGCCGATACGACGTTCACCGATCCGTCGCGGATCCGGAACTTCTGCATCATCGCGCACATCGATCACGGCAAGTCGACGCTGGCCGACCGGATGCTGCAGCTCACCGGTGTCGTGGAGGAACGGCAGATGCGTGCGCAGTACCTGGACCGGATGGATATCGAGCGGGAACGCGGTATCACCATCAAGGCCCAGAACGTGCGACTGCCGTGGACGCCGAAGTCCGGTGCGCACCAGGGCGAGGAGTTCGTCCTGCACCTGATCGATACGCCGGGTCACGTGGACTTCACCTACGAGGTGTCGCGGGCGTTGGAGGCCTGCGAGGGCGCGATCCTGCTGGTCGACGCCGCGCAGGGGATCGAGGCCCAGACCCTGGCGAATCTGTATCTGGCGCTGGACAAGGACCTGGAGATCATCCCGGTCCTGAACAAGATCGATCTGCCGGCCGCCGACCCCGAGCGCTACGCCGCCGAACTCGCCCATATCGTCGGCTGTGAGCCGGAGGATGTGTTGCGCGTGTCCGGGAAGACCGGGGTGGGCGTCACCGAACTGCTGGATCGGGTGATCGAGCGGGTTCCGGCGCCGGTCGGGGAGGCGGATGCCCCCGCGCGGGCGATGATCTTCGACTCGGTCTACGACACCTATCGCGGCGTGGTCACCTACGTCCGTGTGGTCGACGGCAAGCTGACGCCGCGTGAGAAGATCAAGATGATGTCCACCGGTGCCACCCACGAATTGCTCGAGATCGGCATCGTCTCACCGGAACCCAAGCCGACCCAGGGCCTCGGGGTGGGGGAGGTCGGTTATCTGATCACCGGGGTGAAGGACGTCCGGCAGTCGAAGGTCGGCGATACCGTGACCGCCGCCCGCAACGGTGCGATCGAACCGCTCACCGGCTACCGCGAACCGCGTCCGATGGTCTACTCGGGGCTGTACCCGGTGGACGGGTCCGATTACCCGGACCTGCGGGACGCGCTGGACAAACTCCAGCTCAACGATGCCGCCCTCACCTACGATCCGGAGACCTCGGTGGCGCTCGGGTTCGGCTTCCGCTGCGGGTTCCTGGGCCTGTTGCACATGGAGATCACCCGCGAACGCTTGCAGCGCGAATTCGGTCTCGACCTGATCTCCACCGCGCCGAACGTGGTCTACCGGGTGGTGATGGAAGACGGTACGGAACATACCGTGACGAATCCGTCGTACTGGCCGGAAGGCAAGGTGCGCGAGGTCTTCGAGCCGGTCGTGAAGGTCACCATCATCTCGCCGAGCGAATTCATCGGCGCCATCATGGAGCTGTGCCAGTCGCGGCGCGGCGACCTCGGTGGAATGGACTACCTGTCGGAGACCCGGGTCGAACTGCGCTACACCCTGCCGCTGGCCGAGATCATCTTCGATTTCTTCGATTCGCTGAAATCGCGGACCCGCGGCTACGCCTCGCTCGACTACGAGGAGTCCGGGGAACAGCAAGCGCAGCTGGTCAAGGTGGATATCCTGCTGCAGGGCGAGGCGGTGGATGCCTTCAGCGCCATCGTGCACCGTGATGCCGCCCAGGCCTACGGGCACAAGATGACCACCAAACTGCGCGAGCTGATCCCGCGTCAGCAGTTCGAGGTGCCGATCCAGGCGGCCATCGGTTCCAAGATCATCGCCCGGGAGAACATCCGCGCCATCCGCAAGGATGTGCTGGCGAAATGCTACGGCGGTGACATCAGCCGTAAGCGCAAACTGCTGGAGAAGCAGAAAGAGGGCAAGAAGCGGATGAAGACGATCGGCCGGGTCGACGTCCCGCAGGAAGCCTTTGTCGCGGCGCTGTCCTCCGACGCGCAGTCCGATAAGCCGAAGGACAAGAAGTAGCCGCCCCTATCCCCGCTTGCGGGAATATCGCTGCGCGATAGCCGGATATGCTCCGCGCCTCCACCCGGTCTACCGGAATCTGCTGATAACGAAAATGTGACAGCCGCAGATGTCGACAATAGGCTGATGGCGGATCCGCGCCGGGGCGGCCCCGGCGTGGTTGCTGCTGAACGCGAGAGTGGAGTTTGGAATGGCGCGTGATCTGCCGTTCGACGGCGACGAAGAGGTCACCGAACGCGGTGCTGACACCGCTTATCGCATTGCCAGCGCCACGTCGCGAGTCGCGCGCGGCGGCGCCTATGTGACCGGCGGCGCGCTGATCGCGAACAATGGCGGCGGAGTGCCGGCGGCGCCCAGTGAACTGGACAGCCGTAACGCCGGCTGGGCCTACAGCGCCGATCCCGATCCCGATGTCCCCAGCCCGGTGATCACCTTCCCGGATCCGGATCCGGTGCCGGCCGAGGCCCCGGGTTCGGCCGGCGACGCGAGCACGACCATGCCGCTGCCGCACGTCCCGACTCTCGACATCCAGGTCGGCCGGCCCGGCGATTACGATTTCGACGACTACTACCCGGGTGTCCATACCGAGGACCTACCCGGACTGACGCTGGTACCCGGCGCGCCCGAGGGCGGCCCGCCCGGTGCGGATTTCATGCCGGGGACCGGGGTACCGGAGTCCCAGCTCCCGGGTATGCCCGAGTTCGGCGCGCCGGATCCCGGTCTGCCGCCGAACAATATCCCGGGTTTCGACGGTATCCCCGGCTGGGGCCAGGGTTTTCCGCTGCCCGGTAACGAAGGACCCGCAGCCCCGGGCGAATTCGAGTTGCCGGCGCCGGGTGATGCCTTCCAGACCGATATCTTCGACCTGCCCCGATTCGACCTGAGTCCCGATTCCTCGGCCCAGGCGGTGGCGCGCAGCGCCGACGACGGCGACTGGGGTTTCGACCTCGCCGATCTCCTCGCGCGCCCGGCCGGCGATCCGGTGTCCGATTGGTCCGGCGAGGGTGGTCCGATCGGCGAGCTGGTCATCGACCTCGGGGCGGACGGCGGAATCGTGGTCGCCGACGGGTTCGGTCATGCGGTGGCCGTCGATTCGCATATGGGGCTCGATATCTCGGCGGGCGCCGACGGTTTCTGGGTCGCCTCCGACTGGGATCTCGATATCACCGTAGGTGACGGCAGCCTGCTCGACGATCGGCTCGATCAATACCTCGACTGGGCGCAGTCCGGCACCGCCGCGTCCGATTCGTTGCACGCCGCGGGCCGCGATCCACTGGACGCCGCCGCGCGGGCGGACGCGGGTGCGCAGGCCGCGGCCCGCGGAGCCGACTCCGGTATGGCTCCCGGGGCGGATACCGCGCTTCCCGGTGCCGCGTCCGGCGCCGGGACGGCCTCCGGCGCGGCGGCGTCGACC
>NZ_BAGJ01000056.1 GCF_000308775.1 Nocardia testacea NBRC 100365
CGGTGCGCGCGACGGCGCGGACCTGGCGGCCTGAACCTGGCCCAGCGGCTCGCCGACGGCGACCAGGTACGGGTGGGCCCCAGCGGTCCCGGCGGGCCGCTGCCGGGCAGCGCGACCATCAGCGGCGGTTCCGCGGGCGTCCCGTCCGTCGCCGGCACGGGCGGCGGTGAGCCGGCGGCAGGTACACCGGTGGATCTGAACGCCGCCACCGAAGCCGAACTCGACGCCCTACCCGGAGTCGGGCCGGTGACCGCGAAGGCGATCATCGCCTGGCGGGAAACGAACGGGCGGTTCACCGATGTGGAGCAGCTGGCCGAAGTGGACGGTATCGGTCCGGCCCGGCTGGCGCGGCTGCGCGAACTGGTGACGGTATGACGACGCCGATGCTCCGGCGCACGGGCACCCGAGCTGCCGGATGCCTGCCGAGCACGGTCCGGGCGCGGGCGATATGGGCGAGCCCGGTCGGCGACCTCACCGGCCGCGCGCGCGTATCCGGGCGAGGCCGGCGGTTGCTCCGGCCGACGATGCGGACCGTCGGGCGGGTGTGCCGGTGAGTGCGGCGCCGGGCGGTGTCCGGGCATCGTTCGAAGATCCGGACAAGACCGCGGTGGGCACGGAGCCGGTGCTCGACGCCCGATTGCTGCCGGCCGCGGTGACCTGCTGGCTGGTCACAATTCTGGCGGTGGGTGCCGGATGGGCCGCCGGGGTGTTCGCCGCACTCGTGCTGGTGGTGTTCGCGTTGGCATCGTGGGGACTGCTGTGGACAGGTATCGCCCACCGCAGCGAACGGCATCGCGTCCTCGCGACGATCGTGCTCGGGTCGGCACTGATCGGTGTCGCGTTCTCCGGTGCCGGGGCGTGGCGGGAGCACCGGGTGGGTGCGCATCCGCTCCGGGCGGTGCCCGCGGCGGCGACGGTGGATGTGACCATGGTGCCCGCCGACGATCCGAAACCGGTGCGCAGCAGTGGTTCCGGAGGGGGCCGGCTCTGGGTGGTGCGGGGCGGGCTGCGGGAGTTCCGGTATCGCGACCGGGTGGTGCGCGGCGGCGGGGCGGTGGTCGTGCTCGCCGCGGGGCCGGCGTGGAGCGACCTCCTGCCCGGGCAGCCGATCGAGTTCCGGGCCCGGCCCGCGCCGCCCCGGCAGCACGATCTCACCGTGGTGACCCTGCGGCCCGTCGGAGCGCCCCATACGGTGGGTCCGCTGCCGTGGTGGCAGGCGGCCGCCGGCTCGGTGCGCTCCGATCTGGTCGCGGCGGCCGGCGGCGCCCTCGCCCCGGACCAGGCGGGACTGCTGCCCGCGCTCGTGGTCGGGGACACCTCGGCACTGAGCGATCGGGTGCACGACGATTTCGTCGCCGCCGGCCTTCAGCACCTGACGGTGGTGAGCGGCGCGAATTTCTCCATCCTGCTCGCCGCGGTACTCGCCGTCACCCGGTTGCTGACCCTCGGTCCCCGCCTGTCACTGCTCTGCGCGGCGCTGGCGCTGGTGTCCTTCGTCATCATCGCCAGGCCCGATCCGAGTGTGCTGCGCGCCGCGGCCATGGGATCGGTGACGCTCCTGGCCTTGCTGACCGGCCGCCGGAAACAAGCGCTGCCCGCGCTCTGCGCCGCGGTGATCGCCCTGCTGGCGCTGCGGCCCGCGCTCGCCGTACAGGCCGGATTCGCGCTCTCGGTCCTGGCGACCGGTGCGCTGCTCCTGCTCGCCCCCAGCTGGGCCGATCATTTGCGTGCCCGCGGCTGGTGGCGACTACCCGCGGAACTGGTCGCGGTGGCGGCCGCCGCCTTTGTCGTCACCACTCCGCTCACCATCGCCATATCCGGGCAGCTGAGCCTGGTGGCCGTAGCCGCGAATATTCTCGTGGCTCCCGTGATCGCCCCGATCACCATCGGCGGCGCCCTGGCTGCCGTGGCGGCCACCTGCTGGGAGCCACTCGCGCACCTCGTCCTGTCGCCGATCGGGCCGCCGCTGTGGTGGCTGCTCACCGTGGCGACCGAGGCGGCCGCCGTACCGGGCTCGGTCGCCACGGTTCCCGGCGGTACACCGGGCGGCCTGCTCGCCGCCGTGGTCGTCATCGGCGGTATCGCGGCGCTGCGGCTGGGCCGGTTCCGGCGTGTGCTGGCGGCCGTATCCCTCGGAGTCCTCGCCGCGTACCTGCTGCTGGTCTTCGGAACGGGCTGATCGGTCCCTTCCCGGTCGGCCGGGCCGGGCGGAAACGCGAGGGCCAGGGTTCGCCCGCAGGTCGGCCCGTGCGGGGCCGGCCGGACGTCCTACCGGTGCCCGAAGCCACCGGCCTGCCCTACGCACTACCGCCCCAGCAACTCCCCGGATGTGCCCTTGTTGTCGTGGTGCCGATGCGGTTACCCGGCGGCGGGCGAAACGGCCCGGATCGAGGATCCGGTACCCTCGCCGCCCGGGCTGCGGTCGAGGGTCGGTGGGCGGCCGTACGATCGGAGCCGTGAGCGAGCGACCTGCGGCCCTGCATCTGGTGCTGGGCGATGAGGAACTGCTGATCCAGCGCGCGGTGGCCGGGGTGACCGGGCAGGTGCGGGCGGTCGCACCGGACCCGGACGCGGTCCCGGTGGACCGGTTACGGGCCGGTGATGCCAGTAGCGCGGAGCTGGCGGAGTTGCTGAGCCCCTCGCTGTTCGCCGAGGACCGGGTGATCATTCTCGAGGCCGCGGATCAGGCCGGTAAGGATGCCGTGGCCGTGATCGCCGAAGCCGCCGCGGCGCCACCGGACGGGGTGGTGCTGATGGTGGTGCACTCCGGTGGGGGCCGGGCCAAGTCGCTGGTACCCGAATTGCGGAAGTCCGGGGCGCTGGTGCACGAATGCGCGAAGCTCACCAAGGCCTCGGAGCGGGCCGAATTCGTCCGGGCCGAATTCCGGGAGGCCGGGGCGCGGGTGTCGGCGGATGTGGTGCAGGCCGTACTCGACGCGGTGGGGTCGGAGCTGCGCGAACTGGCGGCGGCCTGCTCGCAGCTGGTCGCCGATACCGGGGGAAAGCTCGATGTGGCGGCGGTACGCCGGTACTACTCCGGTAAGGCCGAGGTATCCGGGTTCGAGGTGGCGGACCTGACCGTGGCCGGAAACCGGGCGGGCGCGGTGGAGGCGTTGCGCTGGGCGCAGGACCGCGGGGTGCCGCATGTGGTGCTGGCCGACGCGCTGGCCGATTCCGTGCACACCATCGCGAAGGTGGGATCCGCGGGGCGCGGGGATCCGTTCAAACTCGCGGGTCCGCTGGGGATGCCGCCGTGGAAGGTGAAGAAGGCCCAGTCGCAGGCCCGGGGCTGGACTCCGGCCACGATCGGGTCCGCGCTGCAGGTCGTGGCGACGCTGAACGCTGATGTCAAAGGTGGCGCCGCCGATTCCGGGTTCGCGCTCGAGGATGCCGTGCTGAAGCTGCTCGCCCTGCACGGGCGCAGCTGACCCGGCGGTGGTGGAAGACAGTCGCTATTCGACCGCGCTGAGTCCGAGCGCTTCCTCGGCCGCTTCGTCGTAGCGGCCGTCCCACTCCTCGTAGACCGGGGTCTCCTCGTCCCGGGTGACCATCCAGACCACCACCGGACCGCCGTCGTCGTCGGCCGGTACCAGCACGTTTTCGATCTTCACGCCGATACCGAGGACTTCGGCGGCCCGGATCACACCGGGCAGGTCCTCGGCTTGGACTACCGATTGGTTCGCATACACCGTAACCATGCGCCGCATGCTACGGCAGGAAGCGCGCGACCGGACCGGCGCCATCCGGGTTCGGCAGGAAAAGCCGTGCTGACCGGGGGCCGGGAACACCAAAAGCCGCCGTGGTCCTCAATGCCGCGGCGGCCGGTCGTCGAAAAGGATCAGTCGATCAGAGCTTGTTCAGCGCGATCGCCATCGCCGACTTCTTGTTGGCGGCCTGGTTGGCGTGGATAACGCCCTTGGAGGCGGCCTTGTCGAGCTTGCGGCTGACGAAACGGAGACGCTCGGCGGCGGCTTCCTTGTCGCCGGACGCGGCGGCGGTCCGGAAGGCGCGGATATGGGTGCGCAGTTCGGACTTCACCGACTGGTTGCGCTGACGCGCCGCTTCGTTGGTGCGGATCCGCTTGATCTGGGACTTGATATTGGCCACGCCGGTATCCTCTGGTTCCTGTCTGGTTCGGTCGGAAAGTCTGTGTGCACCCCCGCCCTGGTGCTCGTCCATCGAAGGGAACAGCCGGGCACGGGGTAGGCAACGCCGATTGGCCAGGTTACCAGCACGTGGCGGCGCGACGAAATCGTGGGCGGATCGTCACATCGCGGGCGCGGCGATGTCGTTGTCCGGTCCGCATGCCCCGCGTAACGTCCCCCGCGATCAGCGTAGGAGTTTTCCCAGCAGGACCCAGGTGTTCCCGGTGCGCGTCCCGCCAGGCGGGGCGGCGATCCTCTCGGAAGGCGGACCAGCATGTCTCCCACTGCGCAGGAGAAGGAAGCAGTCCTCGAAGGCGTCGAATCGGCGATTCCGTCCGACACCAAGAAATGGACCGCCGAGGCGCTCGGCACATTCGTCCTGGTGATGGGCGGTGTGGGGACAGCGGTACTGGCCGGGGAGAAGGTGGGTCCGCTCGGTGTGGCGCTGGCCTTCGGTCTGTCCCTGCTGCTCCTGGTCTACGCCATCGGGCCGGTATCCGGCTGCCATGTCAATCCGGCCGTCACCGTGGGGCAGTTCCTGATGGGCCGTCTGTCGCCGGTCAGCGCGGTGGGTTACATCGTCGCGCAGCTGGTGGGCGGTCTGGCGGCGGGGCTGGTGCTGTTCGCGATCGCGAAGAACCTGCCGTCCTACGATCGCGCCACCGACGGCCTGGGCGCCAACGGCTGGGGTCCGCACAGCCCGTCGGCGGTCACCGGCCCGGCGGGGGAAGTGGTGATCCAGAACGGGTACGGCCTGGCCGCCATGATCATCGTGGAGGTCATGCTCACCGCGCTGCTGGTCTTCGTGGTGCTGGCCTCGACCGACCGGATCTCCGAGATCCCGCAGGCGGGTCTTGCCATCGGTTTCACCCTGGCGGTCATCCACCTGATCTCGATCCCGGTCGACGGCACTTCGGTGAATCCCGCCCGCAGCCTGGCGGTCGCGCCCTTCCAGGACGGCGCGATGGGCCAGCTGTGGGCCTTCATCGTGTTCCCGCTGATCGGCGGGGTGCTCGGCGCACTGGTGTACGGGATGCTGTTCGGCCGCTCCCGGGACCTGGAGGTCTGACCGGCGCCCGTCAGCTCCAGCGGTATTCGCGTACGAGCCGATGGGCGACCAGGTCGAACAGTTTGCGCGGCAGGATGGCCCCTTCACGGCGGATACCGTCCTCGGGGACATCGAGCACCCGGTCCAGCCGGACCCAGCTGTCCCGGCCCTGGTGATCCCAGGTGCCCGCGCCGATCCCGATCCAGTCGGGATCGGCGTCGCGTACCGGATTGGAGCTGAGCATGAGGCCGAGCAGGGTGCGCCCGTCGCGCCCGACCACCAGGACCGGACGGTCCTTGCCGTTGCTCGGGTCCTCTTCGAAGGGAACCCAGGTCCAGACGATCTCGCCCGGGTCGGCGCGGCCGTCGAGCTGCGGGGCGTAGACCACGCGCCGGGCACGCTCGGCGGTCGGCACCGGGGTCGACGCCGCGGGGCGTACCGGGATAC
>NZ_BAGJ01000055.1 GCF_000308775.1 Nocardia testacea NBRC 100365
ACGGGCGGGTGTGCCGGGAATACGCGCGTTCGCTCGGTATCCCGGCGGACCGGTTGGCGCAGACGGATTCGTGGACGCCCTATCTGCTGGGCAGTTTCCACGGGCGGGTCTATCTCAACCTGCTGCACTGGTACCGGTCGGCGGCGGTCACGCCCGGCCACCGGCTGCACCGCCGCGGGCTGGATGCGGTGCTGGGTG
Source organism: Nocardia testacea NBRC 100365 (assembly GCF_000308775.1). GTDB lineage: Bacteria > Actinomycetota > Actinomycetes > Mycobacteriales > Mycobacteriaceae > Nocardia > Nocardia testacea. The sequence continues at coordinate 199 of NZ_BAGJ01000055.1, forward strand.
CGGCCGACCCGCTGCTCGACGAGATCGCGGACACGCTGGAGCCTTTCACCTTCGATTCGCGGGCGCGCCGGATCCGGTCGCGGATCCGCACGACCGGGGTCTTCGTGCACCGCGCGCTGCGGACGGAATCGATCATGCGGGAATTTCGCACCGAGTTCGACCGCGTCTGTGAACGTTACGAGACAACCGACTACGTGCACGGGGAGCACGCCTACGCGGAGTATCGGCGCCTGGACCGCGAGTTGGTGCTGCTGTGGGGCCGGGCGGCGGTCCTGGACGCGCTCGCGCTCATCCTCACCGGCGCCGTGGTCGCGCTGACGGAGGCCTATCTGCCCGAGGCGCCCGCTTCGTTCCGGTACGCGGCGCTGCGGCCGCGTAGGGCGACCGGATCGGCCGGCGCCGCGGCGAACCCGGTACTCGGCGTGCCGGTCGCCACCGGAGTGGACCCGGACGCCTATCTCGACCGGACGCTGGGCGGCCCCCGCCGATGGCTCTACGACCTGGTCCGGGTGCGTGCGGCCCGCTGTGCCGAGCACCGGGACACCCTCCGGTCGAGCCGGGACCGGGCGTCGGGCATCGTCCAGACCATGATCCGGGCGATGGCCCGCGACCTCGCCGGGCGCGCGATCCTGCGTGATCCCGAGGATGTCCGGTTTCTCACCGCCGGCGAATTGCGCGACTGCTACGACCGGGTGCCGCTACCGGACCTGCGGGCACGGATCGCCGCCCGGAAAACCACCCACGCCGCCGGCGTGTTCTCGGCTCCGGTACGGTTCGCTACGGAAGGGCCGGATTTCTCGGATTCGGAACTGGCAGAACAAGGTTGGGCTCCGCGCGCCGCGATAGCGGCCGCCCGCGAGGGCGAGGTGCTCACCGGCACCGCGTCCGCCGCGGGGGTGGCCGAGGGGACCGCGGTGCTGGCGGACCGATGGGGCGATCCGGCGCCGGGGGTGCTGATCACCGAGAGCGCCGATCCGCACTGGGTGGCGGCGCTGCCCTCGGCGCAGGCGCTGGTGGTCGAACACGGTGGCCCGCTCACCGCGGTGGCGACCGCCGCCCGGGCGCTCGGCGTGCCCACGGTGGTCCGGGTGCCGGAATGTAGCGCGAAACTGCGGACCGGTATGCGCCTGCGGGTGGACGGGGCCGCGGGCACGGTGACGGTGTTGTCCGGCGTGGGCCGGAGATGAGGTGGAGTAGATGATCGATCCGCAGACCGCGCAACCCGCCGCGCCGCCACCGCCGGACCCGCTGTCGGCGTTGCTGGCGGCGCTCACACCGGCCGAGGACAAGGCGGCCGCCTACCTCGGCGACACCTATCTGCTCGAATGCGTGGATCAGCTGCGGCGGCTGCGGGTCGACCCCGCCGCGTTCGCGTCCCGCCATTCGCTGCTGTTGCTGGCGCCCGGCGCCATCGTTTCCCGGGCGGTGGAACCGACGTTGAAATGGCTGTCCGGCAACGGCTTCCGGGTGGTCGACGCGGCCGCCGTGCCGTTGAACCGGCATCTGGTGCGCGCACTGTGGCGCTTCAGCTGGAACACCGCCTCCCCGGAGCGTCGCCGGCTCACCGATCTGCTGGCCGGGATATCCGAGGCGCTGCTGCTGGTCGTCACCGGACCCGACGGTGAACTCCCGGCTCCGGTGCGGCTGGCCGAAGGCGCCGGCCCCGACGATCCCGCCCGGCGCCGCCCGGGACAGTTGCGCTATCTGCTCGGCCGCGGCGGTACGGTGCTCGACCCGGTGCACATTCCGGAGGACCCCGCCGATGTCGTGCGGGAACTTGCCGTCTTCTTCCCGGAGGACCGCCGGGCCGAGGTGATCTCGCGGGCCTACACCGGCGCCGACAGCGCCGAGACCGCCCGGACCCTCGCCGACGCCCTGTATGCCCGGACGCCGTGCCGTTCGTTCGATACGACGGTCGCGCTCGACCGCATCCTTCGCGATCTCGATCGGGTGGGCGCCGCCGCGCCGGCGGATTTCGACGCCGGGTCCGCCGACGCCTGCGCCGCGATGCTGACCCGGGCCCTGGCGTCCGGTCTGGATATCGACTCGTGGTCGGCGATCGTCCTGGGCGCGGAGGTGCTGCCGATGCGGGCCGGTAACGGAGCACAGACCCTGCGGCCGGTGACCGCGGCCGACTGGCGGACCGGCTCGCACTGACCCGGGCCGGGCGGTCGGGTAACCGACGAGCGTGTCGGCGGTAATCGGCCACCTGCGAGAATGCGCGCATGCACATCGCGATCGGCCTGGTTGTCCTGGTGGCCTCGGCGGCGGCCGTGGCGGCGCTGGCGCGCCGAGCCGGAATATCCGAGCCCCTCGCGCTCACCCTGGCCGGGGTCGCCGCGTCGTATCTGCCGTTCGTTCCCGAGGTTCATCTGGAACCGGAGGTCGTCCTGCTCGGCCTGCTGCCGCCGCTGCTGTACACCGCGGCCATCCGCACCTCACTGGTGGACTTCCGGGCCAATATGGGCGCCATCGCGCTGCTGTCGGTGGGGCTGGTCCTGTTCAGTACGTTCGCGGTGGCCGCGGTCGTCTGGTGGCTGCTGCCGGTGCCGTTCGCCGTGGCCGTGGCGCTGGGCGCGGTGGTGGCGCCGCCGGATGCCGTGGCCGCGACCGCCGTGGCGCGGCGAATCGGGATGCCGCGGCGGATCGTCTCCATCCTCGAAGCCGAGTCGCTGTTCAACGATGCCACCGCGCTGGTGGCGTTGCGGACCGCGATCGCGGCGTCGGCGGGGGCGGTATCGGTGTGGAACGCCGGGGGAGATTTCCTGCTCGCCGCCGGTGGCGGCGCGCTGGTGGGGATCGCGGTCGCGTACGCGCTCGCCCTGCTGCGGCGGCGGATCACCGACCCCGTTCTGGACACCACCCTGTCATTCCTGGCGCCGTTCCTGGCGTATCTGCCGGCCGAGGAGATCCACGCCTCCGGCGTGATCGCCGTGGTCACCTGCGGGATGATCCTCGGGCACGGGGCGCCGGTGTGGCAGAGCGCGGCCTCGCGGACCGCCGAACGCATCAACTGGGGCACCGTGCAGTTCATCCTGGAGAGCGCGGTGTTCCTCATCATCGGGTTGCAGGTGAACACGATCGTGCGGGACGCCTGGGCGAGCGGGCTGGACCACGGCACCCTGGTCGTCACGGCGCTGGCGGTCCTGCTGGCGGTGATGCTGGCACGGCCGGTCTGGGTGTTCGGCTATGCCGTTCTCGAGCGGTTGCTCGGGCGCACGCCGGTGTCCCTGGCCGATTCGACAGTGGTCTCCTGGGCCGGGATGCGCGGGGTGGTGACCCTGGCCGCCGTGCTGCTGCTGCCGGCGAACACGCCGCAGCTGCCGGTACTGAAGCTGCTGGCCCTGGTGGTCGTGGCGGGCACCCTGCTGTTCCAGGGCACCTCGCTGTCGTGGCTGGTCCGGCGGTTGCGGCTGCGTGGGCCGAGCCGGGCCGAGGATGCGCTGCAGAAGGCGAATCTGCTCACCCAGGCGTCCAATGCGGGCCTCGCGGCGCTGGACACGGCGATCGGCCCGGACACCCCGGAGGAGGTCGTGCGCTCCCTGCGCGACCGGGTCACCTGGCGGACCAACGCCGCCTGGGAGCGGCTGGGCCGGCCGGAATCCGAGCTGGCGACCCCGACCGCCGAATACCGCCGGTTGCGGCTGGTGATGCTGCGGGCCGAACGGGAGACGGTGCTGCGGGTCCGTGACTCCGGTGGGGTGGACTACGAGATCCTGCAGCACGTCCTGGCCCGGCTCGACCTCGAGGAGTCCATGATCGACCGGTTCGACGAGGGCGACGAGGAGGAGCGGCCCGAGCCGCTGGCGGTCCCCGGCGGCGCGGCCGAGGATTGCGCGCATCTGCGGTCGGCGCCGCTGGTCTGTGAATCCGACGGGCCGGATGTATGCGCGCAATGTCTGGCGGAGGGTCTTACCTGGGTGCATCTGCGCATGTGCCTGACCTGCGGAAACATCGGCTGCTGTGATTCCTCACCGGGGAACCACGCGGCCGGGCACTACACGTCGACCAGCCACCCGGTCATGCGCAGTGTGGAACCGGGCGAGGCGTGGCGGTGGTGCTACGTCGACGAACTGCTCGGCTGACTTCTACAGGTCTTCCCGGCGCGGTACATCGAATGGCGTGACGCGGGGCCCGATCGACCGCCGGACCCGGCGGATGCGGTCGATGCAGGTGAGCGTTCCGCTGCCCGAGACCGCGCACGGGGTCCGTCCGCGGTATCCAGGCCGGCTCCGGGGTGGCCGTACAGCCGGTCCCGGCAGTGGCCGCACGGGCGGGAGATGTCGACGGTACGGCGGGCGCGCCGGCCGCTGTCGGTGGCCTGCGGCAGTATGGGCGCCATGACGACGGCACCGGGCAGCACCATGGGCGAGGCCGGCGAAGTCGCCGGCGAACTACGGGAGCATGCGGAGGCACTGCTGCGGGAGCTCGCCGGGCCGGGCGCCCGACTGCGGGAGGACCAGTGGACCGCGATCGAAGCGCTCGTGGTCGGGAAACGCCGGGCCCTGGTGGTGCAGCGCACCGGGTGGGGTAAATCGGCGGTCTATTTCATCGCGGCGAAACTGCTGCGTGCGCAGGGGCGCGGGCCCACCGTCATCGTCTCGCCGCTGCTGGCCCTGATGCGCAACCAGGTCGCCTCGGCTCAGCGGGCCGGGGTGGTCGCGGCCACCATCAACTCCGGCAATGTCACCGAATGGGACGAGATCCACCAGCAGGTGGCGGCCGGTTCGGTGGATGTGCTGCTGGTCAGTCCCGAACGGCTGAACAATCCCGATTTCCGGGATCAGGTGCTGCCCCGCCTGGCCGCCGACGCCGGGCTGGTGGTCATCGACGAGGCGCACTGCGTCTCCGACTGGGGCCACGACTTCCGGCCGGACTACCGTCGGATCCGCACCCTGATCGCCGACCTCGGCGCCGAGGTGCCGGTCCTGGCCACCACCGCCACGGCCAACGACCGGGTGGTGACCGATGTGGCCGGGCAGATCGGCACCGACACCCTGGTCCTGCGTGGAGACCTCGACCGCGAGTCGCTGCATCTGTCGGTGGTCCGTTTCGACGACGCGGTGGAACGCACCACCTGGCTCGGCGACCGGCTGGACCGGTTGCCGGGTTCCGGGATCGTGTACACCTTGACCGTCGCCGGCGCCCACGACCTCGCCGATGTGCTGACCGCACAGGGCCACAAGGTCGCCGCCTACACCGGCCAGACCGACCCGGCCGAACGGGAAGCGCTCGAAGCCGCCCTGCTGAACAACGAGGTCAAGGCACTCATCGCCACGTCCGCGCTGGGTATGGGGTTCGACAAGCCCGATCTGGGTTTCGTGGTCCACGTGGGGGCGCCGTCCTCGCCGATCTCGTACTACCAGCAGGTCGGCCGTGCCGGGCGCGCCACCGAGCGCGCCGAGGTCATCCTGCTGCCCGGACCCGAGGACACCCGCATCTGGAGCTACTTCGCCTCGGTCGCCTTTCCGCGTGAACACGTGGTCCGGTCGGTGCTCGAGGCATTGGACCGGGAGCGGCCGCAGTCCACCGCCGCCCTGGAGCCCCTGGTCGAGCTGAATCGCTCCCGGCTCGACATGGTGCTGAAAGTGCTCGATGTGGACGGCGCGGTGCGCCGGGTGCGCGGCGGCTGGCTCGGCACCGGTGAACCCTGGACCTACGACGCCGACCGATACGAACGGCTCGATGCCGCCCGCACGGCCGAACAGCAGGCCATGCTCGATTATCAGCGCACCACCGGCTGCCGGATGGAGTTTCTGCGCCGCCAGCTCGACGATCCGGCGCTGCTCGGCGCAGCGCCGGGTACCGGCGCCTGCGGACGCTGCGACAACTGCACCGGCGAGCATCGCGAGACCACCGTCGACACCGCGGCCGTGGCCGCCACCCGCGCCCGTCTCGACCGGCCCGGTATCGATCTCGCGCCGCGCAAACAGTGGCCCACCGGTATGGCGAAACTGGGTGTGCCGCTGTCCGGGAAGATCTCCGAGGGCGCCGAGACCGGACGGGTGCTGGGCCGGCTGAATTCGCTCGGATGGGGCCGGCGGCTGCGCCCGATCCTCGACGGCCCCGACGCCCCGGTCCCGGACGAGGTGGTCGACGCGTGCATTCCCGTACTCCGGGAGTGGGACTGGGCCGTCCGGCCCACCGCGGTACTGGCCCTGGACTCCGAGACGCATCCGGTCCTCACCGGGTCGCTGGCCGAACGCCTCGCCGCGATCGGCCGCCTCCGCAATCTGGGCACGCTGCGTGTTCGCCCGGACCGGCCACCGGTCTCCGCCGTGAACTCGGCCCATCGGGTCGCCGCCCTCTACGACGGATGGGAGGTCCCCGATCTCGGCGCGGCGGACGGCCCGATCCTGCTGGTGGACACCCTCACCGACACCGGCTGGACCTTCACCGTCGCGGCGTGGGCGCTACGCCGGGCGGGCGCCCCGGCGGTTCTTCCGTTCGCCCTGGCGACTCCGGCCTGACCGGTTCGTCCGGGGCGAGCACCGGCCGGGCCCGCCCGGTGGCGGCGGGAAGCCGGTCGAGCAGCGCGAACAGGCCGATCAGCACCATCGCCAGCACGACCACCAGAAGTGTGTTGGTCACCGCGGCCGCGTATCCCAGCCGGACGACGTCCAGGAACGGATACGGGTACCAGCCCGTCACCGCGCCGTGCGCGAAGGTGTAACCGATCCAGGCGACCGGCCAGACGAATGCCGCGGCGATCGTGCGCAGGTCGATCCGGGGCCGCGGCCCGAACACCAGCCAGGCCCCCAGGCCCGCCCAGGGGGCGAGGTAGTGGAAGCCGAGATTCGCCCACCAGGCCGCACCGGTGAGATGCACCTCGTCGGCGAGAACCGCGGCGAAAACGAGGCCGGTGATCACGACGCCCAGCAGGGAGTCCAGTCGCACCGCCCGCCAGAGCCGCCCGTCCCGGACGGGATCGAGGGCCAGTCCCGCCGAGGCGACCAGCAGCAACAGGTTGCTCTGGATGGTGAAGTAGCTGAACAGGCGGACGAGCCCGGTCCCGATACCGGCGTCCGGTTCCGCGTCTCCCGAGTTCGCGTCCGTACCTCCGGTGAACAGCAGCGCCAGTTGGGTCACCAATGCGGCGGTGATCACCACGGCGATCACGAGATGACAGGCCCGGGCGGCCGTCTCGGCCGCGGCGGCTCGACCGGCCGGCCGACTGTGCGCGTTCACCGCCCTATCCTGCCGTCGCCGGCCGTGCCCGGGACAGCGACACGCGACAACGGGTGCGCATACGGCGCCCGGTACGGCAGGATCGGTGCGGTGACCACATTGCCCGAGAAGGCCGCCGCATTCCTCGAACTCCATCGTCCCGGCGACCCGGTGATCCTGCCCACGGTATGGGACGCCTGGTCCGCGAATCTCGTCCAGCAGGCCGGTTTTCCGGCGCTCACGGTCGGCAGCCATCCGCTCGCCGATTCGGTCGGCAAATCCGACCACGAGGGTATGGCCTTCACCGATGTACTCGGCCGCGTCCGGGAGATCACCTCCGCGGTGGACATTCCGGTCTCGGTCGATCTGGAATCCGGATACGGTGTCGAGCCGGTGGCGCTCATCGACGGGTTGTTGCAGGCCGGCGCCGTCGGCTTCAACCTGGAGGACACCGTGCACAAGGAAGGCGGGCGGCTGCGCGAACCGCAGGAGCACGCCGATCTGGTGGGCCGGCTGCGGCAGGCGGCCGACGACACCGATGTGCACGTGGTCGTGAACGCCCGCACCGATCTGCTGCTCACGTCCTCCGGTGATCCGGCCGAACTCGTCGGCCCGGCGGTCGAACGGTTGCGGCTGGCGGCCGCGGCCGGGGCCGATGTGCTGTATCCGGTCGGCCGCTACGGGCCGGAGGTACTGCGCCGGCTGTGCGCCGAACTGCCGTTGCCGGTGAACGCGGTCACCCTGCCGGAGCAGGGGAACAAGGCCTACTTCGCGGCGGCCGGTGCGGCGCGCGTGAGTTTCGGGCCCTTCCTGCAGGCCGCGCTCGCGGTCGAGGCGAAACGACTGCTGGAACCCTGGAAGTGATCCGGCGGCAGTGAGCGGCGCGGGGCCGGGGCCGGTCAGGATTCCGGTACCGGCTCCTCGTCGAGATCCACCTCGTCACGGTCGGCCCATTCGATCAGTTGCCGCAGATCGAACACCGCGTCATCGATACCCGCGTGCAGATCGCCGAGGCGGCGGTACCGGGCGGGTACGGTGGCGACGGTGAAGTCGCGGGGGTGGATATCGTCGATCTCGTCCCAGCTCACCGGGGTGGAGACGGTCGCCGCGGGATTGCCGCGGACCGAATAGGCGGCGGCGATCGTATGGTCGCGGGCGTTCTGGTTGTAGTCGATGAACAGTTGCGCCGGATCGCGGTCGCGCCGCCACCAGGTGGTGGTCACATCCTCGGGCGCCCGGCGGCGGACCTCTTCGGCGAAGGCCGCAGCGGCGCGCCGCACCTGCCGGAAACCGTGCTCCGGCGCGATTCGCACGTATACGTGCAGGCCCTTGCCGCCCGAGGTCTTGGGCCAGCCGGCCGCGCCGATCTCGTCGAGCACCTCATGGACGACCCCGGCCACCCGCTGCACCCGTGACCAGGGACAGTCCGGCATAGGATCGAGGTCGATCCGCCATTCGTCCGGACTTTCGGTATCGGCCCGGCGCGAGTTCCACGGATGGAACTCCACCGTGGACATCTGGACCGCCCAAACGACCTCGGCCAGCTCGCCGACACAGAGTTCATCGGCGTGCCGGCCGTAGCGCGGGAAATACACCCGCACCGTGGACACCCAGTCCGGTGCGCCCGCGGGCAGCCGCTTCTGGTGCACTTTCCCGCCGGGCAGCCCCTTCGGGAAGCGGTGCAGCATGCAGGGCCGGTCGCGCAGCGCGTTGACGATCCCGTCACCCACGCTCAGGTAGTACTGCACCAGATCGAGTTTGGTCACACCGGATTCCGGGAAGTAGACCCGGTCGGGATTGGAGATACGCACCTCGCGTTCTCCGACCGTCAACTCCACCGCCGCGCCCGCGTCGCCAGCCATGGTCCGACCCTAACCGTCGCGACCGATCCGAGCCCGGGATACGCCGGAGTGGCGTGCGCAGCGAGGTGGAGATCCCTGCTGCACCAGTGCGGAATGCGCGCGGCAAGTGTCCGGCGGGGTGGCTGTGGTCCCGTCGCCGTTCACCATCGGAAACGCCTTGTGCCTCCAGCTCTCCGATCATCGGGGCCACCAGATCGTCGCCGCGATGACCATCAGCGGTAGACCGATCGTTACGGCGAAACCAGCCGCTACCAGGCCACTCACGGTTTCACCTGCACGGATGACCAGCGTGCGAAGCTGAGTCGGGGTGCCACAATTTCTACGTCGGCCACGTCCATTACCGCGTTGAGTTCCAGTGGGCTCAGGTGGTCGCTGGCCGTGCACTCGCGGCGTGCCGACCGTATCCGTAGCACCGCGCTGGATCATCTCGGACTCGCGGAGGCACGTGTGCTCCAGGGTGAGGTGGAGGACGCGTGCCGGGTAGGTCATGATGCGTTGGACGTCGTTGAACAGACCCGGTCGGACCGGGTTCGGGTCAAAGTCGGCAAGCTCTACAAACGAACAGAGCGGGCGAAAGACAATATCGCGGTCGCCGAGCTGCGCGACCGGATGCGCCCGCTGGTCAACGCGCAGGAGTGAACTATGCGGGTCGCTGTGACCGGGCACATGAACATCACCGAGGAAACCGCGGTGCTGGTGCACGAGGAAATCACTCGGCGCCTCGCCGGGATCCCCGATCTGGTGGGGGTGAGCTGCATTGCCCGGGGATCCGATTCGGTGTTCGCGCAAGCGGTGTTCGAGGCCGGTGGCCGGCTCGAGGTGGTGTTGCCCTCGCGGAACTATCGCGAGGCCAAGGTGAAGCCTGATCATGCACCAGTGTTCGACGAACTGGTGGCGCGTGCGTCCGAGGTTCGGGTGATGGATTTCGAGGAGGCCGGGCGCGAGGCGTATGAAGCGGCGAACGAGGCTTTGCTCGGGTCGGCCGACCGGCTGGTTGCAGTGTGGGATGGGGAAGGTGGTGAGGCCGGTGGTACCGGCAGCGTGGTGAAGCTGGCGCGGGAGCGTGGCGTGGTTGTGGATGTGGTGTGGCCACAAGGTGCCGCACGCGCCTGACCGCCGCTGAGACAAGGCGAGTGCCCGGTAGACATCCATAGGAATCGGCCATCTGTCCCGGCGTTCCGCGCCGAGCGTGGAAGGCCGTGTCCCGGGCGGCTATCCGTGTCATATCGACGGGCCGTCTCGGCCTATCTATCGATGTCACGCGCGGCGGCGGGCAGCGGGTGCGGACCGGGGCCGGCGGACTCCGCGGCCGTCAGGCTGCCCAGCAGCGACAACGCGCGCTCGGACGGTGAACCCGGTTCCGCGTGGTAGACGATGAGGGTCTGCCCGGGTACGCCGTTGACGGTGAAACTCTCGTAGGAGAGGGTCAGTTCGCCGACCATCTCGTGGTGGAACCGTTTCGTCCCGGCGGTTTTGGTGCGTACATCGTGCCGGGCCCACAACTGCCGGAAATCCTCGCTCTTGAGCGAGAGTTCGCCGACGAGCTCGGTCAATTGCGGATCGTCGAGATCGGTACCCGCGGTCGCGCGCAGACTGGCGACCGTATCCGCCGCGATCGAGTCCCATTCGGGGTACACATCGCGCGCCCGCGGGTCGAGGAAGACCATGCGCACCTGGTTGATACCGGGGATCGAGCACGCGTTCACCGCGACGGCCAGTGGATTGGCCGCCAGCACGTCGAGGCTGCGTCCCAGGACGAGGGCCGGTGTCCGCTCCCACAGGTCCATGAGCCGCAGCAGTCCGGGCGCGACGCGTTCGGGCCGGCGGGAGCGCTTCGGCCGGGCAGGCGCCGGGCGGGCCAGTTCGCGCAGGTGCGCGGTGCCTTCCTCGTCCAGTGCGAACACCCGGGCCAGGGCGGTGATCACCTGTTCCGACGGATGTTTGTCCCGGCCCTGTTCGAGCCGGATGTAGTAGTCGGCGCTCACCCCCGCCAACAACGCGATCTCCTCGCGCCGCAGCCCGGCCACCCGCCGCTGGCCGCCGCCGGGCAGTCCGAAATCCTCCGGCCGGACCAGTTCACGGCGGGCGCGCAGGAACGCGCCGAGGCGGTTGTCCGAATGCATGTTCTCCAGGGTAGGGGCGGGCCCGGCCCGCCGGGTGGCCCTGTGACTACCAGGAAGTCCGCGACCTGGCAGCACACCCGGCCCGGGCCGAGGGTTGAAGCCATGACGAACAACGAGAATGTGAACGGACGGGTGGCAGTGGTCACCGGAGCTTCCAGCGGGATCGGTGCGGCCACCGCGCGCCGGCTCGCCGCGGACGGCGCGCGGGTCGCCGTGCTGGGCCGCCGCAAGGAGCGCATCGAAGAACTGGCCGCCGAACTCGGTGGTGACGCGATCGCGGTGGTCGCCGATGTGAGCGATCGGGATTCGGTGCGCGATGCCGCCGCCACGGTGCGGGCGGCGCTGGGACCGGTCGATCTGGTGGTGGCGAACGCGGGCGTGATGCTCGGCGCACCCTTCGAGGACGCCGAGGTCGACGAATGGGATCAGATGGTCGGGACCAATGTGACCGGGCTGCTCCACACCGCACGGGCCTTCATCGATGATCTGCTCGCGGCCGCCGGGAACGGTCACCGGGCCGATCTGGTGCTGGTGGGATCGGTCGGCGGGCACGCCGTGTTCCCCGAATACGCCGTCTACTGCGCGACCAAGGCCGCGGTGGCGCATCTGACCCGTAACCTGCGCGCCGAATTCGGTCCCCGGGGAGTACGGGTGAAGAATGTCGAACCCGGTTTCGTCGCCACCGAACTCGGCGCGGGTATGCGCGGGGAGAAGCAACAGGCCCAGCTGGCGGAGTGGCGCACGGCTTTCACCATCCTGGAGCCGGGAGATATCGCGATCGCGTTCGCCACTTCGGTACCGGCGCGGCTGAATGTGGCCGAATTGATCCTGGTACCCACGCAGCAGGGCTGATCGCCCTGTAGGGCCCCGTCCCCGCGGAATGCCGAGAGGAACGGGGCCCGTGCGGACTGGTTCAGCGTGCCGTGGCCAGGAGCGACCGCTCGGCGCCGCGCTCCGGGCGTACCACCGGCAGGACTCCACCCACCCAGAGGGCGAGGGTGAAGTACACGATCTGCTCGGGGATCCGGAACCACAGCGGTGTGGCCGCTTCGCCGTTGAGCGGAATGTCGTTCAGCGCGGCATGGATATTCGCCGGGATCATGATCACGAGCAGCGCCGCGAGACCCAGGCCGGCCCAGCGGCGGGTGGCGGTCACCACCAACCCCACGGCGCCGGCCAGTTCCAGGACCCCGGTGGCGTAGACCGCGAAGTCCGCGAACGGGACGAAGGACGGGACCATGGCCGTCAGGTCGTTGTGACTGGGCATCACGGTGACCGAATCGGGCACGAAATGCGCCAGCCCGGTCATGGTGAACAGGAATGCCAGTCCGTGCGCGGCGCTGACCCGCCAGGTGTCGAAGCGCCGGACGCCGATCCGGCCGAGTAGCCGCAGCACCAGGGTGGGGACCACGAACAGCATCAGGGTGTCGAACATGCGGTTCCTCCGAGCGGGAGTCGGTTGACCGGTCGCGGGGGCCGGGCAGAGCTTGTGGTTATCGACTGATAACTAGCTAGATAGTATGCATCGACTGATAACTAGTCAATATGTGGCCCGGCTGTGCTGTCCACGGCTGCGCCGGGTTCGTTGGCCCACTGTTCGCCGCCGGTTGGGCATCCGGTCCGCGGACGGCGTGGTGGTCGGTGACCCTCGGGTATGCGAGGGTGCGGGGCAGCGCGCGGTACCGGGCGGGCCGCCCGCCCCTGCCGATCGGCCCGGAGGAGTGTGTATGACCTCTCGACTCGAACAGACCACCACGCCGCAGTCGCCGCCGGACGAGGTGGTCCAGCGCCCACGGCCGGACGTGGTCGGGCACCGGCCGCGGCAGCGCGAGGCCGACATGCCGTCGCGGCCGGATGATGCTGCCGCATGCGAAGCAGGGGGTGACGATGCTGCCGTGCAGGAGCGGCGGAACAACGGTGCCGGGCGGGATGGGTTGGCCAATGGTGCCGGGCGGGAGGCCTTGGATCACGGTGCCGCGCAGAAGACCCCGGGCGACGATGCCGGGCAGAAGCGATCGGACGACGGCGCCGCGCAGCAGGGGCCGGGTGGTACGCGGTATTCGCAGCGTAAGTGGCAGCGCACCGCAGTCGCCACACTGCTCGCGGTCCTGATCACCCCCGTCGCGGTCGGTATAGCGGCCAACGGCGCGGTGACCGCCGGTCGCTGGTGGGACACCACGGACCGCTGGCTCTCACCCGCACAGTCGCTGCTCGGGGCGGCAGTGTTGGCGTCGGTCGCCGTACTGGCCGCGTATGAACCCGCGGCGGCGATGATCGCGGGGCTGGTCTGGGGCGTGGTGCCGGCCGCCGTCCAGATGGCCGCGCCGGGACAGACCTATCGACTGATCTCGTCGCTGCCCGTTCTGCCGTCCGACCTCGCCCGCGCGCTGCACACCTGGTGGTCGAGCGGGGTGGTTCTGCTGGTCGGCGTTCTGATGGTGGGTATCGGGATCGCCGCCGCGCTACGCCGGCGTGGACTGCCCGGCTGACATACACCGATGACCCCCGGTCGCGCGATCACCCGGGCGGTGTCGCCGACGCGGCGGTCGCGGATCGTGCGCGCGCGGTCCGGACCGCCGCCGCGTCGACGCGCGGCAGTGCGCGATCGCTGCTCGCGATATCCGCACTGCCGGCCCGCCCGGTATGCCGGGCAAGCGGGAACCGCCCGGCATGCCGGGGCCGCGGACCGGATCCGCGCTCACCGCGACCTCAGCCCTTCACGCACAGCACCTGACGCAGCGTCGCCACCACATCGACCAGATCGCGCTGGGCGTCGATCACCTCGTCGATGTTCTTGTACGCGGCCGGGATCTCGTCCACCACGCCCGCGTCCTTCCGCGATTCCACCCCTTCGGTCTGCGCGATCAGGTCCGCCACGCTGAACTGCCGCTTGGCCGCGTTACGGCTCATCCGGCGGCCCGCACCGTGGGACGCGGACTGGAACGAGTCCGGATTGCCCTTACCGCGCACCACATAGGACCGCGTGCCCATCGACCCCGGAATGAGCGCCATATCGCCCGCGCCCGCCCGCACCGCGCCCTTCCGGGTCACCAGCATGGGCGCACCGTCGATCGTCTCCTCCGCCACATAATTGTGGTGGCAGCTCACCGGCGTATCGAACAGCACGTCCCGGGTGGGGAACTGCTTGCGCACCGCCTCGCACACCAGCGCGAGCATGACGGCGCGGTTCCGGGCCGCGTACTCCTGGGCCCAGGTCAGGTCGTGGCGGTAGGCGGCCATTTCCGGGGTGTTCGCCAAGAACACGGCAAGATCGCGGTCGACCAGATTCTGGTTGTGCGGCAGTCTGCGCGCCACCGCCATATGCCGTTCGGCCAGTTCTTTGCCGATATTGCGGCTCCCCGAATGCAGCAGGATCCATACCTGATCGTCCTGGTCCAGGCAGACTTCGATGAAGTGGTTGCCCGAGCCCAGCGAGCCCATCTGCTTGTGCGCCTTGGACTCCCGCGACGCCACGGCATCGTCGAGGTCGCCGAATGCCGACCAGAACCGGTCCCAGCCGGTGCGCAGGGTCGCGGTGGAGATTCCGGACGGTCCGGGCGCCAGCTTGTTCACCGGCACCGGGTGCTGGTGGGCGGCGAAACCGACCGGCACCGCGGCCTCGATCGCCGACCGCAGGGCGCGCAGATCGTCGGGGAGGTCGGCGGCGGTGAGATCGGTGCGAACGCTTTCCATCCCGCAACCGATATCCACCCCCACCGCGGCCGGGGCGACCGCGTCGCGCATGGCGATCACCGACCCGACCGTGGCACCTTTCCCGAGGTGCACATCCGGCATGACCCGGACGCCGTGGACCCATTCCAGCCGGGCGATATTGCGCAACTGTTGCAGCGCCTGCGCCTCGATATCGTGCTCATGGGCCCACATCAACGTCCGTGCCCGGGTGCCGGACAGCTCGACGGGAAACATCGTCTCGTTCCTTCCCTCCGGGGCGGACCGATATCCGCCGCCGTAATTCCACGGTAGGCCGCCGGAAACGGGGAGGCGATCGATTTTCCGGGTGGTGCGGCGCGGCGTGACGGAGCAGCGTCGGCGGAGCGGTGTTGTATCACCGAGAGGGTTCGCCCGGCCCGGCGGACAGGGCGGCTTCGATATCGGCGCGCGACGGAATGGCGGCGCTGGCGCCCAGCACGGTGGTGGCCAGGGCCCCCGCGGCGCAGGCGAAACGCAGTGCCGCGGCCGGGCCGCGCGACCAGCGGACGGCCAGGGCGCCGGCGAAGGTGTCACCCGCGCCGGTGGTGTCGACGACCTCGACGACCGGTCCGGCGACGGTGGTCTCCACGCCGTCCGGCCCACGGTGGCGCGCGCCGTCCGCGCCGAGCGTGACCACCAGATGCGGTACCCGGTCGAGGGCGCCGCCCAGGTCCTCGGCCTCGCCCCGGTTCACCACCGCCACATCCACCCCGCTCCACAGATCCTCCGGAAGACGCTGTGCCGGAGAGGGGTTGAGTATCACGGTGGTGTCGTGGTCCCGGGCGTGCCGTACTGCTTCCGCGATGGTCGGGATCGGGACCTCGAGCTGGCACAGCAGGATATCGGCCGCGGCGACGGCGGCGCGATCGGCGGCGCGCAGACCGTGCAATTCGGCATTGGCGCCGCCCACCACGATGATCGAGTTCTCGCCGCCGGCATCGACCACGATCGAGGCGATCCCGCTGGGGCCCTCGATCGTGCGCAACCCGGTGGTATCGACCCCGGACCCGGTCAGTACCGCGCGCAGTCGCGGCGCGAACACATCGGTGCCGATCGCGCCGAGGAACATCGCCCGCCCGCCCGCCCGGCTCGCCGCGACCGCCTGGTTGGCGCCCTTCCCGCCGGGCACCATGGCGAAGTCGCGGCCCAGGACCGTTTCGCCGGGTGCGGGCCGGCGCTCGGTGGTGGTCACCAGATCCATGTTGATACTGCCGAGCACGGCGATCAGGGGAGCGGTCACGGAGAAAACCTAGCGCGGTGAGCGCCGGTAGAACCGAATTTCCCGGTGCGTAGGCTATAGGCCATGACGGTAGAGACCACCGCTGAGTTCGATATGCGTGCGGCCGTGCACGAGGCCGCCCGCCGGGCGCGGGTCGCTTCCCGGGTCCTGGCCCAGCTCACCACCGACCGGAAGAACGAGGCGCTGCACGCCGCCGCGGACGCGCTGCTCGCCGCCGCCGACACCGTGCTGGAAGCCAACGGCGAAGATCTGGTCGCGGCGAAAGCGGCCGGCACCGAGGACTCCCTGCTGGACCGGCTGCGGCTGACCAAGGACCGGATCGACGGTATCGCCTCGGGCCTGCGCCAGGTTGCCGGACTGCCGGATCCGGTGGGCGTCGTGGAGCGCGGGTCGACATTGCCGAACGGACTCGAGATCCGTCAGATCCGGGTCCCCCTCGGCGTGGTCGGCATGGTCTACGAGGCGCGGCCGAATGTCACCGTCGACGCGTTCGGGCTGGCGCTGAAGTCGGGTAATGCGGCGCTGCTGCGTGGGTCGTCGTCGGCGGCGCGATCGAACGCCGCGCTGGTGGCGGTGCTGCGGGACGCGCTGACCGGGGTCGGCATCCCGGCCGACGCGGTACAGCTGCTGCCGAGCTCGGATCGGTCCAGCGTGACCCATTTGATCCAGGCCCGCGGTCTGGTGGATGTGGTCATCCCGCGCGGCGGTGCGGGCCTGATCAACGCGGTGGTGCGCGACGCCCAGGTCCCCACGATCGAGACGGGTACCGGCAACTGCCACGTCTATGTACATTCCGGCGCCGATCTGGATATGGCCGAAGAGATCCTGATCAACGCCAAGACCCGTCGCCCCAGTGTGTGCAATGCGGCCGAGACGGTGCTGATCGACGCGGCCATCGCCGAGACGGCGCTGCCGCGGCTGAGCAAAGCGCTCGCCGACAAGGGCGTCACCCTGCACGGTGACCTCGACGGAATGGTCCCCGCCACCGACAAGGACTGGGGCGAGGAGTACCTGACCCTCGATATCGCGGTGAAGGTCGTCGACGATCTGGATGCCGCGATCGAGCACATCAATACGTGGGGTACCGGGCACACCGAGGCCATCGTCACCGGTGAACTGGCCGCGGCCGACGAATTCTCGCGCCGGGTGGACGCGGCGGCGGTCATGGTGAACGCCTCCACCGCCTTCACCGACGGCGAGCAGTTCGGTTTCGGCGCCGAGATCGGCATCTCCACCCAGAAACTGCACGCTCGCGGTCCGATGGGGCTGCCGGAGCTCACCTCCTCGAAGTGGGTCGTGCGGGGTTCGGGGCAGATCCGCCCCGCCTGACGTGCCCGGCGACCGGGAACGCGGGGTCTCGCGTGTCCCGTCGCTCGCTCCGGGAACGGGCGGACGCGGACCGGTGAGTACCCCGGGGGCTCGAACACGAAGCGCGTGGCGCCGGTCTCTTGGCCCCGGGGGACGACGCCGGTCGAGTAACCGCCCGGTAGCGTTGGGGTGGAGAGTTCGACGGAAGGACGGCCCGATGGAGCCCGCGAGTACCCCCACCCCGCCGGTTCAGGAGCCGATCTTCGCATCGGTCGACGATGTGGTGCACCGCCTCGCCGAGACCGGATATCTGGCCGACAAGGCCACCGCGACCTCGGTCTTCCTGGCCGACCGGCTCGGTAAACCGTTGCTCATCGAAGGTCCGGCGGGCGTCGGCAAAACCGAGCTGGCGCGGGCCGTGGCGCAGACGGCGAATGCCGAACTGGTGCGGTTGCAGTGCTATGAGGGGGTGGACGAGGCGCGGGCGCTCTACGAGTGGAACCACGCCAAACAGATCCTGCGGATCCAGGCCGCCGGCGAAAACGACTGGGCCGAAACCAAATCCGATGTGTTCACCGAGGAATTCCTACTGTCCCGGCCGCTGCTCACCGCGATCCGGCGGGCCGACCCGACGGTTCTGCTCATCGACGAGACCGATAAAGCCGATGTGGAGATCGAGGGCCTGCTGCTCGAGGTGCTGAGCGATTTCGCAGTGACCGTGCCGGAGCTCGGCACCATCACCGCGACCCGGACCCCGTTCGTGGTCCTCACCTCCAACGCCACCCGTGAGCTGTCCGAGGCGCTCAAGCGGCGCTGCCTCTATCTGCACCTGGACTTCCCCGACGAGGATCTCGAACGGCGGATCCTCGCGAGCCGGGTCCCGGAACTACCTCAGGCGGTGGCCACCCAGCTGGTGCGGATCGTGCACGTGCTGCGCGGAATGCAGTTGAAGAAACTGCCCTCGGTCGCCGAATCCATCGACTGGGCCCGCACCCTGCTCGCGCTCGGGCACACCGAACTCGACGACGCCACCGTCCGGGAAACGCTGGGCGTGGTGCTCAAACACCGCAGTGACCACCAGCGGGCGCTGGCCGAGCTGAAACCGGCCTGACCGTGGTGGCCGCCGACGACCAGCCCCTCGCCTCGCACGGTCTGCCGGGGCATCTGGTCGGTTTCGTGGAGGCGCTGCGCGCGCGGGGGATACCCGTGGGCCCGTCGGAGACGGTGGACGCGGGCCGGGTGCTGTCGGTGCTGGACCTGCTGGACCGCGAGTCGGTGCGCGAGGGGCTGGCCTGCGCACTGTTGCGGCGCACCACCCATCGCGGCACCTACGACGGACTCTTCGACCTGTGGTTCCCGGTGGCCATCGGTGACCGTGCCGCCGCCGCGGAGGCCGAGATCCCGTACCTCGACGACGGCGGGGTCGACATCCCCGAGCTGCGGCGCATGCTGGCCGAGATGCTCGCCGACGAAGGTTCGGGTCAGCAGCAGGCGCTGATGGCCGCGCAGCTGGTCGAACAACTGGGGCAGTACCAGTCGGCGCGGGGCGCGTCCTTCTCGTCGTACCAGGCGTTGAAGGAGGTGCAGCCGCAGACACTGCTCGCGCAGATCCTGGCCGCCATGGCCACGCCCGGTATGAGCGATTTCGATACCGAGATCGCGCGCCGCGCCGCCCGCTCCCGCATCGAGAAGTTCCGGCGCACCGTGGAGGCCGAAACCCGGCGCCGGGTGGCCGAACGCATCGGCAAGGAGCGCGTCGCCTCCTACGGGGTCCCGCGGCAGGCCGAGGAAGTGGATTTCCTGCGGGCCTCGCAGGCGGAACTGGCCGAACTGCGGCGCAGTACGCAACGGCTGGCCCGGATCCTGGCGTCGCGGCTGGCGGTGCGCCGCCGGCACGCCAAACGCGGCGAGATCGATCTGCGCAAAACCCTGCGCAAGTCCATGTCCACCGGCGGGGTGCCGATCGACCTGGTGAGCCGCAAACCCCGGCCGGGCCGCCCCGAACTGATCCTGCTCTGCGATGTATCGGGTTCGGTCGCCGGTTTCAGCAATTTCACCCTGCTGCTGGTGAGCGCGTTGCGGGAGCAGTTCTCGAAGGTCCGGATCTTCGCCTTCGTCGATCACACCGATGAGGTGACCAGGTTCTTCGACCCGCACACCCAGCTCGACGAAGCCATGCAGCGGATCTTCGCCGAGGCCGATATCGTCGGCTTCACCGGTCACTCCGATTACGGCAGCGCGCTCACGAGCTTCGCCGAAGAGTTTCCCGACGCCGTCACCAGCCGCAGCTCCCTGCTGATCCTGGGCGATGCCCGCACCAACTACCGCGACCCCGAGCTCGCCACCCTGCGCGAGTTGGTCGAGATCGCCAAGCACGCGCACTGGCTGAATCCGGAACCGCGCACCAACTGGGGATCGGGGGATTCGGCCGCCGACCGGTATCAGCAGGTCATCGAGATGCACGAATGCCGGTCGGCGGCGCAGCTCACGGCTGTGGTCTCCCGGTTGCTGCCGGTCTGACCGGAACCCGTCGCGACCCCACCGTTAAGCTCGACACTCATGCACGGAACGGGCCGGGGTGGACGCAAGCTGGGTGTGATGGGCGGCACCTTCGACCCCATCCACCACGGACACCTGGTCGCGGCCAGTGAGGTCGCACACCGGTTCGACCTGGACGAGGTGATCTTCGTCCCCACGGGACAACCGTGGCAGAAGACCGATCGCCAGGTCAGCCCGGCCGAGGACCGGTATCTGATGACGGTGATCGCCACCGCCTCCAACCCGCGGTTCTCGGTGAGCCGGGCCGATGTGGAGCGGAGCAAGGTGACCTACACCGTCGACACCCTGCGTGATCTACACGCCCAGCACCCGGGCGCGGAACTGTACTTCATCACCGGGGCCGACGCGCTGGCCAGCATCCTCACCTGGCAGGATTGGGCCGAACTGTTCGAGCTGGCGAAATTCGTGGGGGTCAGCCGGCCGGGGTACGAGCTGAACATCGACCATCTCGCCGATCATCTGCGAGGTATGCCCGACGACGCGGTCACCATGATCGAGGTCCCCGCGCTGGCCATCTCGTCGAGCGAATGCCGTCGGCGCGCGGCCGAGGGGCGGCCGGTCTGGTACCTCGTACCGGACGGTGTCGTGCAGTACATATCGAAGCGGCATCTCTACGTGCCCGCTCGAGCGGAAGGTGATGGAAACGTGAACGAGGTGCTGGCATGAGCGGCGTGCGCCCGGAGGCGGCAGCTTGCGTAACCACGGAGGGCGTGCGTCGCTCGTGCCCGGAGGTGACAGCATGAGCGGCGTGCGCCCGGAGGCGGCAGCTTGCGTAACCACGGAGGGCGTGCGTCGCTCGTGCCCGGAGGTGACAGCATGAGCGCGACGGAAGAGGCGGTGCGGATGGCGACCGTCGCCGCGCTGGCCGCGGACGAGAAGCTGGCCACCGATGTGGTGGTGCTGGACGTCTCCGAACAACTCGTGATCACGGACTGCTTCGTGATCGCTTCGGCGCCGAACGAGCGCCAGGTCAATGCCATCGTCGATAATGTCGAAGAGAAACTGCGTGCGGCCGGCCACAAACCGGTACGCCGGGAAGGGACGCGCGAGGGCCGCTGGGCGCTCTTGGACTATGTCGACGTGGTGGTACACATCCAGCACAACGACGAACGTAATTTCTATGCGCTGGAACGATTGTGGAAAGACTGCCCGATCGTTCCGGTGGAGGGGATCGGTATGAGCGAGTCGGGCCCGGAGGAGGTAGCGAAGCGTGACCACGCAGGGCCCTCGCTCACGCCGGGTGAACACGGCGCGCCACCGGCCGCCGGAGACGAAAGTGCTGGAGATACCGAGTGAGACAGAAAACCGGTGTGCGCACCCTGATCCTGTTGCGCCACGGGCAGACCGAATGGAACGCCAACGACCGGATGCAGGGGCAGATCGACACCGATCTCACCGATCTGGGTCGGCGGCAGGCGAAAGAGGCGGCGCGGGAACTGGTCTCCCACCAGGCAGTCGGCTTGATCTCCTCCGATCTACGCCGCGCCTACGACACCGCGCTGGCCCTGTCGGAGCATTCCGGACTGGAAGTGGTGCGGGAACCGCGGCTGCGGGAGACCCACCTGGGGGACTGGCAGGGGATGGGGGACGTCGAGGTCGATTCCCTCTACCCCGGGGCGCGGCTCGAGTGGCGGATGGACCCCACTTTCACCCCGCCCGGCGGTGAATCGAAACTCGAGGTCGGCGCTCGCGCACTGCCGGTGGTGCAGGAGTTGTTCGACGAGCGGCAGGATTGGCCCGGCGCCACTATGATTCTCGTGGCGCACGGCGGGCTGATCGCCGCGCTCACGGCCGCGCTGCTCGATCTGCCGCCCCGGAACTGGCCGGCCCTCGGTGGCCTGGCCAATGCCAGCTGGGTGCAGCTGAGCAGCCACGGCCCGAGCCCGGATCGGCCCGGCTGGCGTCTCGATGTGTGGAACGCAGCGGCGAAAGTAGCACCCGATGTCATCTGAAGACCTGAACCGCCAGATACCGGACGAACTGTTCCAGAAGGTATCCGCGAAACCGGAGCGCGCTCTGCCGGACGCCCTGTTCGGCCCGGCACCCGAACGGGCGGCGGACGGGACCGCCGACGACGCCGGAGCCGCCGAGGACGGCGACATCCGGAAGGCAGTCTGACCCCAGGAGGATTCCGCTGTGACAGCCACGTCCGCGGGTACACATGCGCCCGATCCGGGTAGCGAACCGGAAACGACCGGCGCGGCCACGGGTCCGGTCGCGCAGCCGGGTACCACGCCACCCGGTACGCCGGACGTGGAAGTCACGACGGATCCGGCGGTGCCCACCGGATCCACCGATCGCGATACCCCGCGACCGGTACTGCTGGTGATCGCCGATTCGCTGTCCTATTTCGGCCCCGAGGGCGGTCTCCCTGCCGACCATCCGCGTATCTGGCCGAATCTGGTTGCCGCCGAATTGGATTGGGATGTCGAACTCGTCGCCCGGATCGGCTGGACCTGCCGGGACGCCTACTGGGCCCTGATCGGTGACCCGCGCGTCTGGGCGGCCGTACCGCGGGCCGGTGCCGTGGTCTTCGCGGTGGGCGGAATGGACTCGCTGCCCTCGCCGCTGCCCACCGCCCTACGCGAACTGATCCGCTATCTGCGGCCGTCGGGTCTGCGCCGGGTGGTGCGCTCGGCGTATCAGTGGATCCAGCCCCGAGCCGCGAAACTGGGCCGGCCGGTCGCGCTTCCGCCCGGGGTCAGTGTGGATTATCTCGAACAGTGCCGGACGGCGCTCGGTCACCTCCGGCCCGAGCTGCCCGTGGTCGCGGTGCTGCCGTCGGTGCACGACTGCGCGGCCTACGGCCGGGTGCACAGCGGCCGGGAACCGGCGGTGCGTGCCCTACAGGCCTGGTCACGCCGGTGCGGCGTGCCGCTGGTGGATCTGAAGGCGGCGGTCCACGACAACATCTACTCCGGCGACGCCAACCCCGACGGGATCCACTGGGGCTGGGACGGGCATACCGAGGTCGCCAAGGCGATGGTGAAAACGCTGCAAGAGGTGGGGTGAGACGTGGCGGTCGTGGTCGTCACCGATTCGTCCGCCAGCCTGCCCGCGGAACTGATCGGCGAGCTGGGTATCGAGGTGGTTCCCCTGCACGTGCTGGTGGGGGATACCCAGATCCGGGAGGGTGTCGACGAATTCGCCGTCGACTACACCGCCGACGATGTCACCACCTCGGCGCCGTCCCCGGGCGAGCTGCGCGCCGCTTATACCGAAGCGTTGCGGCGCAGCCGCGGCGACGGGGTGGTCGCGGTGCATCTGTCCCGGCAGCTCTCGGCGACCTGGGAGTCGGGCCGCCAGGCCGTCCGGGACATGGACGCCGCGGAGTCGGTGCTGCTGGTGGATTCACTCGGCGCGGGTTTGGCGACCGGGTTCCCGGTACTGGCCGCCGCCCGGTGCGCTGCCGCCGGTGGCACCCTCGCGGCGGTGCACGAGGCCGCGGTGCGGGCATCGGCGGGCTCCCGCACGTTCTTCGTGGTGAATCGCACCGAGCAACTGCGCCGGGGTGGCAGGCTCAGTACGGCAGCCAGTTTCTTCGGCAGTGAACTGGTGAGCAAGCCGGTGCTGCAACTGGTGCAGGGGCGGCTGGAGTTACGGGACAAGGTGCGCACCCGGTCGAAGGCGTACGCGAAGCTGGTCGCGGCAGCCGAGGAGGCCGCCGGTGCGGGGCCGGCCGCGGTGGGCGTGCAGCATCTGGCCGCCGCCGAGGCCGCCGAAACGGTGACGACCCAACTGCGCGAACGGATTCCGCAGCTCGCCGAGGTGCACGTCGCCGAATTCGGACCGGCGCTGGCGGTACATCTCGGGGTCGGCGCGGTCGGGGTGCTGGTCCTGCCCGGCGGGTGCGGCTGACCGCCTGCGGTATCCACCCGGCCACCGCTCATCCACAGGCCGGAGTTGTCCACAGACTTCTCGAGATCCCAGGTGAGGCCGGATGTTCGGGGTTCTGTCGGGCCTAGCGTCGCGGGCATGGCTGCACACGACGAGCGCGAACGGGTACGCAGACAACTGGGCGGGCACCTCGAAGAGTTGCCGCGCGACGATCCGGAGGGCCGGGCCCGCCAGTGGCCGGACTCCGCGTTCGGCGAGTCCGATGCCGTGCGCACTCCGCGCTGGCTGGATGACGAGCCCGCCCCGGCCGGTTGGCGGGACCGCCTGATCCCCGAT
>NZ_BAGJ01000054.1 GCF_000308775.1 Nocardia testacea NBRC 100365
CACGGCCGACCAGCCCGAGGTCGAGGTTCCGGTGCGCCGCACGCGCCGCCGGGCCGCGGGTCGCCCGTCCGGGCCGCCGGCCGACGAGCAGAACTGAAACGAGCGTCCGGTGCCCGGCCCGCGAAATGCGGACCGGGCACCGGCGCGTCGGTACAGGGGTGGGCCGGGTGCCCGCCGGCGGGGTGCCGCGGCGCCCGAGTCCGGCGGTGCGGCAGGTCCGCGGGGCGCCGTACGGGGACCGGTTTGGTCGCATGTACCGCCATCCTGTAATCTTGGCAGTCGCTGCCCGGCGACAGCATGTGCTGTTTCCGTGGCCGGTTCCCGATACCGAGAGCCACCAGTAGCCGAGGCGGCGATTACCAGACCAGTCGTGCGGTGGACCCCGGTGCGAAACCGAGGTACGACCGTGTGAACGAGTGCCGAGCACTAGAGGAAGAAGGGCAGCCGACCGATGGCAACGTACGCGATCGTCAAGACCGGCGGAAAGCAGTACAAGGTCGCGGTCGGTGACCTGGTGAAGGTCGAGAAGATCGAGGGTGCGCCGGGCACCTCCGTGGCACTGTCGCCGGTGCTCGTCGTCGATGGCGCCGAGCTCACCACCGCAGCCGACGCGCTCGCGAAGGTTTCGGTGTCGGCCGAGGTGGTCGAGCAGACCAAGGGCCCGAAGATCCGCATCCACAAGTTCAAGAACAAGACCGGCTACCACAAGCGCCAGGGCCATCGTCAGCCGCTGACGGTCCTGAAGGTCACCGGCATCAAGTAACCACCCCGCAGGGCCGCGCAGGCCCGCGCTGAAGGAGTATCAGCAATGGCACATAAGAAGGGCGCATCCAGCTCCCGGAACGGCCGCGATTCCAATTCCAAGCGGCTCGGCGTGAAGCGTTTCGGCGGGCAGACCGTGAAGGCCGGCGAGATCCTGGTGCGGCAGCGCGGCACCCACTTCCACCCCGGCGTCAATGTCGGCCGTGGCGGGGACGACACCCTGTTCGCGCTCGAGGCGGGTGCCGTCGAGTTCGGTAGCAAGCGGGGTCGCAAGACCGTCAATATCGTGGTCCCGGAGCCGGTCGAAGCCTGACCGGCTGACGACTCCACCACAGCGAGCGGGTCAGGGTGACAAACCCTCGGCCCGCTTTTCGCGTTTCCGCCCTCGGCGCCGCCGCCCCGACCGGGCCCGGCCCATTCCCGGGCGCTGCGACTTTCCCCACCCCTGGAACGCAGTGTCCGTCCCACCCCCGAACCCCCTGAGGAGGATGATCCGGCCATGGCCAAGTTCATCGACCGTGTCGTTCTTCATGTCCGTGCCGGCAAAGGCGGGCACGGTTGCGCGTCGGTGCACCGGGAGAAGTTCAAACCGCTGGGCGGGCCCGACGGTGGTAACGGCGGCAACGGCGGGGATGTGATCCTCGAGGTGGACGCCAATGTGCACACCCTGCTGGACTTCCATTTCCATCCGCACGCAAAGGCCGGTAACGGCAAACCGGGTGAGGGCGGCAACCGGGACGGGAAGAAGGGCGGCGAGCTGCTGCTGAAGGTCCCGGACGGCACCGTGGTGCTGGACACCGATGGAGAGGTCCTGATGGACCTGGTCGGGGTCGGTAACCGGTTCGTCGTCGCCAAGGGCGGCCGGGGCGGACTGGGTAACGCGGCCCTGGTGTCGCGGGCCCGGAAGGCGCCCGGTTTCGCGCTGCTCGGCGAGGAGGGGGAGGCCCACGATGTGGTCCTCGAACTCAAATCCGTCGCCGATGTGGGGCTGGTCGGGTTCCCGTCGGCGGGCAAGTCGTCGCTGGTCTCGGTGTTGTCCGCCGCCAAACCGAAGATCGCCGACTACCCCTTCACCACGTTGGTGCCCAACCTCGGCGTCGTGAACGCGGGCGATACGACGTTTACGATCGCCGACGTCCCGGGACTGATTCCCGGTGCCAGCGAGGGGCGGGGCCTCGGCCTGGACTTCCTCCGGCATCTGGAACGGTGCGCGGTACTGGCGCATGTGGTGGATCTGGCGACGCTGGACCCCGGCCGTGATCCGCTTTCCGATATCGACGCCCTCGAAGCCGAACTCGCCGCCTACAAACCCGCCCTGCGCGGTGACGTGAGTCTGGGCGATCTCGCGGATCGGCCGCGAGTGGTGATCCTGAACAAGGTCGACGTGCCCGAGGCGGAGGAGCTCGCGGATCTGGTCACGCCCGAACTGCGGGAGCGGGGCTGGCCGGTGTTCCGGATCTCGGCGGTCGCCCATTCCGGTCTGCGGCAGCTGACCTTCGCGCTCGCCGAGCTGGTGCAGGCCTACCGCGACGCGCACCCCGCCGCCGCCCCGAAGCGGCCGGTGATCCGCCCGGTGCCGGTGGACGATTCCGGGTTCACCGTGCGCGCCGACCCGGAGGAGCCCGGGGCGTTCATCGTGCGCGGCACCCGGCCCGAACGCTGGGTGCGTCAGACCCAGTTCGACAACGACGAGGCCGTCGGTTACCTCGCCGACCGCCTGGCCCGGCTCGGGGTGGAGGACGAACTGGTACGGCTCGGTGCGGAACCGGGCGCGCCGGTGACCATCGGCGAGGTGACCTTCGACTGGGAACCGCAGATCGCCGCGGGCACCGATATGGTCCCGACCGGCCGCGGTACCGATATCCGGCTCGAACAGTCCGACCGGGTCGGTGCGGCCGAACGTAAGCACGCGTCGCGGGTGCGGCGCGGTCTGGTGGACGAGGAAAGCGAGGAGTAGGCGGGTGAACCAGGGTGACCACGGAGCAGGGGCACGGCCGTGACCCAGGTTTCCGCAGAACTCAGTGACGCCCGGCGTGCGATCGCCGGGGCCCGGCGGGTGGTGGTGAAGATCGGTTCGTCCGCGCTCACCAGCCTGACCGGTGGACTCGATATCGCCCGGCTGGACCGGCTCGCCGATGCCATCGAGGCCCGGATGCGGGCCGGTTCCGATGTGGTCGTCGTCTCGTCCGGGGCGATCGGAGCGGGGCTGGCCCCGCTGGGCCTGACCCGGCGGCCGCGTGATCTCGCGACCAAGCAGGCCGCGGCCAGTGTCGGCCAGCTCGCCCTGGTCCATGCCTGGGGCACCTCGTTCGCCCGGTACGACCGCACCGTCGGCCAGATCCTGCTCAGTGCCGACGATTTCGCCCGCCGGGAACACCACCGCAATGCGCAGCGCACCCTGGACCGGCTGCGCTCGCTGGGCGCGGTGGCGGTGGTGAACGAGAACGATACCGTCGCCACGGAGGAGATCCGGTTCGGCGACAATGACCGGCTGGCCGCGCTGGTGGCCCACCTGGTGGGTGCCGACGCGTTGTTCCTGCTCTCCGATGTGGCCGGGCTCTACGACGGTGATCCGCGCAAGGGCGACGCGAATTTCATCGGTGAGGTGCGTACCAGTGCCGATCTCGACGGCGTGATCGCCGGGAGCGGCGGTGTACTCGGCACCGGCGGGATGGCGTCGAAGCTGTCGGCCGCGCGGCTGGCCGCGGACGCCGGTGTCCCGGTCCTGCTGGCCGCGGCCGCTGAGGCCGCCGAAGCGCTCGGGACCGGTACGGTCGGCACCGCTTTCGCCGCCCGCCCGGTGCGGTTGTCGGCGCGCCGGTTCTGGGTCCGGCACGCCGCCGACAGCCGGGGGGCCATCCTCATCGATTCCGGTGCGGTCGAGGCCGTGGCCAATGCCCGGCGTTCCTTGCTCGCCGCCGGAATCGTCGGGGTGCGCGGCCGTTTCCACGGCGGCGACGTGGTGGATCTCGTGGGCCCGGATCGCACGGTCGTGGCGCGGGGAGTCGTGGAATACGATGCCGCCGAACTCGCGACGGTGCTCGGCCGGTCGACCCGGGAACTGCCGGACGGTATGCAGCGCCCGGTGATCCACGCCGACGACCTGGTTCGCGTCTGACCTGCTGCACCGGATGATCGTGCCGGTGCGGACCCGGCCGCGGACCAGGCGATGCGGCCCAGATGGTCGGCCGTGCGGGTGGTCTCCGGCAGCCGGTAGCGCGGAGCCAGCCGCAGCACCAGCGCACAGGCGGAGTCGAGGGTGAAGCGATGTCCGACCGAGACGAACAGTGGTTTGACTTCCGGTTGGGTGCGCAGGGCGCGGCCGACGACCTCCCCGTCCACGGTGACCGGGCTCGAATCACCGCGGGCCGGACCGGGCTCGTCGTACTCGCCGGCGGATTTCTTCGCGACACCGATACTCGGCAGGTCGGTGAGCACACCCAGATGCGCGGCGAGACCGAAGCGGCGGGGATGGGCCAGCCCGTGACCGTCGCAGACGAGTACATCGGGTTCCACGCGCAGGGCTTCGAGCGCCCGGGTCAGCGGGGGTATCTCGCGGAAGGCGAAAAGACCCGAGATATAGGGGAATTCGATTCGTTCCCGGACGACCGAATGATCGACCACGGTCAGTGAGTCCACATCCAGCACGGTGACCACGCCTATCGCGATATCGGGATCGCGATAGGCGACGTCCAGTCCGGCGGCCCGCCGGATCGGGCCGTGCTCGTCGCCCACAGTCACCCGGTCCCGCAGCCGCTGCTGCACGGCTACGGCCTCGTCCGCGCCGACCTTCCATTCGTGCATCTGCCGGACCCGTACCATGCCGGAAGCCTAACGGTCACCGGCCTTGCGGCTGCGCGAGGAACCGGTCCACCCGCGCCGCGATCCGCTCCGGCGCCTCGACCTGGATCGGCCCACCACACCTCGACCCGGGGCC
>NZ_BAGJ01000053.1 GCF_000308775.1 Nocardia testacea NBRC 100365
CAAGACCGACGAATCCGGCGAGACGGACGAATCCGGGGCCGACGAGTCCGGCGATGCGGGCGACGACTCGGAGAGCGGGTCCAGCCGCCGTCGTCGCCGCCGGCGGCGGCGCAAGGTCGCCGGGGAGTCCGGGGACAGCGAGCCGGCCGACGACGATCCGCCCAATACGGTCGTGCACGAGCGGGAACCGCGGAACAAGACCCGTACCCGCGCCACGGTCGACGAAGTGCAGGGCATCACCGGCTCCACCCGGCTCGAGGCCAAACGGCAGCGCCGTCGCGACGGCCGTGAGGCCGGTCGCCGTCGTCCCCCGATTCTCACCGAATCGGAGTTCCTGGCCCGGCGCGAGGCCGTGGACCGGGTGATGGTGGTGCGCGAAAAGGAGTTCCCGGGCCATCCGGCCGCCACCCAGGTGGCCGTGCTCGAGGACAACATCCTGGTCGAGCATTTCGTCACCAGCACCGGATCGGCGTCCATGGTGGGCAATGTCTATCTGGGCAAGGTGCAGAACGTGCTGCCCAGTATGGAGGCCGCGTTCGTCGATATCGGCCGGGGCCGCAACGGCGTGCTCTACGCGGGCGAGGTCAACTGGGAGGCCGCCGGGCTCGGCGGTAAGGAACGTAAGATCGAGCAGGCGCTCAAACCCGGCGACCAGGTGCTGGTCCAGGTGAGCAAGGACCCGGTGGGCCACAAGGGCGCCCGGCTGACCACCCAGATCAGCCTGGCCGGTCGCTTCCTGGTGTACGTGCCCGGCGGGACCTCCACCGGGATCAGCCGCAAGCTGCCCGATACCGAGCGCAAACGGCTCAAGGAGATCCTGCGGGAGATCGTCCCGGCCGATGCGGGCGTCATCATCCGGACCGCC
The DNA here is from genome assembly GCF_000308775.1 of Nocardia testacea NBRC 100365. Lineage (GTDB taxonomy): Bacteria > Actinomycetota > Actinomycetes > Mycobacteriales > Mycobacteriaceae > Nocardia > Nocardia testacea. The sequence goes on from NZ_BAGJ01000053.1 coordinate 866, forward strand.
TCCGAGGGCGTCAGCGAGGCCGAACTCACCCGCGACGTGGAACGTCTGCAGACCGCCTGGCGCAAGATCACCGCGGCGGCCGAGAATCAGTCGAACGCGCCGAAGACCCTGTACGAGGAGCCCGATCTGCTCGTCAAGGTCGTGCGTGATCTGTTCAACGAGGATTTCTCGCGGCTGGTCATCGAGGGCGAGCGCTCCTGGAGCACCGTCGAGAACTACATCGGCACCGTCGCCCCCGATCTGCTCACCCGGGTCTCCCGGCACGAGAACAACGGGGTCGACGTCTTCGAGACCTACCGCATCGACGAACAGCTGGCCAAGGCGCTCGACCGCAAGGTGTGGCTGCCCTCGGGGGGCACCCTGGTGATCGACCGCACCGAGGCGATGACGGTGATCGACGTCAACACCGGTAAGTTCACCGGCTCCGGCGGCGGCAACCTGGAGGAGACGGTCACCCGGAACAACCTCGAGGCCGCCGAGGAGATCGTGCGGCAGATGCGGCTGCGCGATATCGGCGGCATGATCGTGGTCGACTTCATCGATATGGTGCTCGAGTCCAACCGCGACCTGGTGCTGCGCCGTCTCACCGAGGCCCTCGGCCGCGACCGCACCCGTCACCAGGTCTCCGAGGTCACCTCGCTGGGCCTGGTCCAGATGACCCGTAAGAAGCTCGGTACCGGGCTGGTGGAGGCGTTCTCCACCACCTGCGAGCACTGCCACGGTCGCGGCATCCTGGTGCACAGCTACCCGGTGGAGCCGTCGGGCTCCGACGAGGGCGGCGCCGGCCGGGGCCGGGAGTCGGGTTCGCGGCGCCGTCGCAACCGGGACAAGGCCGCCGCCGTGCCCGCGGCGCCGCAGCCCGCCACCCCCGAACTGTCGGAGGAGGACGCGGCGGCCAAGCGGGCCCACCCGGTGGCGCTGGCCATGGCCGCCCATCATCCGG
>NZ_BAGJ01000052.1 GCF_000308775.1 Nocardia testacea NBRC 100365
CGGCGGGTCCCGCAGGAAGCGCAGAACCTGGCCGTGGGACAGCAGTTCGGCATCGCATTCACGGCATCGGGCCGGTTCGGCCGGTGCGAAGCGCTTACCGCATTCGACGCAGAATTTGGCGCCCGGGGGGTTGGTGGTGCCGCAGTCGGTGCAGACCGGGTTCGCCGCGGGACCGAGTTCGGCGGGTTTCGCGGTGGGCGGCAGCGCCGGCGCGCTCGGCTCCTCCCGGGGCTGCTGGTGCTGTTGCCAGGGTGAACTCGGCGGGGGCGGAAAATTCCCCGCGGCCGCGGGCCCCGGCTGCTGCAGGGCATTGATGCCCAGTGCGGCGCCGATGAACCCGCCGTCGTGGCCGTTCCCGGAGGCCAGTCCCTGGCCCGCGCCCAGGGCCATCTCCCCGGCGGCGTACTGCCGGAAATCGCCGGCGAGCCGGATGTAGGTGACATCCTTGGCGAGTCGTTTGAGCCGGTCGGCGTCTTCGGGGGCCAGGGTGATGTCGAAATTGCCGAGCCGTGGTATCCGTAGCCCGTACTCGTAGAGCGCGGTATTGGTCTGCTGGACGACCGCCTGCTCGATCGCCGGCAGGAGGCCGGACAGGCCCAGGACCGGCCACTCGCCCTGGGAGACGCCCTGTGTCACCGCGACCTTCATCGCCTTGAGCAGCAGATCGGCGCTCCAGGATTCGATTCCGGCCGGATCGTGCAGGTCCGTACTGCCGGCCAGCGAGGTGATCAGTTGGCGGGCATCGCGCACTGACAGCGCGAACTCACCGAAGACCCGCAGGGTGACGATCTGCTCGCTGACCGGATCGGCGATATCGGCGAGCCGGCCGCCGAACTTGATACCGGCGAACTCCCGGGTGGAGACGAAGTAGAGCTCGGCACGGTAGAGGTTGCCGCCGGTCAGCGTATCCACCAGGGCGCCGAGCACCGGGAGCTCGTCCGCGTCGATCCGATGCCGGCCCGGCCCCAGCGCGGCCAGGACCTGACCGGACTTCACGAACAGCGCGGTCTGATCGGCGTTGACGATGGCGCGGGAGTATCGCCGGATGTTCACATCCGGCCACTTGTAGACGAGTTGCTTCTTGCCGGTCTCGGGGACGGCGATGAACTCGCGTTCGAACCAGGCCATCTGGGTGCTCCCTACGCATTTGACGTGTCCAGCGTATCGACGTTCAGCGGCTCGATCAATGGCTCTTACAGTGCGGCCGACCTCGGGTTTTCACCAAAGTGCCTGGTTTCCACCGCGTTACACATGACGGCCCCCTATTGATCGTGCCGCTAACTAGCGGTACATTGCTCGCAGACATGATCTGCGCCACTCGAAAGGCAACATGATGACAACAGTTCAAGAGCCTCCGGGTCAGGCGGCGCCGGCGGACGGTCTGCACGCCGAAGATGCGGGCTATCACAAGTCGCTGCGGCCCCGGCAGCTCCAGATGATCGCCATCGGTGGCGCCATCGGAACGGGCCTGTTCCTCGGCGCCGGCAGCCGGTTGCACGAGGCCGGCCCCGGTCTGTTCCTGGTGTACGCCGTCTGCGGCGTCTTCGTATTCTTCATTCTGCGGGCCCTGGGCGAGCTGGTCCTGCATCGCCCGTCCTCCGGGTCGTTCGTGTCCTACGCCCGTGAGTTCTACGGCGAGAAGCTGGCCTTCGCGGTCGGCTGGATGTACTTCTTCCACTGGTGCATGACCGGCATCGTGGATATCACCGCGATCGCCACCTACGTCCACTTCTGGGGCGCGTTCGAGGTGATCCCGCAGTGGACCATCGCGCTGATCGCGCTGGCCATCGTGGTCGCGATCAACCTGATCTCGGTGAAGTGGTTCGGTGAGCTGGAGTTCTGGGCCGCGCTGATCAAGGTCGTCGCTCTGGTGGCCTTCCTGATCATCGGCACCATCTTCCTGGCCGGTCGCTTCGACATCGAGGGCCAGCCCACCGGGATCAGCGTCCTCTCCGACAACGGTGGTCTGTTCCCGAGCGGTTTCCTGCCGCTGATCGTCGTCACCACCGGTGTCGTTTTCGCCTATGCCGCTGTCGAACTCGTGGGTACCGCGGCCGGTGAGGCCGAGAACCCCGAGAAGATCATGCCGCGTGCCATCAACTCGGTGATCGCCCGGATCGCGCTGTTCTACGTCGGTTCGCTGGTGCTGCTCGGCCTGCTGCTGCCCTACACCGTCTTCAAGTCCGGTGAGAGCCCGTTCGTCACCTTCTTCTCCAAGATCGGTGTCGACGGTGCCGGTTCGGTCATGAACCTGGTGGTGCTGACCGCGGCCTTCTCCAGCCTGAACGCCGGCCTGTACTCGACCGGCCGCATCCTGCGCTCGATGTCGATGAACGGCAGTGCCCCGTCCGTCGCGAGCCGTATGTCCAAGAACGGCGTTCCCTACGTGGGCATCCTGGCCACCGGTGTGATCGCGCTGGCGGGTGTCGGGCTGAACGCGGTGGTTCCGGATCAGGCCTTCGAGATCGTGCTGAACGTCTCCGCGCTGGGCACCATCTTCTCGTGGACCGCGATCGTGCTCTGCCAGCTCCAGCTGTGGAAATGGGCTCGCGACGGCAAGGTGACCCGGCCGAAGTTCCGCCTGCCCGGCACGCCGTACACCAGCTACGCCACCCTGGTGTTCCTGGTCGGTGTGGTGCTGCTGATGCTGTTCAGCGACGAGATCGAACAGCGCGCCGCGGTGATCGCCATGCTGGTGGTCGGCGTTCCGGCCCTGGTCGGCGGCTGGTTCCTGGCCCGCAAGCGGGTGGCCGAGCTCAACACCGCACGTGCCGCGGTGGCCGCCGGTCCGGCACCGGCCGAAGAACCCGGCAGCACCGTGCGTATTCTCGACGAACCCGAGGATCAGCGGTAACGCCGAAACTGTGTGGCGGAATACCCCGGATAGCAGGTCCGGGGTATTCCTCATTCCCAGGAAAGGGAACGATCGGCCTCGCGCGCCCGCGGACCGGGATCACAATAGACTCTCTCTGTTCTTCCGCGGGTTTGAGAGGTCGTGCATGCCAGAGCAGCCCAGCTCGTCGCAGCCCAGCTCCGAGCGTCCGCTCCCGCCGCCCTGGTCCAAGCGCCGGATCCGCGGCGCGGATATGCCCCGGCGCGGCGCGCACACCTGGTCGACGCTACGCACCAACAGCAGCGAAAGTGTGCGCCGTGCCGCCGATTCCGATCTGACGCGGGCCGCCGAGGAGCTACTCGCCGAATCGGGCAGTCCGGAGCCGCGCAGCGCCACCGACGCCGCCTCGGTCCCCAGCGGATCCGGGGTGTTCGTACCGGTGACAGTGGGCGCGGTACCCCCGGTCGCCCCGCCCGACCGATCGGACACCCCGCCCGAGACGCCGGGGCTGTCCGATTTCGACCGGGCCATCGCCGCGCTGACCGGCGACGATATCGCCCGGCTCAACAGTCTCGCCGGTCCGGACGACGATCTCGACGACCTGCTGCTGGCCGACGACGACGAGGATCTCGACGAACCCGATCCGTTCGCCGGGTTCGAGGACGAAATGCCCTCCGGGCGCAGCGCCCGTTCCCGTCCGAGCGTTCGCCGCCTCGGCGCCGGACTGGTCGCGCTGCCGCGGGTGGACCCGGTCGACCCCGCCACCGCGGTGCTCGCGGATCCGGTGGTGCCCGAGCACAAGCGGTTCTGCTGGAAATGTCAGGCGCCTACCGGGCGGTCCGGTCCGGACGGGCCCGGCGCGGTGGCGGGGGAGTGCGCGCGCTGCGGGTCGGCCTACAACTTCCTGCCCGCACTCTCCGCCGGTGAGGTCGTGGCCGAACAGTACGTGGTCAAAGGCTGTCTGGCGCACGGTGGGCTGGGCTGGATCTACCTGGCCGTCGATACGAATGTCAGCGACCGGTGGGTCGTCCTGAAGGGTTTGCAGAACCCGCAGGACTTCGAGGCGCACGTGGTGGCGCTGGCAGAGCGCCAGTTCCTGTCCGAGATAACCCATCCCGGCGTGGTCAAGATCTACAACTTCGTCAAGCACCGCTCGCACCGCGAGATGGCCGACGGCTACATCGTCATGGAGTACGTCGGCGGACGCTCCTTGAAGAAAATGCTGGATATGGCCGGACCGGATCGTATTCCGGTGGCCGAGACCATCGCGTACATGATGGAGGTCCTGCCCGCGCTCGACTATCTGCACTCGTTCGGGCTGGCCTACAACGATCTCAAACCGGACAACATCATGGTCACCGATGACGAGGTCAAACTCATCGACCTCGGCGCGGTCGCCGCGATGGAATCCTACGGCAGTATCTACGGCACCCCCGGCTATCAGGCGCCGGAAATCATCGAGACCGGTCCCACGGTGGCCACCGATGTGTACGCGGCCGGTCGCACGCTGGCCGCGCTCATCCTGGACCTGCGCAAGGACTCCCACGGCAACTACCGCACCGAGATGCCGACGCCGGACGAGTACCCGCTGCTGCGGCGTTACCCGTGCCTCTACCGGCTGCTGGTGCGCTCGACGCACGCCGATCCGAGCCGGCGCTTCCCCTCCACCTACGCCATGTACTGCCAGTTGGCCGGGGTACTGCGGATGGTGCTGGCCGCCGATTCCGGTCGCGAACACCCGCAGGCTTCGGTGGAGTTCGGTTCGCTGCGGGGAGATTTCGGCATCGACACCTTGATCGGCCAGACCGACGGAATGGTCGACGGCGGCGAGCACAGCCTCGGTCTCGACGCCGCGGCGGTGGTGGCCACCCTGCCTATCCCGCTGATCGATGCCGACGATCCCAGTGTCCATTTGCTGAGCCCGCTGCTGCACGGAGACGCCCGCCAGACGCTGGACTCGCTGCGCCAGACCTCCGAGCGGATCGCCGCCGGCACCATCGACGCGCCGGAGACCTTCGAGGTCGAGGGAGCGCTCGCCGCGGTCCGCGCTCATCTCGATCTGGGCGAACTCGCTCCGGCGCTCGCCCTGCTCGAAGAGTTGCGGCCCCGCGCGGTGACCGACTGGCGGGTCGAATGGTTCAGCGGTGTCATCGACCTGCTGGACGGGCACTACGAGCAGGCCTACCTGCATTTCGACCAGGTGCACACCATGCTGCCCGGGGAGCTGGCGCCGCCGCTGGCCCTGGCCGCGACGGCCGAACTGGCCCTGCAGACGCTCAGCGATCCCGGCGATTCCGACCGTTGGCATACCGCCGCGTCGGAGTTCTATCGACTGGTATGGCAGACCAATCACGCGGTGGTCAGCGCCGCGTTCGGGTTGGCTCGCCGATTGGCCGCCGACGGTGAACTGTTGCAGGCCGTGCAGGTCCTCGACGAGGTGCCTGTTACGTCCCGGCATCACGGCACCGCCCGGATGACGGGCAGCCTGCTGCTGGTATCGCGGCCGCATCGGGAGATCACCGAGATCGATCTGCGGGAGGCGGCGTCGCGGCTGGAACTCGTAGACGAGCCGCGGGCACTGCAGATGCAGGTGGTGGTGGTCGGCGCGGCACTGGAGTGGTTGAAATCCCGGATGCGGCCCGCGTCCGCCGACGCCCGGTTGCTCGGCTATCCGCTCACTGTGGCGGGGCTGCGCAGCGGGCTGGAGTCACGGCTGCGCGCCCTGGCCCGAACCGCGCCCGGGCGCCTGCACCGATACCGGCTCGTCGATCTGGCCAACAGCATACGACCGCATACCCGCTGGTGAGATCAGGACTGTCCGGCGATCCGGCGCCGCCGGACCACCGCGGGCAGCAGCGGCGCCGAGACCAGAACGATCACCAGCAGTAGCAGCCACAGCCAGCCGCCGTATACCAGCGCGAGGATCAGGGCGAAGACGGCCGAGCCGCCGGCCAGCACCGCGAAACCCCGTGCGGGATCGGCGGTCTCGCTCGTGCCGGGTGTCGCCTGTGGTGCGGGCAGATCGGTGAACAGGGCCGCGAGTTCCGGGGTGGTGCGCGCCGCGGTCACGGCGGCGGTGCGCTCTTCGTATTCGGTGAGTGTGAGCAGGCCCGAACCGAGGTGCTCGGCGAGCTCCCGCAGCGCGCGATCGCGTTGCTCGACGGTGATGCGCGCGCCCGGTAGCTCACTCATACTCGCAGCATAGGACGGTTTCCGTGGTCCGGCCCCACCCGGCGGTCGCCACTGCCGGGAAGCCCGCGGGTGGTCACTCGGCGCCGGTTCCCAGACCTGGGGAGTAATTACGCTGGCCTCACAGCATTGCGGGCAGAGGAGTTGTGTATGTCCACCGTGATCCAGTCTCGGCGCCCGGCTGCCGAGGCATGGGACTGGCAATTGAACGGGTCCTGCCGCGGCCTGGAATCCACCGTGTTCTTCCATCCCGAGGGGGAGCGGGGCCGGGCGCGCGCCGCACGGGTGCGGCGGGCCAAACAGATCTGCGATACCTGTCCGGTACTCGACCGGTGCCGCAGTTACGCGCTGGCGGTCGGCGAGCCGTACGGTGTCTGGGGCGGTATGTCCGAGGACGAGCGTCGTACACATACCCAGCGAGCCGTTACTTCACGCTCGACGAACTAGCGAATCGCGCGCCAAAGCTGGTTGAATCGGACGTTTCGGTCGTGTCCGGCGCAGGTCGTCGCCGCGCCTTTGTGGTTTCCTTGTTATATGGCTGCTGGTGTGGAGTACACGATCGATGAACTGGCGCGGGCTGCCGGCACGACCGTGCGCAGCCTGCGGGTTTACCACGAACGGGGGGTTCTCCCTCCACCGCAGGTCAAGGGGCGAACGGGTTATTACAGTCCTGATCACCTCAATCGGGTGCGCACGATCAGCAGGCTGCTCGACCGTGGCATCAAGCTGAACGGCATCAAAGAGCTGCTCAAGGCCTGGGACCGCGGGGATGATCTCGGGGATATCCTGGGCGTCGGGCCGCTGCTCGGCGGTATGGAATCCGGTGAGCCGCTCGCGGGCGAGTCGGCCGTTCCCGCCGATGCCATCGCAGCCACAGAACTGCAGGAACGCTACGGTTCCGTCCCGAACGGGCTGGCTCGGATCGTCGCGGTCGGGCTCTACGAGCCGGTGGACGCCGCCACCTATCGGCCCGCAGACCGGCAGCTCATCCGGATCGCGGAGCAGTTGGCGGCCGCCGGTGTGCCGGATGCGGAAGTCCTCGGCGAACTCGAACGGATCCGCGCCGATTGCGACCGGATGGCCCGCCGGTTCGTCGACCTGTTCCACCGCACGGCCTGGCAGAAGTACCAGGACTCCGGTCAAGAAGCCGCCGACCTGGCGGAATTGACCGGGCAATTGCAGCTCGCCCGCACCCTGCCCGGTAAGGCGGCGGCCGAACTGGTGAACAAATTCGTCGCCCACTACATCGATAGCGACAGCGAACTCGCCGATCTGCCCGGCGAGAGCTGACCCGGCTTCCCCGGTCTGGGAACCGGGTCGGATGAGCGTTGCGCTGAACGACGGTACATTCGACGGTGGCTCTTCCGTCGGCCGGGTCGATCCCCGGCGAACGACTACTTAGGTAACTTTCCGGTCTTCTACGGATGCGCGCGGCCCGAAGCGGGTGCAGAATCTGCTTCTTGGCACCTGACGCGGTAGATGAGGCATGGAATGGGAAGCGTGACACTGTGGATGCAGATATCACTCGACGGGTTCGCGGAGGGACCTGACGAGGCGGTCCACTGGCCGGTCGTGGACGAGGAACTCTGTACCGAATATCTGGATGAACTCCGCAGCGCCGATCTGCTGCTCTACGGGCGCAGAACCTACGAGATCCTGGCGGCCTTCTGGCCCACCGCCGACCTGGCCCCGGTCTCACCGTTCTATGTCGACTTCGCGCGATTCTGGCGCGCCGCGCCGAAACTCGTCGTCTCTCGCACCCTGCGTAACCCCTCGTGGAACACCCGGGTCACCGGCCCGGATCCCATCGAGGAAGTGCGCCGACGCCGGGCCGCGGGCCAGGACATGGTGCTCTTCGGCGGGGCGGAAACCGCACGGTCCTTCATGGCGCACGATCTGATCGACGAGTTCCGGCTCTTCGTGCACCCCCTGCTCCTGGGCGGCGGTGTTCCACTGTTCCGATCGCCGGTGGACACCAGCGGGCTGCAATTGGTGGATGTGCTGACCTTCGACAGCGCGGTGGTCCAGATGCATTACCGCCAGCAGGCCTGCGTGATGTGCTGAGCGCCCACGAGGGCGGGTGTTGTGTGAAATGCACAGGTTCGACGGACGGTCCGACGTGACGTGCACTAATTTACTTTTCCATGGCGGTGATCTACCCGACCGGTGCGGCACCGGCCGTACCTGCCACCGAGTTCTTCGGCCGGGAGCGCGAACTCGCACGCCTGGAAGACCTGCTGCGTTCCGGCTCGGCACGGCTGATCACCCTGATAGGGCCCGGCGGTATCGGTAAGACCGCACTGGCCGCCGAAGCGACACGCCGAATTCACCGTGCCGAACCGGACCGGCCGCTGTACTGGGCGCGCCTGGCCGAGCTCGAACGCGACTGCGGCGAGTGTGCCGAGAACGTGCTGCGCTCGGTGGCGCGGACCGATATCAGCGATCCGGACACCCTGGATGTGGCGGTGGGCCCGCCGGCCGGCGCGATCGCCGAGCACGCGATCCTGGTGCTGGACAATTGCGAACATGTGCTCGTGGCGGCGGGTCGCGCGGTGATCGAGCTGCTCGCCGTCGCCCCGGGGCTCACCCTGCTGGCCACCAGCCGTGAGCCGATCGGCTGGGCCGACGAATACCTCCTCGCCGTGCCGCCGCTGGCGGCCTCCGAATCGCTGCAGCTGTTCCGGCAGCGCGCCGAACTCACCGGATGTCCCGTATCCGACAATCCGGACCAGCTCGAGCTCGTACGCCGGATCTGCCGCCGGGTCGACCACAATCCGCTGTTCCTGCGGCTCGCCGCCGCCCGGCTGCGCCACCAGCCGCCCGCCATGGTGCTCGCCGAGCTCAGCGGCGACGCCGCCGATCAGCGCATGCGCTGGTCGCAGAGCGCGCGGGCGGGCACCGAACGGCGGCATCGCGGGGTCTACGACGTGATCGCCTGGTCGTTCGATCTGTGCACCGTCGAGGAGCAGGTGCTGTTGCGGCGCATGTCGGTATTCGCGGCCGGATACGAAACCGACGGGGTCGTGCCGCAGCGCAACGGAGTCGAACCGGCCGCCGTGGTAGCGGTGTGCGCGGATGGGGCATTGCCCGCCGGACGGGTGGCTCCGCTGCTGGAGCGGCTGGCCGAACGCTCCCTGGTCTCGACCTTCCGCACCGAGACGAACGTGCGCTGGTACCTGGTGGAGAGCGTGCGGCTGTTCGCCGGCGAGAGGTTGCGCCGGGAACCGGCCGAGGCGGCCCGGATCGCCGCCCGGCATCGCCGCTATCACCGCGATCGAGTGGTCGAGGCACGGTCGCTCTGGTACGGGCCGGGCGACCGTTCGTGGCTCGACTGGGCGCGGACCTCCTGGGACGACATCCTGATCGGTATCGAATCCGGGCTGACCGACCCCGACGAGGCATTGGTCGGCCTGGAGACGGCTTCGGTGTTGCTGTCGGTATGGGTGCCGTTCGTCAAGGGCGGCAGCCGGGCGCTGACCAGGCTCACCGCGCAAGCGCTCGAGGTCACCCGCGCCGACGGGGTCACCGAACACCACATCAGAGCCACCGCGCTGCTCGGCTGGTACTACCTGTGGCAGGGCGAGGCCGATCGGGCGGCTGCCCTGCTGGACGAGTGTGTGGCCGGCCCTGCCGCGGCCGGCGTGGGTGATTCTTCGTGGCGGGATACACCGGGAACAGATATCGGCCTGCCCGCGTCGGTCGAATGGATACGCGGCCTGGAACTGATGCTGTTCCGGCTGGATCCGCGCGCGGTGACGGTACTGGAACGGGCCGGTCGCAAGTTCACCGCGCAGGGTGACCGGGTCGGGGTGGAACGCGGCCAGATCTTCGCGGCGCTCGCGGCTTCCATGCTGAGTGATCCGGAACAGGCCGACCGGATCACCCGTCGCCACCTGGAACGATCGGTGGCCTCGGGGTCTTCGCTGGCCGCCCGGTGGGCCCGGGTGCCGCGGACACTGGCACTCGCGCGTTCGGCCGACCCCGCCGCCGCTCTGGAACCTGCCCATATGGTGGTGTCGCGGATGGCTGCGGGCCGCAACACCTGGATGACCTCGTGGTCGGTAGCGGTGTGCATGCTGGTGCTGACGCAGGTGCTCGCGGGGGATCCCGCCGCGCTGGGTGCCGCGGCGGCCATCCGCATCCGTGCCACCGAACTGGCCTGGCTGGTCGGGGTTTTCCGGGCCTGCCACCGCTCGATGGGGGTGTGTATCGAGCGGGTGCCGATGGTGGTGCTCGGTGTGCGCCGGGCGACCGAGGTCGCCACGGCGGTCATCGGGCCGGCGGATTTCGCCGTCGCCGAGCAACGGGGCGGGCAGTTCCGCCCCGGTGGCGACGCGGTACAGGAGTATCTGCGTCGCCGTTGGCCGGTGCGTCCGGTCGCGGTGGACACACCGGTCGATCGTGGGGAATCGGCCGATTCACGCTGGCGGAGCTTATCGCCGGCCGAACGCGAGGTCGCGGTGCTGGCGGCCGCGGGCTGGCCGAACAGTGCCATCGCCGAGCGGCGGGGTAGCTCGGTGCGCACGGTGGACGCTCAGGTCGCCAGCGTCCGCCAGAAGCTCGTGATCGGCTCCCGGCGCCAGATACCGGATCATATTCCGGCCTATCTCGCCGGGGCGGTGGACGCCGAACGCGCTACCGCCGCGGTACGTTCCCGTAACCGGCGGCGTACGCCGCGCCTGCCCGGCCGGTAGTGATCGCGCGGCGCTCACCTCACCGGCAGGCGTAGTAGTACGGCTTGTAGGCGCAGATGTCGAGGTAGCCGCCCTGATCGCTGTCGTAGGTGAAGCTGCGCTCGGCCGGGATCGCGTGCACCGGCTCGCTGCGGTTGCTGGGATCGCTCGGCAGATCGTGGGTGTCGCCGTAGCTGCCTTTGCCCGGGTGGGAGTCGTCGCGGCTGCTGTGGCCGGGGACGTCGGCGAGCGCCGTCTGGGGGGCGAGGGTGGCGGGGATCGCGGCGAGCGCGCCGGCCAGTACGGTGGCGGCGGCGATTCTCTTCACGAATCCGAAGGTGCGGGTGATGGTCATGGTGTGCTCCGTTCTGTCCCGGCATGTAGAACTTCTACGGTGAGTCGATGTATGTGGGTCCGTAGTTCTATGTGCCGCTGTTTAACGGTACGGTACACGAGTGTTTGAATAAGCGTCTATGCATTTCCCAGCGCTGGGAAAGGGGCAACCGCTGTTCGGGGTCGGGCTACCGCCGGAGATGGGGCCGGGTTCGGCGTCCGTGATCGGGAGGGCGGATGCCGCTTCTTGTACGCGCCGATCACGGTGCCGGTTCAGGGCCTCGGTATACAGGTCGTTCGCCGGAGGTCGACGGTCGTCTCCGGTCCGACCGGTGGTCGCGCAGTCGACGCAGGCCCTTCGGGCGGGAGCGCTCGACTCCGTGGTCGAGCCGGTGCGGTATGGTCTACCGCCCTTGACGCCGGGTCGATCGGACGGCCGACCGGACAAGCCTATTGCGGCTGTTCAGCGTGGTTTTTGGGAGAGTGATGGCATACTGACGCCCTTTCCGGCCCCGGCCGGCGGGCCCGGCAGCCTCGACCCCGGATCCGGCCGGTCGTCGTCCGGCCGCTATCGCCGCATTCCGGCCGAGTCACGGGCGTCCGCACGTATGCGACGTCGAACTGCGCCGAGGTCGCGGCGCGTTTCCGGTCCGCGCCGTTTCAGGCGGACGGGCCGGGCCAGCGCCAGTCCGCCACCTCGGGAATGTCCTCGCCGTGCTCGCGAGTCCAGGTGCGGGCCCGCAGACGTGCGTCGACCATCTGCTGGCGCAGCCCCGCCGCCTGCTGGCGCAGCGCCGGCACCCGGTCGATCACATCCATCACCAGGTGGAAGCGGTCGAGGTCATTGAGCATGACCATGTCGAACGGGGTCGTGGTGGTGCCGCGTTCCTTGTAGCCCCGCACATGCAGACCCGAATGGTTGGTGCGGCGGTAGGTGAGCCGGTGGATCAGCCACGGATAACCATGGAAGGCGAAGATCACCGGAGAGTCCCGGGTGAACAGGGTGTCGAATTCGCTGTCCGGTAGCCCGTGCGGATGTTCGCCGGCCGGGAGCAGCCGCATCAGATCGACCACGTTCACCACCCGCACCCGCAGCCAGGGCAGCTCCGCGCGCAGGATCGCCGCGGCGGCCAGGGTTTCCAGGGTCGGTACGTCACCGGCGCAGGCGAGGACCACGTCGGGGGTGGTCGCCGGCTCGTCGCGATGGCCCGCCCACTCCCAGATGCCGATACCCCGGGCGCAGTGCAGTGCGGCATCGGTGGGCCCGAGCCAATCCGGTTGCGGTTGTTTACCGGCCACGACGACGTTCACGTGGTGCCGGGAGCGCAGGCAGTGGTCGTACACCGACAGCAGGGTATTGGCGTCCGGCGGCAGATACACCCGCACGATCTCGGGTTTCTTGTTGAGCACCACGTCGAGGAAGCCGGGGTCCTGATGGGTGAAACCGTTGTGGTCCTGGCGCCACACATGCGACGACAGCAGATAGTTCAGACTCGCCAGCGGCTGCCGCCACGGCACCGCCGCGCTCGCGTCCAGCCATTTCGCGTGCTGGTTGAACATGGCGTCCACGATGTGCACGAACGCCTCGTAGCAGGTGAACACCCCGTGCCGGCCCGTGAGCAGATAGCCCTCCAGCAGACCCTGGCACATATGCTCGGACAGCACCTCGATCACCCGGCCGCGGCGATCCAGTTTCTCGTCGTGGACGCCGATCTCGGCCTGCCAGTTGCGTCCGGTGACCGCGAGGATGTCCTGCAGCCGGTTGCTGGCCAGCTCATCGGGAGCGAAGGTCAGGAAATTATCGGGATTGTGCGCGGTGACCTCCCGCAACCAGCCGCCGAGTACCCGGGTCGCCTCGTGCGACGTCCGGCCCGGCTCGGTGACGTCGACCGCATGACCCCGCCAGTCGGGCAACCGCAGATCCCGCACCAGCGCACCCCCGTTGGCCACCGGGTTGGCGCTCATCCGGCGGCTCCCGGGCGGGACGAGCCGCCGCAATTCCGAGACGGGCGCCCCGGTCTCGTCGAACAGTTCCTCGGGCCGGTAGGAGTGCAGCCATTCCTCGAGCACCGCCCGGTGCGACGCGTCGTCCCGGGCGCCCGGCAGCGGGACCTGGTGGGCGCGGAAAGTGCCCTCCACCGGATCGCCGTCCACGATCGGCGGCCCGGTCCAGCCCTTCGGGGTGCGCAGCACGATCATCGGCCAGTGCGGGCGGGTGGTTTCACTGCCGTCCCGGGCGGCGCGCTGGATCTGCGCGATCCGCTCCAGGCAGGTGTCCATGGCGGCGGCCATGTCCTGATGTACCCGGGCCGGCTCGGCGCCGGCGACGATCAGCGGTTCGTAGCCGTAGCCCCGCAGCAGAGAGACCAGCTCGTCCTCGGGGATACGGGCCAGCAGAGTCGGATTGGCGATCTTGTACTCGTTGAGGGCGAGAATCGGCACGACCGCGCCGTCGCGGGCCGGGTTCAGGAACTTGTTGCAATGCCAACTGCCCGCGAGTGGACCGGTTTCGGCCTCGCCGTCGCCCACGACGCAGAACACGGTGAGATCCGGGTTGTCCAGTGCGGCCCCGAACGCGTGCAACAGCGAATAACCCAGTTCGCCGCCCTCGTGGAAGGAACCCGGAGTCTCCGGTGCGCAATGGCTGGGAACGCCCCCGGGAAAGGAGAACTGGGCGAACAACGCACTCATGCCCTCGCCGTCTCGGGGCACATGGCTGTACAGCTCGGAATAGGTGCCCTCCAGCCAGGCGCAGGCGTTCGGGCCGGGACCGCCGTGCCCGGGCCCGGCGACGAACACAGCGTTCAGATCCCGTGCCATGATGGCGCGATTGGCGTGCACCCAGACCAGATTCAGGCCCGGTACGGTGCCGAAATGACCGAGCAGCCGGGGTTTGATGTGCTCCGGGGCCAATGGTTCGCGCACCAGCGGGTTCGCCATCAGATAGATCTGCCCCACCGACAGGTAGTTGGCGGCCCGCCACCACGCGTCGAGGCATTCCAGCTCCTCGGGTTCCAAGGGACCCTCGGCCGCCGACAGCACATAGGGCCGGGGCGCGACGGATTCACCGCCGTGACTGCCCACATTGTCGGCACTGGTGTCCCCGCCTGCACTCGCCAACTGCGTCATACGCCTAACCTCCTGGAGGTCGTGGTCGCGCCGGGCTACCGCACCCCGAGTGCGGACTGCCACCACGATAGCCGGAGGTGTGCCACACTGCCCTCGGTTCGCTGATGGCGGCCGGCGGAACTTCTCTGCTCTCATCCACGCCTTACCCGTACCGCGCAGCGGAAACCGGTGCCGGCGCGGGGATCCGGCGGATGCGGAACCCGCGGAGCCTCCGGCCGCTCCGTCCGACCCGCGCCGAGCCGTGCGGTATCCCGCCTCGATCGGATCCCGGCCGGAGATCCGTCGCTCGCCGGGACCACGGCGGCCGTGCGGACGGCTCGGGCAGGAGCAGGCATCTCGCGGATGGCTCCGCCGATCCGAGCCCGCGCGGTCGAGGATGCTCCGAGCCGAACCCGGTTCTTCGTGCCGGCCCCTCGCCGCCCGGCGGTAGGGTGCGGCACATGCAGACAATCGGCAGGATCCTCGCTGTCACCGCCGTCGCCGCGGCCGCCTTCGGCCTCGGCGGATGCGGCTCCGACGACTCCGGCGGCACCACGACCACCGCCACGACGGCCGATTCGTCCGCCGCGCCGGGGCAGACCGCACCCGCCGCATCGAAAGGCCGCGAATGCACGGCCGACGATATCGACGTGCAGGGTGGATTCGGCGAAGTCCCGCAGATCACCCTGCCCGACGACTGTGATCCCCCGAAACAGCTCGTGACCAAGGACCTGGTGCCCGGCTCGGGCCCCGGTGCCGCCCCCGGGCAGCAACTGACCATGAACTACGCCCTGGTCACCTGGTCGGACAAAGAGAAACTGGACTCGTCGTTCGACCGCGGTGAACCTTTCGAACTCACTCTCGGCGACGGAATGGTCATCCCCGGCTGGGAGCAGGGCCTCGAAGGTGTCCGGCAGGGTGCCCGCCGGTTGCTGATCATCCCGCCCGACCTGGGCTACGGCGCGGGCGGCAACGGAGTGAAACCGAACGAGACCCTGGTCTTCGTCACCGACGCCGTATCCGTGCAGTAATTTCTCCGGCGCCGCAGGCCGGGGCCCACCCGGAGTAGCCGGTAGGGGTGTAGGGACGAAGGGGGGAGGTCGGGGCATCCGCACCCACCAGGGTGCAGGGGGCGGGACCCGGTCAACTACCCTGGTCGGGATGCGTATCCCGGGCGCGTGAAACCGCAGGTGCTCGCCGCTCCGGACGGTACGCCGGGGGCGCGTACCCACGCGTCGTCGCCAGACCACGCGCCATCACCCGGCCACCAGCACGGATATCGTGCGGGCCGGCGAACACGAACCGACGAGAACAAGGAGCATGTCCGTGAAGAGCACCGTCGAGCAGCTGAGCCCGACCCGGGTCCGGATCAATGTCGAGGTGCCCTTCGAGGAGCTGAAGCCGGACTTCGATCGCGCCTACAAGGCCCTGGCCAAGCAGGTGCGCATTCCCGGCTTCCGTCCGGGTAAGGCGCCGGCCAAGCTGCTCGAGGCGCGTCTGGGCCGCGGCGCGGTGCTGGAGCAGGTCGTCAACGACGCCCTGCCCGGCCGCTACAGCGAGGCCGTCACCACCTCCGAGGTCAAGGTCATCGGCCAGCCGGAGATCGAGATCACCAAGATCGAGGACGGGCAGGAACTGGCCTTCACCGCCGAGGTGGACGTCCGGCCGGAGATCGCTCTGCCCGAGGACTACAGCACCATCGCGGTCACCGTGGACGCCATCGAGATCACCGATGCCGATATCGATGAGCAGCTGCAGTCGCTGCGTCAGCGTTTCGGCACCCTCACCGGTGTCGAACGCCCCGTTCAGGACGGCGATTTCGTTTCCATCGATCTGTCCGCCACGGTCGGCGGGGAAGAGGTGCCGGAGGCCGCGACCACCGGGCTGTCGCACGAGGTCGGGTCGGGGCAGCTCATCGAGGGCCTGGACGAGACCCTGATCGGGATGTCGGCCGGTGAGTCCAAGGAGTTCACCTCCACCCTGGTCGCCGGCGAGCACGCCGGGCAGGAAGCCACCATCACGGTGACCCTCGGTTCGGTCAAGGAACGTGAACTGCCCGAGGCCGATGACGAGTTCGCCCAGCTCGCCAGCGAATTCGACACCATCGACGAACTGAAGGACGATCTGCGCTCCCGCGTCGAGCGGGTCAAGAAGGTGCAGCAGGCCGGCGATATCCGCGACAAGGTGCTCGAGCAGCTGCTCGACAGCGTCGAGGTGCCGCTGCCCGAGGCCGTGGTGAAGGCCGAAATCGACGCCGTCGAGCACGACGCCATCCACGGCTTCGACCATGACGAGGCCAAGTTCGCCGAGGCGCTGGAGGCACAGGGCTCGAGCCGTGCAGAGTTCGACGCCGACACCAAGGAGGCCGCCGAGAAATCGGTCAAGACCCAGCTGCTGCTGGACGCGGTCGCCGAGGCGGAGGGCACCCAGGTCGGCCAGGAGGAGCTCACCGAGCGCATCCTGTTCCAGGCCCAGCGCTACGGGATGGCGCCCGAGCAGTTCATCCAGCAGGTGCAGCAGGCCGGCCAGCTCGGGGCCGTCTTCGCCGACGTCCGCCGCGGCAAGGCCCTGGCGGAGGTCGTCGGCAAGGTGACGGTCACCGATTCCGAGGGCAACAAGGTCGACACCGACGAAATGTTCGGCACCGCCAAGGAATCCGACGAGGAGACCACCGAAGAGGCCACCTCCGACGCGGAGTGACCACGTGAGAATTGCGGGTAGGAAGCCCTGAGACCTAGGCGGTGTTGGCAATCCGGAGACAGAAGATCGACAATCGTCCCCGGTACGCGCACATCCGAAGCCTCCGGGGTTCCTGCTTTCCCCGAGGACCGGGCGGTTTCCGTCGGGCGTTCTGCCTGGTTATCGCAGGACGCCGGTGCACCCGGTGTGGTGGGATGGCGCTCGGGGGTGGGGAGCGGTGAGCTGGTTCGCGGAGGATCGCGGGTGAGCCGGCTCGCACAGGCGAGAAGTGGGCTCGCTCGTGAAGGTGCTGTGTTTTTTGGCGGCGCCTTCGGCGCCGCGGGGTTGAGGCCCCCTTGTGTCTCGCCGTTTCGGCCTCGGGACTCGCGGCTTCGCCGCATGCGCTTTCGAGGCCGAAACGGCGAGACGGGCCTCAACCCTTGGAGGTGTCTCGCAAAACTCGACGCATGTGGTTGCGTCGCACACCGAACTTCCGACTTCGGGTTGATCACGCCTGTCTCTGATGGCACGCAGGAGGCGGCCCACTGCGTTGTGGCGCATGGCGAGCCCTGGAGTGGAGGCCGCATTTGCCCGCAGAAGCTGGAACGGCCTCCCGCCACGAACGGCCGCATCGCCCGGGTTCCGAGTTCAGCGAGGCCCATCAAGGGTTGCGGCCCGTTCCGTCCCTTTGCCGAAGGTGCTCAACGGTCGCACCCGCGGACGGCCGACCGCACATTGCATGCGCCGAAGGCGCGAGTCTCGGGCCCTGAACAGCGGGACCGAGGGGGCCGCAACCCCGCGGCGCCGGAGGCGCCGCAATCTATATTGCGCTCTGAGCGAATCGGGGTGGTACCGGGAGTTCGGTGCCGCCCTGCTTCGTTAATGTTTGTGACAGCAACGAGCCGGCGAGAGAAGGCAGGTATCCGTGACAATGAATAAAGCCGAGGTCATGACAGCTCCGACCGCTGGGCTCAATCTCAGCGATTCGGTGTACGAGCGCCTGCTGCGTGAGCGCATCATCTTTCTCGGCACCCAGGTCGACGACGACATCGCGAACAAGATCTGCGCGCAGATCCTGCTGCTGTCCGCGGAGGACCCGACCAAAGACATTTCGCTCTACATCAACTCGCCGGGCGGGTCGGTGAACGCCGGCATGGCGATCTACGACACCATGCAGTACGCCGAATGCGATATCGCGACCACCGCGATGGGTCTGGCCGCCTCCATGGGGCAGTTCCTGCTGACCGCGGGTGCGCCGGGGAAGCGTTTCGCGCTGCCGCACACCCGGATCATGATGCACCAGCCGTCGGCCGGTATCGGTGGTTCGGCCGCGGATATCGCGATCATGGCCGAGCAGTTCGCGTACACCAAGCGTGAGCTCAACGAGTTGCAGGCGATGCACACCGGTAAGCCGGTGGACCAGATCAACGCCGATGCCGACCGCGATCGCTGGTTCACGCCCGAACAGGCGCTGGAGTACGGCTTCATCGACCGTGTGATCACCAATGCGCGCCAGGCGGGCGGCACGGGCAGCAACTAGGGCGTTGTCGGCGGCTCCGGTCCGGGTGACCGGCCGGTGTCCGCGAATCCGTCCAGCGGACAGCTCACTCACAGACTTGGAGACGAATATGGCCAATCCGATCGATTCTCGTGGCCTCGGCGGTATCGCCCCGGCGGGCCCGCAGTCGCGCTACATCCTGCCGTCGTTCATCGAGCATTCGAGTTTCGGCGTCAAGGAATCGAACCCGTACAACAAGCTGTTCGAGGAACGCATCATCTTCCTCGGCGTGCAGGTCGACGACGCGTCGGCGAACGACATCATGGCGCAGCTGCTGGTGCTCGAATCGCTGGATCCCGATCGCGACATCACGATGTACATCAATTCGCCGGGTGGTTCGTTCACCTCCCTGATGGCCATCTACGACACCATGCAGTACGTGCGCGCCGATGTCGCGACCGTCTGCCTGGGCCAGGCGGCTTCGGCGGCGGCGGTGCTGCTGGCGGCGGGGACGCCGGGTAAGCGGGCCTGCCTGCCGAATGCCCGGGTGCTCATCCATCAGCCGTCGGTCGAGGGCGGTATCCAGGGGCAGGTATCGGATCTGGAGATCCAGGCGGCCGAGATCGAGCGGATGCGCCGCCTGATGGAGACCACCCTGGCCCGGCACACGGGTAAGGACGCCGACGTCATCCGTAAGGACACCGACCGCGACAAGATCCTGACGGCCGAGGAGGCCAAGGAATACGGGATCATCGATACGGTGTTCGACTACCGCAAGCTCAGCGCTCAGAAGTGAGTGCTTCCGGGTCCGGCGCGCCGTGTGAGCGGTACGCCGGACCGGCCGGGCGGCGGGGCCCGGCCCAGGTGGATTCCCGCTGAGGCGTTGCGACACACCCCGGATGATTCGGTATCCGGAAAACGTGCCGTGACGCGGTATCCGCGTGAATCCCCGCACAACCGCGACGAGAAACCTGCCCGAGTTGTCGACCTCCATCGCACACACCGGGTACGGTCAAACCCAGGGACCTTTGTTCCCGGTTGACAGCACCGCCCTTCGATCCGGGTGATCGAGCCGGATTTTCTCCACCGCAGGCGGCGGTCGGCTGGAAGCTGGACGGATGGTTGCACGCGAACAAGGAAGTAGGGACCCACGAGATGGCGCGCATCGGCGACGGCGGCGATCTGCTCAAATGCTCGTTCTGCGGAAAGAGCCAGAAGCAGGTCAAGAAGCTCATTGCGGGACCAGGGGTGTACATCTGCGACGAGTGCATCGATCTGTGCAACGAGATCATCGAGGAGGAGCTGGCCGAGTCCAGCGAGGTCAAACTCGATGAGTTGCCCAAACCCGCGGAGATCCGGGATTTCCTGGAGAACTACGTGATCGGGCAGGACACGGCCAAGCGCACGCTGGCGGTCGCGGTGTACAACCATTACAAGCGTATTCAGGCCGGCGACAAGGGCCGTGACGCGCGCGGGGAAAGCGTCGAGTTGGCGAAGTCCAATATTCTGATGCTCGGCCCCACCGGCTGCGGTAAGACCTATCTGGCGCAGACGCTGGCGAAAATGCTGAATGTGCCGTTCGCGATCGCCGATGCCACCGCGCTCACCGAAGCCGGTTATGTCGGTGAGGACGTCGAGAACATTCTCCTCAAACTCATCCAGGCCGCCGATTACGATGTGAAGCGCGCCGAGACCGGGATCATCTATATCGACGAGGTCGACAAGATCGCGCGTAAGAGCGAGAACCCGTCGATCACCCGCGATGTGTCCGGTGAGGGTGTGCAGCAAGCATTGCTGAAAATTCTGGAGGGCACCCAGGCGAGCGTGCCGCCGCAGGGCGGGCGCAAGCATCCGCATCAGGAGTTCATCCAGATCGACACCACCAATGTGCTGTTCATCGTGGCGGGGGCGTTCGCGGGCCTGGAGAAGATCATCTCCGACCGCACCGGGCACCGCGGGATCGGGTTCGGCGCCGAGGTGCGGTCCAAGGCCGAGATCGACACCACCGATCATTTCGCCGAGGTGATGCCGGAGGATCTGATCAAGTTCGGCCTCATCCCCGAGTTCATCGGCCGGTTGCCGGTGGTGGCGTCGGTGACGAACCTGGACAAGGATTCGCTGGTGAAGATCCTGTCCGAACCCAAGAACGCGCTGGTCAAGCAGTACATCAGGTTGTTCGAGATGGACGGCGTGGATCTGGAGTTCACCCGGGACGCGCTCGAGGCCGTGGCCGATCAGGCCATTCTGCGCGGTACCGGCGCCCGTGGGCTGCGCGCCATCATGGAGGAAGTGCTGCAGCAGGTCATGTTCGATATCCCGAGCCGCGACGATGTGGCCAAGGTCGTCGTGGACGCGGATACGGTGAACGACAATGTGCTGCCCACCATCGTGCCGCGCAAGCGGGAGCGTCCGGAGCGCCGCGACAAGTCGGCCTGAGACCTCCGCGATCGCGACGTGACGGCGGCCGGTCCGTAGCCGGCCCGCAGTAAGCTCGGTGACCCCTCGGCATTCGTGCGATGGAGGAGCAGGTCATGGTGACGCCGCCGCTGGCGTGGGATATCCGGTTCGGGCGGCGCGGTGCCGCCGATAGGCCCACGCGGACCCGCGTGGGCCTACTGCTGTCGGTGGCAGCGGCGGTGCTGCTCGCCTCGCTGGGTACGGCGCCGCCGGCCGGCGCGACAGTACGCGAGGTCAGTGTGACCCCGGACCTGAACGCCGGTATCCGGACGAGCTACGGCACCGGGTGCAGCTACACCGTGCGGGCCCGGCTCACCGAGGCGGTGACCGCGGTGACCTTCCTCGACAACGGGGTCCCGTTCGCCACGGTCGACCCGGCCGGTGGTGGGCTGGCACTGGTGCACTGGGTGCCCGCCTACGAGGGGGATCACACCCTGCAGGCGGTCCAGCCGACCGGCGGGAACGACCAGGCGCCGTACGTGCGGGTCTTCGTCGGCCGGGGGGAGCACATCGGCTACGCCTGCTGGGTCAGCTGAGCCGCGGCGGCGTCACGCCCAGGGCACCCGGCAGGAATCGGTGCCGAACCCCTGCGCGGTGATGCCGAGGGCGTGGTTGTTGCGGGCCCGCGAATTCTCCAGCGCGATCTGATAGGTCAGCTCGACCAGTCCCGGCCGTCCGAAGCGTTTTTCCAGGTCGGCGACCTGTTCGTCGGTGACCGTCATCGGGGTGGCGGTCATGGCGTCGGCGTAGGCGATGGCCGCGCGTTCGTCGTCGGTGTAGTGCGGTGACGTCTCGTAGTCCGCGATGTGCTGGAGCCGCTCGATATCCAGGCCGTCCAGCCGTTGCAGCATGGTCCCGAAGTCGACGCACCAGGAGCAGCCGACGGTCCAGGCCGTGCGGTAGACCGCGATCTCGCGGATATTGGCCGGCAGCTTCTTCGACGCCTTCTCGGCGAGCATCTCGTGTATGCCACCGGCCACGAGCAGGCCGGTGTGGTGGGCGCCGACGGCGAAGGGTTCGGGCACTTCGCCGAACTGGCGTTTGGCGAACCAGTACAGTGCCCTGGTCAGTAGCCCGGCGTCTCCCGGGGCCACGGCCGGAATACGTGATGTGCTCATCGGGTCTCCTCTGAGGTGGGTTCGTTTCCCTGCAACTCGGACGAGACAGTGGCCCGCGACGTGACGCCCCGCGCCGCCTACTGTGACCGAGCGCACCCGTGCCCTGTGCCCAGGGTATGCCGGGTGCGCGCGGGGGACGAGGCCGGAGGCGGGCTTGGGGGTGGGCGAGGTGGCGGCTCGGCACGGTCGAGTCGCCACCTCGCGGCTCATTCGGGCTCGACGGACATATCGTCGGCGCTCCAGTAGGCGCGCATCCGAATGATCCGGCCCTCCGCGTCGAACTCCATGGTGTCGATGGGGCTGAGCGTCATGCGCTGCCCACCCGCCCGGGTGACGAGGGTGAACACGAATGCCGCGTGGTTCCCGGCGATCCGCACGGTTTCCGGGGCGAGACCGGTTTCCCGCTCCAGGCTCGCGATCACGTCGTAGAACTCGCGGATGGCCTGATGGCCCTGTTTGGGTTCGGTGCCGATCGGATCCTCGATCACCGCGTCCGGAGCGTAGAGATCGACGATATCGGCCGTCGGTCCCGAGCCGACCAGTTTTACGTACTGCTCGACTACGTCGCGGATCTCCCGTGCCATCACCACTCCTACCGAAAATGAAACGTGTTCTAGGTTCGGGAGCGTAGCAGTCGGGGGCGCGTCCGGTCGCCCGATCGCATCGGAAAAAGGTTTTCTCATATATGTCCGCCACTTCGGTGTGGCGGGAAAACGCCTGGTAATCGCACTGACTGTGCAGAGCGGGCGGGTATCTCCGCTGACCCCCTCGGTTCGCCGTTGAACCGCCGCCGTGCAGATATGTGTCTGCTCTGAATTTCGCCGCAGCGGGTCCGAGTGTTACGTGTTACAGGCGCTCTTTCGTGCCCGATCCCATTGACCGGTTTACCGGTATCCGGGCCCCTACCGGGTGATCGAATCAGAAAACATTGCTATGACTGCAGGTCCGGACGGTGTGTCGATCGGTCGGTGTCGGTATTGTGATGTTGAATCGACCCGGTCAAACCAGATGTTCGAGCGATGAGTGAAAGCGGAGGAGATATGGCACTGCCAACGATGACCGCGGAACAACGCACGGAGGCTCTGGCCAAAGCGGCGGCGGTGCGCAAGGCGCGCTCCGAACTGATCGGTCAGGTGAAAGACGGCAAAGTCTCTGTCGCCGACCTGCTGCGCAAGGCCGATAGTGATGAACTGGTCAAGAAGACGAAGGTGGTCGCCGTGATCAAGGCGCTGCCCGGTGTCGGCCCGGTGAAGGCCGCCAAGCTGATGGACCAGGCGGATATCCCGGAAGATCGCCGGATCGGCGGGCTGGGCGCTCGTCAGCGGGCGGCGCTGCTGGAGGCGCTGGCCAACTGAGGAGGTGGAGCGTTCGAAGGTGGACGCTCCGAACTCCGGCCGTGGCCGAGCCGGTCGGTGACACGACCGGCGTGGCCCGGCGGGCGGCTGTCGCGAGCCGCCGTACCCGATCGGGCACGTCGATTCCGGGCGGTTCGCGGCCCCGGCCGGAAAAGGTGGATACGTGGCGATATGGCCCTCCGTGTAGAACTCGAATCGTTCCTCGACGAATACCAATCGACGCTGAGCGCCTACGACGCCGAGCGTACGGCGGCCCTGTGGGGCACTCCGGGCACCATTGTCGGTGACGATTTCGTCGGTGCGCTGCATTCGCGGGAAGAGATGGCCCAGGGTCTGGCACAGGCTCATCCCATTTATCAGACGCTGGGGCTGGCGCGGGTAGACCACACCGTGGTCGATTACGCGGAACTGACCGGTTCACTGGTGCGGGCGCGGGTGCGCTGGCATTTCTACGACAGCGACGACGCATTGCTCACCGACAGCGATTACGAGTACCTGCTGCGTCGGGACGACGACGGGTTGCGTACCTATGTGGCGGTCGCCATCGACGAGGCCGAGAAATTGGCCCGGGTGGCGGCGGACAGGGGCGTCCGGCTGCCGGGAATGTGAGGAGCAAGCTCTTCCCGGTTCCGGTGATGCCCGTTACCGGCCGTCGGCCGTGCCTCGGGTGGTGAGCAGGGCCGCTATTCCGTCGAGAATTCGCTCCGTGCCGAACTCCAGGGCGGCGTCGCGTTGCGGTGCCCCCGCGTGTGTGCCGGCGGAGGGTGGAGGTTCCGATACGGCCGCGATCAGCCGCGGGAATCGATCCCCCGCCAATTCGAGTGCCGCGGCCATGGCGCCGGTGAATTCTTCCTCGGTGGCGCCGGGCCCCACGACCTGCTGGGCCAGGCTGCGCACGTGCCCGTTCAGTACGACGAGCGTGTCCAGTCGCTCCGGGCCGGTCAGCGCGGTATCCGCCATCGCCTCCAGCGCGGCCTCGGTCCAGCCCAGTTCGTTGGGTCCCATCGGTCGCGCTCCGGCGAGTAGTTCCATCACCCATGGGTGGCGCCGATACCGCTCGAAGGTCAGCAGTGCCCAGGACCGTAGGCCGGCTCGCCAGCGCGGAGATCCCGAGGTGTCCAGTGCCGGCAGGCCGGCCAGCGCCTCCTCCACCATCAACGCGGTCAGTTCCGCCTTCCCCGGCAGATGGCGGTACAGCGACATCTTCGTATAGCCGAGGCGATCGGCCAGCCGCTGCATGGACAGCGCCGCCAGACCCTCCGTGTCGGCCAATTCGACCGCCGCGGTGACGATCGCGGCGCGGGTGAGTGTCGGCTTGGGGCCCCGTGTCGGGCGCCGGTCGGTTCCCCAGAGCAGTTCGAGGACGGTCGGCGTCGCCATCGGATTCCTTTCCGGAAGTGGATTGACGTGGAACTGTGTCTACCATACGCTGAATGGCGTCCATCGGAAACAGTTTCCATTGGACGCAAATATGGATGGAGTTCGTCATGCAGAACCGCACCGTTCTCATCTCCGGGGCGAGCATCGCCGGCCCGGCGCTCGCCTACTGGCTCGACCGCTACGGGTTCGATGTCACCGTGGTCGAACGGGCACCCGCGCTGCGCCCGGGAGGGCAGGCCGTCGATTTCACAGGGGCCGTGCAACGCACGGTGCTCGAGCGGATGGGTGTTCACGACGAGATCCGGCGGCGTAGTACGGGCGCCACCGATATGGTCTTCGTCGATGCCGACGGCCGGGAACGAGCACGGATGTCCGGCGACTTCACCGGCGGCGACGTCGAGATCCTGCGGGGAGATCTGGCCGAAATCCTCTACGACCTGACCGCCCGGCGCTGCGCCTACGTGTTCGGCGATTCGATCAGCGCACTGCGGGAGACCGGAGACGGCGTCGAGGTCGAATTCGAGCACGGTCCTGCGCGCCGCTTCGACCTGGTGTTCGGCGCGGACGGTATCCATTCCCGGGTCCGCCGCCTGGCATTCGGCCCGGAGGAGAAGTTCGTCGGGCACCGCGGCTACTACTACGCCATCGCCGGCGAACCACTCGCCGCCGAATCCGGCGACGGGCCGCGGCGGCGAGTGTCCCACGCCTACAGCGCACCGGGCCGCCTCGCGGTGCGCGGGGGGCCGAAGGCGCAGCAGATGTACATGTTCGCCGCCGCCGCGCGGACATTCGCCGACGACGCCGAGAAGCGGCGCGTACTGGTCGACCACTTCGCCGGAATGAGCGGGCCGGTCTCCGATATGCTCGCCGAACTGCCCGGATACGACGACTTCTATCTGGACGCGCTGGCCCGGGTGCGGATGCCCAGCTATGTGTCGGGCCGGGTGGCACTGGTCGGCGACAGCGCCTACGGCAACACCCTGGCCGGCTTCGGGACCGGTCTGGCAGTGGTGGGTGCGTATGTGCTGGCGGGCGAACTCGCCGCCGCCGGGGGCGAGCACACCGAGGCCTTCGCCCGATACGACCGCATCATGCGCCGATACGCGAAACTCGGGGGCAGCAGTAGCCCGGGCCCGTTCCTGGCGCCGAAAACGGCTCTGGGCCTGCGGTTGCGGAACTGGTTCCTGGGGTCACGCTGGTTCGACATGATGGACAGGTTCGCCGGCGACGCCAAGGACGATATCGAGTTGGCCGACTACGCCGCTGCGCCGGCGCGGTAGCGAGTACGCGGCCGTCCGCCCACTGCACGCCGAGAATCGTGAGCGCCTCGCCGTTGCCGGGAAACCTACCGCCGGCGCGGGGCCCGACCGGTCATGGCCGAGGAAGATGCCGCGGCCACCCGGCCCGGGTCATCCGGCGATGCCGATGCCGCGGATCCGCTCCGGATGGCTGTAGATGTTCATGGTGTCGCCGCGCACGAACCCCGCCAGGGTGAGACCGGACTCGTCGGCCAGGTCGACCGCCAGCGAACTGGGCGCCGAGACGGCGGCGAGGACCGGGATACCGGCCAGGACAGCTTTCTGTACCAGTTCGAACGACGCGCGCCCGCTGACCACGAGCACGAGATCGGAAGCCGGTACACGGTTTTCGCGCAGCGCCCAGCCGATCACCTTGTCCACGGCATTGTGGCGGCCGATGTCCTCGCGCACCACCAGGGCCGTACCGTCGGGGGTGAACAGACCCGCCCCGTGCAAGCCGCCCGTGGCGTCGAACACCGACTGGTGGGCGCGCAGCCGATCCGGCAGGGCAGCGAGTACTTCGGCGTCCAGCAGCGGTCGCGGCGCCGGCAACGGATATCGGCTGCGCATCCGGACCTCGTCGAGCGCGGTGCGCCCGCAGAGCCCGCAGGCACCGGTGGTGAGGAACGGCCGGTCCGGGAGCACGATCGGGGCACGCAGGCCCACATCCAGCACGTTGTAGGTATTGCGCCCCTCGTCGTCGGTACCGGCGCAGTAGCGGGCGCTGTGGATATCGGCGGCGGCGCCGATCAGCGTCTCACCGAAGAGGAAACCGTGCACCAGGTCGATATCGTGACCGGGGGTGCGCATGGTGACGGTGAGCGACTCGCCGCGCACCCGGATCTCCAGAGGCTCCTCCACGGCCAAGGTGTCGGGGCGGACGATCTCCCCGGACGGGGTGATCCGCCGCATACGGCGGCGGGCGGTGACTCTGCTCATCGCCGGTGGGTATGCGGTTCGAGCCGGACGGTGACGGCTTTCGACACCGGGGTGTTGGAACGGTCGGCCACATGATCCAGCGGCACCAGCGGGTTCGTCTCGGGATAGTAGGCGGCGGCATTGCCGCGCGGAGTGGAGTAGGCCACCAGCCGGAACCCTTCGACGCGCCGGTCCGCGCCGTCGCTCCACTCCGAGACCAGATCGACGAGATCGCCGTCGCGGAAACCCAGGTCAGCGATATCCGTGGCGTTCACCAGGACCACCCGGCGCCCGTGGTGTACCCCGCGATAGCGGTCGTCGAGGCCGTAGATCGTGGTGTTGTACTGGTCGTGGCTGCGCAGGGTCTGCAGGATCAGCCGCCCCGGCGGCACCGGTACCCACCGCAGTTCGTTCACCGCGAAGTTGGCTTTGCCGGTGGTGGTCCGGAATTCACGGGAATCGCGCGGCGGATGCGGCAGCACGAAACCGTTGCGCTGCCGGACCCGGGCGTTGTAATCGGTGCAGCCGGGCACCACCCGGGCAATGGCATCGCGGATGAGGTCGTAGTCACCGCGGAACCGATCCCACGGCACCGGATGGTCCGGACCCAGCAGTTCCCGGGCGAGTTCACAGACGATGGCGACCTCGCTGCGCAGTTCCGGCCCGACCGGTGTCAACCGGCCGGTGGAAAGGTGCACCATCGACATCGAATCCTCCACCGAGACCTGTTGCCGCATACCGTTCTGGATATCCAGATCGGTGCGGCCCAGGGTCGGCAGGATCACCGCGGTCTCCCCGTGCACGATATGGCTGCGGTTCAGTTTGGTGGACACCTGCACGGTCAGCGCGCACCGGCGCAGTGCGGCTTCGGTGACCGCGGTGTCGGGGGTGGCGGAGACGAAATTGCCGCCCATACCGAAGAAGACGCGGGCGTGACCGTCGCGCAGAGCCCGGATGGCCGCGACGGTGTCGTAACCGTGCGCCCGCGGACTGGTGATCCCGAACTCCTGGTCCAGGGCGGCCAGGAAGGTTTCCGGAGCCCGCTCCCAGATTCCCATGGTGCGGTCGCCCTGCACATTGGAATGTCCGCGCACCGGGCACAGGCCCGCCCCCGGCCTGCCGATCATGCCGCGGATCAGCAGCAGGTTGGCCGCCTCCTCGATGGTGGCCACCGCATGTGTGTGCTGGGTGAGTCCCATCGCCCAGCACACGATCGTGCTCGTCGAACCGGCCAGCAGCGCGGCCGTGCGTTCGAGATCGTCGCGGGAGAGTCCGGTCGCGGTGAGCACGGTGTCCAGGTCGACAGCCCGGATATGCCGCTCGTAGTCGGCGAAACCGGCGGTGTGCGTATCGACGAAAGCCCGGTCAACCACGGTGCCCGGGGCCCGGTCCTCGGCCTCGAACAGCAGTTTCGCCAAGCCCTGGAACAGCGCCATATCGCCACCCAGGCGGATCTGCAGGAAATCGTCGGCGATATCCACCCCGGTGGTCAGCCCCCGCACGGTCTGCGGATCGCGGAAACCGATCAGGCCGGTCTCGGGCAGGGGGTTGATCGCGATGATCCGCGCGCCCGCCTTCTTCGCGTCCGCCAGAGCGCTGAGCATCCGCGGATGGTTGGTACCCGGATTCTGCCCCGCGATCAGGATCAGATCGGCGGCCGCGAAATCGTCGATGGTCACCGAGCCCTTGCCGATACCGATCGACCCGGTCAGCGCGGTGCCCGAGGACTCGTGGCACATATTGCTGCAGTCGGGCAGGTTGTTGGTCCCGAAACTGCGCACCAGCAGCTGGTAGAGGAACGCCGTCTCGTTGGCGGTACGGCCGGAGGTGTAGAACACGGCCTCGTCCGGCGAATCCAGGGCGTGGAGGTGCTCCGTGATGAGCCGGTAGGCCTCCGCCCAGGAAATGGGGGAGTAGTGGGTATCGCCGGGCCGCCGCACCATCGGGTGGGTGAGCCGGCCCTGCCGCCCCAGCCAGTACCCGGACCGTTGCGCGAGTTCGTCGATCGAATACCGGGCGAAGAACTCCGGCCCGACGGTCTCGAGCGTCGCTTCCTCGGCGACGGCCTTCGCGCCGTTCTCACAGAATTCGGCGGGCCGGCGATGACCGCTCGGCTCCGGCCAGGCACAACCCGGGCAGTCGAACCCGTTCACCTGATTGACCCGGGCGAGGGTGCGGGCCGTGCGTATGACACCCATATCGGAGACCGCCCGCTGCAGGGCCACGGCCACCGCTCGTACACCGGCCGCCTGCTCCTTCGGTGCAGTGACGGTCAGCTCGGACTCGTCGATATCGTCGGTGGGGGCGTTGCGGTGCATACCGACCATTGTGATCCACCTTCGCGGCCGGGGCCCGCCCCCGGTTCCGGAACGGCCGAGCGCCGGAGTGGAGAACCGGGTGCCGGGGGGACGAGCGGGGTGCCGGGATCAGGCGGAGCCGCCGTGGTAGGTGAGGACCTGTTCGCTGATGCGGATCCGTCCGCCGGGCGGAAGTTCGGTGGGGGACTGGCTGATCCGGGTCCAGCGCGGTTCGCCGGGGGTGGAGACGAAGGTTCCGGCGGCGGTTCCCGCGTCGCGGAGGAAGACCTTCCCCGAGTCGACCGAGAGGTAGGCGTGGACGCGGGAGATGTGGCGGTCGCGCTGCAGAACCAGGGGAGCGGCGGTTTTGCGGCGTACCGATTCGTCGACCGAGGGGCCGCGGCCGATGACGTAGGCGCGGTCCAGCGGGTAGGCGGTACCGTCCTCGGCCACCAGGGTCGGCGGGGCCGAATGGGCTTGTTCGGCGCTGGGGGTGCGGGTGTGCGGGTGCGGCCGGGCCGGTTCCTTGCGCAGGCGGATCGGTTCGGGATCCACGCGCATGGGCGCCGGTGCGGCCGACCACGCGCGGGTGCCGGGCAGTGGTTCCGCGGGGGACACCTCGGCGAGACCGGTCCGGGGCCCGGAATGCGATTCGGGTTCCGGCTCGCTCGCGGCGAGCCCGGCCGGTGCCGTCGCGACGGGTTCGTAGGACGCCGCCGTTTTCTTCGCCGGAGTGGTGGCCCGGTTCTGATTCTTGGTGCCGCGGCGCACCGCGGCCTGGATGACGAAACCCCCACCGGGCACGACTCCGGCGCGCAGATCGGTGCGCGGATACGGCGTGATCCGGCCGTCGGCGCCGGGGCCCACGGTGAGTGTGCGCACGGGGTCGCGCACGATTTCGTCCACCCAGGTGAAGGCGCGGGCACCGACCAGCCGCCGCGACCCCTCGGCCCCCGAGATCATCGCCGACACCGGGCCGCGCAGCAGCACCAGGGTGCCGTCGGCGGTGGGCGCGACGAGCCCGAACGGGGGCGGCTCCGAACCGGTGCCGAAGACGACCGCGGCGAGCCGCTGCGCGATGGCCGCCCCGGGATGCTCGGCGTCTGCCACGGCTTCGACCGCGCCGAGTATCCGCTCGGTGGAGGCATTGGCCCCCACGAGATAGATCACGACGTCACCGAACCGCGCGACCAGGCCCTCGCCCGGTGCGATCCCGATAGTGGACGTATCAACGCGCACCCGCGGCTCCTTCCTGGCGCACTACCGGATCCAGCATAGATGCGAATCCGTTACCCGGCGTATGAGATGGTGGCGACGGATCGCCGGGGTGAGCGGGCAGACCGCCGCGCCGCACGGAACAGAGAGTAGGGATTGTCATGTCGCTCAGCGCACCGGACGGACGCCCTGGGGTGGTCGCGGCCGGGTCCTCGACCGCGCGCCCGGCGCTGCCGGTGCTCCGTCGGCCCCGCTACCTCGGGCAGGCCGGGGCCGCTCTGGTGGATCACTGCTCCTCCCGGGTGGCGGATGTGCTGCGGGCGGGTGCGGCGTGATCCGGGCGGCGAGCGCCGCGGATATCCCGGTGCTGCAGGAGATCGAGGTGCGGGCGGGGCAGCCGTTCGCGGCGTTGGGGATGCACGCGGTCGCCGGTGACGAACCGCTGTCGGCCGAGGTGCTGGGCGAATTCGTGCTGGACGATCGCGCCTGGGTCTGGGCCGTCGCGGACCGGGGACCGGTGGGTTACCTCATCGCGAGCGTCGTCGACGGGAACGCCCATATCGACCAGGTATCGGTCCTGCCCGAGTACCGCGGAGCCGGCATCGGCCGGCGCCTGATCGACCGCGCGGTGCGCTGGGCCGCCGAGCACCGATTGCCGGCGATAACGCTCACCACGTTCACCGAGGTGCCGTGGAACGGGCCCTATTACCAGCGGCTGGGTTTCCGCTATCTCGATCCGGCCGCGGAGACCCCGCAACTGCACGCGCTGCGAGCGGCCGAGATCGCGCACGGTCTCGACCGCTGGCCCCGGTCGTGCATGTGGGCCGCGACCGAGACCTGGGAGTACGCCTGAATTCAGCCCGTGGTGGCCGCCACCGCGGCAACGGCCGCGGCCAGCGCGGCGGCCCGGTCGGCCGGAACCAGCCCGATCCGGGTGCGGCGGTCCAGCAGATCACCGGCGTCGAGGGCGCCCTCCTGCTCCAGCGACCAGACGAACTCCGCCGCGAGCACATCCACGCCGGGCGCGACCGGGGTGGCCAGCTCCGGGTTCGCGGCGGTCAGCGTGACGACCGCCGGGGCGTCGGCGCCGTAGCGTTCGATGAGTAGCTGGGGCGCGGCCAGCCGGTCGCGGGCCACCCCGGTGACCGCGCCGGCCAGCGGCAGGTTCTTCGTCCGGCACGGGCCTGCGCGCAGTCGCGAGTGTGCCACGGCGGCGTCGACGGCGTCCTGCGCCATCTTGCGGTAGGTGGTGAGTTTGCCGCCGACCACTGTCACCAGCCCGCTCGGCGCGGTGAGGACCGCGTGTTCCCGGGAGATATCGGCCGTGCTGTCGCCGGCCGTGCGCAGCAGCGGCCGCAGGCCGGCATAGCTGCCGCGGATATCGGTGTGCGTCAGCGGGATACGGAGCACCGTGTTCACCGTGTCGAGCAGAAAGTCGATCTCGGTAGCGGTGGGCCGCGGTTCGTCGGGGACGGGCCCGGGCGCGTCCTCGTCGGTGAGTCCCAGGTAGACCCGTCCGTGCGGGGCGGGCAGGGCGAAGATGAACCGGCCGACGGCGCCGGGCACCGGCACGGTCAGCGCCGCGGTGAGCCCGCCGAAGGCGGCGGCGTCGAACACCAGATGGGTGCCGCGGCTGGGTCGCAACTCGATGCTCGGATCCACCTGGTCGGCCCAGATACCGGCCGCGTTGACCACGGCCGCGGCGCGGATCCGGAGGCTTTCGCCGGTCAGGGTGTCGCGTAGGACGGCGCCGTCACCGCCGGCCTGTTCGGCGGCGACACGGGTCAGCACGGTCGCGCCGTGCGCGGCCGCGGTGCGGGCGAGTGCGACCACGAGTCGCGCGTCGTCCACCAGTTGCCCGTCCCAGGCCTGCAATCCGCCGCGCAGTCCGTGCTGCCGTACGGTCGGCGCCAGCCGCAGTGCCTCGGCGCGGGTCACCCGCCGCGACCGGGGTAGCAGTGCTCCGGGTGTGCCCGCCCCGAACCGCAGCGCGTCGCCGGCCAGGAACCCCGCCCGGATCAGGCTCCGGGTGGACAGGCCGATCCCGGGCAGCAGCGGGACCAGTTGGGGGAGCGGCCGGACCAGGTGCGGAGCATTGCGCCGCAGCAGGATTCCCCGCTCCACCGCGCTCTCGTGCGCGATGCCGACCTTGCCGCTCGCCAGGTAGCGCAGTCCGCCGTGCACCAGTTTCGAACTCCACCGGCTGGTGCCGTGGGCTAGATCATGGCGTTCCACCAGCACGGTGCGCAGTCCGCGGGCGGCCGCGTCGAGCGCGACGCCGGCGCCGGTCACGCCGCCGCCGATCACGAGCAGGTCGATGTCCGGGTGGTCGCCGAGGGCCGCGAGCTCGCGGCGCCGGCGGGAGGCGTTCAGTGCGGGTCCCGCGGTGCGGGAGGGGTTCTCGGCCATCTGTTTCTCGGCACGGCGCCCGCCGGTGCGGCGGAACGGAAGACGGGGACGAGCACCGCTTCCGGATGCGCCGGGCCCTACTCCTTCCTGGAAGGTGGGATCACGGGGCGAGATAGCTGTCGAGGGCGTGGCGGAGTTCGGTGTCGAGCGCGGAACCGTCGAGCAGATGGGCGACCGTGGCCGCCGACTGCACCGCCGACTGGGTGATCAGCAGGACCATGGCCGCCAGCCGGTCGGGTTCGCCGGCCCGGACCGATCCGTCCGCCTGGCCGTCCCGGATGCCGGTGTCGAACAGTTCGAGCAGTTGCCGCTGGTTGCGGCCCAGGCGGCCGAAGACGTAGGTGAGCATCAGGTCGGTATCGGTGCGGAAGATCTTGCCGAACAGCGGGTTCGATCGGACCTCCGCCGCGCCGGTGACCACGCCGGTGACCAGCCGCTCCCGGGCCGGACCGGTGGTCGGTACGGCCGCGGCGATGATCTCGCGCAGTTCGCGCACCAGGAGTTCGGCGACCAGAGCGCGGCTGTCGGCCCACCGGCGGTAGACCGTCGGCCGGCTCACGCCTGCCCGGCGGGCGACCTCGGTGAGCGTGGTGCGCCGGACGCCGAACTCCGCGACGCAGGCGCGGGCCGCGTCCAGGATCGTCTGCTCGACGGCTGCTGCGCCGGATGACACGGACTCGACCTCGTCTCCAGTTCGGGTTACTGCTTGACACTCCATGTCAAACTGTAACGCATGACAGGTGAGCAAGGCGAACGTCCGGTGAACTCGGCGTCGAGCGCGCGGCGACCGGATATGGTGTGGGACGCCTGGGGTGTTCCCGCCGGGCACACACCGCTGCCCGAGCAGATCCGCGGCCTCCTGACACAGGTGTTCGGAATCTCCGGGGAGCCGGCGACGCGTCGTGATGAGGGCGATGTGCCGCTCCGGCCGCCGGTCCTGTCCCCGGACCGGCGGGCCGGTCTGGCAGATCTCGTCGGCGCGGACCATATCTCCACCGAAGCGGTCTCCCGGTTGCGCCACGCCGGTGGCAAGAGCACACCCGACCTGCTGCGACGTCGCGATCCGGCCCCGCAGGACGCACCGGACGCGGTGGTCTTTCCCGCCGGCCACGACGAGGTGGCGGCCGTCCTCGCCTACTGCTCGGCGGAGGGCATCGCGGTGGTGCCCTTCGGCGGCGGCACCAGTGTGGTCGGCGGGCTCGATCCGGTGCGCGGCGCGTTCGACACGGTGATCGCACTGGACCTGCGCCGGCTCGATGCCCT
The DNA here is from genome assembly GCF_000308775.1 of Nocardia testacea NBRC 100365. Classification (GTDB taxonomy): domain Bacteria; phylum Actinomycetota; class Actinomycetes; order Mycobacteriales; family Mycobacteriaceae; genus Nocardia; species Nocardia testacea. The sequence continues at coordinate 34,024 of NZ_BAGJ01000052.1, forward strand.
GCTGGACTGCGACCCGGTCTCCGGCACCGCCACCTTCGGCGCCGGCGTCACCGGCCCGCGGGCCGAGCAGTTGCTCGCCGAGCACGGGCTCTCGCTCGGACATTTCCCGCAGAGTTTCGAATTCGCCAGTATCGGCGGATTCGCCGCGACCCGGTCGTCGGGTCAGGCCTCCGCCGGATACGGCCGGTTCGACGATATGGTCCAGCGCGTCCGGGTGGCCACGCCGACGGGAAGCGTGCTGCTGGGCCGGGCACCCGCCTCGGCCGCCGGACCCGATCTGCGCGAACTGTTCGTCGGTTCCGAGGGCGCGCTCGGCGTCCTCACCGAGGTCACCGTCCGGGTCCATCCGATCCCGGCGACCACAACTCATATGGCCTGGTCTTTCCCGGATTTCGCGACCGGCGCCGCCGCATTGCGCGCGGTGGTGCAGGCGGGCGCGGCGCCGACGGTGCTGCGGTTGTCCGACGAAGCCGAAACCGGGCTGAACCTGGCCCGCGCCGGAAACGTCGGCGGGGCATCGGTTTCCGGTTGCCTGGCGGTGACCACATTCGAGGGCACCGCCGCCCACACCGCGGCCCGTGGCGCCGAGGCCGCCGCGCTACTGCGCGCCGCCGGCGGTACCGAACTCGGGCCGGAACCGGCCCGGGAGTGGCAGCACGGCCGCTTCGCCGCCCCCTACCTGCGGGACGCACTGCTGGATGTCGGGGTGCTGTGCGAAACCCTGGAGACCGCCACCACCTGGAGCGCGCTGGCCGAGCTGAAGGCGAAGGTGACGAGCGCGCTCACCGATTCGCTGACCGCCCAAGGCGCTCCCGCGCTGGTGATGTGCCATATCTCGCATACCTACCCGACCGGCGCGTCGCTGTATTTCACGGTGGTCGCCAAGCTGCTCGACGATCCGATCGCGCAGTGGCGGGCCGCGAAGACCGCCGCCGGGAACGCCATCGCCGCGGCCGGCGCGACCATCACCCACCACCACGCCGTGGGCGCGGACCACCGTGCCTGGTTGCCCGACGAGATCGGCGACCTGGGCGTGCGGGTACTGCGCGCGGTGAAACGCGAGATCGACCCGGCCGGGATCCTCAACCCTGGCAAACTGCTGCCATGACACGCCGCAACGCAGCGGAGTCCCGGCAGGTGCGGACGGTCGCCGTGGTGACCAACCCCGCTTCAGGGCAGGGCAGAGCGCGCGAAGCCGCCCGCACCGTCGCCGACCGGCTGAGCGCGGACGGCGTGGCCGTCGTCGAGATCCACGCGCCCTCCGCGGCCCGGACCCGGGAGCAGGTTCGCGAGGTGGTGACCGGCGGCGCCCCCGACGCCGTCGTCTGCGTCGGCGGTGACGGTCTGGTGAACACGATCCTGGACCCGCTGGCCGGTTCGGGCGTTCCGCTGGCCCTGGTTCCGGCGGGTACGGGCAACGACCTGGCGCGGGAACTCGGTATCGCCGACGAGCCGGCCCGGGCCGCGGAACTGATCCGCTCCGGTCGGGTGCGCACCATCGACCTGGGCCGGCTGGAACCCGACGGGCACGACCCGATGTGGTTCGCCACCGTCGCGTGCACCGGCTTCGACGCCCGGGTCACCCTGCGTGCCAACCGGATGCGTTACCCGCGCGGCCGGTCCCGCTACACCGTGGCCGCGGTCGCGGAGATCGCGCACGGTATCGCCGTGCCCTACCGGATCGAGCTGGGCGGTCCGGCCCCCGAGGTGATCACCACGGAGGCGTTGCTGGTGGCGGTGGGAAACACCACCACCTACGGCGGCGGAATGCTCATCTGCCCGGACGCCCGCTGCGACGACGGCCTGCTGGATGTGACCGTGGTCGGCAAGGTCTCGCATCTGGAGATGCTGCGAATCCTGCCTGCCCTCTCGGCGGGCCGGCGGATCGAACACCCCGCGGTGAGCCAGTACCGGACCGAATCCCTGCGTCTGCACGCTCCCGGCGCCCCGGCCACCGCCGACGGCGAGCCCGCGGGCCGGCTCCCGCTCACCGTGCGTGTCGAACGCGCGGCGCTGACCGTACTGACGCCCTGACCGCGGCGGTCAGGCGGCGAACCGGATACGCAGCCGGTCCACGCCGGTCCGGTCGATCACCACGACCGAGGCGGGCGCGGGCCGGGGACCGGCCCCGGTCTCCAGCTGCCCCAGCAGCCGTCTCCAGCGCCATACGTGCCAGTGGAACGACAGCCGTCCGACCCGCCGTCCGCGCGCGTACTGTCCGGCGCGGGCGACCGTCGCCGGCACATCCAGGAACACCATGTGCAGTTCGCGGCCGTGCCGGACGGCCCAGCGCGTCAGCATCCGCCGCGTGAAACCGATGGTGCCGCAATCATGGATCACCACGGGGCCGGTGTGATCGCGCAGTGCGACCCAGATGCGGCCGAAATGCACCACGTGTACCACCGGCCGCCACAGCGGATAGGGCAGCCAGGACAGCCGGCGCCGCCAGGAATTGCGGGCATGGATGGAATCGAGCACCACCGACCGGTCGGGACCGGGTAGCGCGTGCTCGGCCTCGGGGTCGGCGCCGAACAGCCGGCGCAGCGCGGTGCTCTTGCCCGCGCCGGGGATTCCGGCGAACAGCACGGCCGCGCTCGCCGGGTACCGCAGCTCCCGCGTCGCCCGGCCCCGTAGGTCGTCGACGGCCCGGGGCCGGACGATTTCCGAATCCGATTCCGGGAAGATGGATTCCGCGGGGTTCACCGGTAACGAGTCGAGCGGGGGGTTCACCCCGTCCAGGGTCCCCAGTCGAACCGGTTTCGGCAAGAATGTCGCCTTTGTCTGCTCGAGGTCACAGCTTTCGGCCGAAGCGCGTCGGCCCGGCGAGCCGGGCGCTCGCCTGAGAATTCCGGTGCTCAAGCTGAGAATTGTTTATGGATTGGCGGCGCAGGCCCGGATCGGCGGTAGTCTTACACATGTAGGCGGAGTCTTCGGTGTCCCTCATCCACCGAAGGCTCCGCCTTCGACCTTTCCGGCATCTTCGCCGAGGCCGGCAGTGTGCACGGTCTTCGCCGGTCCCCGCAGTCGCCCCTCGCCTTCTCGCGCGTAGCGGGACTCCGGCGTCCGGGCGCGTGCGGACAGATTCCGCAATAGGTCCTTCGCCCCTCGGTCGATCCCCCTCGAAGTAGGGACAAAGGTACGCAACCGCCGGTCTGTCTTCTCCTATGCCTGTCCGGATGGTCGGCATTTGTGGTCGGAGCCCGCCCCGACTCCGGACTGAGCGGAGGAGGGAAGAGCCGGGTCACGAGGGCTCCGACCCCGCGGCGCCGAAGGCGACGCCGATAGAACTAGAATCGCGGCGTGACCAGCGCAGCCCCTGACAACACGCGTAATCGTGCCGATGCCCTCCCCAAGAGCTGGAATCCCGGCGAGGTGGAGGCCGACCTGTACGAGCGCTGGGTAGCCGCCGGTTACTTCACGGCCGACCCGCACAGTTCCGCGCCCGCGTACTCGATCGTGCTGCCGCCGCCCAATGTGACCGGCACACTGCACATGGGCCATGCGCTCGACCACACCCTCATGGACACCCTGGCGCGCCGGAAGCGGATGCAGGGTTACGAGGTGCTGTGGCTGCCCGGGATGGACCATGCCGGTATCGCCACCCAGACGGTGGTGGAGAAGCAGCTCGCCGCGGACGGGAAGACCAAAGAGGATTTCGGCCGCGAACTGTTCGTGCAGAAGGTCTGGGACTGGAAACGTGAGTCCGGTGGCGCGATCCAGTGGCAGATGCGGGCGCTCGGGGACAGTGTGGACTGGTCGCGGGATCGGTTCACCATGGACGAGGGCCTGTCGCGCGCGGTCCAGACGATCTTCAAGCGCCTCTACGACGCGGGCCTGATCTACCGGGCGGAGCGGCTGGTGAACTGGTCGCCGGAACTGCGTACCGCGATCTCCGATATCGAGGTCAAGTACGAGGACGTCGAGGGCGAGCTGGTGTCGCTGCGGTATGGGTCGCTCGACGATGCCGAACCGCACGTCGTGGTCGCCACCACCCGGGTGGAGACCATGCTCGGTGACACCGCGGTCGCGGTGCACCCGGATGATCCCCGGTACCGGGACCTGATCGGCACCACGCTCGAACATCCGATCACCGGACGGCAGATCCCGATCATCGCCGACGACTACGTGGACCCCGAGTTCGGCTCCGGCGCGGTGAAGATCACCCCGGCCCACGATCCGAACGACTTCGAGATGGGCCTGCGGCACAACCTGCCGATGCCCACGATCATGGACGAACGCGGCCGGATCGCCGATACCGGTACCGAATTCGACGGGATGGACCGGTTCGAGGCGCGGGTGAAGGTCCGTGAGCGGTTGGCCACCGAGGGCCGGATCGTCGCCGAGAAGCGCCCGTACCTGCACAGTGTCGGGCATTCCGAGCGCAGCGGCGAAGCGATCGAACCGCGGCTGTCCATGCAGTGGTGGGTGAAGGTCGAATCGCTGGCCAAGGCGGCCGGTGACGCGGTCCGCAACGGCGATACCGTCATCCACCCGGCGAGCCAGGAACCGCGCTGGTTCGACTGGGTCGACGATATGCACGACTGGTGCATATCGCGGCAGCTGTGGTGGGGCCATCGCATTCCCATCTGGTACGGGCCCGAGGGCGAAGTCGTGTGCGTCGGTCCCGACGAACAGGCTCCCGAGGGATGGGTGCAGGACCCCGACGTCCTCGACACCTGGTTCTCCTCCGGTCTGTGGCCGTTCTCCACGATGGGCTGGCCGGACGCGACCCCGGAGCTGGCGAAGTTCTATCCGACCAGCGTGCTGGTCACCGGATACGACATCCTGTTCTTCTGGGTGGCCCGGATGATGATGTTCGGCACCTTCGTCGCCGACGACGCCGCGGTGGCCACCGGTAAGGGCGGGGACTATCCGGTTCCCTTCAAGGATGTGTTCCTGCACGGACTGATCCGCGACCAGTTCGGCCGGAAGATGTCGAAGTCGCGGGGTAACGGGATCGACCCGCTGGACTGGATCAACAACTACGGCGCGGACGCGCTGCGCTTCACCCTGGCCCGTGGTGCCCAGCCGGGCGGTGATCTGTCCGTCGGCGAACCGCACGCCCTGGCCTCGCGCAGTTTCGTCACCAAGCTGTTCAACGCGACCAAGTTCGCGCTCTTGAACGGCGCCCGCCCGGGACCGGTGCCCGCCCGGGAGACGCTGACCGACGCCGACCGCTGGATCGTGGACCGGCTCGACGAGGTGCTCGCCGAGGTCGACGCCGCGTTCGACGCCTACGAGTTCGGTAAGGCCTGCGAGGCGCTCTACCACTTCGCATGGGACGAACTCTGCGACTGGTATCTGGAACTGTCCAAGGTCCAGTTCGCCGAGAGCGAGGAGCGGGCCGAATCGACCCGGGTCGTGCTCGGGTCGGTGCTCGACGCGGTGCTGCGGTTGCTGCACCCGGTGATCCCGTTCGTCACCGAAGCGCTGTGGCAGGCGCTGACCGGCGCGGAGTCGGTGGTCGTGGCGTCCTGGCCGCAGCGCTCCGGCACGCCCGCCGATACCGGCGCGGCGCGGCGTATCGCCGATCTGCAGCGGCTGGTCACCGAGATCCGCCGGTTCCGCAGCGATCAGGGGTTGAACGACAAGCAGAAGGTCGCGGCCCGGGTGCTCGGCCTGGACGCGGCGGGTCTGGCGCATCTCCATCCGGAGGTGAGCACGCTGGGCCGGCTCACCGAGCCCGGCGCGGATTTCGCGGCGACGGCCTCGGTGGAGGTGCGGCTCAGCGGCACCACGGTCACCGTCGAGGTCGATACCTCGGGCACCGTCGACCTCGCGGCCGAGCGGCGGCGCCTGGAGAAGGATCTGGCGGTCGCGCAGAAGGAACTGGCGGGGACCGAGGCCAAACTCGGTAACGAGGCGTTCCTGGCCAAGGCCCCGGAACCGGTGGTGGACAAGATCCGGGCCCGGCGCGAGGTCGCCGCGGCCGAGGTGGAGCGGATCGGGGCCCGCCTGGCCGAGCTGAGCGGCAAGTGAACACCCACGGCGACGACGCCGAGCCGGACCCCCGGTCCGGGGGCTCTCGGCTCGGCACCGGGCCGTCACCGGTGGACCTGGCGGAGATGGCCCTGGTCGAGGCGGAACTCGATCAGCGCTGGCCGGAAACCAAGATCGAACCCTCGCTCACCCGGATCGCCACGCTCATGGATGTGCTGGGTTCACCGCAGCGCGCGTTCCCGGCGATCCATGTCGCGGGCACCAATGGTAAGACGTCGGTGACCCGGATGATCGACTCGCTGCTCACCGCGCTGCACCGCCGGACCGGCCGGCTCACCAGCCCGCACCTGCAGCTGGCCACCGAGCGGATCAGTATCGACAACCGGCCGATCTCCCCGGCCCGCTATGTCGAGCTGTACCGGGAGATGCAGCCCTATATCGAGATGATCGATGCCCAGTCGGCGACCGCGGGCGGCCCGGCGATGAGCAAATTCGAGGTGCTCACCGCCATGGCCTACGCGGCGTTCGCGGAGGCGCCGGTGGACGTCGCGGTCGTGGAGACCGGGATGGGTGGCAGCTGGGACGCCACCAATGTGATCGACGCGCAGGTCGCGGTCATCACCCCCATCGGCCTCGACCACACCGAATACCTGGGTCCGGATCTGACCTCCATCGCCAAGGAGAAGGCCGGGATCATCAAACGCGCCCCGGAGTCGCTGGTTCCCACCGATACGGTCGCGATCATCGCCCAACAGGACCCCGAGGCGCTGGAGGTACTGCTGCGCCGGGCCGTGGAAACCGACGCGGCGGTGGCGCGGGCCGGTTCGGAGTTCCAGGTGCTGAGCCGGCGGATCGCCGTGGGCGGTCAGCAGCTCGAACTGCAGGGGCTCGGCGGGGTCTACGACGAGATCTTCCTGCCCCTGCACGGAGAGCACCAGGCCCACAACGCGGCGCTCGCATTGGCCGCGGTGGAAGCCTTCTTCGGCGCCGGGGCGCAGCGGCAGCTGGACATCGACGCGGTTCGCGCCGGTTTCGCCGGGGTCACCAGCCCCGGGCGCCTCGAACGGATGCGCAACGCACCCACCTTGTTCATCGATGCCGCGCACAACCCGGCCGGGGCGACCGCGCTCGCCGCCACGCTGACCGCCGAATTCGACTTCCGCAAGCTGGTCGGCGTGGTCGCGGTACTGGCCGACAAGGATGTCGCCGGAATCCTCACCGCGCTGGAGCCGGTTTTCGACGAGATCGTGGTGACCACCAACGGGTCCCCCCGGGCGTTGCCGGTCGATCAGCTCGCCGATCTGGCGGTCCAGCGGTTCGGCGACGAACGCGTGGTCACCGCCGACACCCTGCCGGACGCGCTGGAAACCGCCGTCGCGCTCGCGGAGGAGGTCGGTGCGAGCGGGGAAATGGTCTCCGGTGCCGGAGTGGTCGTCACCGGGTCGGTCATCACGGCCGGCGCCGCCCGGGCCCTTTTCGGCAAAGACCCCGCGTAGCGCCCCCATCCACCGGAACGGCATTTCGAGCACCCCGACGGGGCATACCTACCGTCGGGGTTTTCGCGCCAAGGGCGGCCCCCGCTTCCGTCCGACCATGGGGTTCGGGGCCCGGCTCGATTCTGGAGCGACGGAGCGGGGGAGCGTCGGAGTGAAGAATCGAGACCGAGGGGGCCCCGAACCCGCGCCGCCGGAGGCGGCGCAATATATACAGCATGAGTGAGCCCGAAGCGCCGAAATCCGAGGCGACGCCCCCGGCTCCGCCCGATCCGTGGAAGGGTCTGCGCGGGGTGATGGCCGGGGCCCTGGTGCTCGAGGCGATCACGGTGCTGCTGGCCCTGCCGGTGGTGGCCGATGTCGCCGGTGGTGTCACCTGGGTATCGGGCACCTATCTGGTGGTCCTGGCCCTGGTGATGATCGTCGGCGCGGGTTTGCAGCGCCGCCCCTGGGCGGTCCCGTTCAATCTTGGGTTGCAGGTGCTGGTGCTGATCGGCGGGGTGTTCCATCTGTCGATCGCGGTCATCGGCGTCATCTTCCTCGCGGTCTGGGCGTTCATCCTGCTGCTGCGCTCGGATGTGAAGCGGCGAATGGACGAGGGGACGCTGCCGAGTCAGCGCACCTCCGGAGGTTCCTGAGCGAGGCCGCCCGGCACGGCTCCGCCTCCGCCCTCCCGGCGCCGTCGCTACTCGCGCGTAGGCCGAGGGGACTGCGGTTGGGCCTCGCCCGGCGGCGCCCATTAGGCTGACCGCGTGACAGAGCAGACGTTGATTCTGATCAAACCCGACGGTGTGGCCCGCGGCTACGTCGGCGAAGTACTGAACCGCATCGAGCGCAAGGGTCTCACCATCGCGGCCCTGGAGCTCAAGCAGGTGACCGAGGAAGTGGCCGCCGCTCACTACGCCGAGCACGCGGAGAAGCCGTTCTACCGTTCGCTGATCGAGTTCATCACCTCGGGCCCGGTCGTCGCGGCCGTCCTGGAGGGCCCGCGCGCCATCGCCGCGTTCCGGCAGCTGGCCGGTGGCACCGATCCGGTCGAGAAGGCCGCGCCCGGCAGTATCCGTGGTGACCTGGGCCTCGAGACCCAGTACAACCTGGTCCACGGATCGGACTCGCCCGAGTCGGCCAAGCGCGAAATCTCCCTCTGGTTCCCCGAATTCCCCCTCTGATCACTGTCCGGTGCCGGGCCGACCGGACCCGTGCGAGTGCCCCGCCCGGCGCCACGGCGAACACCTGGCGCACGGTATGGGATACTGGTACTCGGTTGCGCTCCACAGGGGGCACGACCGGATGACACACTGCGGAACGATGCCGCCACCGCTGCCGCGGACGTACAGCCGGATTTCTGGGCTGCGTCTGCCCGGCGCGCTGGACGAGCGCTCGGACCGCGGAGTTCAGCCATATGCCAGGCGCCGCGTGGCCAGTTAGCCCGACCGACGTTCGATAGTGGAGATAACCGGGCACGCGGGGCGAGACCATTGACCTCGCGCCAACCGCGCGAGGCGGACGGAAAGCGTCCCCGCGACGGCCGCGTCACTCGAAGAGGAACGCGCCCGGGGGCCCGAGGAGACTTCGTGGCCGATCAAGAGCCGCTGGACACAACATCACAGGACGACGATCACTTGCCGGAGCGAATCCGAGTACATGCCCTGGCCAAACGGCTCGGCGTGACCAGTAAGCGCATCCTGGCCAAACTCAGCGAACTCGGGACCGAGGCCCGTAGCCCGCAATCGAGCGTGGACCGGGCCGTCGCGGAGTCGGTGCGCGAATCACTGACCGCTCCGCCCGCACTCGCCCCGGCCGAGC
>NZ_BAGJ01000051.1 GCF_000308775.1 Nocardia testacea NBRC 100365
TGAAATCGGTGCCCATCAGTCCGCAGGCCCGGGCGGCGCTCGGCCTGCCCGACGATGTGGTGAAACTTTCCCCGCCCGAATTGATCCGCGCCATTCTGCTCGCCCCTGTGCAATTGCTCTGGAACGGTGGTATCGGCACCTATATCAAGGCCAGTTCGGAAACGAATGCCGACGCCGGTGACAAATCCAACGACGCGGTCCGCGTGAATGCCGACCAGCTCCGGGTGAAGGTGATCGGCGAGGGCGGAAATCTCGGCGTGACGGCGTTGGGGCGGATCGAGTTCTGCCGTAATGGTGGGAAGATGAATACCGACGCGTTGGATAATTCCGCGGGTGTGGATTGCTCCGATCACGAGGTGAACATCAAGGTTCTGCTCGACGGTGTGGTGTCGGCGGGTGAGCTCGATATCGCGGATCGTAATCCGTTGCTCGCGGAAATGACCGACGAGGTCGCCGAACTGGTGTTGCGCGACAATATCTCGCAGAACTTCGTGATGGGTATATCCCGGGCGGAGTCGGCGCGGATGCTCAATGTGCACCGGCGTCTCATCGAAGAGCTCGAGACCGAGCGCGGACTCGACCGGCGGCTCGAGGCGCTTCCTACCGACGCCGTACTCAAGCGCCGGTTGGAAGAGGGCACCGGGCTTGCCTCGCCCGAACTCGCGAATCTGCTCGCCCATGTGAAATTGGCGCTCAAGGCGGACCTGCTGGCCGGCGATCTGCCCGACAGCGCGTTCTTCGCCGCCCGGCTGCCCGAGTACTTCCCGACACCGCTGCGGGAACGGTTCGGCGCGGCGATCAAGAAGCATCGTCTGCGCCGGGAGATCGTCACCACCATGATCGCCAACGAGGTGGTGGACTACGGCGGGGTCACCTATACGTTCCGGCTGGGCGAGGAGATCGGCGCCACCGCGACCGATACCGTGCGCGCCTTCGCCGCGGTCACCGATATCTTCGGCCTGCACGATATCTGGCAGCGGATCCGGACCGCCGATACGACGGTGGGCGTCCGCGACCAGCTCGAGCTGGAGACCAAACGGACTCTGGACCGGGCGTCGCGCTGGTTGCTCACCAACCGCCCGCAGCCCATCGCCGTCGGCGCCGAGATCAACCGGTATCGGGTGGGCGTGCGCGAACTCGCACCGAAGGTGCCGGGCTGGTTGCGTGGTCACCACGTCACCACCCTCACCGATCAGGCCGCCGATCTGGTCGCGCACGGGGCGCCGCTGGATCTGGCGACCGAGGTCTTCGGTCTGTTGCATCTGTTCCCGCTGCTCGACGTCATCGATATCGCCGATATCACCGACCGCTCGGGCGAAGAGGTCGGTGCGCTGTACTACGCGCTGAACGAGCATCTCAAGATCGACTGGCTGCTGGAGGCCGTCAGCCATCTGGAACGTGGCGATCGCTGGCACGCGCTGGCCCGGCTCGCGCTGCGCGACGATATGTACAGTTCGCTGCGGTCGCTCACCCTCGACGTACTCTCCGGCGGCGACCCGGAGGAGAGCGCGGACGAGAAGATTGCATACTGGGAGTCCAAGAATCAGTCCCGGCTCGGCCGTGCTCGCGCGGCGCTGGCGGAACTGTTCGAGTCCGGAACCCACGATCTCGCCACGCTGTCGGTTGCGGCGCGGCAGGTGCGCAGCATGGTGAGTGGGGTGGGCGCCCAATCGGAGGTACCACGGTGACGAACGCTGTTCCCCGCAACGGAGCGAGTCCGGATGTGGAGGTGCCCGCTGCGGCTTCGCCGCGGCGGTTCCACACCGCTGTGCACGTGCGCTGGTCCGATATGGACGTTTTCCAGCACGTCAACCACGCCCGGATGGTGACATTGCTGGAGGAGGCGCGTATCCCCTGGTTGTTCGAGGACGACCGGCCGACCGTCGGACTGCGCGACGGTTGTGTGCTCGCGGATCTGCACGTGCGGTATCGGGGGCAGCTGCGGCACGACGACACGCCGCTGGATATCGCCATGTGGATCGAACAGTTGCGGGCGGTCGATTTCACCGTGGCCTATGAGGTCCGGGCGGCGGGTGCCGCGCCCGACTCGCCCGCCGCGGTCACCGCGACCACGCAGCTGGCGGCGTTCGATATCAAGACCCAGCGGCTGCGCCGGCTCACCGGCCCCGAACGCGACTATCTCGCCCAGTGGCTTGCCGCATGAGCGAGTCGGGCCCGGAGGCGGTAGCGGAGCGTGACCACGCAGGGCCCTCGCTCATGCCCTATGGGCACGGCATGAGCGAGTCGGGCCCGGAGGCGGTAGCGGAGCGTGACCACGCAGGGTCCTCGGTGCCGGGCCGATCGTGACGACCGACCAGCGGGTCCTGACCGTCGCGGACCCGGCAGAACGCGAGAACCTGGCCACCTTCCTCACCCGGGCACAGCGATTGGATCCGGCGGTGGTGGTCCGGCTGCGGCGGCGCGGCCCGGGACTGGTGGCCGCCTGGGTCGCCACCGGTTTCGAGGCCCTGGCGACCCGGACGGTCGCCGCCGAACTGGCCGCCGATGATGCGACGGTGGGTGCGGACACCGTGCTGACCGGACTGGCCGCGCCGGGACCGATCGATCTGGGTTACTCCCTCGATTCGGCCTGGCGGGGCGCGCTGCCACCGGACAGCGGTTTCGGGCATATCGATGATCTGCCCGCCCGCACCCTGGTCGAGCTCGCCGAGCGCGGGGCCGACCTGGCGAAGGAACACGGCTCGGGGCACGGGCCGCCCGCGTCACTGCTCGATCAGACCGTGCTGACCGTCTCCGCGGCGCAGGTACGCGTACAGGTGCCGATGCGGGTGGTCTTCGCGCTCACCGCCATGGACTTCATCCCGCACGCCGGGGATCGGGCCGACTCCGGTCGGATTCCGCCGGATGAGCTCGTCCGGGTGCGCGCCAGTAACACCTGGCTGCGTTTGGACGCCCGCTACGGGTCGGTCGCCCGCCGGAGAACCGGCGGGCTGTCGCTGACCCCGGCGGCGGGAACCTGAGACCGCTGTGCCCGGCCGCGGTGCCGCCGTGGCGTCAGGCCGCGCCCTCGCCGAGGTATTGCAGCCAGACCGGGTCCAGTTCGTTGACCGTGGACAGCAGACGCCAATGCGGCCCCTTCGGGGATATCAAGGGTGCGCGCAGCGTCCAGCCCAGCTCGCTGAGCAGTTTGTCGGCCTTGCGATGGTTGCAGGGTGCGCAACTTGCCACACAGTTCTCCCAGCTGTGTTCGCCGCCGCGGCTGCGCGGGATGACGTGATCGATGGTTTCGGCCTTGCCGCCGCAATACCCGCAGCGGTAGCGGTCCCGCTGCATGAGTGCCGCCCGGGTCATCGGGACGCGGGCACGGTAGGGAACCCGGACATAGGTGCGTAACCGGATGACCGACGGGATGGCGACAGCGGCCCCGGCCGAATGCAGGACGGGCCCGGTGGGGTCGTGGTGTACCGCGTCGGCCTTGTCGCAGACCAGCAGCACGATCGCCCGGCGAGCGGTGAGCGCGGTGAGCGGTTCGTAGGTGGCGTTGAGGAGCAGGACGCGGCGCTTCAGCCAGCTGATCGGCTGCGGCGCGGCGAGGTGTGGAGCGGAATCGCTCCCGGAGAGGTAATCGGAACGAGCGGCGGGATCGGCATTGTGCCGGTCGACCGCGTGATCGGACAGCAGTTGCAGCGGAGGAGCCCCCGACCCACGAGCGTGGACGTCGGCGGGCTTCAGTTGTCGGTGGCGTATCGCCTCCGGTGATCGGGCGCCGGTCCGTTGCTTCATGTCGACCCCAAATTTCGCGTTTCAAGATCATGTGGTATCTCGGCGGAGACAGAACCCAGTTGACCATGGAAAGGCCCGCAGCGCACGGTTATTTTGCACAATGGCCGGTTAACTGTCGTTGAAGCGACCCCCGGCGGCCACCGAGCCGGAAAGGCCAGGTGCGAGCGGTCATGCCAGCCGGGAGTCCGGCGAATCTGCGAACCCGTGCCGGCGCGGGCACAATGGACGGCGCATCCGGCGAAACGAGAGGGTTCATGACTTCGGGTAATGCGGCTTCGGGCACTCCTGCGGGCGAACAGGCCACGCGCTCCTTCTACGAGGCCGTCGGTGGCGAGGACACGTTCCACCGGCTGGTTGCGGTTTTCTATCGCGAGGTCGCCGCCGACGAAGTTCTGCGCCCCATGTACCCGGAAGAAGACCTGGGCCCGGCCGAACGGCGCCTGCGTATGTTCCTCGAGCAGTACTGGGGCGGCCCCCGCACGTACTCCGACGAACGTGGCCATCCGCGCCTGCGGATGCGGCATATGCCGTTCCAGATCGGGCCGGTGCAGCGGGACGCCTGGTTGCGCTGTATGCGCATCGCGGTCGCCGAGATCGAACCGGAAACACTCGACGACGAGCATCGGCGCCGGCTGCTGGACTATCTGGAGATGGCGGCGAACTCGCTGGTCAACGCTGCTTGGTAAGCAAAGCGGCCCCGCCCGGGCCGGTGACACGGCCTATCCCTCGGTGAACTACTACAGAGGATCGTCTACCTTTAGGGCGTGAGCATTCTCGAGACGGTGGCGATTTTCGCCGGTATCCCACTGGGGATCTACCTCATAATCGCTGGTTTGTCGTATCTCGGTAAGCCGCTGCCCGGTGAGAAGCCGGTCCATTTCGATATGAGCAAGAAGTGGACGGCCGCTCCGGTGCTGTGGAGTGCCACCGACGAAGTGACCGGTCCAGGTCACTCCTATGACGCCGGTGAGTCGTCGCACGGCTCGCATGTGGCGTTCGATGCCCTCGAGGCACCCAAGGAAGCGCTGATCGGAGGCCGGGCAAGTGGCAAGTACTAAGTGGCCCGCGGTGGTCGAGTCCGAACTGCCGCGTGGATACGCGCTCACCAGCAGCGGTCGGGTCTCCGGTGTGCACGAGGCCGGTGATGTGTTCAAGGAGGCGCCGTTCGACAACAACGAGCGGCTGGCCATGGACAATGTGCTCACCGAGGCCACTCGGGCGACCAAGGTCCGGTTCAACGTTTTCATCGGCGATCTCGGCGTGGACCCCGCGGCCGCGGTGGACGCGCTGTTCCCCACCACTCCGGAGGCGGCGCGCTCGGTGCTCATCGCCGTCTCCCCGAACGACCACGCCGTGGAGGTCCGTTCCGGTCGGGATGTGGCCGAGCGCGCGAACGACCGGGTGTGCCAGCTCGGCGTCACCGCCGCGCTGAGTTCGCTGCGGCAGGGTGAACTGATCGACGGACTGATCTCGGCCGTGCGTGTGATGGCCGCGGCCATCGGCCGCTGACACCGTCCCGGCCGAGGGCCGGGGTTCGCTCGCCGAAGACGACGACGGCGCGTCCACCGATCGGTGGACGCGCCGTTCGCTGTCCGGAGTCAGGAGATATCGAAGGCGCGGGCGCGCAGTGAACGTTCGACTCCCGCTTTGCCCTCGCTCACCAGTCGCCGCAGGGCCGGCGGGTGATCGGCGGCGAGGAATTCGTCGGCGCGGGCGACGGCTTCGTCGCTGATATCCCAGGCCGGGTACAGCCCGACCACCACCGTCTGCGCGACCTCACTGGACCGGCGTTCCCAGACCGCCGGGATCTCGTCGAAGTACCGCGCCACGAACGGCGCCAGCAGGCCGTCCTGCCCGGCCGGCGCGAAGCCGCCGACAATGGATCGCGCGGTGATATTGGGGACCGAATCGTCGCCCATCACCTTCTCCCATGCCGATTCCTTCACCTGCGGCAGCGGGCGCGCGGTGGCCGCGGTGGCCGCGTGGCGCCGACCGGCCGCGGTTTCGTCGTTGCGCAGTTCGGCGTCGATGGCGGGGGTGTCGGGACCGTCGGCATCGATTTCCCCGGCGGCGGCGAGAGCGGTGACCAGCCGCCAGCGCAGATCGGTGTCGACGGTCAGGCCGGGCAGGCCGACGGCCGCCGGATCGCCGTCGAGCAGTTCGCGCAGCACCTCGCTGTGCCAGGCGGCCAGTTTCGCGCCGGTGAGGGCGTTGACGAAGGCGAGCTGATGATCGGACCCGGGCGCTGCTTCCCGCGCCAGTTCCAGCAGCCGGTTCGCGTACTCCGGCCAGCCGGTGGCCTCGGCCCAAGCCGGGTCGGCGTAGCTGCGCAGGGTCGTGTTGGCCTGCATGAGCAGCCGCTGCACCACCCCGATCTCGGTTTCCGCGCCGATGCCGCGCTGGACCAGCGCGACGAAATCGCGGGCGCGGAACTCCGCCTGCCGGGTCATCTCCCAGGCCGCCGACCAGGCCAGGGTGCGGGGGAGGGGATCGGCGATATCGGCGATGCGGTTCACCAGCACATCGAGGGAATCGGGGTCCAGGCGGACCGAGCAGTAGGTGAGGTCGTCATCGTTGACCAGGACGAACTTCCCGCGTTCGGTACCGATCAGCTCGGCGACCTCGGTGCGTTCGGCGGCGTCGAGGTCCAGTTCCACCCGCCGGGTGCGGACCAGTTTGCCGTCGCGGTCGTCGTAGACGCCGATGGCCAGCCGGTGCACACGGCGTTCCCCGGCACCGGGCGCCGCGCCCTCCTGGACCACCGCGAATGAGGTGAACCTGCCGTCCGCGTCGACCTCGAATTCGGGCCGCAGGATATTGAGACCGGTGGTCTTCAACCATTGGGCGCCCCAGGTGGACAGGTCGCGACCCGAGGATTTCTCCAGCGCCGCCAGCAGATCGTCGAAGGTGGCGTTGCCGTAGGCGTGGTCGGCGAAGTAGGCGCGCAGGCCGGCCAGGAACGGTTCCAACCCGACATAGGCCACGAGCTGTTTGAGCACGCTCGCGCCCTTGGCGTAGGTGATGCCGTCGAAGTTCACCTCCACCGCGGCCAGGTCGGGGATATCGGCGGCGATGGGGTGGGTCGAGGGCAGCTGATCCTGCCGGTACGCCCACGATTTCTCGACATTGGCGAAGGTGGTCCAAGCGCTGGTGTACTCGGTGGCCTCGGCCTGGCACAGCACCGACGCGAAGGTCGCGAAGGATTCGTTGAGCCACAGGTCGTCCCACCACTTCATGGTGACCAGGTCGCCGAACCACATATGCGCCATCTCGTGCAGCACGGTTTCCGCGCGCCGCTCGTAGGAGGCCCGGGTGACCTTCGACCGGAAGACATAGTCCTCGAGGAAGGTGACCGCCCCCGCGTTCTCCATGGCGCCGGCGTTGAACTCCGGCACGAACAGCTGATCGTATTTCCCGAACGCGTAGGGGACGCCGAAATTCTTGTGGTAGAAGCCGAATCCCTGTTTGGTCTCGGTGAACAGCCGGTCGGCGTCCATATGTTCGGCCAGCGAGGCCCGGCAGTAGATGCCCAGCGGGATATCGCCGTGGTCGTCGGTGTAGGTATCGGTCCATTCGGCGTAGGGACCGGCGATGAGCGCCACCAGGTAGGTGCTCATGAGCGGTGTGGTGGCGAACCGGTGTTTTCCGCCGTCCGAGGTACCCGCGCCGTTGGAGATGACCTTCCAGTCCGCGGGGGCGGTGACCTCGATATCGAAGGTGGCCTTGAGGTCGGGCTGGTCGAAGCAAGCGAACATCCGCTTGGCGTCGGCGGTCTCGAACTGGGAGTACAGGTAGACCGCGTCGTCGGCCGGATCGACGAACCGGTGCAGGCCCTCACCGGTGTGGGAGTACTCGCAGTCGGCCTCCACCACGAGTTCGTTGCGCTCGGCGAGGTCGGTGAGGGTGAGGCCGGTGGATTCGTCGTAGCCGGCGATATCGAGCGCGGTGCCGTTGAGCACCGCCGAACGCACTCCCCGGGCGACGATATCGACGAAGGTGGACGCACCGGGCTTCGCGGTGAAGGTGACGGTACTGCGGGACAGGAACGTTTGTTCGCCCGGTTTCCCCGCCCCGTCGGTCAGGTCGAGTTCGATGCGGTAGTTCTCGACCGAGATGACCTCGGCGCGTTCGATCGCCTGTTCGCGGGTGAGGTTCGGTGCGGACATCGGGCTCCTTCGAGGACACGAGTGCAACGGGCACGGGCGCTGTCCACAATGCCACGCCGGTAAGGTTGCCCGCGCGGGAGTCGATCCCGCCGCCACTCGACCAGGATCGGAGCGACAACGTGAAGCATGTGCACGCCGGAAAGGTGCGCGACCTGTACACCGACGGTGACACGTTGCTCCTCGTCGCGTCCGACCGCGTATCGGTGTACGACGTATCGCTGCCCACCCCGATCCCGGACAAGGGCGCGCTGCTCACCCGGTTGTCCAACTGGTGGTTCGAGTACTTCGCCGATATCCCCAACCACGTGCTGTCCACCACCGACGTCCCGGCGGAGTTCGCGGGCCGGGCCGTGCGGGTGAAGCCGCTGAAGATGGTGCTGGTGGAATGCGTCGCCCGGGGGTACCTGGTGGGTTCGGGGTGGAAGGACTACCAGCGCACCGGGTCGGTCTCCGGGATCCGGTTGCCCGACGGCTTGCGCGAAGGCGACAAACTGCCCGAACCGATCTTCACGCCGACCACCAAGGTCTCCGAGACCGGGCACGACGAGCCCATGACCTTCGATGATGTGGTCGCGCAGGAGGGTGCCGAGGTCGCCGCGCGCCTGCGTGACCTCACCCTCGACCTGTACTCCCGGGGCGCGGCCTACGCGGCCGAACGCGGGGTGATCATCGCCGACACCAAGGTCGAATTCGGCTGGGACGGTGATGTCCTCACCCTGGGTGACGAGTTGCTGACCTCCGACTCCTCCCGCTTCTGGCCGGCCGCGGAATGGGAGCCGGGGCGGCCGCAGCGGTCGTTCGACAAGCAGTTCGTCCGGGACTGGGCCACCTCCACCGGCTGGGACAAGGAACCGCCCGGTCCGGAGATCCCGGCCGATATTGTCGCGGCGACCCGGAGCAAGTACGTCGAAGCCTATGAGCTGATCACCGGGCGTAGCTGGGGAGTGCCGGAGTCGTGAGGCGGGTGCCGGAGCCGGGCCGCTCGTAGGGTGAGGTAATCGTATTCGGCGTGGCTGCCGGTCCGGGCGGCCGCTTCGCGGTAGTGGGTGAGCGCCGCGGCGGTATCGCCGGACATCTCATGGAGGTGCGCACGCACGGCGGCCAGCCGATGGGTGCCTCGCAGGGCGTCGTCCAATCCGGCGATGAGTGCCAGACCGGCGCGCGGCCCGTCCACCATGGCCGTCGCCACCGCGAGATTCAGCGTGACCAGCGGGCCCGGTGCCACTCGCCCCAGCAGCAGATAGAGGCGCCGGACCGACTCCCAGTCGGTATCGCCGTACCGGGCGGCCTGCGCGTGGACTCCGGCGATGGCGGCCTGGATCCGGTAGGTACCGGTGAGGCCGTGGGCCGCGGCGGCGGCCGCCAGCCGCAGGCCCTCGGTGATCGCGGTGCGGTCCCAGCGCCGCCGATCCTGTTCGGCCAGGGGGACCAGCTCGCCGTGCGGCCCGGTGCGGGCGTCGCGGCGGGCGTCGGTCAGCAGCATCAGGGCGAGCAGGCCGCTCACTTCCGGGTCGTCGGGCAGTCGCCGCCGGAGCCGGCGGGTGAGCCGGATGGCCTCCGCGGACAGGTCGGTGCGTGCCAGTCGCGTGCCGGAGCTGCTGGTGTGGCCTTCGGTGAAGATCAGATACAGCACGTGCAGAACCACGGCCAGTCGGCGCTCCCACTGATCGGCGGCCGGCGGCGCGAACGGTCTGTCCAAGGCTGCCAGCCGTCGTCGGGCCCGGGTCAGCCGCTGCGTCATGGTCGCTTCCGGGATCAGGAAGGCGCGGGCGATCTCGGCGGTGGTGAGCCCGCCGACCGCGCGCAGCGTCAGTGCGACGGCATGCGCGGGAGGCAGGGCCGGATGGCAGCACAGGAAGAAGAGGGTGAGCGTGTCGTCGTGATCGTCGCCGGACAGCGCTGGTATCGACGGCTCCGCCACCGTCTCCGCGGAAGCCGCGCCGGTGATCCGGGTCTGCGCGGCGACGCGGGACTCCCGCTCGCGCCGGGCCATATCGGCCCGGACGGCATCGGTGGCCCGGCGCCTGGCCACGGTCAGCAACCACGCTCCCGGGTTGTCGGGGACCCCGTCGGCGCGCCAGCTGTGTACCGCCGCGAGCATCGCCTCCTGCAGCGCGTCCTCGGCCGCGGTGAGATCGCCGGACCAGCGGATGAGCGCGCCGAGAACCTGCGGCGTGAGTTCACGCAGCAGGTCCTCGATCGGATCGCCGCCGTGGCGACGGGTATCGGTCACAGGTCCCCGGCGGGCGCGGACATGATCTGGCGGACCTCGATGTATTCGCCGATCGGCTTACCGCCGGGGCCGGGCGCCGCGGAGGCCTGCGCGGCGATCTCGACGGCCCGGTCGGGCCCGTCGACATCGACGATCCAGTAGCCGGCCAGGAACTCCTTCGTCTCGGCCCACGGGCCGTCGGTGACCACCGGCGCCGAGCGGCCGTCGGAGCTGACCAGCCGGGCCTCCTCCGGGCCGCTGAGGCCCTGGGCGTCGACCAGTTCGCCCGCCGCGGCCAGCTGGGCACCGAGGGTGCGCTGGAATTCGATATGGGCGGCGATGTCCTCGGGCGCCCAGTCCGGCAGCGGGGTATCGCAGTAGGCGGCCGCGGCGTAGGTCTTGATCAGCATGTACTTCACGGGTTCTCCTGATTTCGGTCGCGCCCCGGTGGCGCGTTCACCAAGAGGTCGGAGCCGGGTCGCCGATTCCGACACAATAAAATCGTTCCTTCAGTGATGTAGGTCACATATCACAGGGGTGCCGAGGTATCCGCCAGTCGGGCCGGATCGACCGGTTCGCCGGAGCGGATCAGCTCCTTGATCCGGTCGCCCACATCCCACACGTTCACGTTCATCCCCGCCAGCACCCGGTGCTGGGGATCGAGCCAGAACGCCACGAATTCCCGGGCCGCGCGGTCACCGCGCACCACCACCTGCTCGTAGTCACCCGGTGCGGCGAAGCCGGTGTATTCCATCCCGAGGTCGTACTGGTCGGTGAAGAAGTAGGGGAGCCGGTCGTAGGACGCGGCCCGGCCGAGCATGGCCGCGGCCGCCACCGCGGGCTGATTCAGCGCGTTCGCCCAGTGCTCCACCCGGATGCGGCGGCCAAGTACCGGATGGTCCTGCTCGGCGATATCGCCGACCGCGACGATATTCGGATCGCTGCTGGTCAGGCTCGCGTCGACGAGGACACCGCCATCGGTCAGCAGACCGGCCGCGGTGGCGAGTTCGATATTCGGCTTCGCTCCCACCGCCATCAGGATTGCGTCCGCGCCGAATTCGGTACCGTCCGCGAGGGCGACCCCGGTCGCGCGGCCGTCCGCTGTCGTGATCTGCTGGACCCGCGCCCCGAAACGCAGGTCGACCCCGTGGTCGCGGTGTAGGTCCGCGAACACCTCGCCCATCTCCGGGCCCAGCGCGCCCAACAGGGGCGCGGACGCGGTCTCGACGATGGTGACCGCCACATCCGCGGCGCGTGCTGCCGCGGTGACCTCCAGCCCGATCCAGCCCGCCCCGATCACCACCAGACGCCGGGCGGTGCGGAACAGTTCGATCAGGGCATCCGATTCGTCCAGAGTGCGCAGCGTGTACACGCCCTCGGCATCGGCGCCGGGAATCGGCAACCGGCGCGACGACGCACCCGTGGCCAGCGCGAGTCTGTCGTACTCCAGCGTCGAGCCGTCGGGCAGGTCCACGGTGCGGGCGGCCCGGTCGATCGTGGTGACCTCGGTGCCCAGCCGCAGATCCACATTGTGGTCCCGGTACCAGGCCGCACTCTCCACGGTGAACTCCTCGACCGGCTTCGTACCGGCCAGATACTCCTTGGACAGCGGCGGCCGCTCGTACGGTAGCCGCTCTTCCCTGCCGATCAGGGTGACGTGACCGTCGAAATCGTTGTCCCGCAGTGCCCGTGCGACCTTCGCCCCGGCCAGGCCGGCGCCGACGATCACGAAATGCTGCGCAGATGTCATGGCTGATACTCCCTTGTGGTGGGTGGTTCCAGCGACGATCCGAATGCTCCCGCCAGCCTACAAAGGACAGCACCGATCTCCCGGCCGGTTCGGGAACGAAAATCCCGCGGGCGGGGTTGCTCGGTACAGCGCCTGTGCCCGGCGACCGGCCGGCACTACGGCGGTAGCCGTGGCGGTGGGTGGTACCCGCCGTCGCCCCGTGGAGAGGAACGAAACGTGCCCGACTCGGCCGAGAAGAAGGACCTTGCCGAATTCTGGTTCGACCCCCTGTGCCCGTGGTGCTGGATCACCTCCCGGTGGATCCTCGAGGTCGCGAAGGTCCGTGATATCGAGACGCGGTTCCATGTGATGAGCCTGGCGGTGCTCAATGAGGGGCGCGATCTGCCTCCGGAGTACCAGGAGCTCATGACTTACGCCTGGGGACCGGTCCGGGTGGCCGTCGCCGCGGCGGAGCAGCACGGCGAGGAGATCCTTCCGCCCCTGTACACCGCGCTGGGGACCCGGTTCCACAATCGCCGCGCCGAATTCGAGCGCGAGGACGACCGGCGGGGTACTTTCGCCGCGATCGTGGCGGACGCGCTCGCCGAAGTCGGGCTGCCGGCCGAACTGTCGGCCGCCGCGGAGAGCAGCGAATACGACGAGGCGCTGCGCAAGAGCCACCACGCCGGGATGGACAAGGTGGGACCCGATGTCGGGACGCCGACCATCCACGTCAACGGAGTCGCATTCTTCGGCCCGGTGCTCTCCCGTATTCCGCGTGGTGAGGAAGCGGGCAAATTGTGGGACGCCGTGGTGACCCTGGCGGCCTACCCGCACTTCTTCGAACTCAAGCGCACCCGCGACGAGAACCCGGAATTCGACTGAGCCGCCGGGTTGCGGTGCCCGATCGGACGCCGCAACCCGCCCGGCTCAGTGCGGGGTTTTCGACAGTGTGACCATATCGCCGCCGTACCCGGGAGCCGGCGGTTGCCCGGGCATCGGGGCGAACCGCGGCGGCGCCGGGTTCGGCCGCCAGAACAGCCGCCCGTGCCGGCTGCGGTCACGCAACGCCCACATGCGCCAGGTCAGTACCGGATGCGAGGACATCGCATTGACCATCCACACGAAGAAACCACGTTCCTGGGCCGCGCGGTCGGCCATCTCGTCGAATCCGACCACCGAGTTCAGGTACTTCCCGGCCGCCAGGGTGCCCATCGCGGCGGGCGCTCCCTGCGGCCGGTGGCAGTAGCCGTGGTTGTCGGCGGTGTACTCCTGGGCGCGGATCAGCGTGTTGCCCAGGATCGGCAGGAACGGCGCCAGGAACATGCCGAGCTGGCGCCAATAGGAGGCGTGGCCGGCCGCGATATGGCCCACCTCGTGACCGATGATGAACGCCAGGGCGTCTGGTTCGCGGGCGGCGCCGCTGATCTCGAACAGATCGCTGTACACCACCACGTAGCGGCGGAAACCGTGCCCGGAGGCGAAGGCGTTGATCCGTCCGTTGCCCAGCACGACGTAGGCGTCCGGCGCACTGGCCATGCCGAAGCGGGCCGCGGCCTCCTGCACCATCCGGTATCCCTCGGGGAACTGGGAGGGCGACATCTTCACCCCGTTCACCCGCTGCGATGAGAGGTTGACACCCCGTCCGAACCAGAGCAGCAGCGGCGCCCCCACCAGGATCAGGATGAATTGGTTGACCAGCCCGAAGAACAGGAAGAGGAACGCCAGCAGGTACGAGACGGCGGTGAGCAGGATCACCACTACCAGTAGCGGGATCTCCCAGCTGTGCCGGGCGGGCATCCCGAACGGCGACAACCCGCGAGGCTCGTGCCGCGGCACCGGCGGCGGGGGATATCCGCCCGGAAGCGGCACGGACGAGCCGGGATGGTCGGTGAGCCACGGGTAGGGCCCGGGCTCCGGTGTACTCGCGGACCAGGCGGCGCCGGGGCCGGATCCGGACGGCTGCTGAGGGTCGTGCGGCTGCATACCCACGACTCTAGGCAGTGAGCCGGTGACCCCGCCCGCCGTCGGCGCCCGGTAGGAGGCCTGACAGAATCGCAGCCATGCGCGTATACCTGGGTGCCGATCACGCTGGTTTCGAATTGAAGAACGCCGTCAAGGACCACCTGGAAAAGGCCGGTCACGAGGTCGTCGACTGCGGCGCCCTCGTCTACGACGCACTCGACGACTATCCCGCCTTCTGCATCGAGGCGGCCCGCCGCACCGTCGCCGACCCGGGCAGCCTGGGGCTGGTCTTCGGGGGCAGCGGTAACGGTGAGCAGATCGCCGCGAACAAGGTGCCCGGTGCACGGTGCGCGCTGGCCTGGAGTGTCGAAACCGCGCGCCTGGCCCGGGAACACAACAATGCGCAGCTGATCGGTATCGGTGGCCGGATGCACTCGCGTGACGAGGCACTGGCGATCGTGGACGCCTTCATCGAGACCCCGTGGTCCGGCGAGGAGCGACACCAGCGCCGGATCGATATCCTCGCCGACTACGAGAAGACCGGCGAGCCGCCGGCGCTGCCCGCCAACTGATCCACCGGGCAGGCGAGTAGTCGGGTGCCCGAAGGTCATACCCTGCACCGCCTCGCTCGCCGGCACGACGAGCGGCTGGCCGGCGCGGTGGTGCGGGTGACGAGCCCGCAGGGGAAATTCGCGGCGGGAGCCGCCCGGGTCGACGGCCGGGTCCTCGTGCGCTCCCAGGCATGGGGCAAACACCTGCTCCACGAATACGAGGGTGAGCTGTACGTACACGTCCACCTGGGCCTGTATGGCACCTTCACCGAATCGGAGCTGCCGATGCCGGAGCCGGTGGGGCAGGTCCGGATGCGGCTGACCGGGCCGGGTCGCGACGGACGTGGATTCGGTACCGACCTGCGGGGCCCCACCGCCTGTGAGATTCTCACCCCGCCCGAGACCGAGGCGCTCATCGCCAGGCTCGGGCCCGACCCGCTGCGCCCGGACGCCGACCCGGACCGGGCGTGGGTGCGGATCCGCCGCTCGCGGCGCAGTATCGGATCCTTGCTCATGGATCAGCGGGTGATCGCCGGAGTGGGCAATGTCTATCGCGCGGAAGTACTTTTCCGGCACGGTATCTCCCCGCAACGCCCGGGCACGGAACTGATCGCCGCACAATGGTCGGCGCTGTGGGCCGATCTGGTCGACCTGATGCGAGTGGGCGTACGTCGCGGAAAGATGCACGTGGTGCGGCCTGAACACGATCACGGCGCGCCCTCCTACGCCGCGGACCGGCCGCGCACCTATGTCTACCGCCGGGCGGGCGAACCCTGCCGATGCTGTAGCGGGCCGGTGCGCCATACCGTGCTCGAGGGCCGGAATCTGTTCTGGTGCGCGCAGTGTCAGCCGGCGTGAGCCGTGCGGCTCAGCCCGCGACGGCCGTATCGGCGTCGAGCGTTTCGGCGCCGGCGTAGCGGCGCCCGCCCGCGGTTTTCGCCGAGTACATCGCCTGATCGGCTCGGCGCAGCAGTTCGGCCAGTTCGCTGCGATCCGCCGGCGGGGCATAGGTGGTGCCGACGCTGGCCGAGACGGGTACCGGTCCCGCCGACGACCACACCGAATCGTTCAGCGCGTGCACGATGGCATGGGCGAGTTCGGTGACGCAGTTGTCGGCCATCCCGGCCGCCAGCACGAATTCGTCCCCGCCGTAGCGGCACACCACCGCGCCCGGCGGCGCCACCTCCCGGAGCCGCTTGGCCAGTTCGACCAGTACCTCGTCGCCCACCGCGTGACCGTAACTGTCGTTGATCTGCTTGAACCGATCCAGATCCACCACCAGCAGACCCACCCCGCGGTCGGCCTGTTCGACCATCTTGCGTACCCGCTTGCGCAGCAGGGTGCGGTTGGCCAGGCCGGTGAGGGCGTCGTGGGTGGCCTCGTATTCGAGCCGCTGCTGCAACGCGGCGAATTCGCGGACCCGCTGGGTGGCCTCGTCGGAGAGATTCTTCTTCTGCTGGGCCAGGGCCAGCTCCTGCAGCGCCTGGGCGTAACTGTCGATGGCCTGGCTGGCCACCAGCGGCCATCGGGTCGCCACCAGGGAGCCGCGGGGGCCGGCCGGGAAGCCGAGCAGGGTGCGGGTGACCAGCGCGAGCATCCGGACCTGGTGCAGCGGTTCGGCACAGAGGCGGGCACCGAGCCGGCGGGCCGCGCGAATCGGGAAGGGATCGGAAACGGTGAGGTGCAGCAACTGCTCGAGAATGTCGACGAGAACAGGTTCGATCTCGGCGGCGCTGATATCGGCGTCGGGCTGGTCGCCGGCGGCCCGCGCCCACTCCCGTGCCGTGGAACGGACGGGTGGCCGGGTCTCAGCGGTCATATCGACCACCGGCGGCGGTGGAACTCGCGCCGCGGACCGGGGTCCGCCACGTCGGTACCGGTCTCGGCCGGCTCTGTCGCACTGCTATGCGGATGGTCCACCTTGTCGGGTGCACGCTACCGCCCCCTTTCCAGATACCCCGTCCGGCAAGAAGATCGTAGCAAGATGGTGGAACCCGCCGACCTGCGTTCTATAACAAGTTCTCGGGCCCCGGTACAACAGTGATCTCTGCTCCTATCGTCGCGGAATCGATTGCGTTACACACTTTTGCAGAAATCCGGTGCCGCCCACGGTCGGGTTGGGCGATCGGCCCGGTGAACTTCGGAATCCGGGCTTCCCGTCACTGGTGAATCGACCGGAGCCGGCCCCGCCCGGTGATCTTCGTGCCGGGGAGGGGCTGATTGGCGAAATGAATCCGCGATTGGGTAGAGTCGCTGTGCACACGGTATCGTGGCGATCCCATCGATGTCGTATGCACGCGGGTGTAGTTCAATGGTAGAACCTCAGCCTTCCAAGCTGATGGTGCGGGTTCGATTCCCGTCACCCGCTCCACTCGAAAAGGCCCTGTGATCAGGGCTTTTTTCATGTGAGCGTCTCCCGCTCGGCGACTAGGTGTAGTCCAAAGTGGAGCCTTTCGTTCGAGTTCCCGATTCCGGCCGACCTCTACCCGGCCGACCTCCAATCATCTTCACCCACTGGGCTGCTCGCGCTCAAGGCCGGCACTCGGCTCGCGCCCGCTCGGCGATATATCTGCAGGTCTCCGACCGCCCTCAATGAACCTATTTCCCCTGCTTGTGCCATACATCGTGACGATGTATGTTGATGAAGTGCTCAACCAGAGCGCACCGGCCGCCGCCACGGCCGACAACCCGAAAGGAACCAACATGCAGATCACCTACACGGCCGAGTGGATCGACGATTCCGACGAGCGCGCCACGCTCACCATCGGCAACTACAAAGCCCGCGTAGTGCTCCCGGAGGACTCCAACCTCCGGGTGTGGTCCGTCGAACACAACGGCTGGAGCATCGCCAACGGCGCGGAGGGAGACGAGGGCGATGCCCGCGACGCGGTAGAGGCCGCGATCCGCGAGCACCACGACGAGATCCCGTTCTAGCCAGTCCATCAACTGCCGGGCGCGCAATCCCGCGCGCCCGGCCCAGGGGCCGCCACCCCAAACCCGAAAGGAACCACAATGACCGAGACCATCACACGCCAGGACATGCTCGACAAGGTCCGCAAGCTCCTCGCCAAAGCCGAGAGCGTCGCAGGTACCCCTGAGGCGGACGTCCTCAACGCCAAGGCGTTCGAGCTGATCGCCAAATACGGCATCGACGAGACCGCCGCCCGGCAGCGCGCTGGAGAAGGGCCCGCCTCGATCGAGGTCGCCGATTTCGTCATCTCCGGCCAGTATCAGCGCGAGCAGACCTACCTGCTGCACCTGCTCGCCAAGGCGTTGCACTGCTCGCCGCTGTGGGATGCTGCCAACTCGGCTTACGGCACCCGCCGAAACCTGGTGTACGGCACCGCCGGGCATATCGAGCGGCTGCGGATCGTGTACGCCATGCTCATGCCGCAGATGCTGGCCGGGGCGGCCAGGGTTCGCCCGCCAGCCGATGCGCAGGTCGGCGTCAAGGCGTACCGCATGTCCTGGATGCGCGGCTTCTACGGAACCGTGGAGTCGCGGCTGCGGAAGGCGGAGAGCCGGGCCAGTGAAGCGTCCGAGCCCGGTACCGCGCTGGTGCTGGTCGACGACTACAAGCGCGCCGAAGCGGCCATGGAGAGCAGTTCCGATGACATCCGGTCGACGCGGTCGCGGTCGCGGCACAGTGCCGCCGCCGCAGCGCTCGGCGCGGCGGCAGGGGAGCGAGTGAACCTCGGCCAGACCGGTGTCGCCGGGCGCCTCGCAATCGGATAGCGGTAGAGATGCGGGCCGGGCGCAGCACGCGCCCGGCCCGTTTCCTTGCATGCATTGTCACGATGTATGATCAGTGTGAGCGCTGAGGTTGTGGGCGTCTCCCCGCTGGGAGTGTGTCATGCAGGTTCAGTCGACATGGAGGAGGAGCGGTGAGCGCGGACGGGGTCGACGAGGAATGGACCGCCCAGGAGTGTGCCGAGCACGTTGGTGTCCAGCCGGTCACCTGGCGTTCCTACAGCAACCGGCCGAGTAAGGAGCACCCGGCGCCGAAGCCGAAGAGGTACGTGGGCCGGACCCCGGTGTGGTCTGCGAATGCGGTCCGGGAGTGGCACCGGACGCGGCCTGGGTCGCCGGTCGAAAACGCGCCGAAGGCCGGGAGGCGGAAGTAGCGGAGGGCGGCGCGTGTTCTGCGCGCCCTATTACCCCTGCTTGCACCATACATCGTGACAATGTATGGTGACGATGTGTCCACCGCCAGGGCACACCGGCCGCCGCCACGGCCGACAACCCGAAAGGAACCAGATGTTCACACCCGCACGTATCGCGCTCACCGGAGCGGTCGCGCTCACCGCCCTGTCGTTCATCCTGAGCTTCACCGCGCTCACCGACCTCGCCGACCGGTCCGGCATCAGCCACCCGGTGCTCTGGCCGTTGATCGTCGACGGGCTCGGCATCGTCGCCACCGTCGCAGTCGTCGCCCTCCGCAATAGCCGCTACGCGTGGTTCCTGCTCGGCACCGCCACCGTGATCTCCATAATCGGCAACGTGGTGCACGCACTCCTGCCCGCCGGGCCGGTCGCACCCGAGGTCGCCGCTGCGGTTGCGGTCGTCCCGCCGGTCGCGATGATCGCAGTCATCCACCTGGCCGTAATCCTCGCCAGCCACGCCGCAGCCCGGCAGGAAACCGCCCCGGTCGTCGACCTGACCGCCGCCCCAGCCCCGGAAGCTCAGCCGCAGCCCGCGGAGCCCGCCCCGGCTATCGAGGCCCCCGCCCCGGTCGCCGTCGCAGAGTTGCCCGCCGCGCCCGAGACCGATACTCCCGCAGTAGTACCCGCGCCCGCGGCGGCCGTCCGCGTCCAGGCGCCGTCCGAGGCCCGAGCCGAGGCCGAGGCCCTCATCGCCGACCAGCCGCACCTCTCCAACTACGCAATCGCCAGTCGCGTCGGAGTATCCGAGGCTACCGTCCGGCGGTGGCGCAAGCAGCTGATCGCCGCCTGAGCCGCACCGCACATAACGCCCCGTTCCGGGAAACCGGGCCGGGGTGTCCCCTCTGTGTTACTTGTTACCTCGAATCTGGAAGTCGCTGAGCTATGGGGATTTGGGCATTCCGCCACGCTAGGGCGGAAGGTCAATATCATCGGCTGATGTTGTCCAACCTCCTTGCTGCAGTCGCTTCCGTAACGCAGCGGCCATTTCAACATCGTTGGCTCAGCCATGAGTTCGTTGCCGAATCCAAAGAGCAAGCCCGGGGCTTAGACTCCAAAAAACACCATTACGTCCCGGAGTTCTACCTTCGTGGGTGGGCTGAGGACGGCTTGGTTCAGCCATATCAGGTTGACTCACGATCGGCTCACGTTCCTCAGCCGCCAGGTGAGATCGGGCACAAGAGAAATCTCTACACGCTGCCAGAAACCGGCGACACGATGGACCTTCCTCTGCGATGGGTGGAGAAGCATCTCTCCAGGATTGAAGGCGAGTGCGCGGTGCACCTGAAGTGGCTCGCTACGAGGGAAGGCTTGGTAGAGGACCATACGCTCAAGCGAGACGTCACGGTATTCCTTGCATTCCAACTGGTCCGGACGCTGGATCAGCGCGAGCGGAACTTGACTTTGGTGCAAGGGCCGCCAGCTGGAAAGCGTGAATATCTCCGGCGCACGAATCCGGGACTTAGCCCGGCTCAAATCGAAGAGCGTATGCGACCGAAGTATCAAGATCCGAAGCATGAGGCCATACACCTGATGATGAATGACGTTGAGTACGGTGTGGCTCACCTGCTAAACATGCGAAAGTGGGCGGTATACCGGACGGTTGACCCCATAATCACCTGCGACGAGCCAGTAATCCAGCTCGCTGGACCGCCGTGTAACAGGCAAACATGGATAGCTGGGCTCAGCGCTTCCGTCCTGTACCCGCTCGATCCACATCATTTGCTGGTCCTGCTCCGATGGGACCTCTCGCATCGGGGTCCGTTCGTACTTGGCGCGGACGATACAAAGTCAATCAACCTTGAAATCATGGCTGCCGCAACGAAGGCTACGTTCGAGAGGCCATCCGATCAGATTTTCCGCACGATCTCTGTTCCGCCACGTCCGTCAACTCCAGAGCTCGATGCGGAGACGGTAGACGCGATGGATGGAGCCACGGCGTTGCACGTATTGTTGTCCGGCCTCCGACGGCATAGTCGGTGGACAGATTTGAGCGCCGCCCCAGAATGGCCAGTGCTTCGCTGGTACCAGCCCAGTTGAGCGACAAATGCTTAGGTTCCTCTCGTCGCCCCACCAGAAAATGCCCACAGGAGACCGGGCCGGGCGTTTCCCGTATCAGGGCACATCAGCAGCCCAGAAGTTGTCCAGAGCCGCCGAACTGGAGGACCCGAACACCGCCGTGATCGACTGAACACCCACATGCCGGTTGCCCATCGGCACCAGCAGACCGGAGTCGGTGTACGAATTCACGGCCGTCGCGCCGTACTTGATCGTGTAGACGTTTTCGCGCACCTCCACCACGATCAGTGTTCCCGCGGGCGTCGAACCAGACAGGGTGAGCAGGGAAGTGACGTTGCTGTCCTCGTTCCCGACCAGACCGGCGCCGCGCACCAGCATCCCGTTCGTGCTGTTGGTCAGATAGGCGATCCACGACGAGAAGTTCGGAGTCGACCGGACGATGATCCCGGACCGCCGCGTCGTCGTCGCGACCGCCTGAGTGATCCCGACGTCGTAGCGGTCGGTGCTCAGCGGCGTGACGTTGAGTGCGGACTTCCGGCCGTCCCCGCCGGTCGAGGCGTACCGATTCGAGCTGATGCCGTGCGTGCCGGCCTGAACGTAGTTGACCCAGTCCGGGCCGAGCGATGTCGTGTTGTTCGCCCGGTTGAAGTCGTCAGAGATCGCGGTGAGACCGGCCCAGATAAGGTTGTCGCCGTCGTAGATTCGCGTCAGCGGCTCGTCGCCGATATAGAACCGCGACGGTGTCGCGTCGCCGATCGGTAGAGGCATCGCGTCACCCCACGATCCCGAACCAGGTGCCCGCCGGACGTCCGGAGCCCAGTGCGTCATACTGCGCCTGCGTTATCCGGACCAGCGTCACCACGGTCCCGTCACTGCCGACCTTCGCGTCAACGTCGGCCTTGCGTGCCGCGTGACCGGCCGCGCTCGGCGCCGGAACCGTCGGCGACGCGTCGAACGTCTTCGGGCCGGTGATCGTCTCCGCGCCGGACAGATGCACCACAGACGACGCGTCGGCTTTGCCCGCCAGCGGACCCGCAAGCGCGGCCTGCGCGCGAGCTTCCGTGAAGTACTTGTTCGCGGCACCTTCGGGTACCGCGTCGGTGCTGCCCGGACTCGGCGATATCTCGGTGTAGGACGAGCCACCCCACCGGTACACCCGGTTCGTGTCCAGCGCGACGTAGATCTTGCCCGCGACACCCGATGCCGGGAACGCACTTGTGCTCGCGTACTCCAGGACGTCGTCGACGTAGCTCGGCAAATGGACAGCGGGCAGCAGCCCGCTCGCGTCGAGCGGCGCGTATCCGCCGGCCTGACCTTTCGCCGCGGTGCTCTGCTTGCCGTCGAGCGCCGCAGGCAACGCAGCAATGTCGGTGAGGGTGTGCTCGTGCACGACGTCGGCCTTGCCGTCCAACTCCGCTTGCAGACCGGTGACGTCGCCTGTCGCGTGCTGGTGGGACGCGGCAGCCTTGCCCGCCAGCCCCGGCACGGTCGGCGAATCCCAGGTGCCGCCAAGGTCCCCGGTCAGGCGGAGGCCGCCCTTGACGGTCGCCGACGCGTTCGGCACACCGTCGGAAACCACCGCCGCCGCGTCCTCCGCGGACTGCGCAGCCGCGGCCGCCGACTGCGACGCAGCATCCGCAGCATCTGTCGCATCATCCCGAGCCGCCTCCGCCGCGACTCGCGCCGCACCGGCCGCGTTTGCTGCCTGCCACGCCTGCGACACCACCGCGGGCGGCTGTGGTTCGAACTGCGTAAAGAGGGAAGTGAGCCGCACCGGCTCCGCCGAGTCAGGGATAGCGATGGTCTTCGGAGCGGCCCATGTGCCGAACCGCAGCATCACCTTCGCCGGGCCAGGATCCAAATCAGGCGTGGTCAGATCGCCGTCGACCACCGGGACAGTGACCCGGTTCGTGGTCGTCGACCCCGGACCATCAGCGTCCGGCCCGAGGTCAGGACGCCAGATTTCGACAACACCCGACACCGGGCCGTCGGAGACGTCAGTGAAGGTGTCGAACAGGACAGTCATATCGACTCCCGAAAGTGAGCGTTACCCGAGGACGAACCAGGGCAAGAAATCCTGGTCGTTCAGGACGGACGATGCGGCGATGGTGGCGGGCAAAGAGTCCGCGTTGTTCACATAGCCGAAAATGCTGCGCGGATAGATGCCAGCAGGTTGCGCGGGCTGCGCGTGCCGCACACACAGAAGCGGACGCACAGCCGTCCCGACCGTCGGCGCGATCTGCAACACCGCCACCGCGAACACGTCGCCCTGCGTCGCCGAGATAGTCGGCATCGACAGCCGAAATTGCGTACCCGACGCACTGATCTGCGACTTCACATCCCCGGAATCCCACAGCTTCGTCAGGTTGCCTGTGCCGGGAGCCATCTTGTAGACCCCCACCATGAACGCGGTCGGAGATAGCCCCCAGTCGCCAGTCGCGGTGATCATGCCCACCGTGCTGTAGCTGCGGTTCCGAGTCGCCCGGATGAAGCCCAGCATGATCGCGCGGGTGCTCGGGATCATGCCGGGATCTTCGGTTTCGACGAGTTCGTTGCCGGACTCTGCTGTCCAGTTGACCAACGTGGACAGCGGGCACGTCGGGTCATCGGTCGGGGAGATATTGACCCACAGCGGGATATTGGTCGGGATATCGGAGTAGTCCGGCTTGGACTCGGCAGTGGTCTGCGCGGCAACCGCGGTGGTTTGCGCGGTCGCGGCGACAGACGCGGTAGCAGCCAGTGTGCCGAGGCTCGCACGGGCCGAGAACCCAGCGAGCCCCCACGACCAGTTCGGGATGATGCCCTGAAACCTGGTCTCGCTGGAGAATCCGACCGTGCGGTGAGCAGCGTCGACCGGATATCCGGAGGTGTCCTCGTGTTCGAGCACGGTCGTGCGGTTCACTATCAGCCGGTAGGTGTTGCCCTCCCCAACGAATTCGACCGTGTCGGATTCGTTGATGCCGCGCGCAGTGTTGGGTCTCCATTCCGAGAATGACCACGAGTTGCCTGACCGGGTGCCGCGCCCGATCCTCAGTGACCGCTTCCAAATCTGCGCGTACACGAACTGCGTCAGATCGCTGTTGGCGCGAATGAACAGCGTGGTCGGACAGCCATCCATCACTCCGGCCGGGTTCACGATCGCGCTGACCGAGTGGTCGTTGCTCGGCATGGTTTGCGGGCAGATCGCATACCGGATGCCGGTCGCGATGCCGGAGTTGTCCAGGCGTGCGGCGTAGTCGATGATGCCGAGGCCCTGCCCCGCACCGCCTTGGATCCAGCCCTCACCCAGCACCGCAGCGTTCGGCCGGTTGAACTTGTCGGCGTGCGATGCGCCGGTAGAGATCCGGGTTTCCAACTCGGCGATAGCGGTGCCGTGCGCCGAGGTCAGCCCGAACAGGCTCCGAACGAATTGCTCGATCGCGGCGAGGAAATCGAACTTCACCTCGGGCGGTTTGACCAGCCTCATGCTCTACACCTCGTCGGCGATGGATTGGGGAACCGCGGGCATCGTGTCCGCGTCAGGTCGAGTGCGAGCCCACGACAGCAGCTGCCGCACGTAGTCCAGTGCGATCCGGTACCGGGCGCGCAGCGCATCAATCACGCTGTGCAGCTCCCGCACCTCGCGGCGGAGTACATCCACGTCATCGCGGAGGGGCTGGACGATCGCCTCGAAATCGGCGCGCTGCGAATCCAACATGGAACGGAGCCGTTCATCGGCTAGCCGTTCTCGCTCGATCTCGTCATCGGCCACAGCGGTCCGGGCCTCGACGGCGGTCTTGGTGCGGGCTGCGTGCCATACCGCGAACGCACCGGCCAGACCGCCGAGCAGGCCGATGAGTTGCCCGATGTAGGGGGTAATGACGCTCACCGCGCCTCCAGAGTTCAGACAGCGCGAAGGGCGCCCCGAAATCCAGGGGCGCCCTTCGCTGCTGCGGTCGGTCAGGCGGGGTCAGCCGCCAGCCACGGCAGGTAGGTCCGCAGCCAGTCGTTCACGCCCGGGAGAGCCAGCAGCCGGGTCACGGCCGCGGTGATGGCCAGGGCACCGGCCAGGCCGGGAGTGCTGGCCGGGAGGCCGGTCGCGTCGACGATGACCGGCAGCATCGCGGCCAGACCGATCAGGCCGGCAACCACGGTGCGCACAGTGGCGCGCCACGGGTGCGCGGACTGGGTGGCCAGTGGGGTGGGGAGCAGAGGGCTCATCACGGGTTCCTCTCGGTGTTGCGGGCGATGCCCGCGTTGGCCCAGAACATCACCTGTTCCAGGGCGGTAATGGCGAGTGCCTTCTCGCGGCAATCCGGCAGGGCCTCGTCCAAAAACAGGGCGAGGCTCTTGCAGGCGTGGCGGACCGAGCCGTGCTCGGCGCGTTTCTCCTCGGTGGTGGCCGGGTGGAACGCGAAGCGGTGCTCTATATCGGCGGCGCTCACGCGAGACCGCGGTCCTGCAACAGGGCCGCGATGGCATCCGGCAGAGTGCGGTCCGTGCCGTCCGGGCGCTGGCCGAGCTGCGTCAGGCCCTTGTAGCTGGCCTGGAGGTCGATAGTCCCGTCCTTGAACCGGACCAGGTCGCGAGAACCGGTGACCTGCTCGCGGAGATCCTTGACATCCGAGATGACCGGCGCGAGATAGCCGTGGATGTAGTCGGTGACGTGCCTGATGACACGGTCGGCGTCGGCTGCGGACAAACCGGCCTCCTTCTGGTCGAGGCCCAACCTCCAGGTGAGGGGGCCGATCTTGCCGTCGGGCAGCAGCCCGGCAGGTATTTGCAGGTCGATCGCGGCCTTGCGGGTCGCAACGCCATAGATGCCGTCGGCCGGGACTCCGACCGCGCGCTGCCAGCGCCGCAGCCCTTCCATCCAGTCGGTCGGTTCGCCTGCGCGGCCGCTGATCGACTCCTCCGGCCCCTCGTACGGGCCGTAGTAGTAGCCGGGCGGCAGCGGGAACGCGTTCGGGTCAGCCGGGCCGACAGGGCCGGGGTAGTACCAGAAGTCGTGGAACAGCGGGTCGTTCCACGCCCTGGCGCCGTCGTTGAGCAGCACGCCCGGATAGCCGCGGGACTCGAAGTTGTACTGCCGTCCGTCAATGAAGAACGACACCGCGACATGCGAGTTCTCGCCGCCGCCTCCGTGCTGGAACCCGAGCCGCAGCGGAGCGTCCGCAGGGATGCTCCACGCGTTGCGAGCGGGCAGGATTCCGCAGGGCGCCGGGACACCGTTCATCCGTGCCAGGCGCGCGGTCTCGGTCGAGCCGTAGCGCCGGAACGGCGACAGCCCGTGCAGGATCGCGGCCGCGGAGAACGCGACACCGGAGCAGTCGGTCGAATCGCGCGGGTTCGGCGAGAACGATCCGCCGTACGCGTACGGCAGACCGGTGCGCGCAGCCGCGAACGAGTACAGCTCCATGAGCCGCTGGCGGGTGGTGGGCATGAGGCGTCGCCTCCTTTGGGGTGAGGTGAGAGAGCGCTATCCGGTGCCGTTGGCGATAGCGCGGGTGAGGCCGGCCAGACCCTTCATGCGGTCGACGAGCTTCTCCCAGGCGTCCTTGAGTTCCTCGTCGTCGCCGATCGTGACGAACTCCGTGCACTTCTCGTCACGGGCGTCCTCGACCTCGACAGCGGAGACGTAGTTCTCGATGACGGTGCCCCGGTCGTAAAAGGTCATGATGTCGCCGACCAGGAAGCGGCGGCCGGAGCCGTCGTCGATGCCGAAGGAGAATCCGCGGCTGCCGATACCGCCCGCCTTGACGGTCAGTTTCAGCGACTCGCCGCCGCCGTGCTTCTTGAGCCCGGACATGCCGACTGTGAACGCGTCCAAGCTGTAGGCACCCGTGTTGTCGACGAACGCCTCACCGAACGCGTGCTCGCCGAGGTCGGCCGCCAGCTGCGGATCATCGAACTGCTGATAGGCGAAAAAGAGGTCGTCGAACAGGTCACCGACCAGGATGCTGCCCAGGTTCGCGCCCGGCACGAGCAGATTGAGCAGGGCCTGCAAGGCCAGGTTCGCAGCCCACTCGACCGTTTGATTGACGAAGTCCGGAGCTTTGCCGCCGACAATCACGCTGTGCGCGGTCGGGTGCTGCACTCCGCGGCTGTAGTGCTCGATATGCCCGGAGTCGGTGCGCCACTGCATCCAACGCCGATCCCGCTTCTTGTGGGTATCGAACACATACCCGGCGCGCTGCATCTTCCCCCACTGGTCCGGGTCGGCAAGGCCCAAGACGTTGTCGGGGTTGGTGAACCACAGGAAGTTGTCGCCGGACAGGTCCATGACGTTCTGGAGCCGCGCCAGCGAGTCGGTGTTGAACACCTGCGGGCTCGGACCGTCCTCCGGTACCCACAGCTCGCACGACATCCCGCGCCCCGACGACTCGATCGGGCTCTTGAACAGCTCGTCGAGCTGGGTGAACCTGGCACTGATCGCGCACAGGTCGTTGGTCAGGCTCTCGATCGCCTCGAGGATGTCATCGAGAGAGTCCAGATCCTCCAGTTGCGGAAGCTCCGGGATCTGATAATCGAGCGGCAGCTTCGCATAGACCGGTTTCTGCAGCCTCGTCATCGACGTCGCCACATATGACTTGGTGACGAAGTCGATCGGGCCGAATCGAACGTCCTGCTTGCCAGTGATGTTGATCTGGACCTCGGGCGGCAGGATGCTGTTCACCCACGCGAGTGCCGTCAGGATCCAGTACAGATTCCCGACGCAGGTAGCGGTGACGATCTCCTCGCCCGGCCGGCCTTCCATCTTGGCCGACAACACGCGCCCCGACCAGGGGACGCCGTTGTAGTAGGTGCGGATCGGGACCACGTCGCGTTTGCAGGACATGAGCCGTCCTGCCAGCGGGTGGTCGGCCCGGACCTGGATTGTGCCGGTGCCGGGAATCGTCCAGTACCAGCCGAACCGCGCCTTGATATATGGGCCGAGCGGCCGCGACCGAGTGCAGTTCTGGTTGAACACGGTGATGTTGAAGGCGGGCGGGGTCTGCGTATTCGGCCTCCAGGCCGCGCGCGGGTTCACGCCGCAGCCCGTTCGTACTTCTGCGGCATCCACACCTCGACCTGCGATGCGGAGCCCAGACTGGTGCCGGAAATATTCAGGGGCACAGTGGCGCCCGGAGGCACCGACTGATACCAGGCGATATTCCCGGCCGACTCCCACACGTCGACGCCCGCAGCGTTGCGGATGTGCGGATACTCGGGGTTCGTCTCGACCGTCCACACCTCGCCGGGGGCGAGCATCGGCAGCGTGACCGACTCCGTACCGACGCCGATCGAGTACCGGCCCGGACCGGTCAGTGCCCACAGGAGCCAGCCGTCCGCGTCTCCGTCGTTGCGGATGGTGCGGCCCGCGAACAGGTCCGGAGTGATCACGGGGTTGACCGTCTGGCCGAGCCACCAGGACTCGTCGGAGCCCAGGACCGCGGTCTCGGTGCACCAGCCCACGTCCGTCAGCAGCTCGAACGACGGATCAGGGATCGCGGTCTCGCGCCGCACGTATTGGAACCGGTCGCCTCCGCCGGGAGAGAGGGCATGGAACTCGGCGAGGGCCTGGCCGTCGCCGAGGCTGGCCCGCCAGGTGTGCCACAGGTCGACCGCGGTCTCTCCGGATTCGACCGGTCCCACATGCACCTCGAGGGTGATGAGGTTGATCTCTCGGTTGAGGCCGCGCCAAGTGGCGCCAGCCTGCCGCGCGTTCGCCTGCCGGACATGGCCGATCGGCGCCCCGCCGACCCCTTTCGGGGGCTTGGCGAGGCGCAGCGGGCATTCGGGGTCACCGAAACGCCAGATCGACCGTGGTAGTCCGGGGTACTCGACGCCGCGCAGCTCGTAACGAACTGACATGGAGTGTCCCCTCCGGGGTCAGACCCCGAACTGTGAGATGCGTAGTTCCGCTGTGCGGCGGCCGGAGTCGACATCGACCTGGACGTCCACCGGGGCACGCCCCTCTGCGGCTGCGGCGATCCGCTCCAGCAGTTCCGACATCCGTTCGAGGGCATCCTCGAAACCGGGGATGCTCGTGTTGCCGATGTCGAATCCCTGGAATTTTCCGTCCGCGTCCCAGCCCGACGCCGCGGTGAGCGCCAGGCCGGCGCCGAGCGCAGCAGCGCGGTAGGCGGCCTGCCCCCAGACCGCCAGCGGCACGGACCGCGACGGTGTCGACAGCGGGATATCGCCCTGCTCGCCGAGGGCCGCGACCTTCCAGGAGCCGGTGTGTACACCGCCGACGCCGTCTTGGCCGAGGCCGCCGAATCCGCCCAGGGCGTACGGGGTGAGCTGGAACCCGAACCGGTTCGCCACACTGCGCAGGATCGACATCGAGCGGGCACGTTTCGCGGTTGCTAGCGGGATGTACGCCTCCCCGCCGGTCTCGGGTTCGCCCCAGACCCGTAGGTCACCGGCCGGGGCGATCTGCGCGGTGTGGTTCTCGCTGCCGTCGGCGAACCAGCGCGCCGAGAGGGTGGCGATCGGCTTCCGTTCTTCCTTCGGCTGTCCGCCGAGAGGGTCCGGCCAGTTGGTGACGCGTACGTCCTGCACGCCGCCCGAAGAGGAGACGGTGCTGCGCGCCGCAGCGGCGGCTTTCGCCGCCTCAGCTTCCCGCTTCCGTGCCTCCCGGGTGTCGAGCAGCGCGTCGACGAGCGGATCGTCCTCCTTGACTCCGAACGCGTTGCTGAACCGGTCCGTGAACCGGCCGCCGCCCATCAGGGCCTTGAGGCCGTCCGGATCGTTGCCGACGTTCATCGCGTTCGGGTCGACCTGCGCGTCATAGTCGCCGGACAGGAACGCTGAGACCAGAGGGTCGTCCTCGGCGACGCCGTACTTCTTGCCGAACCGGTCTGTGAAGTCGCCCGCCTCCGTCAACGCCTTGAGCCCGTCCGGGTCGTTCTCGGCGTTGAAGTCCTCCGCCTTGGCGGTGTACTTGCGGCTGCGGCCGGTGCCGACACTGCCGGGCATCGGGTAGTGCATCACCTGCGGGAAGTCCATCCAGCCCGCAGCCTGCCCACCGAATTGCCCGTCGCCCCTCTCGCCGCCCATCTCCACATTGGTGCCGTCGTGCAGGGTGACCGCGGCGTGCCCGCCGCCGGGCATCTGCGGATCATGCACCCACCCGGCCCTGACAGAGCCCTCCGGCCCGGCACCGGGCAGCCACCCGCGCGACCGCAGCGCCTCACCAATGTTGCCGGTGCCGAACCGGCCGCCGGTCAGCGGATCTCCGTAGGCGAGCATGTTCGCGACCCGCGCGACCGCGCCCGTGCAGTCGGTATTCCAACTGCTATCCCAGCCGCCGAACACGTACCGGGCGCCCTCGATACCGCGGGCTTGGGAGGTCAGGTCGTCACCGGTGATGCCGCCCTGAGCCATCCGCAGCAGGTCGAAACCGAACCGGGCGGCCACGTCCGACAGGATCGCCAGCGACCGCGGCCGCTTCCCCATAGCCAGCGGGATGTATGCCTCGCCACCGGTTTCGGGTTCCGCCCACTGCACGAGGTTCGCCGTCGCCGGTTTGATCGTCGCCTGGTCCGGCAGCTTGCCGTCCGCGTACCGGTCGACGTCGATACCGCCGTCAGCGCGTTCACTGTCTACCGGCCGTTGCGCGACCGGGCCGACGAAATCAGTCGGCAGCCCCTGCTCCGCCAGCGCCTCGGTGCGCGGGATCACCTGGACGTTCATCGTCGCCGAGACCTGCCGGCCTTCGTTCTGGGCGATGAACGCGTCGATCAGGCGCTGCCCGTCGGTCGTATCGGCTGTGATTTTGGAGGTTCCGTCCTGGAGGTTCTCCACACGGAACCCGAAATCGGTGAGCCGCTGCGTCGCCTCCGCGGTCAGCGCCTCCACGATCACGGCCTTGCCGTCCGGGACTGCGGTCACTGCGCCGCCGAACAGGCGCGTCATCTCCGCTGCGGCGCTGGCCTGTTCGCCAGCGTTGCGGACCGAATCGCGTATGCCGTCGATCTTCGGGCGCGCGGAGTCGAGCACATCGGCCATAGCCCGCGCCCGCTCAGCGGCCGCGTCCATCTGCTGGCCGTACCACTCGGTGGCGGAGCCGACGCCCTCCAGGGTCTTACCGGCCTCCTCCATCCCGGGGATGTGTTTGATGATGCCGCCGAGCTTCTCCGCGAAACCACCGATCGAGGTCAGGGCCTTGCCGACGGTGTCCCCGATACCCTCCTGCAACGAGGCGAATGCGCGCAGGCTGCCAGACGCGAACATGATCAGACCGTCCAGGCACGCCAGCCCGGCATCAGCCAGTTGGGTGAAAAACGAGATGATCTCGGGCTTGTGGGTCGACACCCAGCCCGCGGCCTGCTGGAGGGTCGGCCCGAAAGCGGTGGCGATAGCCAACTCGACCTCGTCCATCGAGGACGTGATCGAGTTCTTCGCCGCCTCCAGATCCGCCGCCGAGTTGCTGCCCATGACGCGCATCGCTGTCTCCGCCGCGCCCGCGGTGTCCTGCATCCCCTTCACGGCCTCGGAGGGGTCCCACCGGGTGAAGGCGTCGATGAAGTCACCGGCCGTATCGCCGAGTAGCGCCTGCGCGGCGCTGGCACGCTCCAGCGGATCCTCGATCTGCCGGATAGCGTCGAAGATCTGATCGAACGCCGCCTCAGCGGCGGGACCGCCTTCCTTGAGCTTGTCGAACAGCTCA
Source organism: Nocardia testacea NBRC 100365 (assembly GCF_000308775.1). GTDB lineage: Bacteria > Actinomycetota > Actinomycetes > Mycobacteriales > Mycobacteriaceae > Nocardia > Nocardia testacea. Next base: position 31,183 of record NZ_BAGJ01000051.1, read on the forward strand.
TCGGCTGGCAGCTCCAGCCCGGCCAGCGTTTCCTTGATCGTGTCGCCCTCTTCGTACATCCGGCGCCCGAATTCGCGGATCGCGTCACCAGCCCGGTCGCCGACGTCGACACCGTTGGCGAGGGCCTGGTTGATGAGACCGAGGGTGTACTGCGCGGAGAACCCGGTGTTCTTCCAGCCGTTCGAGTACTCGCGGACCACGTCGAGGAGGTCCTCGCCGACGTCGCCGCCGCGCTGGAAACTGCGCACGATCAGGTCGAACGCCTCGTTGGAATCCTTTGCCAGCCCGTTGAGCATCAGCGCGCGCACAGCCTGGATGGTGCGCGGCATGTCCTGCCCCATGAGATCAGTGACCGCGGTGAGCTTCTCGATCACCGGCTGCATCTCACCGGCGGTCTCCTCACCGTTGAGGAGCCCGCCCTGAATCGCGGCCTGCGCTGCGGACATGTTCGCCGAGACTGACTCGCCCCACCCGTTGGTGAACGCGGAGCCCGCGGCCTGGCCGATGACGCGCATGGTGTCCTCGTTGACGCCGAGGCGCGCCTGAATGTAGTCGCGGTCCCTCTCCTGCTGCATACCGTCGCTGATCGACTTCATCAGCACCGCACCGGCCGCGAGCCCGATACCGGCGACGCCTATCAAGGCGGCCGCGATCGGCCCGCCTTTCGCGCCGAGCCCCTGCACGCGGGAGGAGAAGTTGCCGACGAAGCTGTCGCCCATCTCCGCGCCCGCGCTGCCGTTGCTCCGCGCCGCGTCGCCGATACCGGAGACTGCTTCCTGCGCGCGTCGCGCCGACCGCTCCAACTCCGCGGGGACCTCGATGCGACGCGCTTCGCGTGCCGCGTCCTCCGCCGCGTCACCGACGCGCGACACTTCCCGGGCCGTGACGCGCGCCGCCTGCCCGGCACCCTCTATCCGGGTGCCGGTGTCGCGGAACGACTGATCGACCTCTGTCGCGGCCCGCCGCGCCGCGCCGCGCAAGTTGGTGAAGCCCTGCTCGGAAGCCTGGAGTCCGCGCTGGAAACGGGAGTCGTCGAGGGTCAGCTCGGCGTAGATTCCGCCAACGCTGGTGCCTTCGGTCATGGCGGTCTCCGATCACGGTCAGTCGCCGGGCGCGTCCTCCGTTGCGGAGTCGCCAGCCTCGGCGTCGAAAAGTGCCTGGATATCGGCGATATCGCCGAGTTGCCCCAACTCCCAGTTGGTGCGGCCGAGGGTGGGGTTGCCGCCGAAATGCAGCAGCGCGGTCCGGCCCGCATGGGTCGCCATCGAGTCGGGCACGCCGTTGCTCGCCATCTGCTCGCGGACCGGGCCGAGGATGCGTCTGATCTCCTCGTATTCCTGGTCCGCGGTGAGGGACTGGTCGAAAACAAGGAGCCGCAGCCGATCGGCTTCCTTGATTCCGGGGCACTTCACCCGGTACACGACACCTGCGATCGGCAGCAGCAAATCGGGGTCGTAGAAGTCGCTGAGGTCGCGCAACGCGGCCATAGGGCGGGTCCTTACTTCGTCGGGGGGAACACGGCGCGATGTAGCCGCGTCCCCGGCCTGGTCATGAGGTCGCGGATACGCGTTTCGAGCCACCGCCAGGGCCGTTGGTCGAGCACACCGGAGTTCACGTCGACGCCGTACACGGTGTGCAAATCGAGCTCGATCGCCAGCCAGCACGCGACGATGTCGCGCCACGGCATCGTTGGTGCGGTGGTCTGCGATGGCGCCATCTCGGGCGGGTTGAACCACAACCGCAGCCCGGAGACGGGGTCGATCGGTCCGCCGCCAGGATCGTCGGGGCCGAGGTAGCCGGGCGCGGACGGGTCCGCCGACCTTTCCTGTTCCTGCGACGCGTCGGGGTCGAGTTCGCCGTTCCAGTACGCGGCCGCCGCGTCGGCTCCTTTGCCGTAGTGCAGCAACGCGGCCCGGCCCGCGAGGGCAATGACGTTCGCGTCGGCGCCGAGCGCGTCGAGTGCGTCCCATGCGTCGCCGAGGACGCGTCGTACCTCGATGCGTTCCACGTCAGGGGTGAGCGCGTCGAGGTCGACGAACAGGCGACGCAGACGCAGCCCCTCCCGCGCGGTGGGGGAGGGGATGCGGACGCGGCGGCCGCGCACCGGCAGGTACAGGTCCGGGTCGGCGAACTCGTCGTAGTCCTGCGTGGCACGCGGCCGGTCGGTCATCCGACTTCGACCGTGCCCGACGGGGTCAGGCTGGTACCCGACGCGGTCACGGAGGTGACCGGCACGGTGAACGTGGCGGTGTAGACGCCGCCGGACAGGGTGACGGTGACACCGTCGGCGCCGACATTCGCGAGCGCGGCGAGCGCGCTCTGCAACGCGGCCGCAGTCGCGGAATTCGACACACCGCTGGTGGTCTCGCCGTCCACGGTGACCGTCCAAGTGCCGCCCGTAGTGCCCGCGGGCAGCGTGAACGTCTTGACGGTCTGGGCCAGCGGCTTCGCGATGTCCTTGTGCTTGCCGCGGCCGGTCAGCGTCGCGGTGAACGCGTACAGACCTTCCTTGTCGTCGGCGCTGGAGACCCAGTTGACCGCGAAGTAGCCTTCTTTGGCCTCGTCGATCTCGTCGACGCGCCAGTACCGGATGTGCGCGATGTTGTCGTACCCGATCTGATTGCCGTGGCTGCGCAGCTTCTCCTGCCCGGGGTCGGGGACGTAGTTCGGGCTGCGGTTGCCCTTGCGCAGACCGCCGAGTTCCAGGTTTTCGCCGATACCGGTCGCGATCTGGGACTTGCGGCCGCCGGAGTGGATATCGCCGTCGTCCTGCATGGTCAGGTCGGTCGTCGGTGACACCTTGTTCAGGCCCATCACGAACGCCCAGTTCGGCGTGCCGGCCTGGGCGGTGCCCTGATTGAGGTCGATCTGTACGGCGTAGTCGCGGGCGAGCGCGGTCGCCATCGAGGCCGAGTCGGGAGCCTGGAGCGGCGTGGTCATAGCGTGCCTCCTGCGGGGGCTGGATTGAGGGTGAAGACGTAGCTGTCGGCGCGCTCATAGCGGCCGTTGCTGTCTGGGGTGGCGAGACCGCGGATCTTGCGGCGGCACAGCAGCACACGCGGACCATCCGGGAGCTGGATATGGGTCGCGTCGTGCAGTTGCCGCGTCGCCGCGTCGGCCGACGCGTTCACGACGCGCGGGTCTATTCCGGCGGCGCGCCAACGCATCTGGACGTACACGTCAGGGTTGTGGTCGTCGCGGTCCAGCACCTCGTCGTAGACGGTGAGCGCGACAGCCGCGTCCGGTTTCGACGGCAGCAGCGAGAACGTGGCGGCGGGCACCGTCCCGGGCGGGTAGGCCCCGGCCGGGATGTAGCGGGCGAGCCCGGCCGCGTCGAGATGCCGGGCGAGGGCCTCCAAGAATTCGCCGGGGTCGATCACTGGATATGCCTCCCGATCGCGGCCGCGACGATCTGCTCCAGCTCCGGACCGAACCGGTTCAACGGCTTCTCCAAGAACTTCGCCTCACGGCCGTTCGGGTGAGACAGCGTCAGGTCCTCGTGCTGAACCCGCGCGTACGGAGTGTTGTAGCCGACCCGCGCTGTCCCATCAACCGCCTCTGCGGTGCCGGAGTTCTGGAGGGTGCCTTCCTCGATCGGGACCAGGTCGTTGGCCTGAGCGAGCAGCACCTCCGCGGCCTCGAACAGTCCCTCATCGACTCCGGCTCGGACGTTTGCTGCGATACCGGCGGTGTTCCACTGGGCTGAGACAGCCATCAGGGCCTCCTATTCCAGGTGGATCACCTGGGTATCGGGGAACGGTGCGCCGAGATTGGACGCGGAGACCGCGACGACTTTCGCGGTGCGGCCGCCGAACTCGGCGGGCAGCTCGACCAATGAACCGGGCGCGACCTGGGCAACGGAGGGAGGGAACGCGACCGTCGCCGAGGAAACGATCTCGTCGCCGCTGGCGTCGCGCACCATTTGGTTCCGGGCCGACACGTTCCCGCGCTCGGCGGCCGAGTCGCTGAGCACGGCACCGGAAGCGCCCTCGCCGACGAACCGTCGTACCTGGACGGTGTGCGCCCAGAACACGGCCAGCGGGTCGGTCATCGCCGTGCCACTGCCGTCGATGCCAGCCCTTCGGCCCGCAGCACCCGCACTGCGGAATCCGACAGGCATTCCAGCAGCCGGGCGCGGGCAGCGGCCTGCTCGGTCACCTGATAGCTGATCGAGGAACCGTTCGTGGACGCGCTCGCCGCGACCGGCGCGAGGCCGGCCGAACCGGCCAGCGGATTTACCGCATTGGTGATCCACTCACGGACCTGGACACAGGTTGCGACGGTCATCGCGTCCGCTGCGACCGGATCGGCCGGGAGCCCCGCCGGGGTGGTCTCGTAGCGGTCATTCTTGGTGGCCGCGCGCACCAGACACGATGCCTCCTCGATATACCGAAGGTCGTCGCCGTCGTCGAGCTTGTCGAGCTGTTCCGCCGAAACGTGCTCGGCGAGTTGCGCCACGGAGGCGTAGGTGAGCACGGGTGCCCTCTCCGGTGTGTGTGGTGTCTGGTGTGTGGTGTGTGGACGTGCCACCCCGCCCGCCGACTCAGGTCAGACGGGCGGGGCGGTCACGGGCGAACCGGTCAGGGAGTGACCGGCGCGACGGGGTCGGCCAGCAGCACCGACGCGGAGGCCAACGCCTCCGGCCGGAACACCTTGCCGCCGTAAATGTTCAGGCCACGGACCTGGTCGGCGAACCGCTTCGGATCGCGGATCGTTTCGACTTCGCTGATCTGGTTCGCGAAGCTCAGCGCATCGCTGATACCCGCGACGATCTCGAAGTCGTCCTTGTTGGCCCCCGTGCCGCCGACCTTGAGGATGTTGTTGGACTCCAGCAGGTCGAAGCCCGCCATCCGGCCAACGGTGCCGTTCAGCAGCGGGGTGTTCGGCGTCGCGCCGAGCTTGTCCGCGGAGATGAACCGCTTGTCGAGCAGGAGCGGCGACAGCAGTTCCGGCGGGAGCGCCAGGTACCGGCCGATCTTAGGCAGGTCTGCCCGGTCCAGCTTCTCGCGCAGCAGCACTGCGACGTGGTACATGCTCAGCTGTCCCACGGTGGCCTTTTCGGGCTCGACGTTGCACACGGTGACGCGGCCGAGCCGGTTACCGGCGAGGACACCGGCCTTGAGCAGGCCGTACAGGAACAAGTCGACCTTGTTCTGCAGCTTGTACCCGGCGCGGTTGGTGGCGGGGTCCTCGAAGTTGACCTGCGCCTGCGCCTTGTCGACGTCGTTGACGCGGAACGCGAAGTAGTCGCCCTGGTCGATCACCATCGCCGACTCGTCGTCGTCGAGGTCCTCGACCTCCAGGTCGGTGTTCTTGTCGTAGGTCCGCACCGTCGGGTCGCCCAGGGTCGACACGTGCACGGTGTCGCCCTTCTGGCTGATGGTGCCCTCGTACTTGCGGTTCGCGACCTTCGCCTGCCCGAAAACCAGATCGGTCTCGAACGGCATCTGGACTGCGTCGGCCCAGAATTCGGGGATGAAGTTGATGGGCATGATTGCCTACCTCTTGGACGGAGGGGAGGGGGAAGGCTCGGCGGCTACTTGGTGCGGCCGAGGATCTGGTTTGCGCGGCCGTCTTTGACTGCCTGCACGCGGTCGGCCGGAGCCATCGCCTTGTACTGCTCGTAGGTGAGCTGTCCGGAGTTCCCGTTGGAGCCGGAGCCGGTATCGGCGCCGGACCGGGCGGGAGGCTTCGGCGCGGCCGGAGCAGCAGGAGTCAGCCGGTACCGCGGGTTCTTCTCGACCTCCTGAGCGACCAGGTCGGTGACCTGCTGCTCGAAGTCGTCGGCGGCCGGGTCGAGCCCATGCAGCTTCTTCGCGAAACTGCGAGAGTCGATGAGCGACTGCGTATCGACGTCCTTGGGAGCGGCCCGGAAGACAGCCAGTTCGGCTTTGGCCTCCCGGGCATCCTTCGCGTGGCTCTCCACCTGGGCGGCCAGCTTCTTCGGATCGGCCTCGCCGTCGTCGGTGACGAACCCGAGCGCCTTGCCGAACGCCTGCTTGAGGTCGGCCATCTCCTGTTTCGCGGTCGCCGCCTCATTGCGGGCGGCGCGCACCTTCGGGTCCTCCGCGGTGCTGCTGCGACGCTTCGGAGCAGGCTCGCCGCCCGTCCCGCCGGCCTCGCCGCTGCCCGACTCCGGAGCGTTGCCCTTGCTGGCGGGCTCGCCGCTACCGGACTCCGGAGCGGGCGGGGTGTCGCCCTCGCCGCCGGTGCTGCCGGTGTCGGCCGCCGGAGCGTCGCCGGTGTTGCCGTCGCCGGTGCCGTCTCCGCCGAGCTGCGGCCAGATCGGGCCTCGTCGGGTGAAACCGATCGCTTGAAGGCCAGTCAGGGGGTGGATGGGCAAAGCTGAGGACATTCGGACTCTCCTGTAAAAGGGGCGCTCGGCGGGCCGGTAACGGAAGGGGTTGAAGTTTCGATGAACGGCTTTGACATCCAAAAACATTGGAAGAACAGGGATTAGGGTGCTCAAATCAGCTGTGTCCATGCGAGGAGGGCTCGCCTGCCTTTGCCTGGTATTGATGTCCGCCTTGACGGCGTGTGGTAGCAGCGAGGGCTCATCCGCCCCGGCGACCGAGACCGTCACAGTTACAGTGACGGTGACTCCTGCTGCGGTGCCGGTCACTCAGAAGGAAGCCGCTACGGCCTGCGCCGAGCGATTCCGAGCGAGGTATCCCGGTACGAACCCCACCTTCTCTGCAATGACAGCGGCGTACGACGACGACAGAGGCGCGTGGTATGTCACAGGAATCGGGACGTTCCCCGAGTCCGGCACTCACGGCGACCCATATTTCTTCACCTGCGAGTACTCGAATCAAGCGCACGCGGCGCTTCTCGATTCAAAGCCTCTATGATCCCTCAGTCTCGGGTACTTCAAGTGCGCTCTTGAGGCGGCCACGTAGCCATAACCGGGCAAGTAGCTCGTTTCCGCTACCTGGTGCGGCAGGGGTGTAGGGGTTCACGGCGTCGACCACGTCAGCCGCCGCGAGCCCTTCCCGGTAGGCGCGGATCAGGTCGTGTGCGCTCATCGGAGAAAGTCCCCTCTCGCACTACGCATCCGGGCCGCGCTCTGCGGATCGAGCAGTTCCGCCTTGAACTCCTCCAGAGTTGTCCGGCCGCGCTCGTCCCAATAGGCGCGCAGTTCCTCGGAAGCGTACTTCTCGGCGAGCTTCTCGCTACCGAACCACAAGGAGCGCGGGTCGACTCCGGCCCGTTCCCCGGCCGCCGACAGCATGTAGCCGTTCGTCGCGTTCTCGGCGTCCAGCCAGTGCCGGTACGCCTGGTCGCGGAACGCTGCGCGCGCCAGCTCGTTGAACGAGGCACCCTCGAATCCCTGCGTGCGCAGGAACGAGATAGCCGCCTGGGACCGCTGGGTCTTCACGCTGATGCCGTACGCCTTTTCGACGGCTTCCTCATGGTCCATGCCCTCAGCGGTGAGCCGGTCGTACTCGCGTTCGTACCCGGCCCACCGCGCGGCCCGCTGTTCGGCGAGTTTGCGGCGATGCATGTCCTCGGCCTCGATCCGGTCGAGCAGGTCGAAGTCCTCAGACTCGATCGCCTTGACCGCGAGGTCGCCCAACTCCTCATCGGAGAGCGCCTTGAACTCGCGCTTCGGCCGGGCAGCAGCCGGGGCCGGTGCCGGATCGGGGACGGAGGGCGACTTGCGTCGTGCGTCCTCCGCGTCGATCCGGTCCAGCAGGCCGAAGTCCTGCGCCTCGACAGCCTTGACCGCCAGCGTGCCCAGCTCATCGTCGGACATGCGGGCAAGGTCGGCGTCGGTGACCGGCGGTGCGTTGCGGACCAGGGTCGTCGGCTCCGTCGCGTTGCCAGCGTTGCCGGTGCGTAACTGTTCACGGTGACGGCGGCGGGTCACACCGGTCTGTGCGACATGGTCACGGATAGCGGCTTGCCGGGCGCGGAGCTTCTGCCCGGCCTTCGTCTTCGCCGCCGGGGTGATCGCGGCCGCCTGCTGCCGTTTCGCCTCCCGCACCGACCGCTCCAGCCGCCGCAACTTCTGCTCGTCCTTGTAGCCCTGCGGGTTGTGCGGAGCAACGGCCGGCCTGGGCGCGCCCGGTATCCACGCGGTGTGCCCGTGCTTGCAGTTCGGGTGATGCAGGCCCTTGGCCTCGGCCTCCGATATGGACGCCACGACGGTCTCTCGGACGGGGCGGCCGGTCATGCGTGAGGTGGCCTCGATCGGACCGTTCGGGGTCTGGCCGGTCAGCGAGACGATCTTGCCCTCGTACGGCTGGCATTGCGGGGCGGGGTTGGGGTGCGCGGAGATGACGACCAGGTCGTACCCGCGCTGCAACAGCCGGTCGGTGTGGCCCTGTTTCAGGGCCCGCAACGCTGCGGTGCGTACCGCCATCTCGGCGTAGGTGTCGATCCGCCAGTTCCGTCCGGCCCGGTCACGGAACGCGGTCAGTCCGCGCGCAGCGAACTGGTCGAGAGCCTGTTGCGTGACCTCGCGGCGGGTCGCGACGCCGGTCACGATCCGGCCCGCAGACTGCGTCACCACTTCGCGGTAGCCGTCGACGGTGGCGCGCAGGATCTGCGAGTGCGTACCCACCACCGCGGCGGCCGCCTCCGCGGCGAGCGCCGCGACCGCTTCCTGCGAGACGATCGGCGCCGGACTCGTTGCGGGCGGTCCGGGCACGTCCTGGTCGGCAGCAGCAACACCGGCCGCGTGCGCCTGAGCAAGCGCGGTCTGGATCTGCGCGGAGACGACCGGGTCCAGCGACAGCAGGAACCCGCGAGCTTCTTTGGACAGGCGCGCGATCTCGGCGAGCTGCATGCTCACCCACTGCGGAGTGTCGATACCGCGCTCGATCGAGGAGGCGATACGGGCGAGCAGCTGCACCTCGGCGTCGGCGTATATCTGCGCGACCGCTTCCTGCAAACCGTCGACCGCGGCGGGCTCGAATGCCATACCCGAGCCCGCCTCTCATCGTCTATGCGGCGGCCGCCTGGCCGTCGCTGTCCTCGTCGTCGGGGTTCTCGCCGGTCCCGTCGGCCGAGTCCTGCGCCGGTCGGTCCTCGTCGGCCTGGCCTGTGTCCGCAGCCTTGAACGGCTGGTCGGCGCCGAGCGTCAGGGGATCCGCCACGGAGTTCGCCGCCTCGATCCGGTCGACCTCTTCCTGGACCTGGTCGTCGTCGTAGTCGGAATTGA
>NZ_BAGJ01000050.1 GCF_000308775.1 Nocardia testacea NBRC 100365
AGCGCGCCCGCGTGTCAGTGTAGCCGCGTTGATTACTTCGCCGGAGGTGCCGCTGTCGGCTGTTGCCGGAGGTTGGCGTGGTCTGGTGGAGATGATGTCGCCGCACCTGCTGTATGGCGTGGTGTACACCGTGACCCATGATGTTCGGCTCGCGGTGTGGTCGACACTGATTTGGGGTGGTGGGCTAGAGAGTGTCCTCAAAGCCACATGAGCAGGGTGGCGGGCTGACGGCCCGTCCTGCTCAGTCATGGCGGAGCCATTGGTTGATCGCTGCGATGTGGATTGTTGCGAGGTAGCGGACGGCGAGTTTGTCGAATCGGGTAGCAACCGCACGATGCTGTTTGAGCTGGTTGATTGAACCGTCACGGATAAGGGACCGGCTTCGGTTTCAGACCAGCGCCGGTCGGCGTGGCAGGTTTGAGCGTAGTAGGCGGCTTCGTACTCGGCCGGAGACCGGTAGTCCAGCCGCGAATGTAAACGGGCATTGTTGTACCAGTCGCACCACTCCATCAGCGCGTACTCGACCTCGGATAGTGTCTTTAACGTGCCGTGTCGGCGCACGA
>NZ_BAGJ01000049.1 GCF_000308775.1 Nocardia testacea NBRC 100365
CGAAGGCCATTCCGGTGAGCCCGGAAGTCCGTGCGGCGCTCAAACTTCCGGCGGGCGTCACCCGTCTCTCGCCGCCGGAGATGATCCGCGCAATTCTCGAGGCCCCGGTCGACCTCCTGTGGAACGGTGGTATCGGCACCTATATCAAGGCGAGTTCGGAAACGAATGCCGAGGTGGGTGACAAATCCAACGACGCGGTCCGGGTGAATGCCGATCGGCTCCGGGTGAAGGTGATCGGAGAAGGCGGAAACCTCGGTGCTACGGCGTTGGGGCGGATCGAGTTCTGCCGTAATGGTGGGAAGATGAACACCGACGCGTTGGATAATTCCGCGGGTGTGGATTGCTCCGATCACGAGGTGAACATCAAGGTTCTGCTCGACGGTGTGGTGTCGGCGGGTGAGCTCGATATCGCGGATCGCAATCCGTTGCTCGCGGAAATGACCGACGAGGTCGCCGAACTGGTGTTGCGCGACAATATCTCGCAGAACTTCCGGATCGGCCTGTCGCGGTCGGGCGCCGGGCGGCGTGGTGCGGTGCACCGGCGGCTGCTCACCGAGCTGGAGACCCGGCGCGGTGTGGACCGCCGGCTCGAGGCCTTGCCCGGTGACGCCGAGATGGAACGCCGGATCGCAGCCGGGGCGGGCCTCACCTCGCCGGAACTGGCCACGATGATCGCCCATGTGAAGCTCGCGCTGAAGGCCGACCTGCTCGCCGGGGACCTGCCGGACAGCCCCACCTTCGCGGCGGTGCTGCCCGGCTACTTCCCGACACCACTGCGGGAACGTTTTGCCGGCGCGATCACCAGGCACCCGCTGCGCCGCGAGATCGTGGCCACCGTGGTGGTCAACGAGATGGTCGACTTCGGCGGTGCGACGTTCGCGTTCCGGCTGTCCGAGGAGATCGGCGCCACCACCGACGACGCGGTGCGCGCGTTCACCGCCGCGGTGGAGATCTTCGGGCTGCGGGAGCTGTGGCACCGTATCCGCTCCGAGCAGATGCCGACCTCGGTACGCGATCAGCTCGAACTGGAGTCCAACCGCACGCTGGAACGTGCCGCGCGCTGGCTGTTGCTGAACCGGCCGCAGCCGATCGCGATCGGGGCGGATATCACCCGCTATCGCGAGGGAGTGCGCGCACTGGCGGACCGGGTGCCCGGCTGGCTGCCGAAACCGCTGGCCGAACGGGTCGCCGCCCATGCCACCGAGGCGACCGAACACGGTGCCCCGGCGGATCTGGCCGCCGAGGTCTACCGCCTGATCCATCTCTTCCCGCTGCTGGACGTGCTGGATATCGCCGATATCGCCGAACGTGACGCACGGGAGATCGCCGAACTCTATTTCGCGCTCAACGCGCATCTGGAGATCACCCGGTTGATCAGCGCGGTCGGCGATCTCGACCACGATCAGCGGTGGGCCAGTCTGGCGCGGCTCGCGCTGCGCGACGATCTGTACGAGTCGCTGCGGTTGCTCACCCTGGATATCGCCACCGCCACCGACCCGGAGGATCCGGTGGCGGAGAAGCTGGACTACTGGGAGCAGACCAACCGGTCACGGCTGACCCGGGCCCGCGCCGCGCTCACCGAGATCTTCGGAGTGACCAGGCACGATCTGGCGACCCTGTCGGTGGCGGCACGGCAGGTGCGGAGTCTGGCGGGTAGTTCGGAGTCCGGCATCGTCGCCTGATCACGCGGGATGCACGGGGGCCGTCCGGCTCGGGCCGGACGGCCCCCGTTGTTGCCGCTGTAGCACCGGTACCGATCGCCCCTCGGCCGATCTGTGCCGGTGCTCTCACTCGCGCCTACGCTCCCGGCCGGAAATCGCGCGCCTGGTGTTTCCGGGCCGGCGAGTGGACACTGCCGTCGGCCGGGTAGCCGGATCCGGCATCCGCCGACTCCGGTACGGCGCCCGGCGACCGGCAGTGGTCCGCTCGCCGCCGGGCCGGGTTTCGGTTTCAGT
>NZ_BAGJ01000048.1 GCF_000308775.1 Nocardia testacea NBRC 100365
GTGCTGCCGCCGGAGCGGGTGGTGCGTCGTGATGGTGATGACACGTATTTGGTGGTGGCGGCGGATAAGGGTACGGCGACGTTTTCCGATATCGCGAATGATGTTGCGGGTCGGTATGGGTTCTGGTTGGGGGATGCGTTCGCGTCGGGTGGTTCGGCGGGGTATGACCACAAGGCGATGGGGATTACTGCGCGGGGGGCGTGGGAGAGTGTGAAGCGGCATTTCGCGGAGATGGGGGTGGATACTCAGTCGCAGGATTTCACTGTGGTGGGTGTGGGGGATATGAGTGGGGATGTGTTCGGTAACGGGATGTTGTTGTCGGAGCATATTCGGTTGGTGGCGGCGTTCGATCATCGTCATATTTTTTTGGATCCGGATCCGGATGCGGGGTCGTCGTTCGGTGAGCGGTCGCGGTTGTTCGGGTTGGCTCGGTCGAGTTGGGCCGATTATGATCGGTCGTTGATCAGTGCCGGTGGGGGCGTCTACGACCGCACCG
>NZ_BAGJ01000047.1 GCF_000308775.1 Nocardia testacea NBRC 100365
TGGGGGTTCGGGGCGGACCGGGCGGGTATCGGCGGTCTGCTGGTGGTGCTGGGCGCCGGGCTCGCCGCTCTGCTGTTCGTACCGGCTCCGGACGCTTCGGGCAGCAAGGAGCCAGCGCAGACCCCTGTCGTCTGACGCGCCCGGCAGTTCGCGTCAGGGCTTCCAGGCGCCCATACCGAGGGCGATGAGCCGGATCTGCTGGATGGTTCGGTCGATCACCGGTTGTTCCGCGCGTCCGGTGGCGCCGACATAGTCGGCGATTCCGTCGATCACGGTGGAGACCAGCAGGTCGGCGGCGACCTCCAGATCGCCCGGGGTCCAGTCGTCGAGTGCCGGGATCCGGGACAGATCCGCCACCAGCTCACGCACGATCAGCTGGAGTTCGAGTGCGATGGCCGAACGCAGTGCCGGGCTGCCGCCGCGCTGCTCCCGGATCAGGAAGCCGTACAGCTCCCGCTTCTGGACGACCTCCCCGAAGACGAATCGCACCGTTTCCGAGAGGCGGGCATCGGGGGTGCGGCGTAGCTGTCGCAGTGCCAGGCGCAGCGCCTGGACGCCCTCGTCCACCAGGGTGGCGCCCAGATCGTCCAGGGAGTCGAAATGCCGATAGAAGGCGGTGGGCACGATACCGGCCGAGCGGGCGATCTCGCGCAGGCTCAGCGCACCGAAACCGCGTTCGGCGGCCAGGGCCAGCGTGCCGGTGAGCAGGGCCTGCCGGGTGCGCTCTTTGCGCTCGACGCGGCTCGCTCCCTGATCGGTCATTTCAGTGAGCATACAGCCGTTCACCATTCCCTCATCTCCCTCTTGTCGCCCGCGTCACACCGATTACTGGTTGACAGTTACCGCGGGGTATCCGGCACACTAGTTGAGTGTACAGGCGTACACCGAAATAAGTTCGACCTCGTGACATGACCGACAGACAGGGACGGAGAACTCCCATGGTGGCCCTCCTCGATCTGGTGCAGACCCTGACCACTCCGCATCCGGTGGACCGGTATCTGGAACTGGTACGCCCGATGCTGACCGTTCGCGATATGCGAGCCCGCATCGTCGAAGTGGACCGCTCGGTTCCCGGAACGATCTCGCTGAGTCTGCGCCCGACCCGGCAGTGGGACGGGCTGCGCGCGGGCCAGTTCCTGCAGCTGGGCGTGGTGATCGACGGTGTGCGTCACCTGCGCTGCTATTCGCCGGTGAACTCCCAGCACGATCGGCGCCGCCGCCTCGACCTCACCCTCCGGGTGCATCCGCACGGCCTGGTGTCGCGGTATCTGCACGAACACGCGCGCCCCGGCATGATCGTGGACCTCGAGCCGGCCTCCGGTGTCTTCCATCTCCCGGATCGGCGACCCGAGCGGGTGCTGCTGATCAGCGGCGGCAGCGGGATCACGCCGGTGCTTTCCATGCTGCGCACCCTCGTCGACGAGAAATACTCCGGCGAGGTGGTCTTCCTGCACTACGCCCGCTCGCCGGAACTGGTGCCCCACCGCGCGGAACTCGCCGGAATCGCTGCCGCCCACCCGCATATCGCAGTCGAGCTGCGGTATCCGGAACGGGACGGCCGGGGTTTCGAGCACGACGAACTCGTGCGAGTGGCGCCGTGGTTCGCCGACGCGCAGACCTATCTGTGCGGTCCACCGCCGCTCATGGACTCGGTCCGGGCGGTCTACGCGGACGCGGACGTGAGTGAACGCCTGCACACCGAAGAGTTCGTCGCCACCACCGCGCCGGTGGACGACGCGGAGGTGGCAGGGGCCACGACCTTCTCCGCCAGCGGCGTCACCGCGGCGAACACCGGGTCGTCCCTGCTGGAGCAGGCCGAAGGCGCCGGCCTCAGCCCGGAATTCGGCTGCCGGATGGGGATCTGCTTCTCCTGCACCTCGGTCCGGCGCAGCGGCTGCACCCGCAACCTGCGCACCGGGGAGCTCGAGTCCGACCCCGACCAGCCGATCCAACTCTGCGTCCAGGCCGCTGTCGGCGACGTGGACATCGAAATCTGACATCGACAAGGGGAGAACAGATGACCATCCTCACCGAGACCAAGGACGGACCGCTGGTCCTCTCACCCGACCAGGTCGAGGAGATCGGCCGCACTCTCGACGAACTGCGCGACCGTATTGTCGCCGATCTGGGCGAGCGCGACCGCGAGTACATCTACGACATCATCAAGGCCCAGCGTGGATTCGAGATCGCCGGGCGCGGCCTGATGTACCTGGGCTTCCTGCCGCCGTTCTGGCTGGCCGGCGTGGCCGCGCTGAGCGTGTCGAAGATCCTCGACAATATGGAGATCGGCCACAATGTCATGCACGGCCAGTACGACTGGATGCGTGAGCCGGGCCTGAATTCACGGGTGTTCGAATGGGATACCGTCTGCCCGGCGGATCAGTGGAAGCATTCGCACAACTACATGCACCACACCTACACCAACATCCACGGCCGTGACCGCGATATCGGCTACGGCGTGCTGCGGATGGACGAGGGACAGGACTGGAATCCGTACTACCTGGGCAATCCGCTCTACGCGTTCCTGCTGATGGTCTTCTTCGAATGGGGCGTGATGTTGCACGACCTCGAGGCCGACAACATCGTCAAGGGCAAACGCAGCTGGTCGGACCTGAAACCGCTGATCAAAGGTCAGCTCCGTAAGTCGGGCCGGCAGGTCCTCAAGGACTATGTGGCCTTCCCGCTGCTGACCGGTCCGCTCTTCCTGTCCACCCTCGCCGGGAACGCGACGGCGAATCTGGTGCGCAACCTGTGGGCGTACTCGATCATCTTCTGCGGGCACTTCCCCTCCGGTGTGCAGACGTTCACCGAAGAGGAGACCGCCGAGGAGACCCGGGGCGAATGGTATGTCCGGCAGATGCTCGGCTCGGCAAATATCTCCGGTAGCCGGCTGTTCCACATCATGTCCGGCAATCTGTCGCACCAGATCGAGCACCATCTGTTCCCGGATCTGCCGGCCAACCGGTATCCGGAGATCGCGCCGGAGGTGCGCGCGCTGTGCGAGAAGTTCGGGCTTCCCTACAACACCGGGCCGCTGGGCAAGCAGATCGGTTCGGTCTGGGCGAAGATCTTCCAGCTGGCGCTGCCGCCGCGCTTGACGGAGTCCCGGATTGCCCGGTTCCTGCCCGCTGTGCTGCGGAAACAGCCCACTGCCGGTGTTATCGTGATGCGTCAGCAGAGTGCTACCGAAGCGGGCGTGTGATGATCGGCAAATTCGAGGCCAACAAGGATCTCATCCAGGAGCTCACCACGTCGGGGGCGCGCCGGGTCGGCAATATCGCGAGCATCATCACCGGCACGGTCTCGGAGGTGACGCGGGAGATCGGGGAATGGATCACCGACGCCATCGAGATGAACGAGGCCGCCGCGGCGGCCAAGCGTGACGCCGCCGAACGCGACGCCGCCGGGGTGGGCACGGACGACGGGGAGCTGCGGGAAGCGGGGCGGGGCGGGGCCGGCACTCCGCCGGCGCGGGAGAGCGACGTCGTATCGGCCGCCGATATCGTCGACGCCGAGATCGCCGATCCCGGCCCCTCCGGCACCCGGCACTGATCCGATCCGGAAACCGCTCGGTGGGACAACTCACACCGAGCGGTTATCCATGGGCTAACCTCGGCTGGTGCCCGCCTATGTGTCCTCGCCGGAGCTGACCTTCGGTTTCCTGTTCGCGCTGGAGGACCCCGAGCGGATCGCGGAGATGGTGCGCGACCTCATGGAGCGCAAAACCGTCTCGGTCTTCCGCCTTGCCCGGCTGTCCGACGACGCGGGGCCGCCGGAACGCTATGTGGTGAACTGGGCGGCCATCCCGCAGATCTCCATCACCACGACAGCGCCCGACCCGGCCGAACTGCGAGCCGACCAGGTGATGCTGGTCAACGCCTTCCTCGGCGACGCGGGCGAGATCCGGCTGTACTCGCAGGGCAGTACGCCGCAATAGACCCGCCACTCCGTGCGATCCCCGTGACTGGTGGTTATCCGCCGTTACCGAACTGTAGCCTTGTTCGGGGGATCTGAACGAGCGATGGGTAACAAGGAGTGGGCGCAGTGGAGAACGTGATACGGCTGCTGATCGTATTCGGGGGCACGCTGGCCGTGACCATCGCCCTGGGTTGGGCGATAGACCGCGGCCTCCGATACTGGTCGGCCCGGCACCCCAAGACCACGATTCCGGGTCTGCTGCGGCGGATCCAGCTGCCGCTGCAGTTGTTCCTCGGCTTCGCCGCGCTACGGATCACCTATCCACTGGCCGATCTGAACCTGCGCCAGGACACGGTGATCCTCAGCGTGCTCGCCTCCATGGTCACCATGTCGGCGGTCTGGCTGGTGGTCCGGATAGCCGACGCGGTGGCCGACGGCCTGCTGAACAGCTATTCCCGCCGGGCCCGCGACCCGCGCCGGGTACGCCAGCTGAACACCCAGTTCACGCTGATCCGCCGGATCACGACCGCGCTGCTCGCGGTCGCGACGGCGGCGATCGCCATGCTGGTCATGTTCCCCGGTCTGCGCGTACTGGGCACCTCCCTGCTGGCCTCGGCCGGCATCATCGGCATCATCGCCGGTGTGGCGGCCCAATCCACGCTCAGCAACCTCATGGCGGGTCTGCAGATCGCCTTCGGCGATTCGGTGAAGATCGGCGACACGGTCGTCGTGGAGGGCGAGATGGGAACCGTCGAGGAGATCACCCTCTCCTTCCTCACCGTCCGGATCTGGGACGATCGCCGGCTCACCATGCCGGTCTCGTATTTCAACAGCAAGCCGTACGAGAACTGGTCGCGCGGTGGCCCGCAGATGACCGGCACCGTGTTCCTCTACCTGGACCACAGCGCCCCCGTGGCCGAGCTGCGCGAGCATCTCTACGAATACCTGAGCGAGCACCCCGACTGGGACGGCCGCAGCTGGAATCTGCTGGTGACCGACAGCACCCCCACCGGTATCGAGGTCCGGGCGTCGATGACCGGCCGTGATTCGGACGCGGTGTGGTCGCTGCGCTGTGCGGTCCGTGAGGAGCTGATCAGCTGGCTGAACGGTCAGTATCCGGGGGCGCTGCCGCGCCTGGCCGCGCTGGACGGATTCGACAAGACCCCGGTCAGGTAGGCCCTCCGGCCGGCGGGCGGCGGTCCGGTCGGGCCGCCGATTGATCTCGATGGCGTGTCGGTGCGACGGGACCCACGGCGAAATGATGTGTGATAGCTCACAATTGAGGGACGGTCGAGCCGGTTGGGACGGCTGGACCAGCACCCTCGAAGGAGCGTTGATCACAATGCCTGCTCCCGCCGGTTATCCGGTCCGAGTCCGCGGCGATCTGGACCCCGCGCTGTCGCGCTGGTTGTGGATCGTGAAATGGCTTCTCGCCATTCCGCACTACATAGTCCTGTTCTTCCTGCACATCGGTTATGCCGTCGTCACGGTGATCGCGTTCTTCGCGATCCTGTTCACAGGTAGATACCCGCGTGCTCTGTTCGACTACAGCGTCGGGGTCATGCGGTGGTCCTGGCGTGTCAGCTTCTATGCCTGGACGCCGGCCGGTACCGATAGGTATCCGCCGTTCTCCCTGGGCCGCGACGACGACTACGCGGCGGATCTGGACATCGACTATCCGGCGACGCTGCATCGCGGGCTGGTCCTGGTGAAATGGTGGCTGCTGGCCATTCCGCACTATCTGATCATCGGCGGTATGACCGGTGCCGCCTGGCTGGTCGATTTCGACGACGCCGACAGCACGGCCAGTGCCGCGGGTATCCCGCTGATCGGTGTGCTGACCTTCGTCGCCCTGGTCGGGCTGCTGTTCGCGGCACGCTATTCCCAGGGGTTGTTCGATTTCGTGATGGGGATCAACCGGTGGATCCTGCGAGTGCAGGCCTATGGCTCGCTGCTCCGCGACGAATACCCGCCCTTCCGCCTGGATCAGGGCGCCCGCGACGAGGTGGCGCCCCCGCCCGCGGTCGATACGAGCAAACCGGAGGCCTGAGTCCACTACCGGCCGAACGAAAAAGCCCGAGGGCCAGTGGGCCCTCGGGCTTTCCAGGGTGAGTGACGGGACTCGAACCCGCGACAGCCAGGATCACAACCTGGTGCTCTACCAACTGAACTACACTCACCATCGCCGGTTTGCACCGGCGGCCTAGATAGTAGCGCGTCTACCCCTCCGCAAGCCAATCGGTTACCGGTGTGCCGGTCTCCCGGCCCTAAGCGGGGCCGGGCGCACCGCCGCCGGTTCCACCCGTGGAACCGGCGCTGACCTCGGCGGCGATCGCGGAGATCTCCGCGGTCGAGGGTCCCGGCGCGGGGACGAAGGCGGTGCGCCGGTAGTACTCGAGCTCCCGGATGGATTCCTGGATATCGGCGAGCGCGCGATGGGCCAGTCCCTTCTCGGGCTGGCCGAAATAGATCCGCGGGTACCAGCGACGGCACAGTTCCTTGATCGAGCTGACATCGATCATCCGGTAGTGCAGATGCGCGTCGAGCTCCGGCATGTCCCGGGCGATGAAACCACGATCGGTGGCGATGGAATTACCGGCCAGGGGCACCACCCGGGCGGTGGGCGCGTACTGCTTCACGTAGTCGAGTACCTGCCGCTCGGCCTCGGCGACGGTGACCGTGGAGCGCCGCACCTCTTCGGTGAGGCCGGACCGGGCGTGCATCTCGGCGACCACCTCGGGCATCGCCGCGAGGGCCTCGTCGTCGGCGTGGATGACGATATCCACCCCGTCACCGAGAACATTCAGATCGCTGTCGGTCACCAGGGCGGCCACCTCGATCAGTTTGTCGGTGACCAGGTCGAGCCCGGTCATCTCACAATCCATCCACACCACTAATTTGTCCGACACCCGCACCACCCTAATCAGCGCCGCCACCCACCGAGCGCAATCACCACCCGCTCCGTGTGGGAAGTCCGCGGACGGCGTTCCGGTCAGCCGCCGAGCTTCTTGTAGAACGCGCCCGCGATCGGGGCGGTGACCGCCCTGGGCCCGTAGTTGCCGGCGGCGCTCATACCCTTTCCGATCAGGCCGGGCACCACCCGCATCTTGTTGCGGGCCAGCGCGTCGATCGAGATCCGGGCCGTGTACTCCGAGGACACCCACAGGAAGTCGGGGACCATACGGTCTACCAGGGAGGCGTCGGCGGGATCAGGAGTCTCGGTACGCACCGGCCCCGGGGCGAGCAGGGTGATGTGTACCCCGGAGCCCTTGAGCTCGCCGCGCAGCGATTCGGCGAAGGTGTTGGCGAAGGCTTTGCTGGCCGCGTAGGTGGCGTTGTTGGGAATCGGCATGTTTCCGGCCGCCGAACCGCTCACCAGAATGCCCCCGGCCCGCCGGGCCAGCATCGCGGGCAGTACGGCCAGGGTGAGGTCGTGGACGGCGACGGCGTTCAACTCCAGCTGATCGCGTTCGTAGGCGGGATCGAGGGCGGCGAGGGGACCGAAGGTCGCGATACCCGCGTTGTTGCAGAGGATCGAGATGTCGCGGCCGGCGAGTTCCTCGGTGAGCGGGGCGCGCTGTGCCCGGTCGGCGAGGTCGACGGCGCGGACTTCCGCGGTGATGCCGTGGTCGCGGGTCAGGCGGCCGGCCAGTTCGTCGAGGATCTCACCGCGGCGTGCGACCAGGATGAGCGAATGACCCCGACGGGCCAGTTCGGTGGCGAGCGCGGTTCCGATTCCGGATGAAGCGCCGGTCACCACGGCGCGGCTCTCGGCGGCAGGCGAAGGCAAACCCATTCCCGACACCCTAGATGGCGCTGCCGGGTGCGGCCCGTCCGCAGCCTGTGCACGGACGGAGTGAACGCGGGACAACACAGTGCGCGGGATGCGTGGTGAGCGCGGCGGTGAGCGAGTCGAAAAATCGGAATCGACCACCGGGATTGTGTGTTTGGAGCGCGCCGGAGCGGGTACACCCACTCCGACTGGCCCGAACAGCTCAGTCGGGTGGGTGGAGCGCCCCCGGCAGGAATCGAACCTGCGACCTAGGGATTAGAAGGCCCTTGCTCTATCCAACTGAGCTACGGAGGCAGTGGTTCCACCATGGCGGACAACGGCCGCGCTGTCCAGCCGAAAAGTGTAGCGATCGTCCGGATCGTTTGATTTGGGCTGCCCGGAAACAGCCCCGGCGGGCCGAACGATGCTCGCCGAACTACTCTCGAACCTATGTCGTCAGCCCAGGCTCCCGCCGCCGAACCCGCTACGAAAGCCGGTCGGCCCAGTGGCTCGGCGGTCGTTCCGGCGGTGCTGACCGTGTTCGCCGCGGCTCTCGCCGCAGTGGTATCGATGCTCGTCGTGGGCCTGTCGGCCGCGCAGGCGCTGAGCCTGCTCGGCATTCCCGACCCCGGTCCGCTGACCACCTACGGCCTGCCCGCGGTCCGGGCACTGGCCGATCTCTTCGCGGCCTTCACGGTCGGCTCGCTGCTCTTCGCGGCCTTTCTCGTGCCGCCGCAGCGCGGCGGTCTACTCGATACCGGGGGCTACCGCGCGGTGCGGCGGGCCTCGGGTCTGGCGGTGGCCTGGGCGGTATGCGCCGCGCTGCTGGTCCCGCTGACCGTCTCCGACAGCACCGGGCGGCCGGTCACCGAGATCCTGGCGCCCCAGGATCTGTGGGGAGTCGCCGGCGAGATCGAACTCGCGGGTACTTGGCGGCTGACCGCGATCGGAGCGCTGCTGCTGGCGGTCGGCTGCCGGCTGGCCCTGCGCTGGGGCTGGACGCCGGTGCTGTTCGGCGCGTCGGTCGCGGTGATGATGCCGCTGGCGCTCACCGGGCACTCCGCGTCCGGTGGCGCCCACGATGTGGCCACCAACAGCCTGATCCTGCACCTGATCGCTGCGGCGGTCTGGGTCGGCGGACTCGGCGCGCTGCTGGTCCACGCACTGCGCGACGGCACCCATACGGCTCTGGCGGCACGACGTTTCTCCGCGGTGGCCCTGGTGTCCTTCGTGGTGCTGGCGGTCAGCGGGGTGGCCAACTCGTGGGTGCGGGTGCCCTGGGACGAACTGTTCACCAGCACCTACGGCCGGCTGGTACTGGCCAAGGCCGCCGCCTTGCTGATCCTCGGCGTCTTCGGCTGGTTCCAGCGGCGGGCGGCGCTCCCGGCGCTGGCCGCCGACCCCGGTGATCGGCGCGCGCTCGCCCGTTTCGCGAGTGTGGAGCTGCTCGTCTTCGCCGCGACCATGGGTTTGGCGGTCGGTCTGGGCCGGACCCCGCCGCCGGCGCCGACGAGCGTGCCCACCCCGATGGAGGTCGAGCTCGGGTACAACCTGGACGGCCCGCCCACGGTGGCGCGGCTGCTCTTCGACTGGCGGTTCGACCTGATCTTCGGCACCCTCGCGATCGTGCTGGCGGTGCTCTATCTGCTGGGCGTCCGGCGGCTGCGGGCGCGCGGTGACGCCTGGCCGGCGGGCCGGACCGTGGCGTGGCTGCTCGGCTGTGCGGTGTTGCTGTTCACGACCTCGTCGGGGGTCGGCCGGTACGCGCCCGCCATGTTCAGCGTGCATATGGGCGCGCATATGGCGCTGTCGATGCTGACCCCTATCCTGCTGGCCCTGGGCGGCGTGGTGACGCTCGCGCTGCGTGCGCTGCCGCCGGCCGGCCGGGACGGGGCCCCGGGCCCCCGGGAATGGATCCTGGCGGCCGTGCACAATCCGGTCTCCCGTTTCCTCACACAGCCGATTGTGGCCTCGGTGCTGTTCGTGGCCGGTTTCTACGCCTTGTACCTGGGCGGGATCTTCGACGCCTACGCCGATTCCCATACCGCGCATCTGCTGATGAACCTGCACTTCCTGCTGAGCGGCTACCTCTTCTACTGGGTCGTGATCGGGATCGACCCCAAACCACGCCGGGTGGAACCGCTGACCAGACTGGCGATGGTGTTCGGTTCGCTGCCCTTCCACGCCTTCTTCGGGGTCGTGTTGATGGGGACGAGCACGGTGCTGGCCGGCTGGTTCTATCGCAGCCTCGATCTCGGCTGGCATATCGATCTACTGGGTGATCAGCGCACCGGGGGCAGTCTGGCGTGGGCCACCGGTGAGGTACCGCTGGTCGTGGTGATGCTGGCGCTGCTGGTCCAGTGGTCACGCAGCGACGCGCGGCTGGCCCGGCGCACCGACCGCGCCGCCGAACGCGACGACGACGCGGAACTCGCCGCGCACAATGCCATGTTCGCCGAATTGGCCAAGCGAGATCGGGCAAGTAGGTAGATGACCGAGCAGAAAATCCCGCTGACACCTGTGCCACCGCTCCGGCGTATCTATCGGTCGGATGTGCGGGCGGCGCGTCGGCGCCTGACCGGACGCATTCGCAAGACCCCGGTCTTCCACACCGCCGTACCCGGACCCGGCGGGCCCGTCCCGGTCACGCTGAAGTTGGAGTATCTGCAGCACGGCGGCACCTTCAAGGTGCGCGGTAGCTACAACGCGCTGCTCTCGGAACGGGTGTGTCCCGAACATGTGGTGATCGCCTCGGGCGGCAACGCGGGAATCGCCGCGGCGCTGGCGGCGGCCGGGATGGGGAAGACCTGCACCGTGGTGGTACCGGAATCGGCGCCACACACCAAGGTCGCCGCCATGTGGTCGCACGGCGCCGAGGTGCGCTGGCACGGAACCACCTATGCCGAGGCCTACGACCACGCCTGCGAGATCACCGCCGAACGTGGGGCGCTGCAGTTGCACGCCTACGATCTGCCCGCGGTGGTGGCCGGGGCCGGGGTGATCGAACTGGAGATCGAGGAGCAGGTCCGGGGCCGGCCGCCGATCCTCGTCGCGGTGGGCGGCGGCGGGTTGATCGGCGGTATCGCCGCTGCCGGCGGACGCCGCCGCGAGATCGTGGGCGTGGAACCCGAGGGGATTCCGACTTTGAATTCCGCGCTGGCCGCCGGCAAGCCGGTCGACGTGGAGGTATCCAGTATCACCGCCGATGCCCTGGGGGCCTCCCGGATCGGCGAAATCGCGCTCGATGTGGCCCGGCGCTACGACGTCCGGTCCACGTTGGTGACCGACGACGCGATCACCGATGCGCGGGACTATCTGTGGCGGGAATTCCGGATCGTTGTCGAACTCTCCGGCGCGGTGGCCCTGGCGGCGATTCTCAGCGGCGCCTATGTGCCGCGTGCGGGCGAGCGGCCGGTGGTCGTCTTGTGCGGGGCGAATACCGAACTCCCGGTGCTCTGACACGTTGTCCGTTCGCCGGTGGTGCTGTGGAGGTAGATCACAGTCTCCACCCGTAACAGGTTCATGCGTGCCCCGGTCCGGATGCATAAACTGATGCGAGTGCAGCAATCTCTCGCGACAGTGTTCGTCGGTCGCGACACCGAGGTCGCGGCGCTGGCCTCATGTGGACATACCGCCCTCGCGGGGCGGGGCGCGGTCGTGCTGGTGGAAGGTGAAGCCGGCATCGGAAAGACCACGCTGCTCGGTGTCGCCGCCCGGCAGTTCGCCGAGCTGGGGTTGCAGGTGCGGTCGAGCCGCGCGCGAGAAATCCAGCAGGATGTGCCGTTCGCGGCGCTGGGCGCGTGGCTCCTCGCCGGGGACCTGCCCCCCGATTCCGAACCGATCCGGACCCTGTTCGACGGCGCCGGCCAGGTCGGAGACGCCGCGGCCGCACACGAATTCGCTCTCGCCGAACTCCTGCTCGACCAGATCCGGACCTGGTGCGCTGAGCAACCCATCGCATTGCTGCTCGACGACCTCCACTGGGCGGACCGGTCCAGCCTGGCCGTGCTACACCGGCTGTGCGCGCTCGCCGACCGGCTGCCGCTCGTCCTGGTGCTGGCGACCCGGCCCTCGACCGGCGAGCCGGCCTTCGCGGCGCTGGCCGCCGCCTTGGCCGCATGCGACGCCTCCACCATCCGGCTCGGCGCGCTGCCCGATGCGGCGGCGGCCACCATGGTCCGTGAGATGGTCGGTGCGCCGCCGACGCAGGCGCTGCTGCGACAGGTCGCCGCAGCGTACGGTCATCCGCTGCACATC
Organism: Nocardia testacea NBRC 100365; assembly: GCF_000308775.1. Lineage (GTDB taxonomy): Bacteria > Actinomycetota > Actinomycetes > Mycobacteriales > Mycobacteriaceae > Nocardia > Nocardia testacea. The sequence continues at coordinate 11,948 of NZ_BAGJ01000047.1, forward strand.
ACGGAGCTGGTGGCCGCATCGCTGTTGGACGACGGCGGCGGGCGGCCCGCGACAAGCTCCACTGCCCAGCCGGTCGGCTCCCTGGCCGAGGCGATCTGGCGTCGCGCCGAATCGCTGTCGCGTCCGACGCGCGACCTGCTGCCGATGGCCGCGGCGCTGGGACCGAAGGTCGATGTCGTGGAACTGGCCGCGGTGCTGGACGGCCACATCATGGAGGTGTGGAGTGCGGTGACCGAGGCAACGGATGCGGGTCTGCTCACCATGGTCGATTCCGAGCTGGCCTTCCGCCACGAGCTGATCCGGCACGTCCTGGCGGAGCGCTTACCCGCCTCCCTGCGCGCGGATCTGCTACGCCGGGCCGGGCGGGTGCTGCAGACCACGGGGGCACCGATAGAGCGGGTCGCCTACTACCTGTCGATCGGCAGCCGGGAACTGGAACCGGCAAGTCTGCAGTGGCTGCTCTCGGTATCCGACGCTCTCATCGTGCGTGCGCCGGAACTGGCGATGCGCCTGCTGACCCGCATAGTCGATACGGCCGGTCTCGATACGGCGACCCGCGCTGCCCTGATCCGGATGCGGACCCGCGCGTTGCTGTGGAACGGCCGGACCGACCAGGCCGAGGCCACCTTGCGAGTGGCGTTGCGGCACCGGCCCGAGCACGCCGACGACCCGGGTCTGCGCTGGTTGCTGGCGCACGTATGCCATGTCCAGGGACGATTGACCGAGGCCGTTCAGGTGGCCGAGACCGCGCTGAACACGCTGGACCTCGGCGACTCCGACGCGGCGCGTTTCCTGGGCCTGTGCGCGCTGGACAATTTCTTCCTCGAACGGTTCCCCGAGGCCGAGCAGGCCGGCCGGCGCGCGGTCGCGCTGGGGCGGCAGTCGGGCAATTCCCTGGCCACCGGGTATGGGCTGATGGCTCTCGGCGCCGTGCGCTACACCCAGGGGTATCTCGACGAAGCGCTGGAGATCAGTACCGAATCGCTCACGGTGTTGCAGGACGGGGCCGGATCCGACCAGATCGATCCGTACGTGCTGTACGCGCACTGCCTGATCGAGCTCGACCGCCCGGCCGCGGCCGTGGAGGCCCTGCAGACCGCAGTCGGCCACAACCGCCGGATGCACGGGGTCTACCTGGCGCCCAACCTCATGGCCAAAGCCCGCGTGTTCCTGTTGAACGGACGGTGGGACGAGGCGCTCGCGGAGTGCCGGGCATGCCTGGAAGCCGCCGATGTGCTCGGTTACGCGCCGGTCGCCCAGAGCGTGATGGCGTTGATCGGGATGCACCGCGGCGCGCCACCGCCCGGGGACACGCTCGCCCCGGACGACCGCTTGGGTAGCGCCGGATACGGGTACATGCAACCGTGGGTGACGGCCCTGGTCCACGAGACCAGAGGTAACCCGGAACCGGCGCTGCGGCTGCTGGTCGAGACCCACGCGCGGCTCGACGGAGGGATGAGCGCCTCGACACTGCACTACATCCTGCCCGATATCGCCCGCCTGGCCTTCGACGCCGGCGATACGGAGGCGCTGCACGGCGCCCGGACGGCGGCCGAGGAAGTGGTGGCCAGACAGTGGACCGCGTCCCGCTCCGGTATCGCGCAGTTGTGCCGCGGGCTGGCCGACCGTGATCCCGAGGCACTCTTCGCCGCCGCCCGGGAGTTCGCCCGCTGTGATTGGCCGCTCTATGAAGCCAAGGCTTACGAGGATGCCGCGATCGTGCTGGCCGCGGGCGGTCGCGGCGCCGACGCGCGGGACGCCCTCGAATCCGCCGTCCAGCTGTACACCCGGCTGGGCGCTTCGTGGGATACCGCCCGCGCGGTGGCCCGGATCCGGCGTTACGGGATCCGCCGGGGCGTGCGGGGCCCGCGTAACCGCCCGAAAACGGGCTGGGCGTCGCTGACCGATACCGAACGATCCGTGGCGGTCCAGGTGGCCGACGGCTCCTCCAACGCCGAAATCGCGGCGCAGATGTTCCTGTCGCGACGAACCGTCCAATCGCATGTGTCCAGCATTCTGGCCAAACTCGGCGTGCGCTCCCGGCGGGATATCGCCGCCGCCATGACGGCCGGCCGCTGACTCCGGCAGTCGCTCTTTCCACAAGCGCGCGACCGCGCGGAAGTTGTCCACAGATTCGATTCGCGCCCGCCACCGTCGCGTCGTACCGGTGACGATGAGTACGTCCCCGGATGCACCGGGCGAACGGAGGGGTGGAAATGTACGAAGCAGTGGCGACAGTGGTCGGTACCGTGGTGACGGAGCCGGTGAAACGAGAGCTGCCCGGTGGCGAGCAGATGCTCAGTTTCCGGTTGGCGAGTACCGCGCGGCGGCTGGATCGCGACACCGGTGAATGGGTGGACAACGGGACGCTCTTCCTCACGGTGAGCTGCCGGCGGCGGCTGGTGGCCGGGGTGGACACGTCGATCCACCGGGGTGACCCGGTTATCGTGCAGGGGCAGCTCCGGTCGAACGAGTACCAGACCCGGGAAGGTGCCCAGCGACGCGATCTGGAGATGCGAGCGCATACCCTGGGGCCGGACCTCACCCGCTGCACCGCCCGGGTGGAGCGCCGACGGCCCGGAAATCCGGCGACAACCGGGAATATTTCCGCCGGTCCCGGTGCTGCGACTGCGGAAACCGGGGTGGCGGGGGAGCAGAACGATCCATTGGTGGAGCAGTCGGCGCGCGACGAGGAACCCGTGAACGCCGACGTGTGAAACCGCATCGATGTGTGACGGATAGGGTGATCGCTATGGCTGAGTTCATCTACCAAATGAAGAAGGTTCGTAAGGCGCACGGCGACAAGGTCGTGCTCGACGATGTCACCTTGAACTTCCTTCCCGGCGCCAAGATCGGCGTCGTCGGTCCGAACGGCGCCGGTAAATCCAGCGTGCTGAAGATCATGGCCGGATTGGACCAGCCGAACAACGGCGAGGCCTTTCTCGCGCCGGGCGCCACGGTCGGGATCCTGCAGCAGGAACCGCCGCTGAACGAGGAGAAGACGGTCCGCGGCAATGTCGAGGAGGGCCTCGGCGAGATCAAGGTCGCACTCGACCGTTTCAACGAGATCGCCGAACTCATGGCCACCGATTACTCCGACGAGCTCATGGATGAAATGGGCAAACTCCAGGAGGAGCTCGATCACGCCGACGCCTGGGATCTGGACTCCCAGCTCGAGCAGGCGATGGACGCGCTGCGCTGCCCGCCGCCGGACGAGCCGGTGACCAATCTGTCCGGTGGGGAGCGCCGCCGGGTGGCCCTGTGCAAACTGCTGCTCAGCAAACCCGACCTGCTGCTGCTCGACGAGCCCACCAACCATCTCGACGCCGAGAGCGTGCTGTGGCTCGAACAGTTCCTCGCTCAGTACCCCGGCGCCGTCCTGGCGGTCACCCACGACCGGTACTTCCTGGACAATGTCGCCGGCTGGATTCTCGAACTCGACCGGGGCCGGGCCATCGGCTACGAGGGCAACTACTCCACCTATCTCGAGAAGAAGGCCGAGCGGCTCGCGGTCCAGGGCAAGAAGGACCAGAAGCTGCAGAAGCGGCTCAAGGACGAACTCGCCTGGGTCCGGTCGGGCGCCAAGGCGCGTCAGGCGAAGAACAAGGCGCGTCTGGGCCGCTACGAGGAGATGGCCGCCGAGGCGGAGAAGATGCGGAAGCTGGACTTCGAGGAGATCCAGATCCCGGCCGGTCCGCGACTGGGCAGCGTGGTCGTCGAGGTCGAACACCTGGACAAGGGTTTCGGCGACCGCCAGCTGATCAAGGACCTGTCGTTCACCCTGCCGCGCAACGGCATCGTGGGTGTCATCGGACCCAACGGTGTCGGCAAGACCACGCTCTTCAAGACCATCGTGGGCTTGGAGCAGCCGGACAGCGGCACGGTGAAGGTCGGCGAGACGGTCAAGCTGAGCTATGTCGACCAGTCCCGCGCCGGTATCGACCCGAACAAGACCGTCTGGCAGGTGGTTTCGGACGGGCTCGACTACATCGAGGTGGGTCAGCAGGAGATGCCCTCGCGCGCCTATGTGAGTGCGTTCGGGTTCAAGGGCCCGGACCAGCAGAAGCCGGCCGGGGTGCTCTCCGGTGGTGAACGCAACCGGTTGAACCTGGCGCTCACCCTGAAACAGGGCGGCAACCTGATCCTGCTCGACGAGCCCACCAACGACCTCGACGTCGAGACACTGGGGTCGCTGGAGAACGCGTTGGAGCAGTTCCCGGGCTGCGCCGTGGTCATTTCCCACGACAGGTGGTTCCTGGACCGCACCTGTACGCATATCCTCGCTTGGGAAGGTGACGCCGACAACGAGGCCAAATGGTTCTGGTTCGAAGGCAACTTCGAAGCCTACGAGGCCAACAAGATCGAGCGCCTCGGCCCGGAAGCCGCACGGCCGCATCGAGTAACACATCGCAAGCTGACCCGCGGGTAACGCCGCGAGACTTTTCCCGCTGCCCGGCTTCGGGTCTACCCTCGGGGTCGGTGTCGGTGTGTCCGAGAAAAACCGGATTCAAGGGAGTGGGAAATGACGGTCTCGTCCGAATTGTCCAGCGAGGCATGGGCTGCCGAGCTGCCGGACACGCTACGCGCCGACCTCGGCACCTTGGAGGACGGCTATTTCCGGCATGTCGAGACCGATGACGCCGATTGTGAGATCACCGCACCGACCCTGACCTTCCGGGCCCATCTGACACTGGCCCTGACCCGGCAGCCGGGTCAGGGCCTGGTCCGGGTCCACCACCCCGACGACGGGTCCGGCCTGGGGGCCGCGGTGCAGATCGTCACCGACGATATGCCCATGCTGGTCGACTCGGTGACCGCACTATTCGGCCGGATGGGCGGCACCATCAGCGAGGTCATCCATCCCATCTTCACGGTGGAACGGGCCGCCGACGGCACCCTCACCGCGGCTCGCCTGCACGAGGCGGCTCTGCGGCGCAACGGTACCGGGGACGGCCGCGAATCCTGGATCCACCTGCAACTGCACCCGGCGACGAGCGCCCAGCTGCTCGACGAGATCGCGGCCGCTGTACCGGACGTCATCAACGATGTCCGCCAGGTGAGCAGCGATACCGAGGCGATCCACGCCATCGTCGACGAATTGGCGACCCGGCTGGAACAGGCCGGTGATTCCGCCGCCGTGGCCGATGCCGATATCGAACCCGCCGACTGCGCACGCCTGCTGCGATGGCTGGCCGACGACAACTTCACCGTGCTCGGATACGCGCGCTACCGGCTCGAACCGGGTGCGGAACGACCGGCCCCGGTGGCCGATTCCGAACTGGGTGTACTGCACCCGGGAACCGCGACCGGCTTCCAGGTCCCGATCACCGCGGGCGCCCGGCCGCTGCTGCGGATGACCCAGGGACTGATCCCGGTGACCATGCAGCGCGCGGTGTACCCGTACTACATCGGTGTCGCCGATCTGGACAGCTCGGGTGAGGTCCGGGGGGAGCACCTGTTCGTCGGTGTCTTCACGGTCACCGCGCTGCACGAGAACGTTCTGGACATACCTGTGGTGGGGCAGCGGGTCCGCGCCGCCATCACCGACAGCGGATTCGATCTCGACTCGTTCTCCGGCCAGGCCATGCTCGAAGTGATGCAGGGCTTCCCGCGCACCGAACTGTTCTCCTCCGATGCCGCGACCCTGCGCCGGACTGCCACCGCGGTGCTCAATGTCGGCTTGCGGCGGCAGGTGCGACTGTTCCTGCGGGTCGATCCCTACGGCCGATTCGTCGCCGCCATGGTGTACCTGCCACGTGACCGCTACACCACCGCGGTCCGCCTGGAAATGCAGGACATCCTGGTCCGGGAGCTCGGCGGCGCATCGATCGACTACTCCGCGCGGGTCAGCGAAAGCGAACTCGCCAGTGTCTATTTCACCATCCGGATGCCGGATGCGGACACCACGGAACCGGTAGGGGCGGCCGAGGAGATCTCCGAGGACGAACGGCGGCGGATCCAAAACCTGCTCGCCGAGGCCAGCCGCACCTGGGACGACCATCTCAACGATGCCGTCAACGCGTCGACGGTGCTCGATCCGCGGATCGTGCGCCGCTACTGCGAAGCGTTCCCCGAAGGGTACAAACAGGATTTCAGCGCACGCCGTGCGCTGGCCGATATCGATCGCCTGGAGCGATTGCGGCCGGGAAGTATCGATCAGCACCTGTACCGGGTGGCCGGCGCGCCCGCGGGGTCCTGGCGCTTCACGCTGTACATCGGTGGCTCCGGAATATCGCTCAGCCAGGTACTCCCGGTCCTGCAGAGCCTCGGAGTCGAGGTGCTCGACGAACGCCCGTACCGGATCAGGCGCGAACGCGACGGCAGTGCGGCCGAGGAACGCTGGATCTACGACTTCGGCCTGCTGGCCAGCCACGAACTCCTGCACGGAGCGCTCGATCAGGATCTCGACGCCGAATTGCTCGAGGTGGCCCCCGATACGCTCGCGGCCCCCAAGGGAAAGGTGGCCGCCGCCGACCGGGTGCGCGACCGATTCACCGCCGCCTTCGACGCGCTCTGGTACGGCCGGGCCGAAGCCGACGGCCTGAACGAACTCGTACTGCGGGCCGGACTGTCCTGGCGGGCGGTCGCCGTGCTGCGAACCTACGCGAAGTACCTGCAGCAGGCCGGTTTTCCGTACAGTCAGGTCAATATTGCCCGGGTTCTGCACACCTATCCCGATGCGGCGAAACTGTTCGCGCAGCTGTTCACCGCCCGGTTCGATCCGGACAGCCACTCCACCGAACAGGCCGCCGAGCTCGAACAGCGTCTGCACGAGCGGATCGATCAGGTCGTGAGCCTGGACGCGGACCGCATTCTGCGGGCCATCCTCGGCCTGATCCGCGCCACCCTGCGCACCAACTACTACGTCACCGACAGCGACGGCGCTCCCCGTGACTTCATCTCCGTGAAGGTGGAACCGCAGGAGATCGCCGAACTGCCGCAGCCGCGGCCGAAGTACGAGATCTTCGTGTACTCGCCGCGGGTGGAGGGTGTGCATCTGCGGTTCGGTGCGGTGGCGCGTGGTGGTTTGCGGTGGTCGGATCGGCTGGAGGATTTCCGGACCGAGATTCTGGGTCTGGTGAAGGCGCAGGCGGTGAAGAACGCGGTGATCGTGCCGGTGGGTGCGAAGGGTGGTTTCGTGGTGAAACGCCCGCCGGCCGCCACCGGCGACGCCGCGACCGACCGCCAGGCCCGGATGACCGAAGGTATCGAGTGCTACCGCACCTTCATCTCGGGTCTGCTGGATATCACCGACAATGTCGATCTCGCCGGGGGACA
>NZ_BAGJ01000046.1 GCF_000308775.1 Nocardia testacea NBRC 100365
ACGACATCGCCTTCACCGCCGCCGACGCCACCCGCGTGCTGATCGCGCTGTGGACCAAGCTGCGCATCGACCAGATCGGCCCGGTCGACACCATCGAGGGCCTCTGCGACGGGGTGTCCTCGCGCCGTAACCAGCTGCTGGTCGACCTCGGGTCGGAGCTGTCGCTGGGCGCGATCGACGGTGCCGCCGACGCCGATATGGGCGCGCTGTCGGCGACCGTGGAACGCCTCGCCCGCACCTACAAGCCGTTCGGCTCGGTGCTCAGCGATGCGATCAACGATCATCTGCGCAAGGTGTTCGGGCCCTCCGGTAAGCGGCCGGCCGCGATCGCCGAACGCGTGAAGAAGGTCTGGGAACTCGGTGAGGGCTGGGCCAGCCACATCACCGCCGAGGTCTCGCTCGGCACCCGCGAGGGCACCAGCGTGCGCGGCGGTGACCTGGGTGGCCTGGTCTCCGGTTCGCTCTCCGACGGCGCGTCCGTGGACGCCGCGATCGATGCCGCCGTCCAGGCGGTGGCGGCGCGGCGCGGGGTGGCGGTCTCGCTGCCTGCAGCCGGTGGGTCCGGCGGCGGCACCGTGGACGCGGCGGCCCTGGGCGAGTTCACCGAACAGATCACCGGCAAGGACGGTGTGCTGGCTTCGGCGGCCCGGCTGGTGCTCGAGCAGCTCGGCCTGAGTGAACAGACCTCCGCGGCGGAGGCCACCGACGACGGACTCGTCGACCTGGTGTCGGCGGAACTGGGTTCGGACTGGCCCCGGCTGGTCGCCCCGGCGTTCGACGCCCGCAAGGCGGTACTCATCGACGACCGGTGGGCCACCGCGCGGGAGGATCTGGCCCGGCTGTGGCTGGGCGAGGACTCCATGACCGCGCAGCTGCCGGTCGCCGGGTTCACCGGTGCCGGCGAAGCGGTTGCCGCGCAGGCGGACTGGTGGCGGCAGCGGGCCGTGGGCGAGGCACGTTCGGTGCTGGCCGGTCACTACGAGCGGATTGCCGAGGCGGCCCGGAACACCACCGAAACCGGTGTGTGGTCCGACGAGGTCGCGGTGGTCACCGGCGCGAGCAAGGGCTCCATCGCCGCCGCGCTCGCCGGGCGGCTGCTCGGTGGCGGGGCGACCGTGGTGGTCACCACCTCGCGGCTCGACGACACCCGCCTCGGTTTCTACCGTGACCTCTACCGCGCCAACGCCCGCCACGGTGCGGCGCTGTGGGTGGTTCCGGCGAATATGGCCTCCTACACCGATATCGACGCCCTCATCGAGTGGGTCGGTACCGAGCAGGTCGACAATGCCGGTGGCGCCAAGATCAAGACCAAGGACGCGCTGACCCCCACTCTGCTGCTGCCGTTCGCGGCGCCGCGGGTCTCGGGTTACCTCTCCGACGCGGGTGCCCGCGCCGAGATGGAGATGCGGGTGCTGCTGTGGTCGGTCGAGCGGCTCATCGGCGGTCTGTCCACGCTGGGCGCCGATCACGATGTCGACGCGAAACTGCATGTGGTGCTGCCGGGTTCGCCCAACCGCGGCCTCTTCGGCGGTGACGGCGCCTACGGCGAGGCCAAGGCCGCGCTCGACGCCGTGGTCGCCAGGTGGCGGGCCGAGAAGACGTGGGCGGCCCGGGTCACCCTGGTGCACGCGCTGATCGGCTGGGTCCGGGGCACCGGGCTCATGGGCCACAACGATCCGATGGTGGACGCCGTCGAACAGGCCGGCGTGCAGACCTGGTCGACCGACGAGATCGCCGACGAACTGCTGAAGTGGGCCACCGAGCAGGCCCGTGCGGCCGCCGCGGCCGATCCGCAGCAGGTCGATCTCACCGGTGGGCTGGCCGGTGCCGAGCTGGACCTGGCGGCGCTGGCCAAGCAGGCGCAGGAAGCCGCGGAGACCGAGGAAGCCGACGAGGCACCGGCCTCCGACGCGCCGCGGATCTCCGCGCTGCCCGCGCCGCCGGCGCTCACCTCCGCGCTGCCCGTCCCCGAATGGGGAGCGGTGACAGCCGATCTCACCGATATGGTCGTCATCGTCGGCGCCGGTGAGCTCGGCCCGTACGGTTCGGCGCGGACCCGGTTCGAGATGGAGGTCTCCGACGAGCTGTCGGCCGGCGGTGTGCTGGAGCTGGCCTGGACCACCGGCATGGTGGCCTGGGAGAACGACCCGAAGCCGGGCTGGTACGACACCGAATCCGGAGACTACGTACCGGAACACGAACTGGCCGAGCGGTACCACGACGCTGTGGTCGAGCGGTGCGGTATCCGCCGCTACGCCGACGACGGTGCCATGGTCGACAACAGCAGCCCGCTGATGACCTCGGTGTTCCTGGATCAGGACCTGTCGTTCACGGTCGGCGGCGAAGCCGAGGCGCGCGCCTTCCACGCCGCCGATCCCGAGCACACGGTCATCACCCCGGTCGCGGATTCCGGCGACTGGACCGTGACCCGCAAGGCCGGCACCGAGATCCGGGTGCCGCGCCGGGCGAACCTGTCGCGGACCGTGGGTGGCCAGATCCCGACCGGCTGGGATCCCACCGTCTGGGGTATCTCCCCGGATATGGCGTCCTCGATCGACCGGGTGGCGCTGTGGAACATCGCCTGCACCGTCGACGCGTTCGTCGGTTCCGGGTTCAGCCCGGCGGAGCTGATGAGCTGGGTGCACCCGAGCCTGGTGGCCAACACCCAGGGCACCGGTATGGGCGGTATGTCGTCGATGCGTTCGCTCTACGTCGACAACCTGCTCGGCGAGCCGCGGCCCAACGACATCCTGCAGGAGGCGCTGCCCAACGTGGCCCTGGCGCATGTCGTGCAGTCCTACGTCGGCAGCTACGGAGCCATGGTGCATCCGGTCGCGGCCTGCGCCACCGCCGCGGTGTCGGTGGAGGAAGGTGTCGACAAGATCAAGCTCGGTAAGGCCGAGGTGGTCGTGGCCGGTGGCTTCGACGATCTGGGTATCGAGGGCATCGTCGGCTTCGGTGATATGTCGGCCACCGCGGATTCGGCGGCCATGAGCGCCAAGGGCATCAGCGACCGCTACTTCTCCCGGGCCAACGACCGGCGGCGCGGCGGGTTCGTGGAATCGCAGGGCGGCGGCACCGTGCTGCTGGCCCGCGGTGACGTGGCGCTGGAACTCGGTCTGCCGGTGCTCGGTGTGGTCGCCTACGCCCAGTCCTACGCCGATGGCGTGCACACCTCGATCCCGGCGCCCGGCCTGGGCGCGCTCGGTGCGGGCCGGGGCGGCCGCGAATCCCGGTTCGCCGCCGAACTGCGCAAGCTGGGTGTGGGTCCGGACGATATCGCGGTGGTCTCCAAGCACGACACCTCCACCGCGGCCAATGATCCGAACGAGTCCGAGCTGCACGAGCGGCTGGCGGCGGCCATCGGCCGGTCCGACGGGGCGCCGTTGTTCGTGGTCTCGCAGAAGAGCCTCACCGGGCACGCCAAGGGGGGCGCGGCCGCGTTCCAGCTGATCGGCCTGTGCCAGGTGCTGGAAAACGGTGTGGTGCCGCCGAACCGGAGCCTGGACTGCGTCGACGACAAGATGGCCGAGTACCCGCATCTGGTCTGGGTGCGCGAGGCGCTGCGCTTCGGTGACCGGTTCCCGCTCAAGGCGGGTCTGGTGACCTCGCTCGGCTTCGGGCATGTGTCCGGTCTGCTGGCGGTCGTCCACCCGGAGGCGTTCGTCCAGGCGATCGAACCGGCCCGGCGGGCGGAGTACCAGCGCCGGGCGCAGGAACGCCTGCTGGCGGGTCGGCAGCGCATCGTCGAGGCGATGTGCGGTGGCGCGGCGCTCTACGAGCGTCCGGCCGATCGGCGCCTCGGCGGCGACGGCACCCCGGCGGCGAAGATCCGCGGTCTCGAGGCCGAGGTGCTGCTGTCCGAGGACGCGCGGCTCGGTACCGGCGGGGTCTACCAGGTCGATGGAGCCGGTTGCGAGACCGGACGATTCGTCGGTGGCGGTGCCGACGTCGCCGGTACTGCGTAGGCTGCGCCACTGTGACCATCCTCGGAATCGGCTTGGACCTGGTGACCATCTCCGAGTTCGCCGAACAGCTGGACCGTGCCGGAACGACCATGCTCAGGGAGAGTTTCACCGCCGGTGAGCGGCGCTATTGCCAGAGCAAGGCCACCGATCCGGCCCGTAGTTACGCGGCGCGGTGGGCGGCGAAGGAGGCGGTGCTCAAGGCCTGGGCATCGTCACGCTTCGCCCGCCGCCCGCAGATCGGGGACAACCCGTACCCGTTGATCGAGGTCGTCAATGACGCCTGGGGCCGGCCGAGCATCAAACTGCACGGCCTGGCCGCGGAGTTCCTGCCGCGGGTGCGGGTGCACCTGTCGCTCACCCACGACGGTGACACGGCGGCCGCGATGGTGGTGCTGGAGGACCCGGGCGAACTGGCCGACCTGATCGAGGGTCGGTCACCGGAGAACTGATACGGCTACGCAACGACCCGGAGCACCCTGCTCCGGGTCGTTGCTGTGTCGACGGATGGATCACGTTCTTCGATCCGGCCTCGGGGGCCGGGTCGACCGGGAAGCGATCCGTCCGCACGCCGAGAGGTGTGCCGCCGACGGCCTTCCTGCCCGGTGCTTCGCCTGCCCGCTCACGGCTTCGATCACGGTGTGGCTCGTACGGTGATCTCATCGGGCGTGCGGATGTGTCGCTCCCTCTGCTGCCACGGCGATCACGGCGCGACCGAGTTTGCGGGGAGACGGCCCGCGTCCTGGCCGCCCACGGTGCGCGGGTCGTCCTCGCCGGTCGCGACCGGGCCGGGCTCGACGAGGCGGTCGACGCAGTGCGCGCCGCGGCACCGCAGGCCGAGACCGGCACCTTGGTCCTGGATCTGTCCGATCTGGCCTCGGTGCGCAGCGCGGCCCGGCGGATCGCGGAAACCGAAAGCATCGACCTGCTGTTCAACAACGCCGGTGTGATGAACGTGCCCACGCGCCGGACCACTCGCGACGGGTTCGAGATGACCGTGGGCACCAACCACCTCGGCCACTTCGCCTTCGACGCCCAGGTCTGGCCCGCGGTGCGCCGCTCGGCCGCGGCTCGCGTCGTCACCGTCAGTGCGATCGCCGCGCGCTGGCCCATCGGCACGCTCGATGATCTGATGAGCGAGAAGCGCTACCGTGGCATGGCGGCGTACGCAAAGTCCAAGCGCGCCAATATCGTCTACACCCTCGAACTCGCCCGGCGCACCGCCGGTACTTCCGTCGAGGCGGTGGTCATCCATCCTGGTTCGGCGATGACCGGCCTCCAGCGACACGGCACAGGCCCGCTGACCCGCCTGGTGACCCCGCTCGCGGCGCACTTGTTCATGGGTTCCGCCGCCGGCGCCGCCTGGCCCTCGCTCTACGCCGCCACCAGCCCTGATATCTCCGGTGGAGAGTTCATCGGCCCGGCCGGACGCGACCAGACCTCCGGTACGCCGGGACTCGCGAAACTCCCGAAAGGCGCCGACGATTCCGGGCTCGGTGCGCGACTGTGGGCCGACAGCGAACGACTCACCGGAGTCGTCTTCGAGCCCTGACCTCGCTCGGGAAGCCGGCCGACGTGCACGAGCACCGGAACCGTTGCGTCGGTCTCCCGTGCCGATCCGGTGTCCCCGCCGAGACGGTTGCCGAGGCATCTGCGAGCGGGGGAAGCGGTTCGCCCACCGCCGCCCGAGGATGGCCGGGCCATGCTCGGCTACGGGAAATGAGCCGACCACCGTATCCCGGTGGAGCCGTCGCCGCGGCGGGTCAGCGCTGGCTGGCGGTGCGGGATTCCTTCTCCGCGACGAGAAGGTAGGCGACCATGAGCCGCTTGAGTTCGGCGACCGCGTCGGCGTGGCTCTGCTCGTCCTGGACCGAGAAGTTCATCATCGAATAGACCACGTGCACCAGCACCTCGGCCATCATGGTGCGCCTGGCCCGCGGGGTGCGCGGGGTGAGCGGGCGCAGCATCTGCGAGACGACCTCGGCGAATTCCTTCTCGTGGATGGCGCCGGTGGCCCGGGTGGACGGTGTGGACTGCATGGCCAGCCACACTTCGCGCCGGGACGGGTCGGTCATCCACAGGCTGGCCAGATGGTCGACGAATTGGTTCATATGCCGCAGCCAGTCCAGCGACGGGATCTCGCCGTGGAAATCGGCCAGCTCCCGCGATACCGCCACCAGATCCTGCCGGTTCAGTTCACAGACGATCACATATTTGTTGGCGAAGAACTGGTAGAGCGTGCCGATCGGGACTTCGGCCCGGGCTGCGACTTCTTCGCAGGTGAACGATTCGAAACCGACTTCCACCAGGAGTTCGCGCGATGCCTGCAGCAGGGCGTCGAATTTGCGCTTGCTGCGTTCCTGGGTCGGACGCCGGCGTGGCATAAGCTCTTGCGGGTCGTCCTGGAGCTCCAGCGCAGGGTCCGGACGCCGTTTGGCCCTGGCCTCCGTCCGTACGTTCACCTGTCCCAGGCTAGCGGTAGCGGGAACACCATGGTGCAGAGTATGGAACTGTGACGGCGAGTCTGTCATGTCTCACCACCGCGACACCGCCGATCCGGGCCGCGCAACACTTGCTCCGGCCGCCCGGATCGGCGGGATTCGATCAGTTCCGGGTGCGCCTGCGGAACAGGACCAGGGCCGTGAGATAGGACACCGTCGCGATCGCGCCCCACCAGACGAGCGCCAGCAGGGCGCTGTTACCGATGGGGGCGCCGACCAGCAGCCCGCGCAGGGTTTCGATGACCGGTGTGACGGGCTGGTGTTCGGCGAACCCCCGCAGCCCGCTCGGCATGGTCTCCGTCGGGACGAACGCACTGCTGATGTAGGGGATGAACATGGCGAAGATGGTGAATCCGTTCGCGGCCTCCGGGCTACTGGCGATCAATCCGAAGCAGGCCGACATCCAGGACAGCGCCAGTACCACCAGGGCGAGCAACCCGGCCGCGGCGAGCCAGCGCAGCGGGTCGGCGGTGGGGCGGAACCCGATGGCCAGGGCGACGCCGATCACGACCGTGGTGGCGGCCATATTGCGCAGCAGGCTCTCGATGATGTGCCCGGTGAGGAATGCCGAGCGACTGATGGCCATGGTGGAGAACCGGTCCACGATGCCCTCGGTGATATCGACCGAGACGGCGACCGCCGTGGTGGAGGCCCCGAAACTGGCGCACAGCAGGATGATTCCGGGGACCACGTAGTCGACGAAGGTGCTGTCGCCGACGTTCATGGCGCCGCCGAAGACGTAGACGAACATCAGCAGGATCATGATCGGCAGCGCGAGCGTGCTGATCAGCGAATCCGGGCTGCGCAGTGTGTGGCGCATATTGCGAGCGGTCATGGTGGCCGCGTCCTGCGCGGCGTGGGTGAGTGTGGTCACGAGGGTGGCTTTCTGTGCGGTACGGGAAGGTCAGGAGGCGGCCGGCAGCGGGGCGGCCGGCCGGCTGGTGAGGGCGAAGAACACATCGTCGAGGTCGGGCGTGTGCACGCCGAGTTCCGCTACGGTGAGGTCGAGTTCGGTGAAGCGGTCGAGCAGGTGTTTGAGGTGGGCCACCGAGCCGTCCGAGGGGATCTGCAGGGTCAGCTCGGCGGGATCGATGTCGGGATGGCCGGTGACCCGGGCGGCGGCCGTCAGATCCGTGAGGTCGGCGAAGCGGAAGCGGATATGGCCGCCGGGGGTGAGCCGTTTCAGTTCGGCCGGGGTGCCGTCGGCGACGATGTGGCCGTCGTGCAGCACCGCGATCCGGTCGGCGAGCTGGTCGGCTTCCTCGAGGTACTGGGTGGTGAGGAAAACGGTGACGCCGTCGTCCACCAGCTCCCGGATCACCGTCCACAGTTCGCGGCGGCTGCGCGGGTCGAGACCGGTGGTGGGCTCGTCCAGGAAGACCACCTCCGGGCGTCCCATCAGACTCATGGCCAGATCGAGGCGCCGCCCCATACCGCCGGAGTAGGTGTTCGCGGGACGGTCCGCGGCGTCGGTGAGATCGAAGCGCTCGAGTAGTTCGGCGGCGCGCTGCCGGGTGCCGGATCTGCCCAGGTGCAGCAGGTGCCCGACCATATGCAGGTTCTCGGCGCCGGTGAGCACTTTGTCGAGGGCCGCGTATTGGCCGGTGACTCCGATGGCCGCGCGGACGCGATCGGGCTCGCGGACTACATCGTGGCCGGCCACTCGGATCGTTCCGGCATCCGGCGCGGTCAGGGTGGCGAGGATGCGGACCATCGTGGTTTTGCCGGCCCCGTTGGGGCCGAGCAGCGAGAACACCGATCCGGGGGCGAGATCGAGATCGATGCCGGCGAGGACGTGATGGTCGCCGAAGGTTTTGGTGAGGCCGGCGAGGGAGATGGCGGGCGGGGCGGTCATGGTGGACTCCGTTCGAGAAACTGTATGCCGAATAAACTGTATATGGCATAAATTCTGTTTAAAGAGTACACAGTTCGAGGCGGCGCGCAAGACGCGCGCTCCGGGTGATGTAGTAGGCAAAGCCACCGGTCGGGCCGGTCGGCGGCGGCACGCGGGTGAGGGCGCCCGCTACCGCGGACCGCAGCGAAAGGAAGTCGATGGCGCGAGTCGGCGCAGGTGAGGACGGGCCACACCCGGAATCGGGCACATCACACGAGAAAGACACCGGGCCGTGGGCCGCGGGTCCGGGCAGCCCGCCGCTGTCCAAAGCCGTCGCGCTGATGTGGGGGCTGGAACCGGCCGGTACCCGCGGGCCCCGGCGGGGACTGAGCCTGGAACAGATCGTCGACACCGCCATCGAACTCGCCGACGAAGAAGGATTCGAAGCCCTTTCGATGAACAAGGTCGCCGAGCGGCTGGGCTTTACGGCGATGTCGCTGTACCGCTACGTGGACAGCAAGGCGACACTGCTGGAGATCGCGCTGGACCGGGTGGTCGGCATGCCGCCGGAGATTCCGCCGGGTACGCCGTGGCGCGAGGCGCTGGAGCTGTGGGCGCGGGCGGAATACCGGGTCATCAGCCGGCACACCGGCTGGCTGCACGTGCGGATGAGTGCGCCACCGCTGGGGCCCAACAATATGGCGTGGCTGGAGACCGGTCTGGCCGCACTGGGGCAGACCCGGATACCCGAGGCGCTGAAACTGCAGCTGGTGATGAACCTGTCGCTCTACATAATCGGCCGGGCCCGGCTGGCCGAGGAGATCAAAGCGGACGAAGAAGGGTCCGAAGGTGATTGGGGGATCATCGACCGGCTGGACCCCGCCCGGTTCCCCGCCCTCACCGCGGCCGTACGCGCCCAGGCCTTCGAACAGGACGATCAGCAGTGGGCGACACTGTTCTTCGATACCGGGCTGGGCCTATTGCTCGACGGCTACGAGCGGTTGATCGCCTCCTACGAATGACCACCCGGGCAGGCGCCGCCGCACGCGGCCGAGAGCAGATAACCACGACGGTTTCCCCCGGAGAAGACAGGAATTTCCCGGGCCGGGTCCGCTCGGCGCACCGAGTGGACCCGGCCTTCACCCTGAGTGATACGACCGGGACACCACGTCCGGATGACGACGGACTTTCCGCGTGTCAGACCGAGAGATCGCGGCGGAGTTTGGCGACGTGCCCGGTGGCGCGCACGTTGTACTGCGCGACCTCGATCTTGCCCTCGGCGTCGACGAGGAAGGTCGAGCGGATGACGCCGGTCACCGTCTTGCCGTACATGGTCTTTTCGCCGAAGGCGCCCCACGCGGTGAGCACCGTGCGGTCGGGGTCGGACAGCAGCGGGAAGTTCAGCTGTTCGGCGTCCCGGAACTTGGCGAGCTTGGCCGGTTTATCGGGGGAGATGCCGATCACGTCGAGGCCGGCGGAGTTCAGTTCGCCCAGGTTGTCCCGGAAGTCGCAGGCCTGTTTCGTGCAGCCGGGGGTGCTCGCGGCGGGGTAGAAATACACCACGACCTTGCGGCCGCGGTAGTCGGCGAGCGATACCTCGTTGCCGTCGGCGTCGGGAAGGGTGAAATCGGGTGCCGGATCGCCGGGAGAGAGTCGCTGGTTGTCGGTCACCCTCGCTACCGTAATCGACCCGCCGGGTCCCCGGCCGGGTACACGTCACGGCGCCGCGCTGGGTATCCGCCGCTCCCGCGGTGTGGTGCCCGGACGCCGCGCACCGGGCGGATCGCGGGCGGGCTGAACACCCGGCGAGTGTGGTGCACGCGGATACACTCGAGCGCGGGCCCCGGCCGATCCGCGGACGACAGCGGCCCAGGGGTGGAATATGGCCGCCTACGAGCGCGGCAGACCAGTTACAGGAGGCGTGAAGGTGGCAAAGGATACCGAGCGGATCGAGCAGGAGATCGAGGCCGCGCGGGAGCGGTTGGCCAGCACTCTCGACGAGATCGCCGTGCGGGCCGATCCGCAGCGGATCGCGGAGGGGACCAAGCAGTTGGCGCTGGCGAAGGTGAACGAGCCGAAGGTGAAATACACCCTCATCGGTATCGGTGCACTGGTGGCGGGTGCGCTGCTGTTCAAGATCCTGCGCTGACCCGGGTACCGGCCCCGGACGCAGAACACCCGGTGACAGTAGCTCTGTCACCGGGTGTTCGTGCGCAGTAACCGTGGATCAGACGGTCGGGCAAGCGAACCCGTCGCCGTCCGGATCGAGATGGGGAGCGAAACCGGGCTCACCGCGGAAGATCGGCGCCCGGCCCGCGGCGCGTGCTTCGTCACAGTTCTTGAAGGCACCGCCGGCCGAACCGGTCTGCGTCAGCTGGGCCGAGCCGGTCGCGCCCAGCACGGCGTCGGCCGCGGAGGAACCGGTGCCTGCCAGGGAGGGCAGTCCGATCGGGCCGGCGGCGCTCGCGGCGGGAGCGGCCAGAAGAGTCAGCCCCGCGGCGGCGGCGCTGACATAGAGCTGGCGTACGTTCATGAATTCCTCTATGTCTGCTGGGGAGTGTGGATCTGCGTTCGACGAGAACGCGCGGCTTCCACTGTTGTGAGGGCCGAGTCGATTGTCAACTCGTATGGCCTGGATAAGACAGGGGAAATCGGACGCCGGGTTGGGTACTCCCCGGATGCCGTGGCGTACCGCGCCGCAGTGGCGAAGTTCTCCGCGCGTACGGGGACGTTTCGCCGTAGACAACACATTGTGATAGGGATGCTGCTATGTCCGAGGCTCGTACTCCGCTGCTGTTACTCGACTCGTCCCGGGTCGGCCGGAGAAAGCGATAGGTCGGGGAAAGCAGTTGTTGCGAATCAAGGACAACGATGTCACCGGTGGCCCGTCGGCGCCACCTCCCGCGGCCGCGGCCCGCCCGGCCGATTACCGGCTGGATCTGGACGGCCTGCGCGGGATAGCGATCGCGCTGGTCGTCGCGTTCCATGTGTGGTTCGGCAAGGTCTCCGGCGGAGTCGATATCTTCCTGGTCCTCTCGGGCTTCTTCTACACCGGCATGCTGCTGCGTCAGGTGGAACGGACCGGTGCTGTGGGACTGCGGCAGACGGCGGTGCGTACCGCGCGCCGGTTGCTGCCCGCCCTGATGGTGGTGCTGGCGCTGGTGGCGATCGTCACCGTGCTGTACCGGCCGTATTCGACCTGGGGCAATATGTCCGGTCAGACCATCGCCACGGCCTTCTACTACCAGAACTGGTATCTGGCCCAGGCCTCCGAGAGCTATCTGGCCGCGGACCCCTCGGTGAGCCCGCTGCAGCATATGTGGTCTATGGCGGTACAGGGCCAGTTCTATCTCGCCATCGCGGTACTGCTGGCGGTGATCGGCTGGGTGTGCGTACGCCTGGGCCGCGCCTCGGCGGTGCGCCCGGCCATCGCGGTACTGGCACTGGTCCTGGGCACCGGCTCCTTCGTCTATGCCGCCGTATGGATGACCGTGTCCCAGGAATGGACCTATTACGACAGCGCCGCCCGCGCCTGGGAGCTGCTGACCGGTGCGCTGCTGGCCGCCGTGCTGCCCTGGGTGCGGATCGTCGGCGGCCGGGCCGCGCGCGTCCTGCTGACGCTCGTGGCCGGCGCCGGACTCACGGCGGTCCTGGTGTGCGGGGTGCTCTTCGACGGCGCCCGCCAGTTCCCCGGGCCGGCCGCACTGTTCCCGGTGGGGGCGGCGGTGGCGCTTATCGTCGCCGGTATCCGCACCGAGAGCGGCTGGCGATCGGTCGTCTCGCGGCTGCTCGCCTCCCGCCCGATGGTCGAGCTGGGTTCGATCGCCTATTCGCTGTACCTGTGGCACTGGCCGCTGCTCATCTACTACCTGGTGCAGACCGGGAAGCCGCACGCGGGTTTCAGTGGTGGCCTGCTGGTCATCGCGGTATCACTGGTGCTGGCGGTGCTGACCAACAAATTCGTCGAGGAGCCGCTGCGGCTGCGTTCCGGGCGGACCACGGTGACCCCGGTCTGGCAGCGCCGGATCCCGGCCGTGGCGGTGAGCCTGGTGGGCGCGCTCGTCCTCGGATCCTGTATCTCCTGGCAGGTGGTGATGGCCCGCACGCCCTCCGAGCCGGTGGAAGCGCTCCCGGTGAACGAGTACCCGGGTGCGGAGGCGCTGTTCGCCGGGGCGGCGGTGCCGGTGGCGAAACTACGTCCGTCCATTCTGGAGGCCTCCAACGATCTGCCGGCCCCCACGCGCGACGGCTGTATCTCCGACTGGTTCAACAAAGAGGTCGTGACCTGCACCTACGGTGACCCGAACGGGTCGCGCACCATCGCCATGGTGGGTAATTCCCATGCCGAGCACTGGATGCCCGCCATGGACGCGTTGGCCCAGGTGCACGACATCAAGGTCGTCGTCTATCTGAAGATGGGTTGTTCGCTGAACATCCGCGACGACGCCCAGTACCGCGGCCTGGACATCTCCGACTGCCGTGACTGGTCCCGGCAGGTGATCGATCTGCTCGCGTCCGACCCGCCGGACTGGGTGTTCACCACCGCTACCGCGCCCATCTGGCCCAGCGGCGGCGATGTGGTCCCGGCCGAGTACCTGGACGTGTGGGCGGCGCTGGCCGAACGCAACCTGAACGTGCTCGCCATTCGCGACACCCCGTGGCTGCGCAGCCCGACCGGTGTCCGCTACAGCGCCGTGGACTGCCTGGCGGCCGGTGGGGACAGCGCCACCTGCGGTATGCAGCGTGCGACGGCGCTGGCGCCGGTGAACCCGGCGCTGGTGCATGCCGCGGCGTTCCCGAACATGCGGCTGCTCGACCTCACCGATTCGGTGTGCGGACCCGAGATCTGCCGGGTGGTCGAGGGGAATGTGCTCGTCTACCACGACGAGCACCATCTCAGCGCGAGTTATGCCCGGACCCTGGCTCCCGAATTGGAGCGTCAGATCGGGGTGGCCACCGGCTGGTGGTGAGACCCGGGCACCGGTGCACTGCTCCCACCGGCCCGCCCGGCACGCGGCCCACGTGACCCGCGCGGTTACGTGGGCCGCGGCGTCGACGGGGGTGCGCGGCCGTTGTCACCAGGGGGCGACCGGCGGCTTCACCCAGAGCAGTTTCTCGTCGGTATGGTGCCGTGCGGCCGCCGGATGGCCGGGGTGCCGCGCCGCCCACTCGGCTTTCTCGTCCAGCAGGCGCGCCACCGAATGCCAGGTCTCCTCGGTCCCGGGTGGGTTGACGCCCGCCGCTCGGGCGAGCTTGCGCCGCACCGTGGCGGAGATGCCGAGCAGTTCGGAGCCCGAGATATCCCGGTCCCACAGGTAACCGGCCAGCTGCCGCGCTTTGGCGGCCCGCCCGGCCTCCGCGGCCGGGGAATGCGCGTAATCGGCCATGAGCAAGTGTAGAAGATCCCTCGAATCCGCTATCGGGCCAACGGTTTCGGCCTGTGCCCCCGGACTCGTGGCCCGAGACGGAAAATGCGCGATGCCGCCCGGATCGGACGGCATCGCGCTCCCACGTCGTTGTGGTTTCCCGCCGATGGGGCGGGCCGCCGCGACCGTGCGTCGTTGCGCGGCGCGGACGATCTGCGGGGGCTGCGGGCATTGCGCGGGACGACATTGTCCCGGGCCGGGATGTCCGAGACCCTCACCGTGGTCTCGTCATCCGCGGATCCGCCGCGGCCGGCGCTCCGTTGCGCCACCCCGCCGATCATGAAATTTTCGCGGGGTCACGTACCGGACCCGCCTCCGCTGACCGCTTCTGCCTCCTCCGGACGGTCTACCTCCATGGCCGGGGCCCGCCCCCGGTTCTGGAGCGACAGAGCGAAGGAGCGCAGCGACTGAGTGGCGGAGTGAAGAACCGGGGTCACAGGGCCCCGGCCCGCCCCGCCGGAGGCGGGGCAGACAACTCAGTACGCGCTGTTGACGTTGTCCATCGAGCCGTACCGGTGGGCGGCGTAGTTGCAGGCCGCGGCGATGTTGGAAACCGGGTTCCACACGTCGAACGGGGTGCCGGGTACGTGGTACGCGGCGAAGGTGGGATCGATCACCTGGAGCAGGCCCTTGGAAGGGATGCCCATCATGGCGTTGGAGTCCCACAGGTTGATGGCACCCGGGTCGCCCGAGGATTCACGCAGGATGTTGCGCTTGATGCCCTCGAAGCTGCCGGGGATGCCGTTCGCGGCCATGATGTCCATGGCTTCCTGGATCCAGCCGTCCAGGTTGTTGGGGTAGACGGGGGCAGGCGCCGGCGCGGGCGCCGCTTCGGGGGCGGGGGCCGGGGCCGGAGCGGCCAGTGCTTCGGGGGCGGGCGCCGGCGCCGGGATGATCTCGGCCTGGGCGGCGGGCGCGGCGATAGCGGTCGCTTCGGTGGTCACCGGGGCGGGCGCCTGCTCGGCGACCATGGCGACCCGGCTGGGGGAGCTGTCGTCGGCCATGGAGACCGCGGAGGAAGCGGTGACGGCGACGATGCCTGCCGTGGCGAGGGCGAAGCCGAAGACTTCACGCTTGGTACGACGGCGCAGGCTGGAGAAACTGTGGGAAGGCATGATCGGATTCGGTTCCTTGTTCGGTCTCGGGATCCGGCCCGGTTCGGGCAGCACGGATCTTCGGTGCAGGCCGGTGGCCCGCTACCGGAAAACATGACTGTGCTGTTGTCGGGTTCTTTTGTGTGACACCGAACGCAGGCTGGTCCGGGTCCGGATGGCGCATATCGCGGTTACCGGGTGGTTTCCCGGTCCGCCGCGCCCGCAGGAACTCCACACTGTGGTGAAGCCGAGTGGACTCGAGTTCGACTATCGCGATACCGTTTGTGGTTGTCGCGCCGGCGAGTTTTCGCGGTTGTTTCCAACCCTGTGTCCACAACATCGCGGACTAGCCGAACTTCAGGTCGTTCATGACCGGATCTCAGAATGGTCACAGTAGGTGAACAGCAGGTTAACGGAGCCTGAGAAATTCGTAAGTGCGATCTTGAAGGCGGAAATGAACGCGTTCCATCATCGCGTCGACCTGGGGGAATGGTTCTAAACCTCTTGTGGTGCAGGACACAAAATTTCTGATCGGTAACGGTGGATTCAGGTGCTCGTGATGGTTCCGTGATGGAAAAACGGGGTGGTGACAGGGTTGCCGCAAGGGTGCGGTGAGCCCGGTCGGCACGGGCTTTCCGGTGACGAGGCGCTGCGGGGGTGGAACGGCGGCGTGGCGAAATGGTGTGATGAGGTCCTGTAGCCCGGCGGCCGGGTCGCCGCCGGGCCGGACCGATATCGGAAAGAGGGCCCGCGATGTACTCGACGCCGAGTTATCCGCAGCTGTTCACCCCGCTCGAAGTCGGGCGCACCACACTGCGCAACAGGGTGGTCATGGGCTCCATGCACACCGGCCTGGAGGATCGGGCCTGGGATACGAACCGGCTGGCCGCCTACTTCGCCGAACGCGCCCGCGGTGGGGTCGGCCTGATCATCACCGGTGGTTACGCCCCCAATCGCACCGGATGGTTGCTGCCGTTCGGTGCGAAACTGACGAACCGGACCGAGGCCTACCGCCATCGCGCGATCACGCGCGCGGTGCACGAGGCCGGCGGCAAGATCGCTCTGCAGATCCTGCACGCCGGGCGCTACGCCTATGTTCCCGGTAGCGTATCCGCCTCCTCGATCAAGGCGCCGATCAATCCGTTCCGTCCCCGGGCTCTCTCCGAGCGTGGAATTCGGCGGACCATCGACGATTACGTCCGGTGTGCCGAACTGGCCCGTTTCGCGGGATACGACGGAGTCGAAATCATGGGCGGGGAGGGTTATTTCATCAATCAATTCCTCGCCCCGCGGACGAACAAGCGAACCGATCGCTGGGGTGGCTCCGCCGAGAATCGCCGGCGGCTCGCGGTGGAAATCGTCCGGCGCACCCGGGCCGCGGTGGGCGCCGATTTCCTGATCGTATTCCGTTTGTCGATGGCGGAATTGGTGGAGAACGGTCAGACTTTCGAAGAGATACTCATGCTCGCCCGCGAATTGGAGCGTGCGGGCGTCGATATTCTCAATACCGATATCGGCTGGCACGAGGCGCGAGTGCCCACGATCGTGACCTCGGTGCCGCGTGCGGCCTTCGTCGAGTTCACCGCGAAGATCACCGCGACGGTGGGTATCCCGGTGTGCGCCTCGAACCGTATCAATATGCCCGAGATCGCCGAGGAGATCCTGACCCGGGGCGATGCCCAGCTCATCTCCATGGCCAGGCCATTGCTGGCCGACCCGGAATGGGCCGACAAGGCCGCCACCGGCCGGACCGACGAGATCAATACCTGTATCGCGTGTAACCAGGCATGCCTCGATCACGCCTTCCAGCACCGTACGGTCTCGTGCCTGCTGAACCCGCGGGCCGGCCGGGAAACCGAGCTCACCCTGCTACCGACCCGCCGCGCGAAGAGCATCGCGGTGGTCGGGGCCGGGCCGGCCGGGCTCTCGGCGGCGGTGAATCTGGCCGAGCGTGGCCACCGGGTGGACCTGTTCGAGGCTCTCGACCGGATCGGCGGCCAATTCGATATCGCACGCCGGATCCCGGGCAAAGAGGAGTTCGACGAGTCCATCCGTTATTTCACCCGCAAATTGGACCTCACCGGTGTGCAGGTGCACCTGAACACCCGGATCACCGCGGCCGAACTGATCGACCGGCGCTACGACGAGGTCGTGCTGGCGACCGGGGTCCGGCCGCGCATCCCGGATATCCCGGGTATCGACCATCCGATGGTGCTCTCGTACGCGGAGCTGGTGCGCGACGGCAGACCGGTGGGCAAACGGGTCGCGGTGATCGGGGCCGGCGGAATCGGTTTCGATGTGAGCGAATACCTGGTCGTGGACGGGCATCCGACGCTGAAACCGGACGAGTGGCGCGAGGAGTGGGGCGTCGACACCGACGACGAACAGGTGCGCGGGCAGTTGCGTGCGGCCCGCCCGGCGCCCGCGGCCCGCGAGGTCGTCCTGTTGCAGCGCAAGGACACGACCTTCGGAAAGGGGCTGGGCAAGACGAGCGGTTGGGTGCATCGGGCGGCGCTGAAGGCCAAAGGGGTCGAGCAGATCGGCGGGGTGAACTACGAGCGGATCGACGACGCGGGGCTGCACATCAGTTTCGGTCCGCGGCGCGAGCGGCCCCGGGTGATCCCGGTCGACAATGTGATCGTCTGTGCCGGACAGGAATCCGTACGCGAGCTCGAATCGGAACTCACCACCGCGGGCGTGCCGACCCATCTGATCGGTGGCGCGGAACTGGCCGCCGAACTCGACGCCAAGCGGGCGATCGAACAGGGCACGCGGCTGGCCGCGCGGTTGTGAGGCCCGCTCGATAATCGCTTTTCCGCGCCGGAGCCGCGCGGTAAGGTGGCGGCTTTGTGTCCACGCGAAGCAGGGGGTGCCGTGTCGGCCAGTGCGGTCGAGCTCCGGGGCACAGCCGGGGTCTACTGGCGGCTCCTGGTGGCCGGATTCCGTCGGCAATGGCGGTACAAGCTGGCCATGTTCGGTGGGCTGTTCACCAACTGTGTGTTCGGATTCGTCCGCGCCTCGGTGATGATCGCCGCCATCGACGCCACCGGTGGTTTCGGCGGGTACGACGCGGGCAGTATCGGTGCCTACGTCTGGATCTCCCAGGGGCTGCTCGGTGCGCTGCAGTTCATGGCCGCCGAACTGGAACTGGCCGAACGGATCCGCAACGGTGATATCGCGATCGATTTCCTGCGGCCGGTGGATGTGCAGCTGGGTAATCTCGCCGCCGATCTCGGCCGTGCGCTGTGTACGTTGATCCCGCGCGGGATACCGAGCCTGCTGGTCGGCGCGCTCACCTTCGGACTGGTGTTCCCCAGCACGCCCGAGTCCTATCTACTCGGGCTGCTCAGCGTCGTGCTGGCCGCGGCCATCTCCTTCCTGTCCCTGTTCGTGCTCACCACCGCGGGGTTCTGGGTGGTGGAGACCCGGGGGCTGCGGACGCTGTACCAGGTCGGCGGCCCGTTCCTCGCCGGACTGTTCGTCCCGGTGCACGTCTTCCCGGACTGGCTGCGGAGTATCGCCGAGTGCACGCCGTTCCCGTCGATGCTGCAGGTGCCGGTGGATGTGCTCTCCGGCCGGGTCGCGGGCTGGGACGCGGCGCAGCTGGTGGGTACGCAGGTCTGCTGGCTGCTGGTCGTGCTGGCGCTGGGCCGTGTCCTGCTGGCCGCGGGGCGGCGGAAACTGGAGGTGCAGGGTGGTTGAGACCGCCGTGCTTCCCCGGGAGAACCGGCGGGTTCCCGTCGGCGACCGATTCGCTCCTTACGCGGCGGTGCTGCGGTCACGGATCCGGGCCCAGCGCACCTACCGGCTGTCCTTCGCCAGTGATATGGCCGGCGCGACCATGGTCGGGCTGGCCGAATTCGCTGAGGTGTGGGTGATCTTCCACCAGGCGAAGGTGCTGGGCGGCTTGGACCTGGACGCGGCGCTGCTGCTGTTCGGTCTGAGCAACCTGGCCTTCGCGCTGGCCCAGCTGGTGTTCGGGCATCTGGACAAACTGCCGAACCTCATCCGGCTCGGCCTGCTCGACATCTACCATCTGCGCCCGCAGCCGGTGCTGCTGCAACTGATCACCAGCGATTTCTCCTTGCGCCGCCTGGCCCGGGCCACGGTCGCGCTGGTGGTGCTGACCGTCGGGCTGGTGCGCAACGACATCGATTGGTCGGCCGGGTCGGTGGCGCTGATCGCGCTGACGGTGGTGAGCGGCACCGTCCTGTTCGGCGGGCTGTTCGTAATGGCCGCGGGCTGTCAGTTCTTCCTCATCGACGGAGCGGAGATGACCAACAGCTTCACCTATGGCGGATCCTTCGCGGCCACCCAACCCGCGTCGATCTTCCCCACACCGTTGAAGCTGCTGTTCTGCGTCGCGATACCGGTGGCGTTCACCGCCTACCTTCCGACGCTGGCGTTACTGGATCTACCCGGCCCCGCCGGGCTGCCGTCCTGGTTCGCCTGGTGCGCGCCGCTCGCGGCGGCGTGGGCGTGGGTGCTGGCCTGGGTGATGTGGCGGATCGGTACGAGGCACTATCAGAGCGGCGGTGGCTGAGATGGGATACGACGGCACAACGGGCGATTCGATCATCGAGGCCGACGAGCTGACCAGGTGCTTCACTCGCCGGACCGGAAAGGGACTGCGGTCGCGGCGCGAGGTGGTCACCGCGGTGGACGCCATGACCTTCCGGGTCGAGCGGGGCGCGGCGGTCGGCTATATCGGCGCCAACGGCGCCGGGAAGTCGACCACGATCAAAATGCTCACCGGCATCCTGGTACCGACCTGCGGGTCGGTGCGCACCTGCGGTCTGGAACCCATCCGGCAACGCCGCGAGCTGGCGAGCCGGATCGGTGTCGTATTCGGGCAGCGCTCCCAGTTGTGGTGGGATCTGCCGCTGGCAGAATCGTTCACGATCCTGGCCGCGATCCACCGGCTCGAACCCGCGGCCGGGCGAGCGCGCACCGCGGAGCTGGTCGAACAGCTGGAGATGGCAGATACGCTCGATACGCCGGTCCGGCAGTTGTCGCTGGGACAGCGGATGCGCGCCGAGGTCGCCGCGGCACTGCTGCACAGTCCGGAGTTGATCATCCTGGATGAGCCCACCATCGGGTTGGATGTGCTCTCCAAGCAGCGCCTGCGCGAATTCCTGCGGACCGAACGCGCCGAACGCGGCACAACCCTCATGTTGACGACCCACGATATGGGCGATATCGAACGACTCTGCGACCGGGTACTGGTGGTCGATCACGGGCGTTTGGCCTACGACGGATCGCTGCCCGGCCTGGGCGCGACGGTGGGTGCGCAGCGGGTACTGGTCGTCGACCTCGCCGTCCCCGGGCCGGCCCTCGACGGTCTCGCGGGTGCGGAACTGGTCTCGGTGGAGGCGGAGGGTATGCGGCAACGGCTGGCCTTCGACGCCGAGACGACCACCGCCGCGCAGTTGCTGGCCGAGGTGTCGGCCCGGGCCGAGGTGCGCGACCTCTCGATCGAGGAACCCGATATCGAGGACATCGTGCGGCGGCTCTACGAAACCGCCCGCTGAAAAGCGTGGTGCCGGGCCCCCGGCGGGGACCCGGCACCGGCTACCGGACGGAGGAGCGTCACATCTCGGCGTTGCCCGCTTTCCATTCCGGCCACGGAATGTTCCAATCACCCAGCCCGTCCGTGCCGGGCAGGACCGGGCCCACCGTATTCGTCACGATGGCGATATCACCGCGCTTGGCGGTGTTGTAGACCCACTGGGCGTCCTCGGGACTGAGGTTGAGGCACCCATGGCTGGTGTTGGTATTGCCCTGCGCGCCCAGCGACCACGGCGCCGAGTGGAAGAAGATCCCGCTGTAGGACATCCGGGTGGCCCAGTCGACATCGGTGCGGTATCCGGCGGGCGAGTTCACCGCGACGCCGTAGGTGGAGGAGTCCATGACGATGTGCTCGTGCCGGTCCGCCAGGATGTACACCCCGTTGTTGGTGGGCGTGTCGTCCTTGCCCATCGAGGTCGGCATGGTGCGGATGACCTGGCCGTTCTTCTCGACGGTGACCATCTTCGTATTGTCGTCGGCCTTGAAGACCACCGCGTCGCCGATGACGAAGTTCGAGTGGATGTCGTCCTGGCCGTAGAGCCCGTTGCCCAGGTCCTTGCCGTAGACGTTCACGTCGATCGTCACCTTGGTGCCGGGGGTCCAGAAATGCTCGGGCCGCCACCGGACCTCACGATTGTTCACCCAGTAGAAGGCGCCCTCCACCGGCGGATCGGTCTTGATGGTGATGGCGTTCTGGGCGGCCTTGCGGTCGGGGATGTTCTCGTCGAACTGGACCGCCACCGGCTGGCCGATACCGACCACCTCGCCCTCACCGGGCACCAGGTACGGCTTGGTGACATTGCCGGGCGCGGTTGTGGTGAAACTCATACCGGCGGTCGACGCGCCGCCCAGGCCGTTGGCCCGGGCCTGCAGGCGGTAGGTCTTGCTGTATCCGAGGGGCTCGGTGGTGGACCAGCTGCGGCCGTCGGGTGCCAGCTGCCCGGCCACCGGCTGGTCATCGGGGTTGAGCAGGGCCACATCGGTGAACAGGCCGTCGGTGATCTCGAACTTCATGCCTGCGGCCGGCGAGACCCCGATGTCCCCGTCCTTGACCGGGGCCACGAGCTTGGGCTTGATGAGCTCCGTGAGGGGGTTGCGGTCGATGGCGACGGTTCCGTCCGACGCCTCCGACGAGGAACAACCGGTCAGCGCCAGTACGACCAGCGCGACGAGCACCAGCGGTCCGAAGAGCCAGCGGACCGGCCTGCGCCGATCACGAATATGCATATCAACCCCGTTTCAAGTCTCGGCGCACCCGCTACGCGCCGACGGCTTCGGATCCGACCGATCACCTGCTCACCTCGACCCACGGCAGCGGGATCGGTCGAGACCACGTACATCATTCTGCCAGCCGCGCCGAGGTGATCCCAACCGCCACGATCACTTCCGGCGCCACCGGCCCACCTACACATAGGGTTCCGGGCACCGATCGTTACGGTGTCGGCCGGCTCACACCCGCCCGACGGGATATCGATTTCACTTCTGCGGCCCGAGCCTGTTAATGTCTGTCCCGCACCGCACAGCGGAGCACGCGCCATTAGCTCAATTGGCAGAGCAGCTGACTCTTAATCAGCGGGTTCGGGGTTCGAGTCCCTGATGGCGCACTTCGAGTCGAAAGACATTCTCCGACTATAGGGTTTGCGCTCAGCACCCGTACATTCGACGGACCCAGACGTGATCAACCCGCTATCTCGCCGTATTTCGACCGTGGCTCCGGCCCGGTCACCGGACCGTCGGCGGTAGCCCCGCCGGTGCGCCGCGGATCCATTAGGGTGCGCGGTATGAGCGAGGCGGACGCGGGGGTGGGGCGCGGGCAGGTGGTCGCGTGGGGGCTGTGGGACTGGGGGTCGGCCGCGTTCAACGCCGTGATCACCACCTTCGTCTTCGCGGTGTACCTCACCGACAGCGTCGGCGAGGATCTGCCGGGCGATATCTCCGCCAGTGCCTGGCTGGGGTGGGCGCTCGGACTCGCCGGACTGGTCGTCGCGCTGACCGCGCCGGTCACCGGACAGCGTTTCGACGCGACCGCGAACCGTAAACGTTCGCTCGGGATCATGACCGCTGTCGTCGTGGTACTGACGGCGGCGATGTTCTTCGTCCGGGACCAGTACTCCTATCTGTGGCTCGGGCTGGTGCTGCTCGCCCTGGGGTCGGTGTTCCTCGAGCTCTCGACGGTGCCCTACAACGCGATGCTGCGTCAGGTGTCCACCCCCGCGACGCTGGGCCGGGTGTCCGGATTCGGCTGGGCCATGGGCTACTTCGGGGGCATCTTCCTACTGCTGATCTGCTATTTCGGGTTCATCGCCGGCGACGGCCCGCAGCGGGGGCTGCTCGGGGTGAGCACCGAGGGCGGGCTGAACATCCGGCTGGTCGTCCTGCTCGCCGCCGTCTGGTTCGGGGTGTTCGCGCTGCCGGTGCTGTTCGCGGTGCCGGAGGTGCCGCGCACCCGGGCCGATCCCGGTGCGGCGAGCGCGGGACTGCTCGGCTCCTACCGGGTGCTGTGGCGCGACCTGAAAGAACTCTGGGCGCTCGATCGCACCGTCATCTGGTTCCTGCTGGCCAGCGCGATCTTCCGGGACGGCCTGGCCGGTGTCTTCGCGTTCGGCGCGGTGCTGGCCGTGCAGGTGTACGGGATCAGTGAGTCCGATGTGCTGCTCTTCGGTATCGCGGCCAATGTCGTCGCGGCGCTCGGAGCGATTGTGGCCGGCCGGTTCGACGATACGGTCGGGCCGAAACGGGTGATCGCGGTGTCGCTGCTGTCCGCGGTGGTGTGCGGTGCGGTGCTGCTGGTGGTGTCGGGCGCCGTGATGTTCTGGATCTTCGGCCTGGCACTGACACTGTTCGTCGGCCCGGCGCAGGCGTCGGCGCGGTCCTTCCTCACCCGGCTCACTCCGCCCGGGCGGGAGGGGCAGCTGTTCGGTCTCTACACCACGACC
>NZ_BAGJ01000045.1 GCF_000308775.1 Nocardia testacea NBRC 100365
TGTACGCGTCCGTCCGAGCACCTGCCCGTCTGCGCCGGGGCCGGCCCGCCCGGCCGGGTCGCAGCCGAAAGCCGGCCTGTCGGGGCCCGCCCGGGAGCTCAGCTGCCGCGGCCGGCCCGGGGACCGGGCTCCGCCGCTGCCGCGCCGTGGGGTGTGGCAGGTGCAGGTACACCCGCATCATCGGCCCCGGCCGGGCGGAGGCGAGCCAGGGCCACCGCGGAGAGGGCTCCGATCAGGGCGAGCCCGATCCAGACCAACGCCTCGGCATTCGCCGCCCGAGCGGCTCCGAATACGGCACCCGTCGCGAGATTGCCGATCAGGATGCCGATACCGACCACGCTGTTGTAGAAGCCGTAGTAGGTGGCCACCAGCCGGTCTCCGGCGAGCGTGACGACCGTGTCCATCTCGAACGGGAACACCGCGGCGGTCCCGACGGCCAGCACGGCCGCCGAGATCAGCAGGGCGGCGGCCGCGGCCCAGGTGCCGAATCGGCCCGGGACGGGGACCAGGGCCGGCGGCAGGAAGGCGCCGGCCAGGATCGTCATCCCGGCGACCAGGGCGCGCCCGGTGCCCCAGCGTGCCCGGAACCACGCCGTGATACGCAACTGGCCGGCCACCGCGATCACCCCGGAGATCACGAAGAGCGCGGAGACCAGCCACTGGGCGCCCTCTCCGGCGATCAGCTCCGCCTGCAGCGGCAGCGCGAGATACATCTGGAAGGACAGAATGTAGGACCCGATCATCGCCAGCGAGAACGCCACGAACCGGCGGTTGCGCAGCACACCCGACCAGGCCGCCCGCACCGGTACCCGAGCCTGAGCGGGCAGTTCGGGTCCCGCCGGCAGCGCCAGCAGCTGGGCTACGGTCAGCACGGCGAACACGAGCGCGGCCGCGGCGGCCACCACCCGGAAATCGAGTGTCAGCAGCCCGACCCCGATCAGCGGGCCCGCGAGAATTCCGGCCTGGTAGAAGATATTGAACAGGGCGAAGGCTTCCACCCGGCGCGACCCGGATCCGGCGGCGAGATAGGCGCGGACCGCCGGATTGAACAGTGCCCCGGCGAATCCGGTGGCGGCCGAGGCGATCAGCAATGCGGGCAGGCCGGTGGCGAACACCAGCAGCGCGAAACCACCCGTGCGCAACAGGCATCCGGCCACGATCAGGGGTTTGTAGCCCAGGCGGTCGGCCAGGGTTCCGCCGATCAGGAACATGCCCTGCTGGGAGAAATTCCGCACGCCCAGCACCAGTCCCACGGCCCACGCGGCGAGCCCGAGCGGACCGGCCAGATACCCGGCCAGAAACGGCATCAACATGTAGAAGCCGAGATTGATTCCGAACTGGTTGATCATCAGCAGCCGGACCGGGGTGTCGAAGCTGCGGAACGTGGCGAGAGTGTTCATCCGCGGGCTCCTTCGAAGGCGAGACGCCCGCGCGGATCCACCACTGTCGCGCAGCGGGTCCACGTGCGGAACTCCGCCTCGAACGGGGAGGACACCGTGGTCGGCCCGGCCGGTGGCGCCGCGCCGAGCAGATCGTGCGCGCGGCAGTACTCGTCGCTGAAGACGGTGTCGAAATAGCGTTGCGGGCCGTCGGGGAAGATCGCGGCGATCTGGACATCGGCATCGAACTGTCCGGCGGCCCAGCCCGCGACCAGGGCCACCGCACCGACGCTCCAGCCGCCGGTCGCGTGATGGGTGGTGGCCAGCGTCCGGCAGGCCCACACCGCTTCGGCCGGGGCGATCCAGTGGACCTCGTCGAACGCGGCGTAGTCGACGTTGGCGGGGTAGATGCTGGACCCGAGCCCGCGCATGAGCCGCGGTCCCGCGGGTTGCCCGAAGATGGTGGAGGACACGGTGTCCACGCCGATGAGTTTCAGGTCGGGATCGAATCGGCGCAGCACCCGCGCTACCCCCGCGGAGTGACCGCCGGTGCCCACCGCGCAGACGAGCACGTCCACGCCGCCCAGTTGTTCGATCAGTTCCACGCCCAGCGACTCGTACCCGGCCACATTGTCGGGATTGTTGTACTGGTCCGGGCACCACGCCGCCGGATCCGCCGCCAGTATCCCCGCCACTCGGTCGCGGCGCGCCTGCTGCCATCCGCCGACCGGGTCCGGCGCGGGCACCACATCCACGGTGGCGCCGTACGCCGTCAGCAACTGTTCCACGATCGGTTCCAGGCCGGGATCGGTGACCAGGGTGACCGGGTGGTGGTAGGCCACTCCGGCCAGTGCCAGGCCCAGACCCAGGGTGCCGCTGGTGGACTCCACGATCCGCGCTCCCGGCGTGAGATCGCCGCGCTCCCGCGCGCGCCGCACCATGTGCAGGGCGGGGCGGTCCTTCATCCCGCCGGGATTACTGCCCTCGAGTTTGGCCCAGAATCCGCGCCCGGCGGGAGCGAGCGGGGCGCCGACCCACAGCACCGGCGTGTTGCCCACGAGGGCCGGAGGCGTCAGGGCGGTGCCGGGCATCGAAACGATTCCCGTGGTGGTCTGCTCCGCCCATTCGGGCAGGACCACATTGTTCATGACTGTCGCTTTCTGTATCGGATCCATTCGGATCCGGTGGCGGATGGTCGGCAGCGGGCTCCGGACGGCCCCATCGGGGCGTCCGGGCGGGCCGATCAGCGCCGGGCGATACAGAAGCGGGTGAGGATCTCGCGGCCACCGGCGGCGAGCGCGCCGGCCGGGGGTCCCCGGATCCAGCGTCCGGCGGTGGGCGCGAGCGAGAGCGCGACCGTCGCGACGAGGGTCAGTGTCACCAAGAGGACCAGGGCGAATGGATCGGGGACGCGAGCGGGCAGCACCACCTGGGATACGCAGTGCACCGCATGGGCCGTGCAGTGACTTCCGGCCGGATCACCGGTGCGCTCGTGGTGGCCGGCCGCGGTCACGGCCTCGTGCGCTCGGGCGTGCGCTGCCGCTGCGGGGACGAGATCGCAGTGCAGCAGGGGCGACAGCAACGCCAGCGCCGCCAGGACGACCATGATCGCCGTGCCCCGGGGTCGCGGGTTGCGCCGGGAGGCCACGGCGGGGGTGCGCGTCGTGATCGTCATCGGCACACCTTCCTTCCCGAGCGTCGCGTCCACGGCCGGTCCGTGCCGGTCGTGGTTACTCTACCCCCGTTGGGTACGCGGTTCGGCAGGGCGCGGCGGCGGGTCGATGACCGGAAATGTTTTGCGACAGTACTTCTGGAAGTGATGAAGCCCGAGGGCGGGGGTGGCTGCGGAGGGCCGGGGGCGGGACCGGCCCAGGGTGGGCCGAAGCCCGGGGCGGTACCGGGGATCGCCCGGTCGGGGGAGGTGCGCGAGGGGGGACTTGAACCCCCACGTCCGTGGACACCAGAACCTAAATCTGGCGCGTCTGCCAATTTCGCCACTCGCGCTTGGTGGTACGACCGTCCAAACTCTACCGGTCCGTCGGCGGATCGCGAAGACGCGGGGCGGAGTTTTGTACTCGCCGGTAACCCCACCTGCGATTATAACGATTGGGTAACCGACAATATGAGGAGTGCTCACGTTTCGCGCAGGTAAGGATGGGTCCTCACCAGCGGGTTCAAACATGAGGGAGGTTCATGTTTCCGCGAATTCTGGTACAGGGGTGCACGAATACTGATCGGTAGGTGACGCACGGGCAGGCAAACGTGAGGATTCCCTCATGATTTTGTGCCATTCTCGCTGAGAGCAGGCCGACGGGTGTGGACCACCCGTGCGTGGACTGGGAGCCGGGGAAGTCTCCGAAGACATGTCGCCACGAGAGAAAGTCGAAGCGTCTTGACGATCAACGAGAGCACTGCGTCCGGGGCCGGACACCGGGTGGACGCGGCCGCAGGCAGGACCGTGACCGAGACGAATCGCACGCCGCTGCTGGACCGGTTGCGGGAAGGCACCCCGTACGCGCTCGCCTTCGGCGGGCAGGGCGCCAGCTGGCTGGGTGAACTGGCCGAGATCGGCCGCGATGCCGCCCTGGAACCCGAACTCACCGCGCTGGTCAACGAGGCGGCCACTCTGCTGGGCCCGGTCGCGGACCAGCTGCTGGTGGTGCGCCCGGTGGGATTCGACCCCGTCGCCTGGATGTTGGAGGACGAGCTCGCCGACGACGAGACCGACACCTCGGACGCGCCGCCGGAGCGGGTACTGCGCTCGGCGGCGGTATCGATGCCGGGCGTCCTGCTGACCCAGCTCGCCGCGCTGCGGGCGCTGCGGCTGCAGGGGCTGGACCCGGCCGAGTTCGCGCCGGTCGCGGTGGTCGGTCATTCGCAGGGGCTGCTGGCGGCGGCCGCGGTGCGCGCCGGCGGGGAGCGGGACGCGGAGATGCTCGCCATCGCCCAGTTGGTCGGCGCCGCGGCCGGACTGGTCGCGCGGCGGCGCGGCCTGATGCCGGTGGGCGAGCGGTCCTCGATGGTCGCGGTATCCAATGTCGATCCCGACGAACTGCGGGCGGTGCTCGCCGAGGTCTCGGCGGGTGTGGACCCGATGGCGGCCGCGGTGCTGTCGATTCGCAACGGCCGACGCCGGGTGGTGCTGTCCGGCACCCCCGACCAGCTGCGCCGCGTGCAGCAGCGCTGCGAGCAGCTGCACGCCGAACAGGATCGTGAGCGGTCGGCCAAACAGCGCGGCGGTGCGGTGTTCGCGCCGGTCTTCGAAGACCTCGATGTCGATGTCGCGTTCCACCACCCGGCGCTCGCCGACACCGTCGAACTGGTCACCGGGTGGGCCGGGCAGTGCGGGCTCGACACCGAACTCGCCGGACAGCTGGCCCGCGACATCCTGGTCGAGCCGGTCGACTGGGTCGCGACCGTGGACGAGGTGGTGGCCACCGGCGCCGAGTGGATCCTGGACCTCGGCCCGGGTGATCTGCTCTCCCGTGTCAGTGGTGGTTCGCTCAAGGGCAGCGGCGTCGGCATGATCGCCGCGGCCACCCGGGCCGGCCAGCGCAGTCTGCTGACCCCGGGCGCCACGCCGGAGGTCGCGCAGCCGTGGACCACGTTCGCGCCGCGGCCGGTGCGGCTGCCGAACGGGCGGATCGTGGTGGAGACCGCGTTCACCAAGCTCACCGGACGTTCGCCCATTCTGCTGGCGGGGATGACCCCGACCACGGTGGACGCGAAGATCGTCGCGGCCGCGGCCAATGCCGGGCACTGGGCGGAACTGGCCGGCGGCGGCCAGGTGACCGAGCAGATCTTCGCCGATCGGGTCGCCGACTTGCAGGAGCTCTTGCACCCGGGTCGGCAGGTGCAGTTCAATTCGCTGTTCCTGGACCCATACCTGTGGAAGCTGCAGCTGGGCGGAAAGCGGCTGGTTCAGCGGTCCCGCGCGGCGGGCGCTCCGTTCGACGGCGTGATCGTGACCGCCGGTATCCCGGAGCTCGAGGAAGCCGTCGCGCTGATCGAAGAACTGACCGAGGTGGGGATCAGCCACGTCGCGTTCAAACCGGGCACCGTCGCGCAGATCCGCGCGGTGCTCCGGATCGCCGACGCGGTGCCGGACTACCCGGTGATCATGCATATCGAGGGTGGTAAGGCCGGTGGGCACCACTCCTGGGAGGACCTGGACGATCTCCTGCTCGAGACCTACGCCGAACTGCGCGCCCACGGAAACGTCGTGGTCTGCGTCGGCGGCGGGATCGGCACCCCGGAGCGGGCCACCGAGTACCTGACCGGCGCCTGGTCGGCGCCGCACGGCTACCCGGCCATGCCGCTGGACGGCGTGCTGGTGGGTACCGCGGCGATGGCGACGCTGGAGGCCACCACCGCACCCGAGGTGAAGCAGCTGCTGGTCGACACCCCCGGCACCCCGGACTGGGTCGGCGCGGGCACCGCGAGCGGCGGAATGGCCTCGGGCCGCAGCCAGCTGGGCGCCGATATCCACGAAATCGACAATGCCGCCTCGCGTACCGGCCGCCTGCTCGACGAGGTGGCCGGCGACGCCGAGGCGGTGGCGCGGCGCCGGACCGAGATCATCGCCGCGCTCGACGCCACCGCCAAGCCCTACTTCGGCGACGTCGCGAGCATGACCTACCTGGCCTGGCTCGAGCGCTACGTGGACCTGGCGATCGGGCAGGAACGCCGCCAGGACTTCGACTGCGGCACCGACCTCGGTGACGCGATCACCGCGGCGACCCGGTCGGTATGGCTGGACATCAGCTGGCGCGACCGGTTCGCCGAGATGCTCCGCCGCGCCGAGGCCCGCCTCGCTCCGGCCGACCGCGGCGAGATCGACTCGCTGTTCCGCGACGAGGACCTGGAAGACCCCGCCGCCGCGCTCGCGGCGCTGCGCGAGCACTACCCGGCGGCGGCGCAGACCCTGCTGCATCCGGCGGATGTGCCGTTCTTC
Organism: Nocardia testacea NBRC 100365; assembly: GCF_000308775.1. Classification (GTDB taxonomy): domain Bacteria; phylum Actinomycetota; class Actinomycetes; order Mycobacteriales; family Mycobacteriaceae; genus Nocardia; species Nocardia testacea. Next base: position 6,334 of record NZ_BAGJ01000045.1, read on the forward strand.
ATCACCCTGTGCAAGACGCCGGGTAAGCCGGTCAACTTCGTTCCGGTGGTCGATCAGGACGTGCGGCGCTGGTGGCGTTCGGATTCGCTGTGGCAGGCCCACGATCCGCGGTACTCCGCCGATCAGGTCTGCGTCATCCCGGGCACCGTCGCCGTCGCCGGGATCACCCGGGTGGACGAGCCCGTGGGCGAACTGCTGGACCGGTTCGAGCAGGACACCGCCTACAAGCTGGTTCGCGACGGCCTGACGCCGATCGCGGTCGACGCCCGCCGGGTCGCCGCGGTGACCAGCGGCCCCATCGATGTGGTGCTGGCCGCGCCGGACGTGAACTGGTCGGGCCGGGCCACCGTGAACCCGGTGCACCGGCTGGGTGACCTGCACGAGTGGACCGTGGACGAGAAGGGCGCGGTGCACCCGCCGACCGGGGCCACCCTGGTGGAGACCGAGGGCCCCGAGGCCGAGCACAACTACGTGGAACTGACCGTCCCGCTGTACGCCGGACATGTGGTGCGCATCCGCATCACGGTGCCGGTGACCGTCTACAACGGCGGCGCGCCCGTGGTGACCGAAGCCGATGCCGACGCGGCCATGTCCGCGCTGCTCGGAGTGGCCGCCGGACAGGCGCTGCCGGAGGTGAAGGGCAATGTCGCGCACCTGAATCTGGCCTGGTCGCCGGATCTGGTCGCCGATCACGCCGGAGTCACCGGTGCCGGGCTGCCGGCGGAGCTGAGCACGCTGGGCCGCACGGTGCCGGATGTGCTGGTGGGCGCCTGCTGGCCGGCGGTGTTCGGGGTGCTGGGCGCGGCGCGGACCGCGGCCGACACCAGCGTCATCGAGGGCATGCTGGATCTGGTGCATCTGGACCACCGGATCGAGTTGCTGCGCGAACTGCCCGGCGAGACCAGCATTCTCGTGGTGCGGGCCGAATCCGGCGCGGTCGTGGACACCGACCTCGGCCGAGTGGTCGAGGTGGACGTCACCGTCGGCGAGATGCGGGATCAGGGCCTGGACGTGGTACCGCTGGCCCGCCTGACCGAACGGTTCGCCATCCGCGGCCGCACCGGCGCGGGTGAACTGACCGATCCGCCGCGGGCCGCGGGCACTGTGAGCGCCGATGCCACCGAGACCCCGCGCCGCCGGCGCCGCGACGTCACCATGGTGGCGCCCCGGAGTATGGCCGCGTTCGCCGCGGTCTCCGGTGACCACAACCCCATCCACACCAGCGATGCCGCCGCGAAACTCGCCGGCCTGGGCAGCCCGATCGTGCACGGCATGTGGCTGTCGGCCGCCGCGCAGCACGCGGTGTCGGCGGTGGACCCGCAGGCCTCGGTGCCGGCGCGCACGTTGACCGCCTGGACCACCCGGTTCCTGGGTATGGTCCGGCCGGGTGCCGAGATCGATGTGCGGGTGGAACGGGTCGCGGTCGACGGTGGTGACGAGATCGTCGAGGTCTCCTGCCGCACCGAGGGTGATCTGGTGATGACCGCGACCGGTCGCACCGCCGCGCCGAAGACCGTCTACGCCTTCCCGGGCCAGGGCATCCAGCGCAAGGGGATGGGCCTGGACGCGCGGTCGCGTTCCAAGGCCGCCAAGGCCATCTGGGACCGGGCCGACAAGCACACCCGGGAGGCGCTGGGCTTCTCGATCCTGGCCGTGGTACGGGACAACCCGACCTACCTGAAGGCCCGCGGGGTCGAGCACCGGCACCCGGACGGTGTGCTGCACCTCACCCAGTTCACCCAGGTCGCCATGGCGACGCTCGGTGTCGCCCAGGTCGCGGAACTCCGCGAGGCGGGTGCGTTCGTGGAGGGCGCGCTGCTGGCCGGGCATTCGGTCGGTGAGTACAACGCGCTGGCCGCCGTGGCCGGTGTGCTGCCGCTCGAGGCCGTGCTCGAGGTGGTGTTCCAGCGTGGTTCGGCCATGCACGAGCTGGTGCCGCGGGACGCGCAGGGCCGCAGTGACTACCGGATGGCCGCCATCCGGCCCTCACAGATCGGACTGCCCGACGACGAGGTCATCGGCTTCGTCGCCGGGGTCGGCGAGCAGGTCGGCGAATTCCTCGAAGTGGTGAACCTGAACCTGCGGGGTTCGCAGTACGCCATCGCGGGTACCGTCGCCGGTCTCGACGCCCTGGAGGCCGAGATCGAGCGTCGCCGGGCGGAATTCGGCGGGAAGCGCGCCTTCATCCTGGTGCCCGGTATCGATGTGCCGTTCCATTCCACCGTGCTGCGCAAGGGTGTGCCGGAGTTCCGGGGCAAGCTCGAGCAGCTGCTGCCCGAGGAACTGCAGCCGGAGGTACTGGTCGGGCGCTATATCCCGAACCTCGTGCCCAAGCCGTTCTCGCTGGAGCGGGAGTTCGTCGCCGAGATCGCCGATCTGGTGCCCTCGGAGCCGCTCGCCGCCGTCCTCGCCGATTTCGACTCCTGGGCGCAGCGCCCGAGCGAACTGTGCCGCGTGGTGCTCATCGAACTGCTGGCCTGGCAGTTCGCCAGCCCTGTGCGCTGGATCGAGACCCAGGACCTGCTGTTCGGCGAGCTGGGCGTGGAACGCTTCGTGGAGGTCGGCCTGGGTGCCACCCCGACCGTGGCGAACCTGGCCAGCCAGACCCTGAAGCTGCCCGATTTCGCCACCACCACGGTGGAGGTGCTCAATATCGAGCGCGAGGCGGCGGTGGTGTACTCCACCGATACCGACCC
>NZ_BAGJ01000044.1 GCF_000308775.1 Nocardia testacea NBRC 100365
CGCCTGCCCGTCAGCCCCGTTCCGGTGGAGAAACCGGATTTCCAGATAACGAACGGTCCAATACTCACCCATCCTGAATGGTCTCCGGCACATGTATGCGGTGCTGCGCCGTAGCGGTTCTCCACAGATTCCGACAATTGTGCGCGAGGTCGCGCGTTACCGCATCTCACACCCCTTCCTGCTGTCGGCAAGACTCGGGCGACGGCACCGAGGGCGCGGGCATCTCGTCGGCGGCGATATCGACGCCGAGCAGGGGGCGTCTCTACGCACCGATCCGGGAGTGCACCCTCATCCGGGTCATCGGGGGTGACGGTTTCGTCGCCACCTTCGGCCGATGACACCCGCCAGTCCGCATGTACCTGGTGACACGCCCCTCGACAGTGCTCCGACCAGGCGGAATACACTTGGACATTGACAGACCTGTATATACAGGCCTATACATGTTTCGGATGGCGTGATCCAGCGCACACAACACCGAAATGGTGGGCAGTACAGCCGGCCCCCGACCCCGCCGCGCGGTGGCGGTCGCCGCAGAAAGAGCAGGACCGATGACACACGACGGCACATCCGAGGTGCTGATCACCCCGGAACGACGCACCATCGACGTCGTCCCCGACAATGAGCGCCACGGCACTCCGCGCAGCCAGTTCACCCTGTGGTTCGGCGCCAATATGCAGATCACCGCCATCGTGGACGGCGCCCTGGCCGTCGTCTTCGGCGCCGACGCGCTGTGGGCCATCGTCGGTCTGTTCATCGGCAATATCTTCGGCGGCGCGGTGATGGCACTGCACTCCGCCCAGGGCCCGCGGATGGGCCTGCCGCAGATGATCTCCAGCCGCGCCCAGTTCGGCGTGAAGGGCGCCGCCGTACCGCTGGTCCTGGTGATCCTCATGTACCTCGGCTTCGCCGCCACCGGCACGGTCCTGGCCGGCCAAGCCGTCAACAAAGTGATCGGTATCGACAACGCCGCGCTCGGGATCGTGATCTTCGGGCTGCTCACGGCCTTCGTCGCCGTCACCGGCTACAAACTCATCCATATCGTCGGCCGCATCGCGACCGTCGTGGGCGCCGTCGGCTTCACCTATCTGGCCGTCCGGTTCTTCCTCGAATACGACGTCACCGAATACGTCGGGATCGTCGACTTCGATATGGTGACCTTCCTGCTGGCGATCTCCCTCGGCGCCGGCTGGCAGCTCACCTTCGGTCCGTACGTGGCCGACTACTCCCGGTATCTGCCCCGGGAAACCGATGAACGCACCACCTTCTGGTCGACCTTCCTCGGCAGCGTCATCGGATCGCAGTGGTCGATGACCTTCGGTGCGCTGATCGCCGCCGTCGCCGGCGACGCCTTCCTCGGCAACCAGGTCGGGTTCCTGGGCGAGCTGGCCGGTCCCGCGATCATCGCCGTACTGATCTACCTGGTCGTCGTGGTCGGCAAACTGACCATCAACGTCCTCAACGCCTACGGCGGGTTCATGTCGATCCTCACCACCGTCACCGCGTTCAACGGCCGCTCGCAGATCTCCACCACCGCACGCACCCTGTACATCCTCGGCTTCACGATCGTGTCGATGCTGATCGCGATCGCGGCCAGCGCGGACTTCCTGGCCAATTTCAAGAACTTCGTGCTGGTGCTGCTGATGGTGTTCACACCGTGGAGCGCGATCAACCTGATCGACTACTACCTGATCTCACGGGAGAAGGTCGACATCCCGGCGCTCTACGACGCCGACGGACGCTACGGATCCTGGAACCTCCCGGCCCTGGCCTGCTACGTGCTGGGCGTGATCGCCCAGATCCCGTTCCTGGCACAGAAGCTCTACACCGGCCCGATCACCGAAATGCTCGGCGGCGCGGACATCTCCTGGATCGTCGGCATCGCGTTCACCGCGGCGATCTACTACCCGGTGGCCCGGCGGACGAACAACCCACCCGACACGATGATCTACCCGGCCCACACCGGGATCACCGGCAGCCGCGTCTGACACCCGCACCACCGCCCCTACCCGACACGCGCCAAGGAGCCGTACGTGACCACCACCGGTCCCCGGACCACCGCACTGACCGATATCGGAACCCTCGTCACCAACGATCCGGAACTGGGCGAAGGGATGCTCGGTCTCCGGCACGACGCGGCGATCGTCTTCGAGGACGGCGTGGTGGCCTGGGTGGGCGACTCCCGCGACGCCCCCGCGGCGGATACCGCCCACGACCTCGGTGGCCGGGCGGTGCTGCCCGGGTTCGTGGAGAGTCATTCGCATCTGGTCTTCGCCGGCGACCGCGCCGCGGAGTTCGCGGCGCGGATGTCGGGCGAGAAGTACGGGGCGGGCGGTATCCGCACCACCATCGAGGCCACCCGCGCGGCGAGCGACGAGCAACTCGCCGGCACGGTGCGGCGGCTGATGGACGAGTCGCTGCGATCCGGCAGCACGACCGTCGAGTGCAAGACCGGATACGGGCAGCGCACCGCCGACGAACTGCGCAGCGCGCAGATAGCCGGGCGGTTCACCGACGAGGTGACCCTGCTGGCCGCACATGTGCCGCCACCCGAGTACGCGGGCCGCGCCGACGACTATGTACGGATGGTGTGCGAGGAGATGATCGAGGTGTGCGCCCCGCACGCGAAATGGATCGATGTCTTCTGTGAGCGGGGTGCCTTCGATCGCGACCAGGCCCACGCCGTACTGAGCGCGGGCGTGGCGCACGGCCTGATTCCGCGCGTCCACGGCAATCAGCTCGGCGAAGGCCCGGGGGTGCGGCTGGCCGTGGAAATGGGCGCGGCCTCGGTCGATCACGTCACCTACGTGACGCGCGCCGATATCGACGCTCTCGCGGGCAGCCCGACCGTGGCCACCCTGCTGCCCGGCGCCGATTTCTGCACCCGCAACGACTATCCCGACGCGCGCGCCCTGCTCGACGCGGGCGTCACGGTCGCCCTGGGCGCCGACTGCAATCCGGGCACCAGCTACACCACGAGCCTGCCGTTCTGTATCGCGATCGCGGTCCGCGATATGCATATGACCCCCGACGAGGCAGTCCGCGCGGCGACCGCGGGCGGCGCCGCGGCGTTGCGCCGCACGGACGTGGGCAGTCTCCGGATCGGGGCGCGGGCCGATGCGGTCGTTCTCGACGCGCCCAGCCACCTCCATCTCGCCTACCGGCCCGGGGTCCCGCTGGTCGGCGAGGTTTTCAAGGACGGCCGCCGGTGTATCCGGGAATCGAATCATGTCACGGGAGTGTCGATATGAGTTACGAGATCGAGGTCGATACCCCCGCGCAACCGTGGCGCGGACGGACCGACGGTCCGGGCGACGAACATCTGCGCTGGCACCACGCGATCACCGCGTACGCTCCCGAGCCCGGCAGCGGCAGTGTTCTCATCGGTTTCGCGAGCGACGAGGGTGTCGCCCGCAACAGGGGTCGCCGCGGCGCCGCGGACGGCCCCACGGCACTCCGGTCGGCACTGGCCTCCATGGCTCTCGAACGGCGCATTCCGCTCGCGGACGCCGGAACGATCACCGTCGGAACGGCGCTCGAGGCCGGACAGGCCGCACTCGGCCGCGCCGTCACCGCCGCGCTGGACGGCGGCCGGCTCCCGATCGTCCTCGGCGGGGGGCACGAGGTGGCCTTCGGCACGTATCAGGGTGTCGCCGCCTCCCGGCTGCGGAAACGCCTCCCCCGCCTGGGCGTGCTGAATCTCGACGCCCACTTCGATCTGCGCGGTGACCCCACGCCCAGTTCCGGTACCCCGTTCCGGCAGATGGCCGAACGGGAAGCGGAGGCGGGAACGAGCTTCCGCTACGCCGTGCTCGGCATCAGCCAGCCGAGTAATACCGCCGCACTCTTCGACACCGCGCACCGCTTCGGCGTCCGCTACCTGCCCGACGAGCGCTGCGGTATCGCCGACCGCGCCGAGGTGGACCGCTTCGTCGACGACTTCCTCGACGATATCGATATCGCCCATCTCACCATCGATCTCGATGTCCTCCCGGCTGCCGTCGCCCCCGGCGTCAGCGCGCCGGCGGCCTACGGTGTGCCGGTCGAGATCATCCAGCGGGTGTGCGATCGAGTGAGCGCCGCCGGCAAACTGGCGGTCGTCGATATCGCCGAACTCAACCCGGCATTCGATATCGACGGTCGCACCGCACGGACCGGCGCCCGGCTCCTGCACCGCATCGCCACCACCCACGTTCCGGTGGCCGTACCGGCCTGAGCGCGCCCGGTCGCGCGTTCGCCGGAACGCATTACCGGCGGCAGCGGTATCGCCGCGCGGGATCGCGACTCAGACGGGATCGAACGATGAGATCAGCCACGAGCCCTCCACCTTCGACAGGGTCACCCGGACGCTGCTGGCCGCCAGCGCGGGATCGGGTTTCTCGGCGCTGGTGGTCGTCTGGTTGATGAACAGCAGCGCGACGGCCGAATCGGCGTGGAGTTCGGCCACCGCCGACCGCACGATCGTCGCCGTCGTCTTCACCGACTTCTCCTTGGCGGCGGGTGCGATGACCCTTTCGGTGAACTGGTTGTAGTAGGTCAGGAAATCGCCGGTCATCCGGGATCTCGCCGCCGCGAAATCGGTGTCCAGCGACTCGGGGGAATACGAGAGCAGCGCCACGGTGCCCTCGGTCGCCGCGGTGAGGACCTCGTTGCGCACCGCGTCGCCGTGGTTGTCCGGGCGGTACTGGAAGACCAGCAGGGACGCGGCCACGGCCACCGCGACCACGGACACCAGGGTGAGCAGCAGCGGTTCCGGGGCACGACGTACAGAACGGAGGAAGCCGGCGATTCTCACGGCACGAACTCCACTTTCGACATCTTCGGATCCGGGCCGTCCCGGGTGACTGTGACACTCAACCGCCACACCCGCGGCTCCTGCTGCGCTCCCGCGGAATTGGTGATCCGGGAGACCGCGGAGACCAGGACCACCGCCGATTCGTCGGTCATGGATTCGACCGCCGAAGCGGTGATCTCGCCCTGAGTGGCGACCTTCGACTGCTCGACGACCTTGGCGAAATCCTCCGAACGGGTCTGGAAATCGGTGCGGAAGGCACCGGTGGAATTGTCGAGCACCCGCCGCACGTCGTCGGCGGCGCGCCCGGAATCCATACTGGTGAGCGCCAGGACTCCCTGCCGTGCGGCCGCGAGGTACTCGTCGGCGCGAGCCTGCCGGACACCGGCCTGATGGTGGTTCCAGACCGAGAAACCACTGACCGCGAGGGCCGCGACCACCACGACGCCGGCGAGGGTCCGGGCCAGCGCGCGGGCCGGGGGCAGGCGGAAGCCCGGTCGGGGAAGCCGCCGCAACACCCGTACGCGCCGGGTATCGTCCGGCTGCGCGGGCTTCTTTCGCGTGCTGCCGCGCACGCCGTCTTCCGAATTCCCGGAACGGCTCACGGAGGTATCGGCCCCCGCGGGCTCGGTGTCGGGCGCGCGGCGGTCCGGATCGGTCCCGGACCCCGCGCGCTCCCAATCGGCACCGGACCCCGCGCGCTCCGAATCGGCACCGGAGACGGTCGGCTCCGAATCGATACCGGCCGCTTCCGCCGGGTCCGTGTCCGGTGCTGCGTTGGGGGCGCCATCGTCCGCGAGCTCCGTCGAAGTGTCGGCCACCGGTGCCGCAGCGCTCGGTTTCTCCGCTCCGGCACCGGAACCGGGTGGCTCGCCCGCTGTCCCGGCCTCCCGGCGTAGCCGCGCTGCCCGGGCCCGGGCACGAGCCGCCGTCGCGGACGCCTGCGCGGCGACCGCTTCGGCCTCCGCGGCCGCCGCTTCGGCGTCGGCTTCCTCCGCCGCCAAGATAAGCGGGTCGGTGGTGGCCTGTGTCATGTTCCCACCTCGATCACTCGTCTGAAGGGCACTGTCGGCGCACCCCGCCCGCGGCCCACGCACGACCGGAGCAAATGCGGAGCCATAACTAGTCGCTGGCGGGCAGCGGCTTCGCTTCTTTGACGGCCAGCGGCGTGGTGCCGATACTGAGCGTCCCGGCGCCGGCCTTGGTCACGAGCACTTCGGCGCCGCCGTCGTCGACATAGCGTTTACCGATGAGATTGCCCTCCGCGAAACCCTCCCGCGGACCGCCGGCCGGCTCGGTCGCGCCACCGTCGATGGGCACCATCGGTACCCCGCCGGCCCGCAGATCGTCGAGGCTGTCGGCGGCCCGGACGATGATGACCTCGGTACTGCATACCTGGCTCCGTAGCCGGGTACCGGTTTTGACCATGAGCATTGTTCCTTTCTGCGGTTACGCGCCGGCGGTCTCGCGGGTGAGATCGGCGACGAGTTCACGGCGCAGGATCTTCCCGGTGGGGGTGGCGGGGAGTTCGGATCGGAACACCACGCGGTCCGGGGTCCGGGATCCGCGCAATCCGGATCGCGCGTAGGCGCGCAGCTCTTCGGGATCGGGCACGCTGCCGGGATCGGCGGGTACCACCACCGCGACGATGATCTGGCCCCATTCGGCATCCTCGACGCCGACCACCGCGACCTCGTGCACGGCCGGATGCTCGACCAGGAAATCCTCGATCTCGGCCGGGGCGATGTTCTCCCCGCCCCGGATGATGGTGTCGTCGCTGCGGCCGTGGACGAACAGATACCCGTCCTCGTCCAGCACCGCGAGATCTCTGGTGGGGAACCAGCCTTCGGCATCGAGTACCGAGCCGATCCCGGTGTACCGGCCCGAGACCTGCGGCCCGCGGACGAACAGCTCCCCGGCGATACCCGCGGGCACGACCGCGCCGCTCTCGTCGCGGATCTGCACCTCGATACCCCGGACCGGCTGCCCGACCGAGCCCAGCCGGGCGGCGACCGCCGGGTCGGTGGCGGCCAGGGCGGCCCGGTGGTCCTCGGGTCCGAGGACGGCGATGGTGGAACTGGTTTCGGTGAGCCCGTAAGCATTGACAAAGCCGACATGGGGTAGCAGTTCGAGCGCGGTGCGTACCAGTGGCAGCCCGACCTTGGACCCGCCGTAGGCGAGGGCCCGCAGGGTAGGCAGGCGCGATCCGCTCGCCTGCAGGCCGGCGATGATCCGGTCCAGCATGGTCGGCACAACGGTCGCGGTGGTGACCCGCTCGGTCTCCACCAGCCGGATCCATTCCTGCGGTTCGAAATTGCGCAGGTACACCATCTTCCGGCCCGCGTACAGGTTCGACAGCGCCGCGCCGACGCCGGCCACATGGTAGGGCGGTACGCAGATCAGCGATACGTCCTCGGGCGCGGCGGAGGCGAATTCCACCGTGCCGGTGATGTAACTGACCAGATTGTTGTGCGAGAGTTCGACGGCTTTCGGCTGCGAGGTGGTCCCGGAGGTGAACAGCACGACGGCCGCGGAGTCGGGATCGGGGTCGGCGCCGGCCGGGTCGGCGGTCCGCGCGCGCTCCAGGAATTCGGCCGCGGTCCACAGCAGATCGGCCGTACCGGTGACCGCGTGCGCGTAGGCGTCGTCGTGGACGACCAGTGGCGCGTCGAGGCGTCGTACGAGTTCGGCGAGTTTGTCGCCGCCGAGCCGATAGTTCAACGGGGTGAACGGCACCCCGGCCCGAGCGGAGGCGAAGATCAGCAGCGGCAGCAGCGCACCCCCGGTGCCCACATACGCGACGCTGCGCGCGCCGGAGGTCGCGATCGCGCCCGCACCGCCGTGCGCCAGCGTATCCAGTTCCGCACCGGTCCAGCGCGATTCGCCGGAGACGACGGCCACTCGATCCGGGTCGGTCGAGGCCGCCATATCCAGCAGTAGCGAAATACTCATACGACTACTTCCCGAACGCCGGGCGTCGCCGCGCCCGGCCCGTGCCGATATCGATATTCTCAAAAACTGAGAATATCATATCCGCTGCATCGCACCGCCGATTCACCGACCGCGCGGCCCGCTCATGCCGCCACCTCACCGACGGGCATCCGCGGCGCCGTTCCCGAGCACACCGAAGGCGCAGAGGTTCCACACCTCGGCCGCGGTGATCGCATTCGACCCGTCGTCGGTGCGGGCACCCTGGGCCACGAACATCACCGTCTGCAGAGTCATCGCGGCCAGCCGGCGCGGTCGCGTATCGGGCCGAAGATGACCCGCGGCGGCCGCGTCGCACATGAGATCGGCCAGCAACTCGAACAGCGACGCGTGTGCGACCTGGATCTCGATGGGGTCCGACATCAGCAGCTGCGGCGCGTATTCGGTGAACAGCGGACGATGCGCGCCCGGGTCCGGCCGGCAGAACTCGAACAGCAATTCCACCGCGAGCCGCAGTTTATCCAGTGGATCGTCATCGTTGCCGGTGGCCTCGCGGATCTGGCCGGCCACTTTCGCGATGGCCTCTTCGTAGAGAGCCAGCAGCAGTTCGTGTTTACCGTCGAAGAGCAGGTAGAAACTGCGTAGCGACTGGCCCGCGTGGTCCACCACCTCATGCATCGTGAAATCGGTACTGCCGCGTTCGGTGATCAGCGCCCGGGCGGCGTCCAGGAAGCGCTGGACCGCCGCACTGCCGAAGAGTTCGGTGGTGCGGACCGACCGCGCGTCGATCCGCTGCTGCAGGGTCAGCCCACTGCCGGCACTCCGCATGGCCGTACCTCCCGTCACCGCGGCGACCCTTCACCGGAGTGAACCCGTCGTCCCGGCCGGTCGCCCCACCTTTGGAAACTAGAATATCCTGACAAGAGAATGATATTCTCATCATCCGCCAAAGGAGGTCCCCAGTGCAGCTGACTTTCGACGAGGATGTGGAACGGTTCCGCGCCGAGTTCATCGCGTTCCTCGACGAGTACCTGCCGCCCGAGGCCACCGCGGTCGAGCGACCCCGGTCGAGCTCGCATGTGCCGCCGTGGGCCCGCGAATGGCAGTCGGTCCAATTCGATCACGGCTGGCTGGTGCCGGGGTATCCGCCCGAGTTCGGCGGCCGCAACGCCACCGTTCTGCAGCAGTACGTGCACCGCGAGGAACTGGCCGCACGCAAGATCTACGAAAGCTGCAACCCGCAGGGCCAGGGCATCATCGCCGCCTCCCTCATCACCTTCGGCACCCCCGAACAGCAGCGGAAGTGGGCCGTACCCATCCTCCGCGGCGAGATGCCGGCCGCGCTCGGCATGAGCGAACCCGGGGCGGGTTCGGATCTGGCCGGGTTGCGGACCCGGGCCGTGCGCGACGGTGACCATTTCGTCGTCGACGGCCAGAAGGTGTGGACCTCCGGGGCACACGATTCCGATGTCATCCTGACCTTCGTCCGCACCGATCCGGCGGCCCCCAAACATCGCGGCATCTCGGTACTGCTGATCCCCACCGATACCCCGGGGGTGCGACGCCGGCCGTTCGCCTCGGCGTGCGCTTCCGACGACCTCGATTTCAACGAGGTCTTCTTCGAGGGCGCCCGTGTTCCGGCGGAGAACCTGGTGGGTGAGCTGAACAAGGGCTGGATCGTGGCCAACGGGTCGCTCGGGCACGAACGCACCCTGCTGTGGATGAGTTTCGCTCAGCGGCTGCGGATGCTGGTCGCGGATTTCACGCCGCGCACCGAACTGGACACCGACCGCTTCGCGACCTCGGTGATGGACCTGCAGGCGCTGGAACTGCTGGGCTCGGCGGCCCTGGCCCGCGAATCGCGCGGCGAAACCGATGTGGCGGCGCTGTCGGTACTGAAACTGCTGGGTTCGGAAGCCGTGCAGAACGGCCTGGAGGCCGCGCTCGACGCCGCCGGCGCCGACGGCCTGACCCATCCGTCGGTCACCTCCCGGCACAATCTGCTGAACCTGGAGGATCACGCGCCGAGCTGGTTCGAACGCTACCTACGCAGCTTCTCCGGCACCATCGCGGGCGGCACCTCCGAGATCCAGCGCAATATCATCGCCCAGCGCGTACTCGGCCTCCCCCGGAGTTGAGCTGTTCATCGGTGCCGCCCGCGCCGTCATGAGGGTCGAGCCCCTCGGTCCCGTCGTTCAGGCCTCGGGACTCGCGCCCGCGGCGCATGCCACATGCGGTCGGCCGCCCCGGGATGTCGCCGATCCCCGCTTGGACGGGCTACCAGGTACCAAGGGTTTTCACATCCCATGACAAGCGGATCCGAGGTTTGGTCTGCAGCACGAGGGGATCGTTCGTGTCACTCGAGAACCAGATCCGCAGACCTTCGTAGCCGGCCGGGCCTCGGTCTACGCTCACCTGGTCCACTCGGCGAAGACGGCCCAGGTAGGTATGTTCGCGCTCGCCGACGGAGAGGCCGATATACGCCTCGCCGGCCGTTGGGTCGAGCGAGAACCGTACGGCCTGAGCCCCTCGCGTGAGCCGGAACGAATGCAGTCCGACGGGCCACTCGAGATCATCGAACTCCCGAGTCGGCTCGTCCTCGAACAGCCAGATGAGATCGGCGAGTTCGGGTATATCCATGCGCCGAGGGTAGCGGCGTAGCGGTCGGGCCGAACAATGATCTCGGTCTTCCGCTCAGTGGGGAAGCATCTCCTCCCAGCTGCGGTGGCTGTCCGCCACCAGATCGGTCTGCCGGTAGAGCTGCCCGTCGGGTCCCAGATACTCACCCGTCTTCGGGTCGTACCGGGCGAAGGCGACGGCCGGCGCGGCGGCGCCCGGCGCCGTCGTATCCGCGGCCGGCGCGTTACCCGGCGGGGGCGAGAATCGTGAATCCGGCGGAATGCCCTGCTCTTCCAGCTCCGGATCGCGGGGGTACGGCCCGACCACCGGCTGATCCGGTGCGACCGGCACGAAATCCTGGTCGCTGTTGCAGATGGCCGCGGTCGGGGCCCGTTTGGCGGGGTTGCCGGCGCACGGGATATTGCGCGCGCCCCGGACCGCGATCGGATGATCCTGCGGCAGTTTGCAGTAGAGGTTGTCGGGGGTGTCGATGGTGGTGACGTCCTGCGGCGACCGCCACTGCGAGGGCGGCAGGAACCCGACGGTACACGCCGGCGGATCGGAGACACCGCTGATCCGGAAATCGCCGATCCCCAGCCCGGACGCGTTCTTGGTCGGCTGCACCGCCTGTACCAGGGACACCGCCGGCGGCAGCAACACCAGCAGCTGTTCCAGGCCGGCGTTGTAGGTGACCGCCAGCTGCCCCACCGTGGTCAGGTTGGACAGCAGCACCGGCAGCGTGAGATGCAGCGAATCCAGCAGGCCGGACACCTCGTCGGCGAAGCCCGGCCCGGAGTGCAGCAGGGTGCGCAGCTGCGGGTCGTTCGCCACCAGCCGACCGGTGACATCGGCGGTGGCGCGGGTCCAGATCCGGATCGCGTCGGCCGACTGCACCTGCGAATCCAGCAGCGGCGCCGCATCCTGTACCAGAATGCGGGTGTTGTCGCCGACACCGTTCATCGTCGCGGTCAGTTTCTCGGCCGAGCTCAGCAGCGAATCGAGATCCTCGCTCGCACCGTTGACTCCGGCGAACATCTCGTCGAGCAACCGGCGCAGATCGTCCTTCGGGATCGTGCCGACCAGCGCGCTGAGCCGGTCCAGCATCGGCCCGACGGGTTGCGGGGTCTCGGTGTCGCGGCGTTCGATGGTGGCGCCGTCGTACAGATACGGCGGCGAATCGGTGCGCGGCAGCAGGTCCACGTACTGTTCACCCACCGCGGAGACGCTGCGCACCTCGGCGGTCAGATCGGCCGGGATGCGGTACGAGCCGTCGATGGCGAGTCTGGCCCGCACGCCGTCACCGGCCAGGTCGACCCGGGTCACCTTGCCCACCTGGATACCGCGGTAGGTCACATTGCCGAACCGGTAGAGCCCACCGGCCTCCGGTAGGTCCACCGTCACATCGATGGTGCCGGCCCCGGCCAGGCTCGGCAGTTTCATATAGAAGACCGACATCACGACCAGGCCGATCACCGACACGACACCGAAGATGGTCAGCTGGGCACGGACGAAGCGCGACAGCAGCATCAGCGGCCTCCGATCCCGGGGGGCAGGGGTATCTGCGGTAGCGGTAGCTGCGGCAGAGGGAACGGCAGCGCGGGGCCGGGTGCGGGAGCGGCCGGGGCGGGCGCGGGAGCCGGGGCCTGCTCAGGAGCGGGGGCCGGGGTGGGCGCCGGAGCGTTCACTCCGAAACCGAGTGGATTCTTCGTCTGCTCGGCGTAACCCGGATCGCCCACCGCCGCCTGGATGACGGCGGTGGGATCACCCCACGGCGTGCCCAGCAGCAGTTCCCGGCGCAGGCGCGGGATGGTCAGGTCGACCGTGGCGAAGAGGTTGATGAAATCGCCGCGCACCCCATTGTCGACAAGGTACTGCCCGTAGGGGAACACGGTCGCGAAGGCGATGGCCTTGTTGATGTCGGGACCCACATCGGCCAGCGCCTTCAGGGTGGGTTCCAGATTGCGCAGGTTGGTGAGCAGATCGTCGTGCACCGCGGTCAGCACGCCGTTGGTCGTATCGCTGAACGTCCGCAGACGATCCAGTGCGGTCACCAGATCGGGCCGCTCCCGGATCAGGACGTCCAGTGCCGGTGTGATCCGGCGCAGTGCCTGGGTGAGGACATCGCGCTGGGCGGCGAAGGTAGCACCGAGCCGGTTGAGCCCGTCGATGGTGGCGACGATATCGGCGCGCTGTGCGTCGAGGGTGCCCAGGAAGACGTCGAGCCGGTCCAGCAGTGCGCGGATATTCGTCTCGCGCCCCTCGAACGCCGCGCCGAGACTGCTCACGATATCGCCCACCTGCCCCAGGCCACCGCCGTTGACGACCACCGACAGCGAGGCCAGGGTCTGCTCGGTCGACGGATAGGTCGCGGTATCGTCGAGGACGATCCGGGCACCGGATTCCAACCGGCCCTGCGGCGCCTGTCCGGGTGGCGGGTCCAGGGCCAGATGCATCGACCCGAGCAGACTGGTCTGCCCGACCCGCGCCTGCGCGTTCGCCGGGATCGCCTCGCCCGGCCGGACGGACACCTCCACCAGGGCGTGCCAGTTCTCGACCCGGATATCGCCGATACTGCCGACCACCACGTCGTCGATCAGCACCGGCGAATTCGGGGTCAGCGTGCCGACATCGGCCATTTCCACATAGAGCGTGGTGGCGCCGGGGCCGCGGCCGGTGGCGCCGGGCAGCGGCAGCGAGTTCACCCCGTCCCACGCGCAACCGGAGGCGGAGGCGATCACACACGCGCAACCCATGACAGCCCTGCGCACCCGGTATGCGCGTTCCGGTCTCACCATGGGATCACCGCCCGCCGGGGAAGAGGATATCGGCGAGGGTGGGCGCCGGTGGAGGTGGTGGCGCCGCGGGGTCCACGGCCGCGGCCGCCGGAACCAGGTCGGGTTCGCTGTAGATGATGTTGTCCGGGTCGGCCGAGGGCCCGAGCCCGGGGTTCACCGGCACCGGCAGATAGTTGAAGTTCATCAGGCCGAGCACCGGCCCGAGGTAGTCGCGGCATTTGCGCGCGGCCTCCGCGGCGCCGATGTTCTCCACGCTGGCGATGCCGCCACAGACGAACTCGATCGGGTTGGAAAAGTTGTTCAGCACGAAAACCCCTGCCTCGGTGCCGGTATCGGGGTTGTAGATGTTGTAGAAATTGGCCAGGCTGGTCGGGAAGATGTGCAGCAGCTCCTCGAGTTCGCCGCGATTGTCCACCAGGTTCTGGGTGACGTCGGCCAGCCGGCCCACCTGTTCGCTCGCTTTGTCCCGGTTCTCCGAGACGAACCGCTGCACCTCGCCCACCGCGATGGCCAGATTGTTCAGGGCCGCGTCGAGATCGGAACGGCTGCTGTCCAACACACTGGTCAGCGTGGCCAGCCGGTTCTGGAACTGCACGATCTGCACATTGCTGTCCCGCAACGCGGTGACGAAGATCTGCAGGTTCTCGAGGGTCTCGGCGATATCGCCGCTGCCGTTCGCCAGGATCCGGCCGACACCGGACAGTTGCGCGAGCACCTGGCGCAACTTGTCGCCGTTACCGGCGAGCGCGTCGGCGGCGCTGTCGATGAAACGGCCCGCGGGCCCGGAGGACTTGTCGCCGTCGGGTCCCAGTTCGGTGGCCAGCCGGGTGAGCTGGGTTTTGATCTCATCCCATTCCACCGGCACCGCGGTGCGTTCCAGCGGGATCACGGCGCCGTCGGGCAGGGTCTCGCCCGCTCCCCGATAGGCGGGGGTCAGCTGGACGTAGCGGGAGTCCACGAGACTCTGCGCGACGATCACCGCCCCCGCCTCGGCCGGGATATCCACGCCCTGGGCGATGCGCAGTTCCATTTCCACGGTGGTGCCGTGCGGTTCGATTCCCGCGATCGTGCCGACCTCAACTCCGGACACCCGCACGTCGTCACCGGGGTAGATGGCGGTGGCGGTGCCGAACACGGCGCGGATGGTCGTGGGCGCGAGCAGCATACGGTTCACCACGACGAATGCGGCGGCCACCACCGCGACCACCAGTACGCCCGCGACCACCCGCGTAATCAGTATCCGGTTCATCGTGGCGCCCCCGGTCGGGGTGCGGCCGGCTGCGGCGCGCCCGGTAGAGGTGCGGCCGGTTGCGGGGCCGGGGGTTGCGGGACAGAGCCGCCGAACGCGGCATCCACGAACGGCCGGATCCACTGGGCCGGGATCAGGTTGGCGACATAGGCGTTGTAGAACGGACCGCCCGATACGGCCTCGCCCTGGGTGAGGGAGGCTTTCGCCAGGCCGGGAATAGCCGCCGCGATATTGTCGCGGTTGCGCTGCAGTAGTGCGGCCACCGAGTTCAACCGGTCCAGGGCGGGTCCCAATTCGGCCTCGTTGTCGGCCACCAGCTGGGTGAGCTGATCGGCCACCGCCGCTGTATTGGCCAGCAGTGTGGCGATCGCCTGCCGGCGGTCGTCCAGGGCCCCGATCAGCGTATTGGCGTTGAGCAGCATGGTGTTCACCTGCTGACTGCGGTCGGCGAGGATCGCGGTGACATCCCGGGAGGCGGTGAGCAGATCGCGCAGCGCGGTATTGCGGCTGTTGATGGATTTCGACAGCTCCGACAGTCCGTCGAACGCCGGGCCCAATTGCGGCGCGATCTCATCGAGTGTGGACGACAGCATGTTCAGCGAGTTGTTCAGCGAATCGGTGTCCATGGCAACGGCGTTGGTGGTGAGGTCACCCAGCGCGTCGGTCAGCGAATACGGCGACGAGGTGCGCTCGATCGGGATGGTGTCCAGCGGGCGCAGGTGTTCGGTGCCACGCGAGACCAGGGTCATGATCCGCTTGCCCAGCAGCGAGCCCGTTTTGATCTGGACCGAGCTCTCCGCGCCGACCGGGACCGAGCTGCGCACGGTGAACACCACCCGCGCGTCCCCGTTGTCGAGTCCGACCTCGGTCACCGAGCCGACCCGCACTCCCGACACGATCACCTCGTCCCCGGCCTCCAGCCCACCGGCCTCCTGGAACACGGCCTGATAGCGCACGGTGGTACCCCAGGCGATCACCTGCTGTGACTGCAGTCCCAGCGAGATGACACAGACGATGAGCACGATCCCGATCAGGCCGTGCCGCAGCAGATGTCTTCCGCGGTATCGAAACATCTCAGGGAGCGCACCTTCCGTCGGTCTGTACGGCGGCCGGGATCTCCACGACCTGACCGGACAGATCGTTGACCCGCAGCGTCAGATCGCACAGGTAGTACTGGATGAAGTTGCCGTAGGCCCCGGTGCGCACCAGTTTGCGGAAGTTCTCCGGCGCCTTCTGCAGTGCGGTGTCCAGGGTCTGGCTGTCGCCGTCGATATTGGCGGCGAGCTGGTTGACCTGGTCGATCGCGCCGGCCAGCGGCGGCCGGCCCTGGGTGAGCAGATCGGCGACCGTGGCGGTCCCGGCCTCCAGCGAGTCGATGGCCGCGGCGATGGGGTCGCGGTTGTTGCCGAGCTGGGTGATGAGCTGTTCGAGCCGGTCCACCAGATTCGTGAACTGACCGCCCTCCGCGGACAGCGTCGTCATCACGGTGTTCAGATTGTCGATCAACTGCTCGATGACCTCGTTGTTGTCGGCGAGCGCCGCGGAGAACGACGCGGTCCGGCCGAGGATGGAGTTCACGGTGCTCTCCTTGCCCTGCACGATTTCGAGCAGCGACCAGGTCAGCGCGTTCACGTCCCGGGCATCGAGTCCCTGGATCACCGGTTTCAGTCCACCGAGCAGCAGGTCCAGATCGAGCGCGCCGACGGTGTTCTCGACCGGCAGCTGCCCGCCGGGCGGCAGGGTGTTGCCGGGTTTGTCGGTGAGTTCGAGATAGCGGTCTCCGACGAGGTTGAGGTAACGCACCGCCACCTGTGTCCCGGTGGTCAGCGGCAGCGCGCGGTCGGCGTCGAAATCCACCCGCACCCGCTGGTCCTTCTCCAGCGTGACCCCGCGTACCGAGCCCACGACCACTCCCGAGACCCGCACGGTGTCGCCGTCGCGCAGGCCCGACGAATCGGCGAACATCGCCGAGTATTCGGTGGTGGAGCCGCTGCGGTATTCGCCGAACACGATGATCAGGCAGGCGGAGAGCACCACCATCACCGCGGCGAAGACGCCGAATTTCACCAGGGGGGTGTTCCGGTCGCTCATCACGGGGCTCCTTTCCCGGCGGCGGCCGGACCGAACAGCGCTCGCGCCAGCGATTCGGTGTTCAAGGTCAGCCCGGACCGGAAGGGCCCGGCGTGCGGATTGGCGCCGATATCGGTGACCACATACGGCGGGAAATCCTCGTAGCCGACCGGCAGCATCGAGCACTGCGGCCCGCCCGAGGCCGCGACCTTCGGCAGATGCTCCGGATAGCGGTAGGGCTGCACACCCCAGAGGAAGTTCGCCGACAGCCCGATACCGGGAACTTTTACCGGATCCACCGACGCCAGATAGCCCAGGCCGTCCAGCGCGCAGGTCAGTGCCTGCCGGTAGCGGTTGGTGAGGTCGGTGGTCGGGACCAGGACATCGAGGGTGCTCACCAGCGCCGGGCCGTTGTCGCCGATCACCCGGTTCCCGGTATCGGCCAGACCGATCAGGCTCATCAGCAGGACGTCGAGCTGCTGCTGTTCGGCCACCACGGTATCGCTGAGCGCGGTGGCGTTACCGACGGTTTGTACGAGGGCGGGCGCCGAGTCCGCGTACACCCCGGCAACCTGTGGCGCCATCGCCAGATCGGCGCGCAGCGCGGGTAATCCGGGTTCGAGTTTCGCCAGGAACGCCTCCAGATCGACCATCATCTGGCCCACCCGGTCCCCGCGTCCCCGCATCGCATCGGCCAGCGCGCCGAGAGTCTCATTGAGTTTCTCCGGCTGGATCTCCCCGAGTACCTGGGTGAGCTGCTGGAAGACCGTATTGATCTCGACCGTCACGCTGTCGGCGGCGAACACCTGACCGGCTTCGAGATGGCGGTCCGTGGGCTGCTCGGGCGGTACCAGCTGGATGTACTTGGCGCCGAACACGGTGGTGGAGGCGATATCCACGGTGACATCGGCCGGTATGCGATCCAGCTTGCCGCGGTCGATGGCGAGCTCGATCTCGGCGGTGCCGTCGGGCCGTTCGGCGATGGACTGCACCGCGCCCACCGTCACCCCACGCAGTTTCACTTCGGCATCCGGGTACATCACCAGGCCGGCGCGCGGCGAATGCACGGTGACCGCGACGGTATCGGCGAACCCGCCTCGGAACAGCGTGACCGCGAGGACCACGATGGCCGTGCCCGCGGCGATCGCCAGCAGACCCGCCGCGGGCCGGCCCGCCGCCGACAGC
>NZ_BAGJ01000043.1 GCF_000308775.1 Nocardia testacea NBRC 100365
AGCAGTTCACTGCGGTAGGCCGCAAGCTCTCACCGCTGTGACACCGCGACCTCCCCGGGCTCCTCCTCGGCCGCCCCGGGCAACCGCTCGGCCAGCAGGGCCAGGTCGTAGGACTGCCGGGCCATCCAGTACCGCAGCACCCCGGTCAAGGAGTAGCGCAGGAACAGTGTCGCCCCCACGATGCTCAGCGCCACCCCGGCCAGCGCGATGACGAGCGCGTCGCGCTGGACCAGTGCGTCGGAGGTGTTGTGCGACATCAGGTATGCCGGCAGCGTCACCACCGGCCCGAGGATCAGCAGTGCCACGCCCACACGCAACCACAGCGCGCCGCGGCCGGCGGCGGGGTCGGGGATCTTCAGTTCGGCGAGCTCGGTGACGAAACGGTCGGCCCGGGTCGAGTCGGTCATGCGGAACTTCCTAGGTAGAGAGTGGCCAATTCGTTGCGGAGCCCTTGATCGGGCGGGCCCTGATATTCGACGCGGCCGCGCACCAGGACGGCGGCGGAGTCGGCGATATCCAGTACGGCGGCGGCGAACTGTTCGACGACGAGCACCGCGACGCCTTGGCGGGCGATCTCGGCGACCTGTTCGTAGAGGCGGCCCACCACCAGCGGCGCGAGACCCATGGACAATTCGTCCAGCATCAGCACCGCCGGATCGGTGGCCAGTCCGCGCGCCAGTGCCAGCATCTG
Organism: Nocardia testacea NBRC 100365; assembly: GCF_000308775.1. Classification (GTDB taxonomy): domain Bacteria; phylum Actinomycetota; class Actinomycetes; order Mycobacteriales; family Mycobacteriaceae; genus Nocardia; species Nocardia testacea. The sequence goes on from NZ_BAGJ01000043.1 coordinate 692, forward strand.
CTGTTCACCGCCGGAGAGCGTGCCCGCGGTCTGTCCGGCCCGCTGGGCCAGGATCGGGAAACGGGCGAAGGCGATCTCCTCGATCTGTTCGCGGGGTCGGCCGGTGAAGGTCATCATGAGCAGGTTGTCGCGCACGGTGAGGTTCGGGAAGATGCCCCGGCCCTCGGGAATCAGGCAGACCCCCGCGCGAGCCAGATCCCGGGGGTCGACGCCGTTCACCACGCGGCCGCCGAGGCGGAGTTCCCCGTCCGCGATCGGATGCACCCCGGCCGCGACCGAGAGCGTGGTGGTCTTCCCGGCGCCGTTGGGGCCGAGCAGCGCGACCACCTCGCCCGCGCGCACACTCAGATCGACACCGTGCAATACGGTGATCGCCCCGTAGGCGGCGCGGATACCGCGTAGTTCCAGCAAGGTGCTCATGCGGCCCCCAGGTATGCGGCAAGGACGTGTTCGTCGGCGCGTATCCGCTCCGGGGCCCCGTCGGCGATCACCGTGCCGAGGTCCAGGACGTACACGTGATCGCAGACGTTCATCACCAGGCCCATATCGTGTTCGACCAGCACCACGGCGGTGCCGTCGGCGGCGACCGAACGCAGCAGCCCGGCGAACCGGTCCGTTTCCGTACTGTCCTGCCCGGCGGCGGGTTCGTCGAGCAGCAGCAGTGTGGGCCGCACGGCCAGCGCCCGGCCCACTTCGACGAGCCGGGCCAGGCCGGTGGGCAGGGCGTCGGCGAGATCGCCGGCGCGGGCGCCCAGTTCGAGGCGGTCGATGATCTCGTCGGTGAGCTGCGCGGCGCGCCGCCGGTGCGGGCCGAGTTCGGCGGCCACGAGCAGGTTGTCGCGGACCGAGAGCCGGCCGAACAGTTCGAGCCGCTGAAAGGTGCGTGCCATCCCGTGCCGGGCCCGGCGCGCCGGAGCCAGCCGGGTGATGTCCTTCTCACCCAGCCGGACCCGGCCCGCCGCGGGACGCCGCAATCCGCAGATCACATCGAACAGGGTGCTCTTCCCCGCTCCGTTGGGGCCGATCAGGCCGGTGACCTGCCCGGCCTCGGCGCGCAGCCCGGCACCGTCGAGAGCCCGCCGGCCGCCGAAGGTCACGGTGACATCGCTAACGTGCAGCAGTGACGGCATGGTCGAGCACCTCCTTGTCCGTGGCTCGCCACGGGCGTTTCACACCCCACCATTCGACCGGTACATCCGGTTCGCTCGCGGCGGCCCGCTGTTCCCGGTTGTTCGCCCATATCCGGACCGCGAAAACGCCGAGCACCGAGCCCCAGAACAGGATCCAGCCGTCGACGGCACCGGCCAGCCGTAGCAGCCACAGCACCACCGGGATACCGATCATGGCGGCCAGGGCCACCCGGTTGCGGATGGCCGCCTCGAAACCCTCCCGCATCCGCGCCACGGCGCCGTGGCTCACCACCCCGCCACCGAAGGCCATACCGGCCAGCGCCGGGATCACATGGATCAGGTTCTCGCTGGACGGGAAGAGTACCGGGACCGCCAGCAGCGGTCCGTAGAGCGCGACGCCGACGAACAGCCCGTTGCCCAGCGCGCCGAGCCCGGCGAACACGGCGACCAGGAAGATCGGCATCCCGGCCACGAAATTGAACTGTTCCGGTGTCACCGACCCGATCTGCATGCCGTACAGCGCACCCCCTAGTCCGGCCAGTCCCGCGCTGAGCGCGAAGACCGCGACCTTGGCGAGCAGCAGGTTACCGCCGAGCGTCGCGTAGGCGGCCTCGCTGTCACGCAGGGCGATGAGCCGGCGGCCGAAACGCCCGCGGCGCAGCATGGCGACGCCCAGGGTGGCCAGCGCCAGGCAGACCGCCGCGAACACGGTGATCTGCGCGGTCTCGTCCAGTTTCAGCCCGAACAGGTTCACCCCCGCCACTTCCACCGAGCCCTGGTCGAAGAACGCGATCCGCACGCCGCCGATCTCGAACGCGGGCAGGGTGAAGATCCAACGGTCCAGGATCACCGCGAAGGCCGCTGTGCCCAGGGCCAGATATACCCCGGACAAGCGCAGCGCCGGCACCGCGACCAGCGCCCCCGCGACGGCCGCGATCAGCACCGCCCCGACCAACCCCCACCACTGGCCGCCCGGGGCCAGGTGGGCGTAGGCGACGGCGCCGATACCCGCCATGCTCAGCTGAGCCAGGGAGACCTGCCCCGCGTAACCGGACAGCGGCACGAACGACAGCGCGACGACACCGAAGGCGAACATCGGACCGTAGGCGAGCAGATCGCTTTCCCCAAGAGTGGTGGCGACCATCAGCCCGAGCAGCACGATCACACCGGCGAAGAACAGCGCACCGCCGCGCGAGGGAGTGGGCACCGGGCTGAGTCTGCGGTCACGGCCGCGCAATCGGCCGTGCGGGAACAGCAGCAGCGCGATCAGGAGCAACAGCGCCGGGGCGGCCAGCCGCAGACCCGGCAGGTACTCGTTCTGTGGCAGGTATCCGGCCAGGTAGCTCTCCATCAGCCCGACCACGACGGCCCCGAGGAACGTCATCGGCAAACTGCGCAGGCGGCCGAAAATGGCCGCGGTGTAGGCGCTGACGATGAGCAGCGACAGCGTGGCGGCATCCAGCGAGACCGTCGGAGCGATGAGAATGCCGCCCACGGCGGCCGATTCGATGCCCAGGATCCAGGCGACCCGGTTGGCGCGGACAGGATCCGCGCCGGTGAGGCCGGCCAGCGCCCGATCGTCGACGGTGGCCCGCATCTCCGCCCCGGTGCGGGTGTTGAACAGCAGCACCCGCAGACCCACCGCGACGGCGACGGCCACCAGCATGGTGAGCGCCTGATGCCAGGTGACGGTGGCCGAGCCGATCCGGAGAGGTTCGGTCTCGGCGAAGAAGGTGGGCAGAGTGCGGGCCTGCATCGGATCCCAGATCCAGCGCGCGGTGGCGATGAGCCCGCTCAGCAGCGCGACCGTCATCACCAGTTTCTCCGCGTCACCGAGACCCTGGACCGCCCGAAGGGCCCGCTCCACCAGCAGACCGGACAGCGGCGCCAGGACCAGCAGCACGATCGCCAGGGCGACCGGAACCGGGACATCCCACCCGGCGGTGAGCTGCCAGTACGAGAACGCCGCCATCATGCCGGCGGCGCCGTGCGCGAAGTTGAATATCCCGGTGGTCGTATGGGTGAGCACCAGACCGCTGCCGATGACGGCATAGACGGCGGCGGTGCTCAGCCCGACGATCCCGAAGGCGAGGAATTGATCCATGATCGATTACTCGACGTCCGCCATGGTCTTGCCGACATCGGCGAGCGTCATCGGCTCGCCGTAGTTACCGGTGTAGCGGTAGGGCGGGGTGTTGCAGCGGAACAGTCCGTTGTCGGCACCGAACTCCACGGGTTTCCAGCCGTCCGGCGTCGCCTGCATGACGTTGAAGCAGGTCGGCGGGGCGTCTTTGTTCGTGAGGTCGTTCGGGCTGTGCAGCCCGCCGCCGGTCCAGGCGTTCTCCTTCTGCGCGGCCTCGATCAGGCAGGTCCGGGTCAGCTCGGCGCCACAGCTGCTCGCCGCTTTCGCGAACAGCAGCCAGGCCGAGAAGGCCCGGACGGCCGGCAGCGTGATCACCGCGTCCGGCGCGTACTTCTGGTAGAGATCCTGCAACTGCCGCATGGCCTCCGATTCGCCGGCCAGCTGTGGCGCCACCACGCCACCGAGGTCCACCAGGTTGTTCTGGTAACTTGCCGAACGCCCGAGCAGGTCCACGTAGTCGGGACGGAAAGCGTTGTTGTTCGGGTCGATCCAGTCGAGCTTGTAGTCCATCGAGGTCAGCTTCTCCTCGAGTTTTGCCAGCGGCGCGTCCTCGCCGTACCAGATCAGCCCGCGAACCCCGGCGTTCTTGATGGCCTGCGCGTAGGGTGTCCAGTCGGTCACCCCGCCCACCGGGTACAGCTCGTTGTAGATCACGTTCGCGCCCATCGCCTTCAGCGATTCGACGGCCTTGTCACCGAGGACCTTGGTGACCGGTGAGTCCCCGTTGATGATCCCGACCGCACCGGCCGACTGCGGGTAGGCCTCCTTGGTGAGCCACCGCCGGAAGGCGTTGTACGGGTCGTAGTGGGCGTAGGTGCTGGGTGAGGGGATCACCTGCAGATCGGTGCCGAGGTTGGGCTGCTGGGAGACCTGTGCCGGGATATCGGGCAGGGTGCACTCGAGACGTTCCTTCACACCGAGGCCGTCGAGTCCGGCACCACCGCCCACCAGCGCGAAATCGGTCCGGCAGGCCTCCACCATCTTCTGGCGTACCGCCATCACCTTGGAGTCGTGGGTCTGGGTGGTGATGGTGCGGCCGTTGATCCCGCCCGCGGCATTGCACCACGAGGTGAACACCTCGGCGGCGTCGACGAATTCGGGGTTCTTCGAATAGCCGACATCGGAGAAGACGCCGACGGTGATCTCGGTATCGGTCACGCCCTGGGTCGGTGCCCCGGAGGCGTCGCCGTCCCGGCATACACCGGTCAGGTCCCCGAAATCGGCGACCACCGAGTCACCGGAGGAGGCGTTCTCGGTCTCGGTTCCGGTGCGGCCTCCGCAACCGGCGGTGGCGAGCAATGCCACGGCGATCAGGCCGGCGGCTATTCGCTTCGGTCTCACGACGGTCCTTTCTGCGCCGGCCCCCATCGGCCGGCCGATCGTGATCGGGCGGTACAACGTCCGCCCCGCGCACCGAGCTCCGCGGCGAGACTTCCCGGTCGGCCGGGCCGAATCCATAGCTCTCGGTGAATGAAAACTAGCTTCTCACTTATCGAGAATCAATATCCTGTTTTTCGGGCACCCCAGCGGTCGGCGGTCTTCGCGGGCGCGCTCGGCCGTCGGCCGCGGTCCGGCCTACACGGTGGCCACGACCTGTCCGTAGACCCTCGCGTTGACTAACCGGCCGCCGCGTGGAAATCTGTTATCCGAAAGCGAGAATACCATTCTCATCGAGAGGAGGCGCGATGCGTGTACCGCCGCTACCCGCCGAGGAGTGGGACGACGAAGTCGACGCCGCGCTCCGGGTGATGCTCCCGCGCCGGCTGCGCAATCCGGAATCGGCGAGCAACGCCCTGTCGACGCTGGTCCGGCATCCGGCGCTCACCAAGGCGTTCCTGACCCTGAACGTCCATCTGTTGTTCCGGTCCGCGCTGCCGGCCCGCCTGCGCGAACTCGCGATCCTGCGGGTCGCGCACCGCAGGGACTGCGTCTACGAGTGGAACCACCACCGGGAAGCCGCCCTCGCGGAGGGCATCACCGAAGCCGAGATAGACGCGGTCCGGCGGGGCGAGGCCACCGCCGCGCTCGATCAGCTGATCCTGCGGGCGGTCGACGAACTCGACGAGAAATCGAACCTGGCCGACAGCACCTGGGACGCGCTGTGCGCACATCTCGACGAACAGCAGCGCATGGACCTGATCTTCACCATCGGCACCTACAGCACGCTCGCCGCGGCCTTCAACACCTTCGGCGTCCGTTCCGAGTACGAGAGGTAATCCCTTGGCACACTTCAACAAACCGGCAGCGGGTAGCTGGACCGAGCATTACCCGGATCTGGGCACCGAACCGGTCGACTACAGCGATTCCATCGACCCGCAGTTCTACGAGGACGAGCGCAACGCCATCTTCAAACGGACCTGGCTCAATGTCGGCCGGGTGGAACGGCTGCCGCGCAAGGGCAGCTATTTCACCAAGGAACTCTCCGCCGCCGGCACCTCGCTGATCATCGTCCGCGGCAACGACGATCAGATCCACGCCTACCACAACGTCTGCCGCCATCGGGGCAACAAACTCGTCTGGGACGACTTCCCCAACGAGGAAACCTCGGGCTTCTGCAAACAGTTCACCTGCAAGTACCACGCCTGGCGCTACAGCCTGGAGGGCGAGCTGACCTTCGTCCAGCAGGAGAAGGAGTTCTTCGGTCTCGATCGCGCCGACTACGGCCTCAAGGATGTGCGCTGCGAGGTGTGGGAGGGGTTCATCTTCATCAACCTCGACCCGGACGCCGAACCGCTGACCACCTTCCTCGGCCCGATGATCAAGGGCCTCGAGGGTTATCCGTTCCACGAGATGACCGAGGTATTCAGTTACCGCGCCGAGGTCGGCAGCAACTGGAAGCTGTTCATCGACGCCTTCGCCGAGTTCTATCACGCGCCGATCCTGCATATGAAGCAGGCGGTCAAGGACGAGGCCGACAAACTCGCCGGCTACGGCTACGAGGCGCTGCACTACGAATTGCAGGCTCCGCATTCCATGATCTCCTCCTGGGGCGGGATGGCGCCGCCCAAGGACCTGAACATGGTCAAGCCGATCGAGCGCGTGCTGCGCAGCGGCCTGTTCGGTCCGTGGGACCGGCCCGATATCGAGGGCTTGGACCCGCTGCCCGTGGGCATCAACCCCAGCGGGCACAAGGCATGGGGGGTGGACGAGTTCGAGATCTGGCCGAATTTCTCGCTGCTGTTCTGGGCGCCGGGCTGGTACCTCACCTACCACTACTGGCCGACCGCGGTGAACAAGCACATCTTCGAGGCCAACCTGTACTTCGTGCCCGCCAAGACCGCCCGGGAACGCCTGGCGCAGGAGCTGGCCGGGGTGACCTTCAAGGAATACGCGTTACAGGACGCCAACACCCTCGAGGCCACCCAGACCATGATCGCGACCCGCACCGTCACCGATTTCCCGCTCAACGACCAGGAGATCCTGCTGCGCCACCTGCACAAGACCGCCCAGAAGAAAGTCGAGGAGTACCGCAATGGCAACTGAGTCGAAACTGCCCGCCGAATTCGCCGATCTGGCGCGGTTCGAGGACTGGATCCTGCCCACCGAACCCGAGCGCTACGCCAAACGGCTGGCCTCCACGATGCCGGAGATGCAGGAGTTCTACGACGCGGGAATGGCGCGGCTCGAGGACGCCATCGCCTACTGCGACCGGTTCGACCTCGACGATCTGCCCGAGGACGCCCGCAATCTGTTCCATCTGCTGCAGTCACTGGTGATGGCCTCGTTCCCGGTGGAGGTGTGGAAGCAGCCGCGGGTGCCCGACAGTGGCGCCGCCTATCTCGATATCGTGCGGGAGCCGGTGGTGTAACCGTGCTGACGCTGCGAGCCGCCGGGTTGCTCGATGTGGACACCGGCGAGATCATCCGGCCCGGCATATTGCGCGTCGAGGGTGACCGGATAGTCGGGGTCGGGGGCGGGCCCGAGGGCGAGGTCGTCGAGCTGGGCGATCTGGTCCTACTGCCGGGATTGATGGATATGGAGGTCAACCTGCTGATGGGCGGCCGGGGCGAAACCGGCCTGACCTCCTCGGTGCAGGACGATCCGCCACTGCGCATGTTGCGCGCGGTGGGCAATGCCCGGCGCACGCTGCGTGCCGGCTTCACCACGGTGCGCAATCTCGGTCTCTTCGTGAAAACCGGTGGTTACCTGCTGGATGTGGCGCTCGGCAAGGCCATCGACGCGGGCTGGATCGACGGACCGCGCATCGTGCCCGCCGGACATGCCATCACCCCGACCGGCGGCCACCTGGACCCCACCATGTTCTCCGCGTTCGCGCCGGATGTACTGAAACTGACGCTGGAGGAAGGGATCGCCAACGGTGTCGACGAGGTACGCAAGGCGGTGCGGTACCAGATCAAACACGGCGCCCAGCTGATCAAGGTCTGTGTGTCCGGCGGCGTCATGTCGCTGACGGGCGCGCCCGGCGCCCAGCACTATTCGACCGAGGAACTGCGGGCGATCGTGGACGAAGCGCACCGGCGCGGCCTCCGGGTGGCCGCCCACACCCACGGCGCGGACGCGGTGAAAGAGGCGGTCGGGGCCGGTATCGACTGTATCGAGCACGGGTTCCTGGTGGACGAGGAGGCCATCGACCTCATGGTCCGCGAAGGCACCTACCTGGTGCCGACCACCCGGCTCGCCGACGCCATGGATGTATCCAAGGCGGCACCGGAACTCCAGGCCAAGGCCGCCGAAATGTTCCCCCGTGCCCGCACTTCGGTGAAGGCGGCCTTCGATGCCGGAGTGAAGATCGCGGTCGGCACCGACGCGCCGGCCATCCCGCACGGCCGCAACGCCGACGAATTGGTTGCCCTGGTCGAGCGGGGACTGGATCCGCTGTCGGTGCTGCGCGCGGCCACGGTCACCGCGGCCGAGTTGATCCAGGTCGACGATCGCGGCCGGCTGGCCGAGGGACTGCTGGCGGATGTGATCGGTGTCCCCGGCGATCCCCTGGCCGATATCACCGTCACCCAGCAGGTGCGGTTCGTGATGAAAGGCGGGAAGGTCTATGGCGGCAACCGATGACCTGATCGAGATCCAGCAACTACTCGCCCGCTACGCGGTGACCATCACCAAGGGCGATATCGATGGCCTGATCGGCGTGTTCACCCCCGACGGCACCTACAGCGCTTTCGGCGACACCTACACCCTCGACGTGTTCCCCGAACTGGTGGACGCCGCGCCCAAGGGGCTGTTCCTCACCGGCACCCCGCTGATCGAACTCGACGGCGATACCGGCACCGGCACCCAGCCGCTGTGCTTCGTGGAGCATTCGAGCCACGATATGCGGATCGGTTACTACAGCGATACCTATCTGCGCACCGAGCAGGGCTGGCGATTGCGGACCCGCGCCATGACCTTCATCCGGCGCAGCGGTATCCACGACTCCGGAATCCCGCACGCCTTCGAGCGGCCCACGGTATGAGCGGGTCAGGCCCGAAGGCGGCAGCGGAGCGTCACCACGCAGGGCCCTCGCGCATACCCCATCGGCACAGCATGAGCGGGTCAGGCCCGAAGGCGGCAGCGGAGCGTCACCACGCAGGGCCCTCGCGCACACCCCATCGGCACAGCATGAGCGGGTCAGGCCCGAAGGCGGTCACGCAGCGTCACCACGCAGGGGCCTCACCCATACCCGGGGAGACGGTATGAAGGTCGCCGAATTCCGGTCGGCACTTCGCGCCTGGCTGGACCGACACGACCTCTCCCCCGGCCCGGAGCCCGGTTTCGACGCGCAGGTCGCGCAGCTGGCCCGGGTCCGGCGGGCGCTGTTCGACGGGGGCTGGATGCGCTACGGCTGGCCCGCGGCAGTCGGCGGTCTCGGCGGCGATCCGCTGTTGCGGGCGGTGCTCGGCGAGGAGGTCGCCACCCGCGGTCTGGCCGAACCCGGCATCTATTCCATGGTCGAGGTACTCGCGCCCACCATGATCTCCTATGCCCGGCCCGAACTGGCCGCCACGATGGTGCCCCGGCTGCTGGACGGCAGCGAACAGTGGTGCCAGGGGTTCTCCGAACCGGGATCGGGCTCGGATCTGGCCTCCTTGCGCACCCGGGCCGAACAACGTGGATCGGATTGGGTGGTCAACGGCCAGAAGGTGTGGACCAGTCTGGCGCAGTTCGCCGCCCGCTGTGTCCTGCTCACCCGCACCGGCCCCGGACACGACGGAATCACCGCGTTCTTCGTCGATATGGACACCCCGGGAATCACCGTGCGACCGCTGCGCACCATGCACGGCGTCGACGAATTCGCCGAGGTGTACTTCGACGAGGTGGTGGTGAGCGGTGACCGGATGCTGGGCCGGCCGGGTGACGGCTGGCGGGTCGCCATGGATCTGCTGCCCTACGAGCGGTCCACCTGTTTCTGGCATCGCATCGCCCACCTGTTCACCCGCCTCGACCGGGTGCTGGATCAGACCGCGGCCGGGGACGACGCCGATCTCGGCGCCGCCTACCTCGCGCTGCACACTGTGCGCTGCCGGTCCCGGGCCACCCAGCGGCGGCTGGCCGGTGGCGCCGCGCTCGGACCGGACACCTCTGTCGACAAGGTGCTGCTGGCGACCGCCGAACAGCAGCTGTTCGATACCGCACGCGACCTGCTCCCGGGCGTCGTCGAGCTCGACGAGACCGAATGGCGTTCGGAGTTCCTGTACTCGCGCGCGGCGACCATCTACGGCGGCACGGCCGAGATCCAGCGCAACATCATCGCCCGCCGTCTGCTCGATCTGGGGAAGGAGTGAGCGGTGGATACCGACGAACAGATCCTGCTCACCGATACGCTCCGCAAGACGATGAGCGCGGTCACCGGCGCCGCCCTGTATCCGGCACTGTGCGAACTGGGCTGGCACGATCTGCTCACCGGTCCTGCGGAGATCGCCGAGATCGCCGTTCCTCTGGTCTTCCGGCTGCTCGGTGAAACCGGCGCCCACGCCCCGCTGCTCGACGATGTGATCGCGCACGCGGCGGGCCGGCCGCTCGGCGAGCGGATTCCACTGCCGTTCGCCGGCGGCTTCCGGGTGCGCTGGGTCGACGAACGACCGCCGGGCGCAACCGAACTCGTCGACCCCGAGCTTCCGCTGGTGCGCACGAGTGACAGCACCGGAACACTCCCGGTCCTACCGGCTACGGCGACGAACGCCGCGCGCCGCGCCCTGGCCTGGTGGCTGGTGGGGTCGGCGCGGGCCATGCTCGAGCCGGCCCGCCGTCACGCGCTGGAGCGCCATCAGTTCGGTAAGCCGGTGGCGGGGTTCCAGGCCGTGCGGCACCGCCTGGCCGAATCCCTGGTCGCTGTCGAGGGCGCGGAGGCCACGCTCGCGGTCTCGCCCGGCGATGCCGATCATCCGGCGCATCCGGACCTGCACCGCCCCCGCCCCGAGGATTCCGAGGCGCTCGCCGCCCTGTTGGCGAAGGCCGCCGCGGGTCGGGCCGCGCTGCTGACGGCCCGGCATTGTCAGCAGGTGCTGGGCGGAATCGGTTTCACCGCGGAACATGAATTCCATCGCCACTACAAGCGCGTTCTGGTCCTCGACGGATTGTTCGGCACCACCCGGGAACTCACCCGGGAGGCCGGCGCGATACTCCGCGATCTGGGGTACGCGCCACGGCTCGCGCATCTGTGAATCGCCGTCTCACCCTGGCCGGCGCGCCAGGGCGGTGGCTCGGAGTCCCGGTTCAACGACGCCCACGGGGCGTTCCGGCTGCCGGGTCGATGGATCAGGCGCAGGCCTGCGAAACTCCCCCGGAGATCGCGACCAGGCCGCACATGGTGGAGGACGCGATCTTCCAGCCGTCCGCCTCACGGACCGCGTGGCCGACCTGCCCGTCCACCACCGGGCTGCCGGAAATGTTGAGGGTGAAACGTAATTCGGCCTTCCCGGGTTGCGCCAGGACCACATTGGTGACTTCCACCGTGGTGAGCGCCGTACGGATATGATTCGCCATTCCCGAGATCTCGGTTTCGAATTCCGTACCGCGCTCCACCAGAGCGATACGGTCCGCGGTGGAGGTGGCCGGGGCGAAGAATGTCGTGTACGCACCCACGATGGCGGCACTCGCGGCGGCCGGTGATTCGGTGGCCGCGACCCCGGTATCGGATCCCGCCGAGGTCGCGGATTTCTCACCTGCTCCGGTGGTTTCCGCGCTGGGTAGCACATAACAGTTGTCGGGGCCGAAGAAATTACCGCAGCCGGTGACCGCGGTCAGGGCGAGCGCGACCCCGCCCGCGGCGGCAATACGCGCCACCCGGTGTCTTCGTGACATCGATTCGTCTTTCTGCAGAGTGATGAAGCGCATCCGGGAAACACGGTTTCCGCGGATGTCGCGGCGAGCTTAGCCCGGGACACACTGGGGTAGAGGCGAATTCGGAGCATTTGAACGGATGGAAATCCGGTAAACAGCGGCCCCCACCGGAACGTGCTTCGTCGGGTCGGCACCCCGTGGTGGTTTGTTCCGAGCCCCCTGACCCGAGCACATGTCGACACTCCCGCGACCGCCGCGGGCCCGGGCGGTGTACCGATTCTGCGCGATCGGTACACCGCGCCCGGGCCCGGTGGCGTCGCCCGCGCGCGGAGAATTTCCCCGACCAGCGGGAACAACGCCGTGCGGGGAGCGACGATCAGCTACACGCCGGATTCGGCTCGCCGCTGCCCTGGACGGCCAGCAGCGAACAGAACGTCATTGCCGCGACCTTCCAGGTGTCCCCCTCTTTGATCGCCTGTCCGGACTGGTCCGGCAACACCGGGTTTCCGCCCAGCAGCAGGGTATAGGTGACCTCCGCGGTCTTGTCGTCGACGAGCTGAACCGCCGAGACGGTAACACTTGTTCCGGAGGCCCGGGGGTCGGCGGCCATACCCTCCAGCATCGGCGCGAACGCCTCACCCTTCTCGACGAGCCCCGCCCGCGTGGCGGCCGGCGCCTTCCCGTCGAAGAAAGTGACGAAGGCGTCGGTGATCTCCTTCTGGGTCTCCGGGGAGGCCGTGGCGGGCGCGGCCGAAGTGGTGGCGGCCGGAGCCGAAGTGGCGGCGGCGGCATCGTCGGTGGAATCACCGCAGCCGATGACGGCAGTGGCCGTCAGGGCCATCAGGCCGATGAGCGCGGCGCTACGCCGGGTGCTGGTGGAACGCATGGCGGAAACCTTTCCGATGAACGCGTCGAATCGCTGTCCATCAGGGAAATTCGAAAACAGGGTTCCGGGTCGTCGTAATCGGTTACGCTACCCGTGTCGAAGAATCCCTGATCGCCGGTTTCCTTTTCGGTGATCACTTTTCCGATATCGGGGGATCGATACCGCGGCGAACGGATCGATCCCCCGAGCGGCATATCTACTCGATATTCGATTTCATCTGCTCGAGGTCGACCAGAATCGGATAACCGCTCACACTCAGTGCGTTCCCGTGCCCGGTGGAATGGATATCGAACACCGATTGCACCGCCGCGTAGAAACCCTGCACGTCGAGTGTCTGATTCACCGCCCGCTTCGCCTGGCGCAACCCGAACGGCGGCATCTTCGCGATCCGGGCCGCCAGTTCCGCCGTCTTGGCCGGTAGCTCCGCCAGCGGAACCACCGTATTCACCATGCCGGTCTGCGCGGCCTCCTGCGCGGTCACCGCGCGGCCGGTGAACAGGATCTCCTTGGCTTTCCGCGCCCCGAGTTCCCAGGTGTGACCGTGGTATTCGACCCCGCCGATCCCCATCATCGCCACCGGATCGGAGAACAACGCGTTATCGGCGGCGATGATGAGATCACACGGCCAGCACAGCATCAACCCGCCCGCGATACACCGGCCCTGGACCGCCGCGATCGACGGTTTGGGCACATTGCGCCACCGCAACGTGTACTCCAGGTACCGCCGGCTCTCGGTCTGATAGATCCAGTCGAGGGTGATCTTCTCCGGTTTCGGCCAGCTGTCGTCCTTGAGGTCGTGACCGGCCGAGAAATGCTTGCCGGCGGCGTTCAGGACGATGACCACCACCTCGTCGTCGGTGGCCGCCCGGGTCCAGGCGGCATCCAGTTCGTCCAGCAGCGCCGAGTTCTGGGCATTGGCGGCCTCGGGCCGGTTCAGCGTGATCGTCGCGATCTTGTCGGCGACCTCGTAGTCGATATACGGCAAAGCAGTACTCCTCGGTTCCGGGTCGCGCCGGCCACGAAGCCGGCGCACGTCTTCCGTTCACTGCGCCGCCCGCGGTCGGCGGATCGCCGACCGCCGAAGACGCGATCCCATGGTGTCGCCGATCACCGTGCGGTGGCGAGGTATTCCGCGGCGACCACCGCGCGGTGCCGAGCCGCTCCGCCGAACAGCAGTTCACCGGCCTTGGCCCGCTTGATCGCGAATTGCAGATCGTTCTCCCAGGTGAACCCCATCGCCCCGAACAGCTGCACCCCGTGCCGGAACACCGTCGACTGGCATTCACCCGCCGCCGCCTTGGCCATCGCGGCCGCCAGTTTTCGCCGCGGATCGTTTTCGGCCAGGCACAGCGCCGCGAAATACCCCAGAGCCCTGGCTCGTTCGACGGCCAGATGCATATCGGCCGCCTTGTGCTGGACCGCCTGGAACGCGCCGATAGCGGTATCGAATTGGTGCCGGGTGCGAATATGTTCGAGCACCATGTCGAGGACCCGTTGGCAGGCGCCCACCGTGGTCAGCGCCAGACCCGTCAGCGCCAGCTGGCGAGCACGTTCGGGGTCGGCGGCGGTGCGGTCGCCGTCGGTGACCCGGACCGCGTCGAAGGTGACCTCCGCCAGGTGCAGCACCGGATCGAAGGCGGCGGTCCGCCGGGCGGTGACGGTATGCGCGGGGACCACGAACACTCCGGCTTCGGTGACCACCGCGAGACGATCGCACCGGTCGCCGTCCAGGACCGGGGCGGCGCTGCCGTTCAACAGCCAGCCGTCGCCGTCGCGGGTCGCGGTGACCCCTTCGAACACCGCGGCGCCGGTACCGTCGGCAGTGGCGAAGTCCCCGGCCAGCGGCGCGAACTGGGTCATCGTGGCAAGGTAGGGCGTGGGGTCGGTCGCCCGGCCCAGCCCTTCGAGCACGATAGCGAGTTCCACCGCCGCTTCCGGTTCTACGAGTTCGGTCCACCCGAGCTCGACGTAGGTCTTCCACAGCCGGCCCGGATCCGCACCGGCGTCCACGATCTCCCGGATCACCGTGGGCGGGCATTCCTTGGCGGTGACTTCCCGGACCGTATCGCGCAGCAGCCGTTGATCGGCATCGAACTCGAAGAGCATCCGGGCTGCCTCCTGTGGCGGGGTTGCGTTACGTTCAGGAGAATAGCATTCTCTTGAGATGAAATTAATAGTCTCCTCAAGGGTGCGGACACGGGACGTGCCTGCCCAGACATGGGACGTTCTCCGGTACAGTGCACTCATGTTCTCCACAGATGGGATCGATGGGATCGGACGGGCCATCCGGTGACCAGCCCGAGCGAAGAACCGGCCTGGAAGCAGCGCGCCGTCGAACGCTCGATCCGCACCGCGAAACTACGCGCGGAACAGCGGGTCCAGCGTTTCCTCGATGCCGCCCAGGCGATCATCACCGAGAAGGGCACCACCGATTTCACGGTCCAGGAGGTCGTGGATCGGTCGAAACAGTCGCTGCGCAGTTTCTACCTGCAGTTCGACGGTAAACACGAACTGCTGCTGGCCCTGTTCGAGGATGCCCTGAGCCGGACCGCCGAACAGATCCGTGCGGCCGCGGCGGGTAAGGACAACGCCCTGGAACGGCTACAACTGGCCGTGGAGCTCCTCTACGAACTGTGCCGCCCCGATCCGACCGCACAGCGTCCGCTGTTCACCGATTTCGCCCCGCAGCTGCTGGTCAGCCATCCGGCCCAGGTGAAGGTCGCGCATACCCCGCTGCTGGCACTGTTCACCGAGCTCATGATCGACGCCGACAAGGCCGGCCTGCTGCGCAGCGAGGTCAATCCGCGCCGGATGGCGGCCATGGTGATGCAGACGGTCATGTTCACCGCGCAGTCCAACGGCGGTATCGACGACGAGACCGCGTATCCCATCTCCGCCGAGGAGATCTGGGAATTCTGCGCCCGGGGCTTCGCACACGCCGACTGAGCGAGAATAACGTTCTCCAAATCAGAGAAACGGGCTTACACTCGCTGTATGCCCGATCTCTGGACCGACCTTCTCGCCTGCATGGACCTGCGCCTGCGGCCGACCGCGCCACAGGCCGGTGACGACGACGCGCCCGCCCCCGACCCACAGGCCACCCTGTCGGTGTTCGAGGGCCCCAATCAAGAACTCGAGTATCACCGTCTGTTCGGCGGCCAGCTGCTGGCGCAGTTCCTGCGCGCGGCGGTGTTCGCCTGCCCGGACAAGACGGTGAAATCCGTACATGTGATCTTCGCGCGCGAAGGTAAGAGCGATGCCCCGGTGTACTACGTGGTGCAGCCGCAGCACCGCGGCCGCTCCTTCGCGACCTTCACCATCGTGGCGCGGCAGAAGGGCGATGTGATCGCCACCGCGCTGGTTTCCATGACCGCGATGGAGGAGGGCCGGCAGAGCCAGGAGATCGCGGCGCCGTCGCCGCTGCCGGGACCCGAGCACCGGATCGAGATCGGGCTCATCCCGTGGGAGACCCGCTCGCTGACCGATCTGAGCGACAAATCGGTGGGCCCCGCCGAATACGAATTGTGGATGCGCACCCCCGAGGTGGGGCCCGAACTCGCCCCCGGGCTGGTGGCCTACGCGACCGATCTGAACGTGATCGGTACGGTGCTGCGCCAGGTCGACGGATTCGAGCACAGCGGCAACGGCACCGAATTCACCTCGGCCACCACCTCGCACACCCTCTGGTTCCACCGGCCGTTCCGCTGCGACGACTGGCTGCTGCTACGGCACCACGGCACGGTGCTGGCCCACGGCCGCGCCTACGGGCGCGGTGACGTCCTCACCGCCGACGGCACCCTGGTGGCCTCGTTCGCGCAGGAAGCCCTCCTGCGCTTCCGTCCCTGACCGGCCTCCGGCGACCAGCCCACCCCCCACGGAGAACCGATGGACCCCAGTACCCTCACCTCCCCCGCCGCCCGCGACTCCGGCGGCCCGTACCGGGTGGCCCAATGGGCCACCGGCACCATCGGCCGCCGCGCCCTGCGCGCGGTCATCGCGCATCCGGATCTCGAACTGGCCGCGCTGTACTCGCAGTCGCCGGACAAACAAGGACGTGACGCCGCCGAACTCTGCGGTCTGGACACACCGACCGGAATCCGGGCGGCCGCCGATCTCGAACAGATCCTGGCGCGGCGCCCCGACTGCGTGCTCTACATGCCGCGGACCTGCGATATCGACGAGGTGTGCGCGATCCTGGCCGCGGGCACGAATATCGTCACCACCGTCGGCCTCTTCCATCATCCGCCCAGTATGGATCCCGGGGTCCGGGCCCGGGTGGAGGCGGCCTGCGCGGCCGGCGCCACCTCGATCCACAGCACCGGGAGCAGCCCGGGATTCATCACCGAGGCGGTACCGCTGGTACTCACCTCGATCCAGCGCCGGCTCGACTCCCTGGCCATCGAGGAATACGCCGACCTGTCACAACGGAATTCGCCGGGCATTCTGTTCGACGTCATGGGTTTCGGCGGCCCCCCGGCCGATTCCGCGCGCGCTCGGCTGGACCATCTGCGCGCGGGGTTCGGACCGTCGCTGCGGTTGCTCGCCGACGGGATCGGCCTGCCCCTCGACGAGGTCACCGCGGCGGGTGAGGTCGCCACCGCGGGGCATACGTTCGAGATCGCGGCCGGCACCATCGAGAAAGGCACGGTGGCGGCCCAGCGCATCACGATCGCCGGACGGCGCGCCGGGCACACCGTCGTATCCTTCCGGGCAGTCTGGCATTGCGGCGCCGACGCCGAAACGGGTTGGGACATCCGCCCGACCGGCTGGCATCTGTCGGTACACGGGGACGCTCCGCTCGAGATCGATATGGTGTTCCCCTTCCCGCTCGCGGAGATGGCCGAACACTCCCCCTCCTATACCGCCAACCGCGCGGTCAACGCCGTCGCGCCCGTCTGCGCGGCGCCGCCGGGTATCCGCACGGTCCTCGACCTACCGGCCATCACCGCCGACCTGGGACGACGATGAACGACCACGAAGCACTGCGCACGCTCAAAGCACGCTATTTCCGGTTGATGGACACCAAGGACTGGACCGGGTTGCGCGCGCTGTTCTGTGACGACGTCGTCATCGACCTCGCCGGGTCGGGTGGCGAGGTGATCACCGGGGCCGACGAGTTCCTCACCTTCCTCACCGCCCGCATCGGCGACGCGCTGACCATCCACCACGGGCACTCACCCGAGATCGATGTATTGACCGAGACGACGGCACAGGGCATCTGGGCGCTGGAGGACCGGCTGATCTGGCCGGACGGAACGCGCGTCCACGGTTTCGGGCACTATCACGAGACCTACGCCAAGGTCGACGGCGAATGGCGCATCCGGACCCAGCGGCTGACCCGGCTCCACACGGACTACCGGCCCGCGGGTGGCTGATACCGAGGACAGCAGGCCGAATCCCGAGTCCGTACGCGAGATCGAGGTCCGCGAACCGGGCCGCCGCTGGTCGGGTTCGCGCTCCGTGGATCGCCGGGGCGGATCCCCGCCACGGCACGCCGTAACCAGATCTCGGCCTCCTCGGCGCTGCCCCGCGCCTTCAGGAGACGCGCGACGGCATACATCGCGTGATGGTTGCCGGCGCCCACGGAACGCCGGAACCAGGCTTCGGCCTCACCGGTCTCGCCCCTGCCTTCCAGTACGACCGCGAGGTTGCACATCGCTGCACGACAGCCGGCGGCGACGGCGCGGCGAAACCATGTCTCGGCCGCCACGGTCTCTCCCCTGTCCGTGAGCAGGATCGCGAGATCGTTCATCGCCTCGGCGATGCCCGCCTCCGCCGCACGGCGGATCCGGGTTTCGGTATCGATCGCCCCGTCACGGTTCTCCAGCAGCACCATGAGTCCCCCTCATCGTGGTCTCGCCTGCGTCGGCCGCGCGGCGGTGGCGTCGCCCGCCGGGCATGGACCGGCTGTTCGGCTCCGACACAGACCTATGGTGCCGGAGCACTACGACAAGCTCTGTCCCCGCGCGGGAATCCGGAGTGCGCCGACCATCGGTTCACCGGATAAGCGCGGGCACGCACGAGGGTGGGGCGTGGCCTGCTTTTCGCACAGATCACTCGGTGGCAGGCCGGTACCCGTCACGGACCGGCCGCATCAGCTGATCGACGGCGGTATAGGGGTCGCATTCGCCCGCCCCCACCGCGTCGGCGAGGGCACCGAGTCCCGGATGGACGCGCAATCGGCTGTAGGCGAGGGAGAGGATCTGGACCCGCGCCCGGGCGGCACGGCGCTGCGTGGTATCGGTGCGATGGTGGGCGTCGACGGCGTCGACCAGTTCGGGAATACCGGTTCCGTTCGCCGCGACGGCCGTGAGAATCGGGACATCGGTTTCCGCGCGCAGTTCGCGAACCGTCCGCTCGGCGCCGTCACGATCGGCCTTGTTCACGACCAATAGGTCGGCGACCTCGAGCAGCCCCGCCTTCGCGGCCTGCACCGCGTCCCCGGCGCCCGGGGTGAGGACCACGACGGTGGGATCGGCCACGGCGGCGATCTCGATCTCGGACTGCCCGACGCCCACCGATTCGATGACGATCAGATCGTAGGACAGCGCGGCCAGCAGCCGGATCGCCGCGGGTACTGCCGCCGACAGGCCGCCCAGGTGCCCGCGGGTGGCCATGGACCGGATCAGCACCTGCGGGTCGTCGATATGAGCGGCCATGCGGATACGGTCGCCCAGCAGCGCGCCGCCGCTGTACGGTGAGGACGGGTCGACGGCCAGTACGGCGACCCGGCGGCCCCGTGCGCGATAGGCGCTCACGACCGCCGCGATGGTGGTCGACTTACCGGCCCCGGGCGGGCCGGTGAACCCGACGACCCGGCCGGCGGCCGGTTCCAGCAACCGCAGCACCTCATCGCGCCGGCCCCCCTCGATCAGGGTGAGCAGACGCCCCGCCGCGCGCACCGAACCGGCGCGCGCGGCGGCGATCAGTTCCGCCGGGGACCTGCCCCCGGCGGTCCCGTCATCGCTCACGGCGCGGCGACCTCGAGCACCGTCGCCGAACCCATTCCCCCACCCGCGCACATGGCCACGATCGCCAGACCGCCACCGCGGCGGCGCAATTCGTGGACCGTGGTCACGATCATGCGCGCCCCGGTCGCCGCCACCGGATGCCCGAGCGAGCAGCCACTGCCGTTGACATTGACCAGGTCCGGGTCCAGGTCCAGGGCCCGCACGGCCGCGATCGGCACCGAGGCGAACGCCTCGTTGATCTCGAACAGTTTCACCTGCCCCAGTGCGATACCGGCTTTGCGCGCGGCTGCGGTGATCGCTTCGATCGGTGCCAGACCGGTATCGGCGGGGTCGACACCCACCGACGCCCAGGAACGGATGGTGGCCAGCGCCGGCAACCCCAGTTCATCACTGGCTACGGTGAGCAGTGCGGCCCCGTCGTTGGCGCCCGCCGCGTTACCCGCGGTGATCGAGAACCCTTCGATCTCGGGATGCAGCACCTTCAGCGAGGCGAGCTTTTCCAAGGTGGTCGTCCGCCGCGGATGTTCGTCGACCGCGAACTGCCCGAACGGCGTATCGATCGGGACCACCTCGGCGTCGAAACGTCCCTCGTCGATGGCCGCGATCGCGTTGCGGTGCGAACGCAGCGCCCAGGCGTCCAGATCCTCCCGGGAGATACCGGATTTCACCGCGGTGTTCCAGCCCACGGTGATCGACATGTCCAGGTTCGGCGCATCCGGCCGGTCCGGATGCGACGGTGAGGTCCACGGATCGGCCCACTCGTCGGGCCCCACCCGGAACCGCGCCCTGGGCGCGGTGGAATCGGCATTGACTCCGCCGGCCAGCACCAGCCGATCCATTCCGGCGCGGATACCGGCCGCTGCCGTCTGCACCGCCGCCATACCCGCCGCGCAGTGGCGGTTGTGCGCCAGGCCCGGCACCCCGGTGAGACCGGCGGTGATCGCCGCGTGCCGGGCGATCACCCCGCCGCCGTAGCGCCCCTCGCCCAGCACGAGATCGTCGATGGGCGCGTCGGTCTCCAGCTGTTCGGTCGTCGCCTCGACCACGTGATGGGCCAGGTCGAAGGCGGTGGTTTCACGCAGCGTGCCCTTGACGGCGGTCCCGATCGGGGTACGCAGCGCGGATACGATCACGGCTTCAGGCATCAGCTCTCTCCAGTTTCCCCCACGTCGACGATCTTGCCGATATACATGAGAATAGTATTCTCTCAATCCGAGAGCGATAATCGCAAGAGAGGGTAGCGTCATGCAGATCGAGGGAAGTTCGGCGATTGTCGTCGGCGGCACGGGCGGACTGGGCGAGGCCACGGTCCGGCGGTTGCACGCGGCCGGCGCCAAGGTCGTGGTGGCCGACGTCGCCGACGACAAGGGCAAGGAACTGTCCGAAGAGCTCGGTATCCGCTATGTGCACACCGACGCCACCAGCGAGGAATCGGTACAGGCCGCCGTCGAAGAGGCGCAATCCCTGGGGCCGCTGCGTATCTCGGTCGACACCCACGGCGGACCCGCCAGCGGCGGGCGCCTGGTCGGCAAGGACGGCAGCCCCCTCCCGCTCGACGGATTCCGCACCACCATCGAGTTCTATTTGATCGCGGTGTTCAACGTGATGCGCCTGTCCGCCGCCGCGATCGCCCGATCCGAACCCACCGAAGAAGGTTCGCGCGGTGTCATCGTCAACACCGCCTCGGTCGCCGGATACGAGGGACAGATCGGTCAGCTGCCCTACTCCGCGGCCAAGGGCGGTGTGATCGGAATGACCCTGGTCGCGGCCCGAGATCTGTCCCCGCTCGGTATCCGGGTGGTGACCATCGCCCCGGGCACGTTCAATACCCCCGCCTACGGCAAAGCCGCGGACCAGCTCGAACAGTACTGGTCGCCGCAGATCCCGTTCCCGAAACGGATGGGCCGCTCGCCGGAGTACGGGCAGCTGGTGCAGTCGATCGTGGAGAACGACTATCTCAACGGCGAGGTCATCCGCCTCGACGGCGGCCTGCGGTTCCCCCCGAAGTGAACGAGCCGGCCGAACCGGGCGGTGCGGCGTCCGGACCGGGACTGTCGGCGTCCTCCGCTGCGCGATTCCCGGCGACGGACGGCCGCGACGCGGACTCCGGACCGGCCGCGCGCACCGGCAGCGATACCCACCGCCTCGGCGGCGGGTTTCCCTGCCAGGAAAGGTCGCCGTCGAACGCCTCTATCTCGGCCCGGCCGCCGACCTGCGGCCGGATAATATCGCGGTGAACTGCTCGAGCCCGTCCCGGGTTGTCCTCACCGAAGGCCGGCCTCCGCGGCTTTTCCGGCCCGGGACCGGAGTTCGGGTGCAGGGTAGCGGCACTCCATTCCCGACCACAGGAGGAAATAGGCTTCGCAGCACCGTATTTCACCGGCTAGGGTGGTGAACATACAGCCGGGAAGCGGCGGGGGTGCTGATGCTGACCTATTCAGTCATGTTTCTCTATGTGCTCGCGACCGTGTCTCCCGTCCTCACGCTGACCGAAGATCTGGGTGAGCGCGGGTGGTGGGGCGCGCTGGGAGGTTTCCTGATCGTTGTGGCCTGGCTCGGCGGGCTCCTTCTCATAGCGCTGCTGGGCATGGCCTGGGACGAAGCGCGGGAAAAGCGCAAGAAGGCCGAACAAAGGAAGCAGCGGGAGGAGCGACAGCGTCGGCGCGCGGCGGACAAGCGGGCCTGGGAAGCCGAACACCCGGGCTCGAAGTACCCCTGGGACAGTCACGACCGGGGCGGGAGCTACGGCGGAGGCTCCGGCGGATACAGCGGCTGCGGGGGCGGCGACAGTGGTGGCGGCGGCGACTGATCAGCCCGTGCGGGACAGCGGTAGGCGCACCGGGTCATGACGGCGAACGCCGGCCCGAGCGTTTCCACGGTCGACCTCCGTCGCCTGGGAGAACGTCTGACAGCGCGGGTATTCGGAGACGGACGGCGATGAGCCGCCCGCTGCTCATGACCACCGGGCGGTTCGCGAAATCGGTGGCGGAATCACTCGCCGGACGGCCGATAGACGTCGTGGGAAGCGTCGAACACCAGACCGGTGGTATCGATGAAATCGGCCAATCGGTGCTCCGGCGCCTGGACGGTCACGCCCTTGAACTCGGCATCCACCACCACCCGCAGCCGGTCGATATCCGCCCAATCGTCCTCGTCGTTCACTTTGACCCGGTCCACCTCACACCAGCCCAGGTGGATCTCGAATCGCACCGTCGTTCCGGCCTGATGCAGCACCCGAATCCGCACATAATCGAAATTGCTGTGTTCGCCGTCGAAGAGGTAGGCCTCGATCGGCTCGCCGAACTCCTCGCATTCGGCCCGGGCGCCTTCGAGTCCACGCCACGACGACACGGTGAACGGGATCGACTCGATGTGGAATTCCACTCCGGATCTCCCGTCCGGGTAGCCGTCGAAGTAGACGCTCCACGTCAGTTCCGGAGCACCGGTCGCCCAGTTCTCCGCGAGAACCCCTTCCCAGGTCGATTCGGTGACCGGGCGGAATTCCGGCCACGGGTGGTGCTCGCAGGCTGGTGCGTCCATCCGCTCAGCATAGAGACCGGAACCGACACGGCCACTGCGGTATTCGTCCCGCGGAAGCTACTTCTTCCCGGAGTTGAGCCGGGCGACCGTCGCCTGGAAATCGTCGGTCTGGAACGACTGGTACTCCGCGGTGGTGGCGTAGTCCAGAGTGGCCGCCACCGATTTCTCGAGCTGGATGTTCAAGACCCGCTTGGTCGCCTCCACCGCCTGCCGGGGCATTTCCGCGATCCGTTTCGCGCAGGCCAGCGCCTCGGCCAGCGGGTCGGACACCACATGGTTGGCCAGGCCCATCTCCCGCGCGCGTTCCGCCGGGATACGCGCGCCGGTGAGCGCGTACTCCTTGGCCAGCAGCAGACTGGTGTGCAGGGGCCAGGTCAGCGGACCGCCGTCGGCGGCCACCAGCCCGACCTGGACATGTGGGTCGGCGAGATAGGCGGTTTCGGCGAGGTAGACGATATCGCTCAGTGAGACCAGGCTGCAGCCGAGACCGACGGCGGGACCGTTGACCGCGGCGACCACCGGAACCCGGCAGCGCGCCATCCCGAGCACGATATCCCGGCCGTGCGCGATGGTCTTCTCCCGCAGCACCGTATCGCGGCCCAACTCCTCGAGGTAGGCGAAATCACCGCCCGCCGAGAATGCCTTACCGGCACCGGTGAGTACCGCCGCCCGGGCGTCGTAGTCCTCGGCCAGGCGCGGCCACAACCGGGCCAGCCCGGTGTGCAGCGCGTCGTCCACGGCATTGAGCGCGTCCGGGCGGTTGAGGGTGATGATTCGCAGCGGGCCGTCGGCGCGAACGTCGATTTCCGGTGGCATGTCGTACATTTCAGGCTCCCAGTCCGAGGATGCGCGCGGCGATGATGTTCTTCTGGATCTGTGATGTCCCGCCCATCACGCTCTGCGCGCGGCTGTAGAGGTAGGCGCCGAACATCTCCTGGTCGGCCGTGCCCGCCACGGCCAGCGCGGCATGACCGACCGATTGGTCGACCCAGGTCATGAGCAATTTGTCGAGCGACCCCTGCGGTCCGTGGGTCACCCCGTCCAGTTGTTCGGACAGCCGTCGCCGCACGTGCAAACGCAACATCTCCGCCTGGACCGCGGCCCAGGCGAGTTCATCGGGCGGCGGGCCGTCGGTGCGCGCCGCCAGCTGGCGCACCAGCTTTCCGTAGCGGGCGGCATATCCGAGGGTGGACGGTTCGCGTTCGTGCCCGACCACGGTCATGGCCAGTTTCCAGCCTTCGCCGGGCGCCCCGACCATCTGATCCGCCGGGACCCGGGCGCCGTCGAAGAGCACCTGCCCGAATTCGGTGGTCACCCCGCTCATCATCTCCAGCGGCCGCTGCCGGACCCCCGGTTGTTTCATCGACACCACGAATGCCGAGATCCCCTTGTGCCGGGGCGCGGCGGGGTCGGTGCGGGCCAGCAGCAGGCACCAGTCGGCCACATCGGAATAGCTGGTCCAGATCTTGTGCCCGTGGATGACGTAGTCGTCACCGTCGCGGGTGGCCGTGGTGGTGAGGGAGGCCAGATCCGATCCGGCGCCCGGTTCGCTGAAACCCTGGCACCAGCGCTGGCTTCCGTCGATCATGCCGGGCAGGAAACGACGGCACAGTTCCGGGCTCGCATGGTGGCCCAGCCCCTGGATGAGATACCCGAGGCTCGGCCGCGGCGGCGCGCCGGCGATCGCCAGTTCCTCGTCCAGGATCACGTCGTAGACCGGTGGCAGTTCCTGGCCGCCGTACTCCTTGGGCCAGGACAGCCCGAAGAAGCCGGCCCGGTACAGCTCGGAATGCCATTCACCCTGCCGGGCCCAGTACTCGTCGCCAGAGGTCGGATAGGTGCCCGCCACTCCGGCGAGCCAGTCGCGCAGGCGTTCCCGGAACGCCGCCTCCTCCGGGGAATCACGAAAGTCCAAGGCCGGCCTCCTCCAGACGTACGGGGAACAGTTCGGTGGACACCAGCGCCCGCCGCAGATACACGTGGGCCAGGCATTCCCAGGTGTTGCCGATACCGCCGTGCACCTGGATCGCGGTTTCGCAGACGGTCCGCGCGGCGCGGGCGGCATAGATCTTGGCGATCCGCGCCGCCCGCAGGGCCTGCTCGGGCTCGAGCTCGTCGACCGCCCAGGCGGCGTGCCACAGCACACTTGTCGACCCCTCGATCAGGGCCTCGCTCTCCGCCAGCAGGTGCCCGACGGCCTGATAGGAGCCGATGGTGTTCCCGTACTGGGTCCGAACTTTCGCGTACTCCACCGCGAGTCGCTGGGCGCCGCGCGCGGCACCGACCAGATCGGCGCAGGTGGTGGTGAGCGCCAGGGCCAGCCAGCGATCCCGGTGCCCGGCCGAGATATCGCCCCTGGGTTCCCAGGGGCCCGCGGCCGCACCCGCGGCCCGGGTGAGATCCGCACCGGCTACCTCGTCGCCGACCGGCCCGGCGAAGACACCGTGGCCCTTCAGCTTCAGCACCCGGTCACATCCGGAGGCGTCGATCGCGACGCCCGTGTGCGCGACCGTCCACCGCGCGGTGTCGCCGTCGAGCCGGCCCTGCAGATCATCGGCGAGAACCGGTCCCAGGAAGGGGACATCCACCAGTCCGCGCGCGAACTCCTCGGCCACGAGCGCCACCTCCACCCCGGAGGCGCCGTCGGAACGCAGTTCCCGGAAACCGGCGCCCGCGACCGCGTCCGCCAACCGGGTGCGGCGGCGGGTATCGGCCAGATCCAGCACCGAACCCGGGCCGAGTTCGTCGGCCAGTTTCGCGGCCGCGTCCCGCAGTTGCCGCTGTTCATTCGTCAGCCGGACGTCCATACCGCTCCTTCAGCACTCGCCGCAGCACCTTGCCGGACGGCAGGCGCGGGATCTCGTCCACGAAGAGCACCTGCCGCAACCGCTTGTACCCGGCCAGCCGCTCCTGCACGGTCGTCATCAGTTCCTCGGCCGTCACCGGGGCCGCGAGCGCGACGGCGGCCACGATGGCCTCACCGTTCGCGCCGTCGGGCACGCCGAACACCGCGCAGTCGGCGACCGCGTCGTGCCCGTGCAGGACGGTCTCGATCTCGGCCGGGGCCACCTGGAATCCGCGGACCTTGATCATTTCCTTGGAGCGGTCGGTGAGCCGCAGCCAGCCGTCCGTATCCAGATTCCCGACATCACCGGTGCGATACCAGCCGTCGTCGAACGCCCCCGCCGTGGCCGAATCAGGCAAATAACCCGCCATCACCGATTCGGCGCGCAACTGGATCTCGCCGTCCTCCCCCGGTGCGACGGGCCGCCCGTCCGCCAGCGACACCACCCGCACGCTGACCCCCGGGACGGCCTTGCCGACGGAATCGAGGCGCGGCGATTCGATCGGATTACAGGCGATCACCGGAAGCTCGCTCGCCCCATAGGCGGGCAGCCAGGTGACGCCGGTGCGCCGGGTGACGGTTTCGGCGACGCTCGCCGTCACCGGGGTCGCGCCCCACATGATGTAGCGCAGCGAGGACAGATCGTAGGATTCGAGCGCGGGATGCCGGGCCATCGCCAGCGCGATCGGCGCGACCGCCATCTCGATGGTGATCTTGTCCGATTCGATATGCCGTAGCACCCGGTCCAGGTCGAATCGGCGGTGCAACCGCACCCAGGCACCGCAGTCCAGCGCGGTGACGATATTGAGGATGCCGAGGATATGCGACGGTGGCGTGGCCACCTGGATCCGGTCGCCCGAGCCGAGGCGCAGCGCATCACGCCAATGCCGCACCGCGGCCGCGAACGACGCGTGGGTGTGGCGGACGGCTTTCGGCATACCGGTGGTCCCGGAACTGAACACCAGCACCGCGTCGCTCCCGGGATCGGGGCGGGCGAAGGTGCGGGCGGCCGCCGGGACCGGATCGTCCAGGGAGATCATGTCCGTGAGCTCGGCCAGCACCGGGTGGTCGCCGAGCGCGTGCTGCGCGCCGGTGATCTCGAGGGCGTGAGCGACCTCGGCGCGTTTCCACGCCGGACTCAGCAGGACCACCGCCGCGCCCACCCGCCAGACGGCCAGCACCGCGGTCACGAATTCCGGACGGTTGGAGGACATGAGCGCCACGCGCTGCCCGGCGCGCACTCCCTGTTGCGCGAGTGCTTCGGCCAGGTCGTCGGCCGCCGAATCCAGTTGGGCACGGGTGTACTCGCGTTCCTCGAAGGCGAGCACTGTGGGACCCGTCATCTGCGTCCCCCGCTCCGGTAACACTTCATGACTGTTCCTATCCGAATTTGAGAATAATATTCTCGCTTGGATAGAATCTTAATACCAGAAGGAGGCGACCATGGCGAGACCACCGTTGTTCCGGCGCGCGAAGGTGACCCGGATCGTGAAGGAGACACCGGACACCCGCACCTTCGTGCTGGAACCGCACGACGGTCCCTTCTCCTATCAGGCCGGTCAGTTCTGCACGTTCAAGGTCGTCGTCGACGGCAAACCGCTGTTCCGCTCGTACTCCATGTCCAGCTGCCCGCACACCGACACCGAGTTCATGACCACCGTCAAACGCGTCCCCGGCGGCCTGGTGTCGAACTGGATGCACGACAACCTCAGCGAAGGCGACGAAGTCGAACTGACGGTGCCCACCGGCCGTTTCTGCCTGCGCGAGGGCGATGTCCCCGTCCTCGGCTTCTCCGGCGGCAGCGGTATCACCCCGATCATCTCGCTGGCCAAGACCACCCTGGCCACCACCGATCGGCCCGTCCGGCTGCTGTGCGCCGACCGCGACCGGCCCTCGGCCATCTTCGAAGCCGCGCTCGACGAACTGGTCGCCCGCTACCCCGGCCGGCTGACGGTCCTCCGGCACCGCGACGACGAACACGGTTACGTCGATGCCGCGAAGGTCCTCGAATTCGTCGGTCCCCACACCGCGGGCGACGCCTACATCTGCGGCCCGGAACCTTTCATGGAACTCGTCGAGAACGCACTACCGGGCCCGGGCCGAATCTTCTCCGAACGGTTCGGCGGCGCTCCGGCCAAACCCGCGGCCGCCGCCTCGAACCCACCTGCGGCGCCCACTGCCTTCGCCACGAATCCGACCGCGGCCGGCACCCCGAACCCTCCGGCTCCGGTCGGCGCCACCGCGGCCACGTCGAGTGCGCCCGCCACTCCGGCGGCCGGGAGCGGACCCGTGGCACAGGCGGCGAGCACCGGCGCGTCGGGGTCCGCCCCCGTGGTATCCGCCGCCGAGGAGGGCACGGTGACGATCTTCCTCAACCGCAAGAAGAAATCCGTCCCACGCCGCGAGGGCGAAACCCTGCTGGAGAGCGCCCGCCGAGCCGGGCTCACTCCGCCGTTCTCCTGCGAATCCGGTAACTGCGCCACCTGCATGGCCAGACTCACCGAGGGCAAGGCGACCATGCGGGTGAACGACGCCCTCACCGACGACGACCTCGACGAGGGTTACATCCTCACGTGCCAGGCCGTCCCCGATACCCCGTCGGTGACCGTCCGCTACGAATGAACCCCGGCGCGTACCGCCGGGCACGGAACCCGCAGTGTCGCCGGAACCTCCCGGCACCGGCTTCCTTCCGGCTCGACGGCACCCCGAGAACGATCGGACCACGGCCCGGTGCGCTCACTCCTGATCGTCGAGAACCTCGCGCAGCCTGCGCGCGAAATTCTCGGGCTCCCCCGCATACCCGAACTCTCCATCGAGGAAGCCGCCGTGATGACTCGGGAACACGGCCACGCGCCGACCGAACAGTTCGGCGGCGGCCTTCGCGGTACGGCCGGTGAACGTATCCCCGGTCTCCACTCCCATCGCGATGACGACGCGGGTCGGCGCGGAGACCACTGCCGCGGGGTCGACCCGATAGCCGCTGACCGCCCAGGAGCGGTCCGACAGCAGCGGATCGTCACGGGAACCGTCGTCCTCGGTCGGCATCCCGAACAGAGCCGGGTCGGCGACCGGTTGCGCGAAATACTCGTCGGTGAACTCGCCCTGCCATGAGGTCATCGCGACGAAGGCCGCCATCCCGGCACCGAAACCCTTCGCTTCGTATGCGTCACGCACGGCCGCGCGGGCCCGTTCGGCGGCCGCGGCATCGGGCAGCACCGGGATCAGCGGCGGCTCGTGCGCTACCAGGGTGACCACGTCGCCGGGGTGGGCCGCCACGAGCGCGAGCGCGGTCACCGCACCGCCGCTGCTCGCGAACATCTCGACGGGACCGGCACCCAGGGCCTCGACCATGGCATGCACGTCCTCCGCCTGGACCTCCGGCACGTGGTCGACGCGGCCGTCCTTGCGGACGCTGCGGCCGATGCCCCGCGGGTCATAGGTGACGACGGTGCGGTCGGGAAAGTGCACGGCGAGCGCCCGGAATCCGGCAGCCTCCATGGGCTGGCCGATCATGAACAGCGGCGGCCGTCCCCCGGCGGTGGGCAGCGGGCCGTGTACGTCGTAGACGATATCGGCACCGGCGGTTTCGAGAGTATGCGTCGACATACCGGTGACGACGGTTTCCGGGCCGATAACTCATCGCCCCCGGACCGGTCGGCCGAGATCCCGGACTGTCTGTTCCCGCCACCTGAGCTCACCACGGACGCCGGGAGGGCCGACGAGGCGAGGCCACCGGCCACACACCGGGTTCCGCCGCAGCGAGTTGCGTCGGCGGCACCTTCGATTGCGACCACTGCAGGCACTCAGGCGAAGCCGCGGAACACACCGTCCGGGTCTGCGGCGTCGGCGAAGTCCGCGAAGTCCATATTCGCGATGGACAGATTGTTCTCGATACCCCACATCTGCGACGGGAGGATTCGGACCGTCCGGCCGCGAACGTGTCCGGTCTCCGCCGGGCCGGTGTCGACGGCGAGGATCGGATGTTCGGGGTCGGTGAGGGTGACGGTGTCGGCGAGGAAGACGTAATAGGTCGGCCGATCGCCGATCTTCTCGAGCAGGGCGTCGATCGACAAGCCGTCGTTCTCCGGATTATCGATGCAGGTCAGTGTGGCGACGAATTCCGCGTCCTCGCCCGCGCCGGGGGCCATCGCCAATGCTGCCACGACCCGCCACGCATCGTCGTCACCGAAGCCGGTCCGGATGAACAGCGACCCGTCGTCTTCGAGGTGGTCGTCCAGTCTGCGCCCCGTACCGAGCGCTTCGGTGAGTTCCGCGCCGGCCCGCGCGGCCGCATCGGCCGCGATGTCCTCGTCTCGCTGTCCGGCACCGTCCGGCGAGACGACAGAGGCGATGATCCGCTCGCAGTCGATCGGGGACAGTGGGAGGTCACTGCGGATCTCGAATGTCCAGGGACCGTATGCCTCTCGGTGTGCTACCGGGGTGAGCCCCGTCGAGGGTTCCGGCTCGGGTTCGCCGGTATCGGTATGCCACTGGCGCAGGGTGAACGACATCCGGCGATGGTAGAGCACCGGGCCGACACCCGGCGTCCGCTTATTGACAGTCCAATCAGACTGTGAAAGCGTTCTCGGCACCGCCGCCGCCGAGATTGGAACGCCGAGATGACCTTCGCCGGTAATACGGTCGACTACGCAGTCCGCGACCATCGCGCCTACCTCACCCTGAATCGCCCGGACCGGCTGAACGCGATCACCGGCGAGATGGCCCGCGAGATCGGCGAGGCCGTCGCGGCGGCGAATGACGACGATTCCGTGCGGGTCATCGTGATCCAGGGCGCCGGGCGCGCCTTCTGCGCGGGCTACGATCTGAAGCTCTACGCCGAAGGCGGCGAAGAACATCAGGGTGCGGTCTGGGATCCGATCAAGGACTTCCGGATGATGAAAGCCAACACCGACCACTTCTTCTCGCTCTGGCGCTCGGCCAAGCCGACCGTCGCCAAGGTGCACGGTTACGCGGTGGCGGGCGGTAGCGATATCGCCCTGTCCTGCGACCTGGTCGTGATGGCCGAGGATGCGCGGATCGGGTATATGCCGGCCCGGGTGTGGGGCTGCCCCACGACCGCGATGTGGGTGTATCGCCTCGGTGCCGAGCGAGCCAAACGCATGCTGCTCACCGGTGACACCATCGACGGGGTCCGGGCCCGGGAGTGGGGGCTGGTCATCGACGCGGTACCGGCGGCCGAACTCGACACCGCGGTGGAAGACCTCGTCGACCGGATGGCCGGTGTCCCGACCAACCAGCTGGTCATGCAGAAGATGATGATCAACCAGGCATACGACAACATGGGCCTGCAAACCACCCAGAACCTCGCCGTCCTCTTCGACGGCATCACCCGCCACTCCCCCGAGGGCCGCTGGTTCGTCGACTTCGCCCAGCAACACGGTTTCGACGCCGCGGTCCGGTGGCGTGATACCGGTCGTTTCATCCCCGACGGCGGCGGCGAGATCCCCTCCGACGACGAAATCGCCCGTATGAAACGCGAACTCGACGAGAAGGCCGCCGCCACGGCGGAACGCGGCCGATGACCGCGCTCACCCGATCCGTATGGCCGATCGACACCAGCAGCCCCGTACTCGAGCTCACCGTGGGCGAACTGCTCCAGCAGGCGGCCGCCGAGGCACCGGAACGGCTCGCGCTCGTCTCGGTCGCGCCCGAGCGCGACGCCCGCACCTGGACCTACGCGCAGTTGCGCGACGATGCCGAACGTGCGGCAGCCTGGTTGCTCGACCGTTTCCGGCCGGGTGAACACATCGCGGTATGGGCACCGAATGTCCCCGAATGGCTCGTACTCCAGTACGGCGCCGCACTCGGTGGTCTGGTACTCGTCACGACCAATCCCGCGCTGCGCGGACCCGAACTCGAATACGCACTCGCCAGGTCGCATACCGCCGGTGTCTTCTACACCGAAAGCTTCCGCGGCACCGATATGGCCGCGCTGATCCGTGCCGTGCTGCCCGCGGTACCCGCAGTGCGCGAATCCATCGCCTTCGAGGGGTGGCTCGACCAGGTACGCCGCACCGAGAAGCGAGCGCAACTGCCGGTTGTCGATCCGCGGTCGGCCACCCAGATCCAATTCACCTCCGGCACCACCGGTCGCGCGAAGCCGGCGGTACTCGCGCACCGATCCATGGTGACCAACGCGGCGTTCGTCCGCGACCGCTGCGGCGGGTCTCCGGGGGCCACATTCGCCACCGCGCTGCCGCTGTTCCATACCGCGGGCTGTGGTCTGGCCGCCCTGGGTTCGCTGTACCAGCGGGCCACGCTCGTGCTCGCCGAGATCTTCGATCCCACAACCATGCTGACGGCGATCCAGGATCATCGCGCCGAGATCTACGGTGGGGTACCCGCGATGCTGCACGCCCTGCTCGCGCATCCCGGGCTGGCCGATTTCGATCTCGGTGCGCTACGGGTCGTCATGTCCGGGGGCGATGCCGTCCCGCCGACCCTCGTCGACGCCTGGGCGAAGGTCTGCGGCGCCGCGACCAGCGCGGTCTACGGACAGACCGAACTCGGGCCGGTCGTCTGCCAGACGAGTCCGGCCGACACCCGCGAGGACAACCGGTTCACGGCGGGCCGGCCCCTTCCCGGAGTGGAGGTCTGCATCCTGGATCCCGGCACCGGTGCGGTGCAGCCCATCGGGGTCGAGGGCGAGATCTGCGCCCGCGGATACCAGCAGATGATCGAATACCTGGATATGCCCGCCGAGACCGCGCGGACGGTCGACGAGGAGGGCCGGGTGCACACCGGCGATCTCGGGACGATGGACGCCCGCGGATACATCCGGGTCACCGGGCGGCTCAAGGATATGATCATCCGCGGCGGGGAGAACATCTACCCCCGTGAGATCGAACAGGCCTTGACCGCGCACCCCGCGATCGCCGACGCGGCGGTACTCGGTCTGCCCGACGAGATCTGGGGCGAGAATGTGGCCGCCGTGGTCCGGCCGGATCCGGCGCAGCCTTCCCCCACCCCCGCGGAGCTGCACGACTACTTGCGGGAACGGCTCGCTCCGCACAAGACGCCCAAATCCTGGTACGTCACCGAGAGCTTCCCGGTGAACGCCATGGGCAAACTCCAGAAATTCCGGCTGCGCGACCTGATCGCCGACGGCCGGCTGGAAGCATTGTGAACCGGAAACCGGCACGCGTCGCGCGCGGGGGCGGTTCGGCGCGGCCGGCTTCGGTACCCCCGGCGCGCGCGGGAATCGCGACCCGCAGGGAGCAGCATGCGAGAACCCATGAGGCGCTGCTCGACGCCACGATGCGATGTCTGGTGGAACACGGCTACGCCGGGACGACCACTCAACGAATCCAGGAGGCGGCCGGCGTATCGCGGGGCGCGCTGCTCCATCATTTTCCCTCCAAATCGGAACTCCTGGTCGCCGCGATCCACCACATCGCCGACATACGCCTGCGGCACTTCGGTGAAGTCGTCGCCGATCTCGGCGACGGCCCCGAGGCCCTGGCACAGCTGGTGCGGGCGATCCGGTCGGCGATGACCGGACCGCCCTTCCAAGCCGCCCTCGAGCTCTGGGCCGCATCCCGCACCGATACGCAACTGCGCGCGGCGCTGCTACCGGCGGAGAAACGGCTGGGGTCCGCACTCCGAGCGATGTTCCGGCAGCATGCGGGCATCGCCGATCCCGAGGCGGCACGTACGGCCTTCGAAACGCTCATGGCCCTCGTGCGCGGCCTCGAACTGACCCGCCTCATGCGCGCCGACCCGACCATGGCCGACCGGATCATCGACGACTGGCTGCACAGCGTGGACCGGCTGCGCGGGAGCTGACGGCTATACCGTCAGCGGGGGTGAGGGCGGAAAGACCACGGGTAGCGCGGTCAATGCGCGATGGAACGCACCCGTACGCCAGGTCAGCTCGCCGGCCGGCACCCCCAGCCGGATCTCGGGTAGGCCGTCGAGCAACTGATCGATGGCGTCCTGCGCGATCAGATAGGCCAGCGAACTCGCCGGGCAGACGTGCGGCCCACCGCCGAAGGCCAGATGCGCGCGGTTGCCCGCATGCTGGTTCGACCCGATCACCGGATCGGTGTTACAGGCGGCCATACTGATGACGACCGGCTGATGGGCCGGCAACCAGACCCCGTCGATGAGGATCGGCTGTTTCGGGAACGTGAAACAGAAATTCGCCATCGGCGGATCGTTGAACAGCACCTCGTCCAGAGCGTCCCGGGTGGACAGGCTTCCGTCGAGCGCCCGGCCCCCGAACTGCTCGTCGGTGAGTATCAGCCGCAGCGCGTTGATGATCAGATTCTGCAGCGGTTCGATACCGGCCCCGTAGAGCGTGCCCACCTGGTTCATGATCTCGGGCTCGGTCAATGCGCTCGAATGCCGCATCATCCGTGTCGTCACATCATCGCCGGGTTCGGCGCGTTTGAGTTCGACCAGATCCGCCAGCGATTTCATCAGCACCTGGGCTCCCTCCTCCGCGCCGACGCCCTCGAACATCGCCGCCATACCGGCCGCGGCCCGCTGCGCGATCTCGGTGGGACAGCCCAGCATCGCGTTCAACACCGCGAAGGTGAGCGGAAACGCGTACTGCCGGATCAGATCCGCGGATCCGTCGCCACAGAAGGAGTTGATCAGCGGAACAGCTATCCGCTCCACGGTCGCGTGGAGGCCGAACGGGTCGACCTCGGCGAGCCCCGCGACGATGGCCTGCCGGTAACGTGCGTGTTCGCGGCCGTCGTTGCGCCGCGCGTTCGGCCGCCACTGCATGAGCGGCAGTACCGGGCAATCCGCGGGAATATCGCGCTGCCACATCCGCGGATCGGCCGGGAAATGGTCCGGATCACCGAAGATACGCAGTGCCGTGTAATAGCCGATCACCAGCGTCGCGGGCACCCCCGGCGCCACCTCCACCGGAACCAGGGACCCGTACTTTTCCCGCATCGCGCGATAAGTAGTGTGCGGATCCACCGCGAACTCCGGTACATACAGCGGGATCCGTGGGCCGTCGATACCGGTCGGTGAGCTGTGCGGAGCCGGGGGTGAAAGCTGGTCGGAATTCGTCACCGGACGAATCCTAGGCACAAGATCGGCGCGGTATCGGCGAACAGACGCAGTTGGACTCGGTGACCCGCGATCAATGGATACGTTGACCCCGTGGGGCACAGCACGCCGGCTGCCGGCGCCTGCCTGCCCTATGTGAGGCTAATTCACATCGAGCCGATGAGTGGTTCCACGCGCCCAGCCCGGGGTGCCTTCCCGCGCGAAACCGGCCCACGCGCTCATGACCTGCTCGGTAAGGCGGGCCGGGTGTCGCCCACCCAGCATCGGCGCCTGCCGCCAGGCGGCGGAGTTGCCGAAAACGAAAGGGAGCTCGAGGCAATGGCATGCGCCGAACGGACTGCCGGGAGGCGACCAGTCGAATCGATAGAGCCACGGCGCGTTTCGCCCGGCGAGCAGCAGCGCGAGTCGGCGTGCCGGCCCCGCGAACAGCCGCTCGGTCACCGCCCGCACCAGCGCCGGATCGCCGGGAGCGAATGCGGCCGCCTCGTCGCGCGTGGTGCCGACCATCAGTTCGACCTCCCCGCCGTTCATTCCGACCACGGTGATCGGATCGGCGGAAACCAGAGCGTCGTCGGCGATCAAGCGGAACGGTGGAACGGGTTCGGCAGGATCGGCAGTCCGTCGCATGATCGCGGACTGCGCGGCGAGCAGCGCGGCCACGGGTACCTCGGCGAGCCGACCGGCATCGCGCGGTGCGATGGCGAGTTCCTCCAGTACCAGCGCACCGACGCGCTCGGCCTCGTCGATTGTCAGCGGGTTCATTCCCGCCGGGGTGCTCTGCAATACGGCTCGGCGGAACAGACCGTGCGCGCGGTCGCCCGCGAGCAAGGTGAGGATCGACAGCGCCCCCGCGGACTGACCGGCGACCGTTATCGCGCCGGGATCCCCGCCGAAGCCCTCGATATTGTCGTGGACCCAACGCAGCGCGGCCAGCTGATCGAGCAGTCCGAGATTACCGGGGCTCACCCCCGGCAGGTACAGGAATCCCAGGGCACCCAGTCGGTAGTTGACGGTCACCACCACAATGTTCTCGCGGGCCGCCAATTCGGCGCCGTCGTACCAGGGCAATCCGCCGGAACCACTGACGAATCCGCCACCGTGCAGGAAGACGAGCACGGCCCGGGAGCCCCCGCCCGGCGGCGTCCACACATTTAGTGTCAGGCAGTCCTCGGCCTGCGCGACCTCGACATCACCCATCACCGCGGCCAGTCGCGAGGGCAGCTGAGGCGCCGCCGGGCCGGGTCGCACGGCATCGAAGACTCCGGCCCGAGGAGATACCGCCGCCGGTGGCGCGAATCGGGCGGCGCGGGCATAGGGGATTCCGCGGAATGCGGTGACCGGGCCGGACCCGGTCCCTCGGACCTTGCCGCCGGTGGTGTCGACGATCATCGTGTCGCGCTGAAGAACAGGCCGCTACCGCATGCATCCCGGCCGGAAACGAAGAATCCGCTGCCGGCGGTCCGTGTCTCGGCGCCCGCATCCTCGACGAATTTCCGGGCCCGGCCGATATCGCCGACCACAACGGTCAGCGCCGCCAGATACGACGGTGCCGGCACGATCTCACCGGGGAGCACCTCCGACGCGGCCGACGCGGGCACGATCTCGACCCGCGCGGTGCCACAGGTCAGCACCGTCGCCGGTCCGGCGGTCTCCGGCACGACCCCGAGCACGTGCCGATAACGCCCTACCACGGCGTCGAGTTCGACATCGGCGGCGACGATCAGCAAGGCGCTCAGCCCGAGGGCGCCATTGGGGTGGGTCAGATAACGCGGCTGCAGGACGTATTCACGGGTGAGGTGCTGGGCGACCCCGATATAACCCTCGGCCGTCGACCGCGGGTCCAGATGGACCGAGCGGGCCCGCAATACCGCCGGGCCATGC
This sequence comes from Nocardia testacea NBRC 100365, assembly GCF_000308775.1. Lineage (GTDB taxonomy): Bacteria > Actinomycetota > Actinomycetes > Mycobacteriales > Mycobacteriaceae > Nocardia > Nocardia testacea. Next base: position 37,368 of record NZ_BAGJ01000043.1, read on the forward strand.
TCGGTGTCGACCGGGCGCTCGAGATCCAGCACCCCGGAGGTACGCAGCCCGGCCGCACTAAGTCGCGCGTCGGTGCCCTCCGCGTCCGCGGTCTCGAAGCTGAGAATCCGCAGCCCCTCGTGCTGCTCCACCATCTGCTTGGTATGCCACGGGTCGGGGGCGGAATCGTCCACGATGCCGAGCAGTTCGATATACGAATCACCGAACAGCGCGCACATGTTCGCCGTGCAACCCGCCGTCAGCGGCGCCCCCGGCCGCTCGGACAACATATGCCGCGACCGCGGGCTCAGCGTGAACCCGAACGCCCGGTACGTCGCCTCCATGGTGTCCAGGTCGCGATTGACGATCCCGACGTGGTGAAAACCGTTGATGTCGTGTCCCATGGCGACAATCGTCGTGCGCTGTGGGTCCACGGCCGCGTCATCCGCGCATTTACGCCGCAATCCGACACCGGAGGGCTCCGGGGTGGCGGATTCGGACGCCCCGCGAGCCGGAAGCCCGTCGAGCAGTTCGGGTCCGGCTGGGTCGGCGGTCACGGTTTTCCTCTGTGCAGTCGTCGGATGGCCGCTGCGGAGCCGGGACCTCGGCGCCCCACCCATCAGACCTCCTACCGTGGTCATGTTCAGATGACCCGGCGGTCCGATCGACCTCGCCGCCGACACCTTCACTCGCCCGCTCTGCCGACCTGTGCACAACACGACCTACCTCGCTCAGCAGGAACTTGCCGAGAGGGGTGAGCGCTCGTCCCCTCACCTGCCGACCGCGCCGAACCAGCGCGGCAGATGTTCGAGCAGATCCTGTTGCTCGTCGCCGACCCATGCCACATGGCCGTCGGGGCGGAGCAGCACAGCGGGTACGTCGAGTTCCGCGCTGATATCGACGACGTGGTCGATCCGGTCCGCCCACCCGGCGACCGAGAGCCGTCCGGTCCGGTCGAGGAGCAGGCCGCGACCCGCGTGCATCAACTCGTAGAGGCGGCCGCGCCCCAATCGCACATCACGCAGACGCCGGCCGAGCAGCTCATGCCCCTCGCCGAAGTCGTAGCGGATACCGATCGCGACGATCTTTTCGATCAGATAGCGGTTCACCTCTTCGAAGTCCATCAATTCCGCCAACAGCCGGCGCACCGCCTGCGGGCCGGGTTCGGTGGACATCAACTCCGCCTGGGCGCGGGTGTTGTCGAGCACGTCGGCGGCCACGGGCCGCCGTTCGCTCTCATAGCTGTCCAGCAATCCCGCCGGCGCCCAGCCGTTGATCTCGGCGGCCAGTTTCCAGCCGAGGTTGAACGCGTCCTGGATGCCGAGATTGAGACCCTGCCCGCCCATCGGCGGATGGATATGCGCCGCGTCGCCGGCCAGCAGCACCCGCCCGACACGATACCGCTCGGCCAACCGGGTGGCATCGCCGAAACGGGACAGCCACCGCGGCGAATGCACACCGAAGTCGGTGCCGGCGAACACCCGCAGTTGCCGCGCGAACTCCTCCAGTGTCGGGGTGACCGAACGGTCCTCGACCACCTCGGCCGCGGGAACGACGACGCGATACACCCCGTCGCCGAGCGGACCCAAACCGAAACGCAGCTGCGTCTTACGAATCTCGGCGACGATGGTGGTGATCGTGGCCGGGTCCTCGGTCACCTCCATTTCGCCCACCAGCGTGTCGTTGTGGGACGGGTCGCCCGGGAAATCGACACCGAGCAATTTACGCACCGTACTGCGGCCACCATCGCAACCCACGAGGTACCGCGCGCGCAATCGCGTACCGTCGGCCAGTACGACGTCCACTCCGTGCTCGTCCTGACTCAGCCCGGCCACCTCGCTGCCCCGCCGGATCTCCGCCCCGAGTTCGGCGGCGTACTCGGCCAGCAGGGGCTCGGTGACGGTCTGCGGAATACCGAGCACGTAGGCATGCGCACTGTCCAGACCTTCCGGTGCGGGCTTGGCGATACCAGCGAAGAATCCCCCGAGCGGGTGCTTGCGGCCACGCGCGAGAAACCGCTCCAGCAGACCACGCTGATCCATCACCTCGATACTGCGCACATGCAGGCCCAGCGAACGGACGAACGAGGGCGGCCGCACCTCCTTTTCCAGTACGAGCACACGGACACCGTGCAAGCGCAGCTCTCCGGCCAGCATCGAACCGGTCGGGCCACCGCCGGCAATGATCACATCGAACACAAGCCACCCCATCCACTGAGAGTTCGGAGTTCCGTCAGACGTTGGCACGGTCCATACACCGCCCAGCCTGCGCATTTCCGCAGGTCTTGGCCTTCGGCCGGTTATTCTGCGCCATACCCCGGGTCTTGCCGCAAGTCCCCCTGTGCGATATATGTTGAGGGGGCGAGAAAATTTGTTCAGCCGCTCAGCGGACTTCCCGATGACCCGCTGTCCGGTCTCGGCGAAGCGGAGACTTGGCACGTACTGCGCAAATGGCGGGCATTTGCGGACAGCACCCTGGTTACTGATGATCCGATACTGCTCCGGTATGCGTAGCGATGCCGGGTCCGCGTGCGTCGCGTCTCGGTGCCGGTTTCGCGCCACGAAGCCACCTGAAACCGACGCGCAATCCACGCATACGGACGCCGCTGCGCTCGTCACGGTGCACACCTCGGCCGCCACGGCGGCCGCGAGCAGGACAGCAGTCCGGCTGCGCACGCCATACAATTCGAACATGTCCTCGCCCCGGATCGAGAAGCCCGACCTCCCCGAGTACATGACCTGGGAGGAACTCGAGCGTTTGCCCGAAGAATTGGCGGACCAGATCGAGCTCTGGGACGGGCGGGTGGTGTGGGTGCAGCGTGGGCCGCGCGAACACCAGAAGTTCACTCGACGCCTGGTCAACGAGATCGAGCGCTGCGCGCGTGACTGCATGTCCACGCAACCCGAACGCTGCTGGGAGGTCGAGTCCGAAACCAATGTGTTTCTCGGGACCAGCGGAAAATCGGACTTTCTCACCCCGGACTTTCTCGTGCATCGATGTATTCCGGCGTATCAGGATGTGCGCGCCGCCGATACGGTACTCGTCGGTGAGGTTCTGTCGCCGTCCAATACACAGTCCGATATCGAGGCCAAGAAGAGTCGATACGCCGCCGCGGGCATCTTCTGGTATTGGGAGGTGACTTTGCGTCCGGATATCAGCGCTATTGCGACGATCCGAGCCTATGGCCTGGAAACCGGGGTGGCCACATTGCCCGAGGGCGTCCGTCCCCTGCACCGATCCGACTATCGCCTCGTGGGCGAATGGCTGCACACCGATCCCGCAGGGGTGCGGTTCGGGTATCCATTCCCGATCGATATCCCGTGGGCCGCCCTGGCGTTCTGAGTATCGGGGCGCCGGGAGTATTCGTCGGCGGACAGGAGAATCAGCTCACGGCCTGGGCTCTCCCCCACAACACCAGCGCCCAGCCCAGGCAGACAAACGCCGCCGTGCTCGTCACTGCGCGCACGATGTTCCAGGCCACCCACCGCGCCTCGGCGAACGCCTCCCGTACCGCTGCCGGATCGGCCAGGTCGGCGGGCGCGCCCGCGGCCTTCAGCGCGTCGTTGAGCGGCAGATGTACGGCGAAGGTGATCACCACCGCCACCAGGTAGAGCACTGCCGCGGCCGCCGCCCAGAACAGCACCGAGCGCCTGTCGCCACCGAGGTTCAGCAGCGCTGCCGCGATCGACAGGATCAGGGCGCCCAGGAAGGTGGCCAGGAACAGCGGATTGATGATCGCGCGATCGATCGCCTGGTACGCGCCGATGAAGGTGCGGTCGTCGGTCGTGCGGAGGCCGGGCATGATCGCTACTGCATAGATGCCGAACACTCCCGCCATCAGGCCGGTGGCCACGGTGGCCGCGATCAATACGACGGTCCGTAGTCCGTCCATGCCGTCTCACCTCGTTCGAAGGATTCCGATGCCGTATTCGAGGTGCGCATGCGCGACCCGGAACACGGCAACCGTACCGACGGCCGCACCCACCCACCAGCGCTGGAAATGTGGGGTTCCACATTCGCCGGCGAGGGGGTGTTCCTGCGGCCGAACAGCTCGCGACACAACCGAGCATCCTGCAATTTTGCCGACGAGCTCCGCTTGCAAGGTGCCTGGTTCACCACCGCGAGTACAACGATCAGGACGACGGTTTGAAACGGGAGGGGTCGAGAAAAGATTTATTGGCGGCGGATGCACAGTCGTTTCCGTGGAATCCGATCATCCATGGTGAATGCGCTGTTGGTTCTCGTGGCGGTGACGCGATGCGGGGTCGAGGAGGCCGGGCAGGTGGGAGCGGAGCCGATGTTCGGTGGGCCGGCCGGCTCCTGCGCTCAGGTGGCCGAGCCGGCGATGGGTGCGATCCGCGCCTACACGGGCGCACTGTTCAGCGACGCGGTCGAGTTCGAGGATGAGAGCGCGGGACTGTCCAGGGCGGAAATGCCTGTCACAGTGTGCACCGCCGAGTATTGGAGGATCGAGCCATGGTCGGCCGGGGCGCCGCTGCACCGCACTATCACCCTGTCGTTCTCATTGAAGCTGGGTGATGACGCGGTCGAGGCCACGAAGCGGCATTTCGATCGGGCCCTCGGCGATACAGAGGGCAGTGTGACAGATGGTCTCGGTGATGAATGCTTCGAAGCCTGGGGTACTCCGGACGATACTACGGTGAAGGTCTTCCAGAAGAGCAATGTTTTGGTCAGCGCGGCCGTTCTCGGCTCGAACATGTCCGACCGGGAAGGTATCGGCGGGCCCCGAGCGGGACGTTCGGATGTGGAGCCGGGAGCTCACGCCATCGCGGAGGCGCTGGCCGCCGGACTCGGCGCCGTGCTCGCCTCGAATTGAAGCCACGCCTCCGGGTGGGCCGGTCGACGCGATACAGAACCGGCCGCGCTCCAGCCGAGCGGCGTGAGTGCGGCCGATACGTCCGGGGCACCCGGAGTGCTCAGTCAGCCGGACCGAGGCCACCCGCGCGCAGACCAGCGGTGAAGGTATCCCATTCCCCCGGACCGAAAACCAGGGCCGGGCCGGTGGGGTTCTTGGAATCCCGTACACCTACCATCCCCAGCTGCAAGTGGGCGACCTCGACACACTCCTTGCCGCTGGCACTACGGCTGCTCTTGAACCAGGCTGCGTTGGATAGGTCAAAGCTCATGCCCGATACTCCCTCGCCGTCGCCTCGATGAGGCGCTGTGTGTCTCGCTCGTCCAATGCTACTTGCAGAATGGAACTACGAGCTGCCTGATACTGGGCGATCTCACTCTGCTTGTCCAGGTACAACGCGCCGCTGAAGCCTTCGACGTAGACCACAGGTGGTTCGGTCAGCACCGGATTCAGATGGTCAGGAAACTCCAGGTATATGAAGTCCTTGGCCGTCAGCCCGAGATGGTCCGGGCAAAGAATAGGTACGACGCGCAGCGAAACGTTCGGCATTGCGCACATCTCGACCAGATGGTCCAACTGGTCCGCCATAGTCTCGAGACCACCCGTGGGGTGCCGAAGTACGAACTCGCTCAGCGCGACGCACAGGGTGAAACCGGACGTATCATGCAGCCGCTCTTGCCGTCGTTGCAGCAGCATGATCTCACGGTCGAGATCAACCGGCTTGCCGAGTGACTTCGCAAGTTCCCACAGCGCACGGCGGTATCCTGCAGTCTGAAGCAGCCCCGGCAAAGTCGCCGTCTGCCACGTAAAGGCCTCGCACGCCGCTTCTTCGAGACCGAAATACATTTCGACCTCCGGCACCATCGCATCGGCGTACGACTGCCACCACCCGTCCTTGCGGGACTCATCGACCAGCCACAGCAGTTCGCGGCGGTCCTCGGCACTCGCCTCGTACGTATCGCACAGCGCGTTGACCACCATCTTCTTCGTCTCGCTGTTGCGCCCGGTTTCCAAGCGCCACAGCGTTTGCGCACCCATCTCACACCGGCGGGCCGCGTTCGCGCGGCTCATCCCCGCCACCTCGCGCAGTTCACGCAGGCGGCGGCCCAGTACCCGGCGCGGCAGGGTCGGTGGGTTCGTGGCGTTCGATTCGATCGACACAGGTCTCTCCCCTTCGTTAGCGTTACTCGCGGTTATTCCAACTCGAATGGAACAGTCGAACTGTTTGGAATTACCTATCCACCCGGAGCAATTCCATTGTGCGACTGAATCTTACGTACCGATTCACAATCGGGGAAGTGGATGATTCACTGAATACGCGGACAGGGACATGGAAACATCCGTGGCGGAATTTCCCATATTGCCCGCACCGGCTCGGCGAAACCGGAGGCATCAGTCCGTGTTCGCCGGCCGACCAGACCATCCCCTACGTCGCGAGGTGACCATGCAGTTCGGAGTACCGGTGACCGACCACCGGCCCGTACCGGTAATGACCGTCCAGCACGCCCACCAGGTGATGCAGACCCATATCGAGTGCCCGGCGGTGGCCTGCCCGATCAAAAGACAAGCCCGGGCGCGCTTGATCGAGGCACGCAGAATGATCCCCGGTGATCAGGAATTCTCGGGCTACTGACCCGGCCGAACAAAGGAAATACGCCGTGAAAGAACAATTGCCACGCCGTATTGCCGGCGCACATTCCATACAGAAAGGGAGAAATTGGCAACCGCCGACCGACATCACCATCCTTGTGCGCGTGTCGAACGCCCTGCGCCGGTGGCCGGCGCAGGGCACCGGGAAAGAACGCTGAACGAATCGCCGGAGCGCGACCATCACCTCGCCTCGTTCGATGTGGTCGCGGCGCGCGCCGAGAGCCTCGGTTACCGGCTCGCCCGCGAACCGGGCACCGCGGGCGGATGGACGCTGCTGGACGCCGCGGATGGTGAACCACTGTACGAGGCGCCCACTCTCGTCGATATCGCGTGTTACCTCGATGGATAACGGCGGCTCGGCGCTGCCGCGGAGATATCTACCCGCGCAGAGGGCGCTACCAAGTATCCGGTTCGTCCTCGCGCAGCCGGCGCAGCGCGCGATCGATCCAGTCGGCGAACCCGGCCGCGAGATCGGCGGCGCCGGCCGGCCGCACCGTGACGTGTTCGCGCGTCCGTTTCTCCAGGTAGCGGCCGTCGCCGGTGAGGTCGTACCACTGGGCTCGGTACCAGGGTTCGGGGCGATCCAGAATCGATCCGACCCGCAATCCCGCGATACCCCCGCCGTCCGCGGGCCGCTGTGCGAGACGCCGATACTGTTCGCCGGGACCGCGCCGGAAGGATTGCCGTCCCTCATGACCGGGTGCTAGATCGTCGACATGGAATGTCGCCGCCGCTTCCCGACCAGGATCACGCGACGGCACCAGACCGGCGAGGCGCTTCGGCAATTGTTCGGCAGCGAACAGCTGGGCATGAATCGAGCCGTCGACACCGTCGATCACCGACTGCGCCAGCGCTACCCCGTAATGCGTGGTGCGCGCGCCGACCACCCGGTACTCGCGAATCCGGCCCTTGGTGGTCGCGGTCGAGGCACCCAGGATCTCGATCCGCAGGTCACCGTCGGACACGGTGTGCAGGGCCCGCCGGATCAGTTCGCGCTCGTCCCGGTCGTACCGCGCGCGGACAGCCGCCGCATGCGCCTCGAACGGGTTACGGGTCTTGTAGCGGCTCAGATAATGCAACGGACGTGGGAACCGGTCGATCCCGTCGCGGTACCAGAGCGCGGCGAAATCGTCCGGCTCCCAGATCCAGGTGCTCATTGTCGGTGGCGTTTCCTCGAGTATGTGACGGTCGCCGGTGACTCGGCGCCGCCGGTGTGTGCCCGCGGGCAGGTAGACGATCGATCAGTCGCGTTCCGATGGCCGCGCGGCCGGTACGTCGGCGCCCAGCACCCCGCCGGGAATCGTCGGCGGCAATTCACCGAGCAGTTCGTCGGTGTTCTCGGCGTTGATCAGATAGTCCGGTATTTCGTGCTTCTCATCGTCCGCCCCCTGCTGTCCGCGACCTGCCCCCGGCGACATCATTCCGGGCATACCGCTGCGCGCCGCGCCGGAATTGGTCGCGCCGGTAGCTGCTGCCGCGGGAGTACCGGTGGCATTTGGTGTGCCGGGCACACTGCGGCCGGGGTCGCCGGTGGTCACCGGACTGCCGCTCGGAGAACCCGGAGTGCCCGGTCCGGGAGTGGTCGAGGTGGCGCTCGGCACAGTGGTGGTGCTGGGCGAGGTGGATATCGGATTCTCGGTGGTGGACGGGGTCGTTCCAGTGGGCGTCGTCCCCGGCTGCTCGGTGTCCGGATCTTCCGGCTGTCCGGTTCCCGGATCGTCGGCCGGTTGTTCCGTACCGGGTTCTTCTCCTGTGGGGCTCTCCTCCTGCGGTCCTCCGATATCCGTGCCGTTGGGGTTACTGCCCTGGTCGGTGGATGTACCGCCTAAGCTGGGCTGGTCGCCGGTACCGGTGGGCAGATCGGTGTGCAGGGGCTGCGTCGGATTCACCGGGACAGGCAGGACCGGAATCTTCGTGTCGGCCGCGACGAAGCCGGTGACATAGTTGTCCCCCATCACCTGCCGAGCAGTTTCCTCGGCGTCGCTGCGATCGGTGTCCTCGTAGAACGGAAGCCACGACCAACCGCTCGGATTCCACGGCGACTTCTCCGCCGGAACGTCGGGCAAGTTGTTCTGGGTGCGCATGATCGACACCACCGAGTCGTAGACCTGAACAGCCAGCGCGTTCAGCGCGGGGACCAGGTCTTCGGCCCGGGTCGCGTAATTGCCGATCGCCTGCCGCGACTGTTCCGCCGCCGGTCCCTCCCAGGCCGCCGCGCTGGACCGGCGGATACGCGCGGCGAACACCTGGACCCCGCTCTCCCACTGAGCAGCGATCTGCCCATACTGCTCGGATGCCGTCATACCGTGGTCGCCCGGACTCAACGGTTTGAATGCCTCGTTGATCTGGGTGTGGGTGAACCCATTGGGCTGCTCTGGATCACCGATTCTCGGATTCTCGTTCTGAAAGGTCACCTTTCCCCCTGTTTCGAACGGACTGACACACCTCGCGGCCGTATCACGGTTCTCCTATCGGCCCTGGGTCACAGGGAACGTAGGAGGCATCGCCAGCGGGGTGATCGGCGGCGCTCCTGCCATCAGCTCGTTGTACCGACCGGCAAACGACTCATCGGTATCCATGTACCGCTGCGCGATCACCCGGTGCAACTCCTGAATATCCTCGACGATCCGATAATGCTGCTCGAGAATCGCGTGAACATCATTTCCGTCTTCCGCATTCTGCGCCTTGGTACGGAAACGATCGACGAGAACCACTGCCGAAGAAAGGCCCTGGCTCGTCTCTCCTATATCCCATCGATCACGCTTGAAAATGTCGCGGGCGATGCTCTGCAGTTCTCGGATCAAAAGTTTGAATCCCTCACAGTCACGCTCCATGTACACGAACTCTTCGGCATTCACCCGAACCGCATCCGGCAAACCTTCCCCGAGATTCACCGACAAACGTCCCTCTCGCGCCTCGGTCAGCAGATCCTCCAGGGGACGCGACGCCGCTTCCTCACTCATTCCCGACCTTCCTCGCGCTGATCACAACCAACGACTCCCCCGCCGCTACGAATCCGGGATCAAGGGAGCCAGCTTTTCGGCCAGTCCCAGCCCGAGTTCGCATGTATCCAGATGGCCGGTCTTATCGTTCGATGACGGATTGTCCATCGAGAGTTCGAGGCTGCCCCCCGCCATCTCCACATAGAACAAACAGGACGCCCGCACATCGGTATCGCCGGCCGCATCCACCGCCATCGCCGCCCGGCCGTCGATCGTGTACTCCTGGCGCACCACGAACTGGTCGTTGTCGCGCACCACAGGCAACGTCAGATTCGTGGTGGTGATCCCCACCGCGTAGCTGTCCGGCGCCACATATCGGCATCCTCGCCACTTGATCCCTCGCGACCCGTCGACATTTGCATCCGTGATCCCTCGCCGCAGGCTCTCCGAATCAAGCACATCTTGCGGGATATCGGTACACGGATCGAACGACGACGGCGCCTCCGCCGCAATGGGCAACCCGGTCGTCGTGGTCACCGGAGATGCTGTCCCTCCGCTCCCGGAACCACATCCCGCAACCACCAGCACAATCCCCACCCCGCACAGAATCCCCCGAACCGACCGAAAAGCGGCCATCACGAACCTCCCGACACCGGCATTCCATAGCGAGCCGGGAACCGGCCGGCCCCCCGCATCCACGCCGACCCTACCCACCCCGTAACCCCCACTCAACCTGCGACGGGCGCCGCGCCCAGCCCGAACGATCCGTCGGTGAGCGCGGCGTGCGCGGCTGAACACCGTCATTCGGGCAGGTAGGGGCTCAACGCTCCGGCGACCCGCTCCCCTTCCGCACAGATATCGCCGCTCGCCGCTCCTCCACCCGGCCCGACCGGCAGACGCGACCAGACGAGTGCCATTCCCTGCTGGAGTTCCACACCGAAGTAACAGCGCTCTTTGCGCTCCGGGTCGAGTGTGTCGCCGAATTCGAGTGCCGTCCGGTCGCCGACAGTGGCGGGCCCGGCCACCTGGTAATCCTGGTAGCGCCGGTCCTGCTGGAACTCGTCCAGCGAAGTCGGGCCGAAGTACACTGCCGCGTCATACCACCCGGCGGTCGACTTCCAGATACAGCCTTCCCAGCCGGAGAATTCCGTTCCGAAGGGCTCCGTCATCAACGGTTGCGGGACGATTCCCGCTTCGGTCAGAGCTGCGGCGGGGATATCACAGGGATGGGCGACGGGCGTTTCAGCCGTATCCTCGGCGCCACCACAGGAAGTGATCGTCGCCGCGACGACTCCAGAGAGTAGTGCCATCATCAGTGTTCTTCTCATTGCAGCCGTCCGCTGTTCCCGGTATTCGTCGAAATCGTCGGGCCAATCGCTCGGCCCCACGACGTTGTCATCCCGGCGTGCGGCCCGCGGGGTCGCCGGGGCTTCCGGCGCGAAAGCACCTGCACCCCAACTCCATAGATAGGACTTCGGGGACACCCATCCGGCCAGCGACCTTGGCCGGCGGGCAGATCACCCCCGATCGGGCGAAGACAATGAGAAAACTGCGCAAACCGGGCCCGACCCCAACACACCGGGGGCCACAGACGGCCCGGTGCCGGCTCTTCATACCACTCCTCGCACCGGTCGATCAGCGATCCAGTAGATCAGACGCCGCCCGAAGCGGATCGGTTCCCTTTGTCGGATTGTTCGATGAGGCGCTCCGACGCAACGCTGTCGTCGACGATTTCCCATCGCGGGGCCGGGCCGTTGTGTACGCCGCCATGGGAGCGGTGGGCGGTATGCGCCGCTCGCGCCATGACCAGCGCCGATGAATCCACACCCAAGTAGCACCGCCTTTTCCGCTCGGAGTCGAGTGCGTCATCGTTCGCAGCGAAGGCCTTGATCTCCGTCGGTGAACTGCCGGAGCGAAGTCCATGCCCTGGTGGTATCCCAACTCGGAACTGTCGACCCTGCGGACAAGTGTGTTTGTCTGTCATCCGTGATGTCTAAGTCGATTCGCACCGGTATCCGTGCACTCGCCGGGGTCGCGTCGCACTTCAACCGCTCATCTGCGCAACCGCTGGTCCTGGGTGCATCCATCGCGCCGTACCTGATGGGTTGTGCACCGGCTGCACTGGCGGTGTGGCTTGCCTTACCAACCCGGCAGGATTGATGGTGAACGCCGAGGGCAAGAGCACCTGGCCAACCACTGAGTCGTACGAGTACGACAATCAGGACGACGGCTGGAAGCAGGACGGAGTCGAGGGATGAATCGCTGGCGGCCGAGGCAGAGCCGTTCCGGATGGCTGCGATCGACCACGGTGAGTGCACTGATGATTCTCGGGACCGTGACGGCCTGCGGACCCCAGGACGCCGGAGACACCGGAGCAGGGCCGATGTTCGGTGGACTGACAGATTCCTGCACTCAGGTGGCAGGTCCGGCAATGGACGCTATCCGCTCCTATACGGGCGCGCTGTTCAGCGACACGGTCGAGTTCGAAGATGAGAGCGCGGGACTCTCCGGCCCGGAAGGACCCGTCAAGGTATGTACCGCGCAGTATCAGAAGATCGAGCCCTGGTCGGCCGGAGAGCCTCTTCAGCGCACCATCACCCTGTCGTTCTCACTGAGGTTGGGCGATGATGCGGTCGAGGCCACGGAACGGCATTTCGATCGGGCACTCGATGCCACGAAAGGCAGTGAGACAACCGGTCTCGGGGATGAATCCTTCGAATCCTGGGGCGCTCCGGACGACACCGCGTCGAGTGCCTTTCGGAAGAGCAACGTCTTCGTCAGCGCGGCTGTCTTCGGCTCGAATATGTCGGAACGGGAAGGCGTCAGCGGACCTCGGGCGGGGCGCGCCGAGTTGGAGCCCGGCGCTCGTGCCATCGCGGAGGCGCTGGCGGCGGACCTCGGTGCGGTGCTCACCTCGAATTGAAATCAGTCCCTTCGGACGAACCGGCCGCCATGATGTGGAACCGACCGCCTCCACCGGGCGGCGAAAGTGCGGTCGGTTCGTATGGATATGTGCCCCCGATCCGCTGAGCCGAGTCCGCCCGCGCGCAGACCATCAGTGAAGGTGTCCACTACCGCGGACAGAAAGCCAGAGCCGGGCCGGTGGGGTTCTTGGAATCCCGCTGCAGGTAGGGGCTCGAGACTCCGATCACAATGGCCAGGCTTCGCGCCCCAAAAGCTCACCGTCGAAGAACTCGCACCGCTCGTGAACGACGACCTCTACGACGACTATTTGTGGTGTCCAGGGAGGTTGGTCAGTCGGGCGGCCGGTGGCGGGCCTCCGATAGCGCGCTGGTCGGTAGCAGGCTCAGGCAGTAATTCGCGCCCGGCGGAGTCCGGCTACGCGGCCGTGCTGTCGCCGGCGGCGTTGTGCTCACCGAGTCGAGGTGGTGGCCGATAGTCCGGGGTCCACCCCGCCACATGTATCGACGATCCGACGAGCCGGTGTCCCCCGGCCCGCACGACCATGTCCGGGGTCGCCTCCAGCGCTTCCGGCAGCGTGCGCACCGCCGCGGCCGGGACACCGAGCGGCCGCAGCCGCGCCTCCCAGGACGCCGCGGTGTCGGTGGCCAGTACGGCGGTCACCATGCCGAGAACGGATTCGCGGCTGCTCACCCGTTCGGCCATGGTCTCGAATCCGGCCAGCCCGGCCTCATCCGCGAAGAGTTTCCAGAACCCGTCGTGGGTGATGAACAGCGCGAGATACCCCTGGGCGGTCGGGAAAAGCTGGGCCGGGACGTAATACGAGTGGGCCCCGAACGGGCGACGCTGGGGTTCCACACCGTTGTCCAGGTAGGCGGCCGCGTGATAGTTCAGCTGGGACAGCATCACATCACGCAAGGAGACATCTATCTGCCCACCCCGACCCGAGACGATCTGGGCGAGCAAACCCAGTGCGGCGGTCAGGCCGGTGGAATTGTCGGCGGAGGAATAGCCGGGCAGCGTGGGCGGTCCGGCGGGATCGCCGGTGAGCGCAGCGACACCGGTGGCCGCCTGCACGACGTAGTCGAAGGCAGGGTCGTCGCCGTTGTCGAGGCCGAAGCCGGTAAGCGCGACGCAGACGATTCTGTCGTTGTACTTCCGCAGTGCTTCGTAGGTGAGGCCGAGCTTTCGAATGGCCGAGGGTTTCAGGTTCACCAGCAGCGCATGGGCGTCCGCGGCCAGTTCCCCGAGCCGGCGCTGCCCGGACTCGGCGGTCAGATCCAGGCAGATACTGCGTTTACCGCGGTTGAGGCTCGCGAAATAGGAATCCCCGACCTTGCGCGAGATATCGCCGCCCGGTGGTTCGAGTTTCACCACATCGGCGCCCAAGTCGGCCAGCATCATGGTGGCGTAGGGGCCGGCCAGCATGGTGCCCACCTCGAGCACCCGGATACCGGCCAGCGGGCCGGCGTTCATCGCTTTGCCTCCGTGGCGGATTCACACGGCCCGCGAAGACCGGAACGAAGGCGAAAATATCCGATCATCGGAGCTCCCTCGGCGTGGGCTCATACGGCCTGCGGAGGCCGCTACGAAGGCGGCGGTATCGCATCATGGAAGGTCTCCCGGAGCGGGTTGATGCGCTCTGCGGAGGCCGGTGTGGAAGCGAAGGTATTCCATCCTCGGAGCGAGCCCATACGATCCGCGGAGGCCGGCGGGGGTATCGCATCATCGGAGGTCCTTCGCGATCTGCGCGATCATCTCCCGGGTGCGTCGTTTGGAGGCGATCAGTTCGTCGCGGGTGTCACCGATGGGCAGCAGGCGGACGGACAGATCGGTGGCGCCGGCCTCGGCGTAGCGGCGCAGGCCGGCGGCGATGGCGTCCTCGTCTCCGGCGAGGCAGATATCGCCGATATCGCGGGCGTCGCCCTGTTCCAGCAGGCGTTGGTAGTTCGGGGAGACCTCGGCTTCGCCCAGGATGCGGTTGGCGCGTTCACGGGCGGTGGCGATCTCGCCGGACGCGCACAGGCAGATGGGCAGTCCGGCGATGATTCTCGGGGCGCCGCGACCGGCGTCGGCGGCGGCTTTGGTGATGCGGGGGGCGATATGGTCGGCGATGGCGCGTTCGTCGGCCATCCACAGGATGGTGCCGTCGGTGTGCTCGCCGGCGATACGCAGCATGACCGGACCCAGCGCCGCGACCAGGACGGGCAGGGGTGCCACCGGGCCGAGGTCGAGTGGGTTGTGCACGGTGAAGCTGCCGTTGGACACCTCGATGGTGCCGGGGCCGTTCAGGGCGGGGTTCAGGACCTCGAGGTAGTCGCGGGTGTAGGCGGCCGGTTTCTCGTACGGCAGGCCGAGCATGTCCTGCACGATCCAGTGGTGTGACGGACCCACTCCGAGGGCGAGCCGGCCGCCGGCGACCGCGTGCGCGGACAACGCTTGGCGGGCCAGGGCGATGGGGTGCTGCGCCTGGAGCGGGACCACCGCGGTACCGAGCTCGATCCGTTCGGTCACCGCGCCGAGCAGGGCCACGGTGACCAGCGCGTCGAAGTCGGTGGGGATCTGGGGAATCCAGGCGGTGTCCATACCGGCCGCCTCGGCCCATTCGATGTCGTCGATCATCCGGGCGGCCTTGCGCGCGGTGTCGCCGCGCTCAGGTCCGATCATCACGCCGATCCGCACGATTCCTCCACTCTCATGATTCGGGTGGAGCCGCCGCCCACCGTCACGGCGGCGGCTCCGGGGCCCGGACGACGCGGCGTCCGGGGGTCAGGGTGAGGGCGGCGCCGGGGTTCCGGTGAGCGCCCGCATCTCGGTGACCAGTACGTCCAGCGGAGTGCCGGTCGGGAAGACCGCGGCCGCGCCGACGGTCCGTAATTTCTCGATATCGCCCTGCGGGATGGTGCCGCCGACCACGACCGCGATATCGGCGGCGTCGGCGGCGCGCAATGCGTCGACCACACGCTGGGTCAGGGCGACGTGCGCGCCGGACAGAATGCTCAGGCCCACCACTGCCACGTCCTCCTGGACGGCGATGGAGACGATGTCCTCGATCCGCTGCCGGATCCCGGTGTAGACGACCTCGAAGCCGGCGTCGCGCAGGGTGCGGGCGACGATCTTGGCACCGCGATCGTGGCCGTCGAGACCGGGTTTGGCGACCAGTACGCGCGCGGCCATCAGAACACCACCGGCTGCTGGAATTCGCCCCAGACGGATTTGAGGGCGGCGGTCATCTCGCCGACGGTGCAGTAGGCGTTGGCGCAGTCGATCAGCCGGTGCATGAGGTTGTCGTCTCCTTCGGCGCCTCGCGAGAGCGCGGCCAAGGTCTCGCGGACGGCGGCGGTGTCGCGTTCGGCCTTCACCCGGGCCAGCCGTTTCAGCTGGGTCTCGCGGCCCTCGGAATCCAGTTCGTAGGTGGAGATCTCGGGGGCCGGTTCGT
This sequence comes from Nocardia testacea NBRC 100365, assembly GCF_000308775.1. Classification (GTDB taxonomy): domain Bacteria; phylum Actinomycetota; class Actinomycetes; order Mycobacteriales; family Mycobacteriaceae; genus Nocardia; species Nocardia testacea. The sequence continues at coordinate 53,176 of NZ_BAGJ01000043.1, forward strand.
CGGAGACGAATTTGTTCACCCCGACCACCGGTTTCGCGCCGGATTCGATGTCCTGGTGCAGTTTGTAGGCTTCGTCGGCGATCAGACCCTGGAGGTAGCCGTCCTCGATGGCCCGGACCATACCGCCCCGGGTCTCCAGGTCGGTCATGATCTCCTGGATGGCCGCCTCGGTCTTGTCGGTGAGCGCTTCCACGAAATAGGACCCGCCCAGCGGATCTGCCACCCGGGTTACGCCGGTTTCGTAGGCGAGGATCTGCTGGGTGCGCAGCGCCATGGTCGCCGATTCCTCGCTGGGCAGGGCGAACGGTTCGTCCCAGGCGGCGGTGAACATGGATTGCACGCCGCCGAGCACGGCCGCCATCGCCTCGTAGGCGACGCGGACCAGATTGTTCTGCGCCTGCGGGGCGTAGAGGGAGGCGCCGCCGGCTACACAGCCGAAGCGGAACATCGAGGCTTTATCCGTTGTCGCACCGTAGCGTTCGCGGACTATGGTCGCCCAGCGGCGGCGCCCGGCCCGGTATTTTGCGATCTCCTCGAAGAAATCGCCGTGGGTGTAGAAGAAGAACGAGATCTGCGGGGCGAACTTCTCGATACTCATCCGGCCGCGTTCGACGACGGTATCGCAGTAGGTGACGCCGTCGGCGAGAGTGAACGCCATCTCCTGGACCGCGGTCGCGCCGGCATCGCGGAAATGCGCGCCGGCCACCGAGATGGCATTGAAACGCGGGACCTCGGCGGCGCAGAACTCGATGGTGTCGGCGATGAGCCGCAGGGAGGGTTGCGGGGGCCAGATCCAGGTGCCGCGTGAGGCGTATTCCTTCAGGATGTCGTTCTGGATGGTGCCGGTGAGCTTCTCCCGCGGCACGCCCTTCTTCTCCGCGGCGGCGACGTAGAAAGCGAGCAGGATCGCGGCTGTGCCGTTGATGGTGAAGCTGGTGCTGATCTTGTCCAGGGGGATGCCGTCGAACAGGATCTCGGCGTCGGCGAGGGTATCGACCGCGACACCGACCCGGCCGACCTCCTCCCCCACTTCGGGATCGTCGGAGTCGTAACCGCATTGCGTGGGCAGGTCGAGGGCGACCGACAGGCCGGTGCCGCCCTGGTCCAGCAGATAGCGATAGCGCCGGTTGGACTCTTCGGCGGTGCCGAATCCCGAGTACTGCCGGAAGGTCCACAGCCGTCCCCGGTATCCGGTGGCGTAGTTGCCCCGGGTGAACGGGAACGCGCCGGGCGCGGGTGGTTCGGTACGCCGGTCGTCCGGTCCGTAGACCGGGTCGAGCGGGATACCCGAGGAGGTATGGACTGCGTCGTTCATCGTTGAATACGATACTTGCAGAAAATGAGAATGCCAATACCGCTTCGCGCGAACGCGTAATCGACCAGGAGTGACATGCCGACCGAACAGCAGATCTTCACCGACCGGACCCTGGTGATCTCCGGCGCCAGCCGCGGTATCGGCCTCGCCGTCGCCCTCGCGGCGGCCCGGCGCGGCGCGAACGTGGTCCTGTTGGCGAAAACAGCCGAACCGCATCCGAGGCTGCCGGGCACCGTGCACACGGCGGTCGCCGAGATCGAGGCGGCCGGCGGGAAAGCGGCCGCGGTGGTCGGTGATGTACGGGTCGAGGAGGACGTCGCGCGGGTCGTCGAGACCGCGCTGGAACGGTTCGGCCGGATCGACTACTGCGTGAACAATGCCAGCGCCATCGCCACCGAACCCACCGAGCAGCTCGCGGCCAAGAAGTTCGACCTGATGCAGCAGATCAACCTGCGCGGCACCTTCCTGCTCACCCGCGCCTGCCTACCCCACCTGAGACAGGCCCCCAACCCGCATATCCTCACCGTCGCCCCGCCCCTGAACATCAGCCCCCGCTGGCTGGGCGCGCACCCCTCCTACACGCTCTCGAAATATGGTATGACCCTGCTGACCCTCGGCTGGGCCGCCGAGTACGCCGACACCGGCATCGCCGCGAACTGCCTGTGGCCGCAGACCTATATCGCGACCTCGGCGGTGGCGAACCTGCCCGACGGCATGAATCTGCTGGAACGATCCCGCGATCCGCGGATAATGGGCGATGCCGCTGCCGAGGTCCTCTCGCGAGAAGCTCGATACAACACCGGCAATTGTTATATCGACGCGGCCGCCCTCATCGAATCGGGCCGGATCGACCTCGCGGAATACGGCGGCGGCACGAACCCGATCCCGGATATGTTCCTCGACTGAGCCGGAACGGGCGTGAGCCGGTCGGGGCGCGTCCGTACGGCATTCGTACCGGCGAACGGCGCCGGCGCTCAGGCTTCGACCGCGGTGCCGCAGATCCCACACACCTCGAGTGAGCGGCGCTTCCAGCGCGCGACCGGCACGAAGAACACCGTGAACTGCTTGAACTCCTGCACCCGCAGCCACTGCGTCGTGTTGTGACAGCGCGGGCACGTCCGGGTGCCGCCGAGGCCGAGGTTCCGCCGTTTGGTGCCGAAAACCGAAGATGAAGAACATCAGCTCAGCGTAGAGGGCCGGTCGATGAATACCGCCGGTTACAGCGTGTGTGCCGCCCCACCGCCCCTTGTCTTATCGGACCGGTCCGGGAAGTGCGTGTGCACCGGGGCCGAGGCCCGTCACGGGCCGGCAGGACGTGCGGGCGGTAATGCGCCCCCGCGGACAGTGGAGGTGGGGAGAGTCCGGCCGCCGGTGTGGCGCCCCCAAGCAGTAGAGGTCGGGCTCCTGCCGGCCCTTCTTTGGGAGAGGAGGCGCCTCGGGGCCGCGAGAATACCTACACTGAGCCGATGGTCCGGTTATCGAGTACGGGTCCGGTGACCGATGCCGCGACGTCCGACTCGGCGCATCCGCCGCACCCGGGCGCACCGGGGTGACCGAGCCCGGCCCGCGCTGGCTCGGTGGCGTGGTGTTCACCCCCGGGCTGATGGCCTTCACGGGCGAGATCGGCGATACCGCGGCCCATTCCCATGCCGCCGTCCAGGTTCTGCTCGTGACCGGCGGCGAAGTCCGGCTCACCGACGCGACGGGGTGTACCGCCGTCGCCGGATCGGCCATCATCCCACCCGGCGTACGCCATGAAGTGCGCGCCTCCGACTCCGCCACCGGGTTCATCGCCTATCTCGACTCCGCCGGTATCGCCGGGCGCGCCGCTCTCGCCCGGCTGCACGGCCTGCCCTTCGAGGCCGTCACCAGCTGGATAACCGCCGCCGTGCCGCGCACGACTGCCACGGCTCCGTCGGCGGACCCCGCACCGCGTTCCTCGAGCCCGTCCCCGCACCCCCTGGTGACCGAGGCCTTGCGGGTGGCCGCCGCGGCCGGTCCCCCACCGACGCTGGGAGAACTGGCCGCGGCCGTCGCCATTTCACCGAGCCGGCTGTCGCATCTGTTCACCCAGCACATCGGGCTGCCGTACGCGGCGTGGCGGCGCTGGACTCGACTACAGCTGGCGTCCCGCACGGTCCGCACGGGCGGGACACTCACGGAGGCGGCCCACGCGGCCGGCTTCACCGACAGCGCGCATCTGACGAAGACCTGCCGGGATCTATTCGGTATCACACCCACCGAAGCACTGGCCGCGGGCGGCTGGCGCCCACCGGGCCGCTCGCGGCTCAGCTGATTTCTACAAGCTCACGGTCCGCGATCGGACGACGCTGAGAACATGTTCCTCCCTGTCCGAACCTTTGTCCGCTATGGCTACGTACCGGTGATGCTGCTCGGTGTGAACGGCACCGGGATCGCTCTGGCCGCCGGCGGCGCGCCCAAGGCCTGGCTGCTCGCCCTGCTGATCGTCGCCATCGCCCTCTCCTTCGCTGCCGAACGTCTGCTGCCGTACGAGAACACGTGGAACTCCGCCCGCGGCGACACCCGGCGCGACACCGTCCATACATTCGTCAACGAAACCTTGGTCCTGGCCGGTGTTCTCGCCGTCCCCGCACTGGCCGCACTCGTCCCCGGCAACGGATTCTGGCCCACGCACTGGCCGTTCGTCGTCCAGGTGCTGATCGCGATCCTGATCGCCGACCTGGGAATCACCCTCACCCACTACGCCAGCCACAAGGTCGGGCTGCTGTGGCGGTTCCACGCCGTACACCACAGCGTCACCCGCTTCTACGGCCTCAACGGCCTGATGAAACACCCCCTGCACCAGACGATCGAAACGGCTGCCGGCGTCACTCCGCTGTTGCTGGCCGGAATCCCGGTGCCGGTCGCGGCGGCACTGTCGCTGGCCGTGGCGGTGCAACTCCTTCTGCAACACTCCAACGCGGACTACAGTGTCGGCCCGTTGACCCACGTACTCGCGCTCAATGCGGGCCACCGCTTCCACCACCTGAAGTGGGCGGGGATCGGCGATGTCAACTTCGGGCTGTTCACCCTGACCTGGGACCACCTGCTGGGCACCTATCGTTACGATCCCGAACGCAGATTCGGCAGTTCCGATCTGGGCATGGCCGCAAAGCCGGACTACCCCGTCGGCTATCTCGCCCAATTCACCGAACCGTTCACCCGGCGCGGGGGCTGTGAGTCCACCGCCGCCGCTACGCCCGAGACGACCCGGAGACGACGGCAACCGTCCGGGGCACCCTCGCCTGACCGCCGATCAGCTGAGATCGGAGATATCACGCCCGCCTCGCCACGACGGCGAAGTTCAGCGGGATCCGCGGGGCCCCGGGCGGCAACGTCCACCCCTGCGGGCACGGCACGAGGTCGGGAAAGGCGGGCCAATCCATGATCGGCAGTTCCTCGACCGCGGTGATCCGCAGCCCCGCCCGCAGCAGCGCCCCCACCACCTCGCCCAATCCGTGCCGCCACTCGGATACGGCGTCGTGCGCGATCTGCCCGGCCGAATCCTCGGTATAGCTGCCCGATTCGATGTAGGTACGGTGGCCACCGCCGCCCAGGTAATCGTCGGTGACCTCCCAGGGTTCGAATTCCATGGACCCGAGGATCGGATGGTCGTCGCGGATCAGGAACACTCCGCCGGGTTCGAGTAGGTCGTGGATCGACTGCGCCCAGTCGTCCAGTTCGGGTAGCCACACGATGGTTCCGGCACTGGTGACGACGAGGTCGAACCGGCGGTCCAGCACGGCCGAGGCGAACCGCGCGTCGCCTTCCACGAAGGTGATCTCCCGGCCGGCGGCCCGCGCGATCCGCGCGGCGTGGCTCAGCGAGTTGGGCGAGAAGTCGAGCCCGTGCACATCGCGCGCGCCCAGGCGGGACCAGGAGAGTGTGTCGATGCCGATATGACACTGCAGATGCAACAGGGACCGATCCCGTACCCCGGATTCCGGGAGATGCGCGGCCAGCACCGCCAGATCGTTGCGCACCACCGGGGAGATTCGCCCGGTGTCGGCCACGAAGGCATCCACGTCGTACATCCGCGAACGCCGGTGGACCTCGGCGCGATCGTCCCAGTTCGCCCGGTTGGCGGCAATCGCCGCGGCCTCGTCCATCATCGGCCCTTCCAGGGGTCGGTAGCAGGAGCGACCGTTTCTATCACACCTGCGATAGAAACCTGAACCGATTTTCTAGACTGGGCCGGTGCCGGTCCGAGTAGATGCCGAGGCGCGCCGCCGCCATATCGTCGACGCCGCGCTGCGCCTGATCGTGCGCGGCGGTATCACCGCCGCGACCTTCCGGAAGGTCGCGGTGGAGGCCGACTTGAATGTGGGGTCGGTGCGGCACTACTTCGCCGACCACGAGTCGCTGGTCGTGGCCGTCGCGACCGAGGTCGGCGACCGGATGGGGCAGCGGCTGACCCGCCATCGCGCGCCCGGGAACGGAGACCGCGAGGCGGCCCGCCGGCACCTGCTCGCCGTGCTCGCGGAACTGGTACCGCTGGACGAGGAACGCCATCGCGAAGCGGTCGTCCTGCTGGAGATCATCGCCGCCTCCCGGCTCGACCCCGCGTTCGCACCGGTGGTCCGGCAGATGGCCGCGGATCTGCGGCAGGTACTCACCGACGCGGTGGCCGCGACCGGGACCGCCGACCCCGCTCCCGCCGCCGCGCACCTCGCCGCGCTGGTCTCGGGTCTGTCACTGGACACGGTCACGCCACACGGATCCGTCGACCGCGCGACGATTCTCACCGTGCTGGAACGCCACGTAGCGACCCTCTGAAAATCAAGTATCGAAGCGGATCTACTGAAACCGCCAACCACCCCCGGACCATGGGTGACACAGCCGCCGAGGTTCTACCTGGGAGACAGAATCGTGGCCCGGCACGCCACCGCAATCGAGGTCGCCGCCGAAACCCTGATCAAGAAGTGCTGAACTAGTTCAGCACTGTGCTAATCTCGGACATATGAGCGCGATGAAGAGCCTGCCGTTCAGCGATTTGGTGCGGAAGCAGACCTCGGTTTTCCCACTACTCGCCGACGCCGACGTGCTCTTGGAGCGCCGCGATGCCGAGAACGTCGTCCTGATGCGTGATGAGCGGTATCGCGCCATGGACGGCGCACTCCGGCTCGCCGCCCGGTCGCTCGGCCTGGTAGCGAAAGCAAACCGGCAATTGGCCGAGGACGTCCTTGCCGAAGAACTACCCTGGCTACGCTGGCTACCGGCCGAACACCGGCCCGAAGCGATCGGAGAACTCCTCGACGATCTGCTCGCCGGCGCGGATACCGGGCACTACCTTCCGTTCCTCAGGGATCTGATCGCGTGGAAGCACACGGCCGAGATCTACACGGACCCGGCGTTGGTGGCGGAGCTGAGTGGTCCGTTCGATACCTCCGAGTTCGTGGAGGTCGACCGGCCGGGCAAGCGCAGATGATCCGTCACAAGCGAGGCGACGAGGTCCCTCGCCCCAAACCATGGCGGGTACTCCTGCACAACACAGACACCGCTCGCGGTTGGTCCGAACTCGAGCGGCAGGCGCTCGATGCATTGGATCGCGCCTGGGTCGCAATCACCTCCGAGCCACGCAGTGTGCAGAATCCAGGGCGTCAACACCGGCTGAAGACGACTCTGGGCGCGGTGAAAATCGGCGGCACCGAGTTGGAACAGTGGCAGTACGAGGTCACCAGCGGGGCACGGATCTGGTACGCCATCGACGATGAGCAGCGGACATTGTGGGTCACCAAGGCCGAAACCGGCCATCCGGGGATAACAGACCGCGGAAAAGGCGGCGGCCGCCGCTCCCGGTGACCGCGGCCGGTCCCGCGTTGTAAGCGCTCGTCGGCCGGCGCCGAACGGGGCGGAATGGTCCCCCACGCCGCCCCGGCTGTCAGAACGTGGCCGGCATACTCTCCCAGCCGCGCACCGTGGAGGTCGGCGAGAGTTTGGCATTCGTCGCGTCGGTCTCCCATTCCGGGAACCGCTTCAGGATCTCCTCCAGCGCGATCCGGCCCTCCAGCCGGGCCAGTGCCGAACCCATGCAGAAATGGGTGCCCACGCTGAAGGCCAGGTGCGGCCTGGCCTCCCGGTGGATATCGAATACGTCGCCGTCGGGGGCGAATTGCCGGTGGTCACGGTTGGCGGCACCGATGAGCATCATCATGGCGCTGCCCGCGGGCACCGTCGTACCGTGGAATTCGATATCCCGGGTCACATAGCGGGCCACATGGGGCGCGGGAGGTTCGTAGCGCAGCAGTTCCTCGATGGCGGCGGGAATGAGCGACGGGTTATCGACGAGTTCGCGGCGCTGGTCGGGGTGTTCGGAGAGGACCTTGCCCGCCCAGCCGATCAGCCGAGTGGTGGTCTCGTTACCGGCCCCGGACACGACATTGATATAGGTGAGCACCTCGGCGCGCGTCAGGTGGCGCAGGGTGCCGGTCTCGTCCTCGAATTCGACACCGAGCAGTTCGGAGATGATGTCGTCGGAGGGGTGCTCGGCCCGCCAGTCGACGTATTTCTCGAAGAGTTCACCGCTGGCCAGGCTCTCCGCCGAGACCTGCATCGGTTTGCCCTCTTCGGTGCGCATCTGGTCGTTGGCGAAATCCCGGACCGCCTCCTGATCCTCCTCGGGAATTCCGAGCAGCATGCCGATTGTCCGCATCGGCATCTGCGCGCCCAGATCGGCGATGAAATCGATACGGCCGGTCCCGACGAGCGGATCGAGGCTGCGCCGGCAGAATTCGCGCACCTTCTCCTCCAGCGCGGAGATCTTGCGCGGGGTGAACATGCGCGAGAGCAGTTTGCGGTGCATGGTGTGCACGGGCGGATCCTCGAAGATGAGCACGCCCGGCGGGATCTCGATATTCGCTTTGATGAGTTCGATGATCGCGCCGCGTGCCGAGCTGAAGGTGTCCTTGTCGATCAGCGCGGCATTCACATCGGCGAAACGGCTCAGGGCGAAGAAGTCGTGGGTTTCGTTGTAGTAGAGCGGCCTCTCTTCGCGGAGCCGCTTGAACATGGGATACGGGTCGGCATTGAGCTCGACATCGTAGGGGTCGTAATAGACGTCGCTGGGCGCGCTGGTCGTCACCGGGCGTCTCCTCTCCGGAAATTGTTCGGCGTGGTCACCACGTCACGGGTAGGCGGTACACGCCGTAGGCGAGCTTGTCGTGTTTGAATTCGACGTCCTCGAGCGGAATGGCCAGGCGCATGGTGGGAATCCGGCGCAGCAGCGTCTTGAAGACGATCTGCAGTTCCACCCGGGCCAGCTGCTGGCCCACGCACTGATGCGGTCCGAAACCGAAACCGACGTGCAGCCGGGCGGGGCGGGTGAGATCGAGTTTGTCCGGCTCCGGGAACTGGTTCGGATCCCAGTTGGCGGGGGCGAGGTCGATGATCACGCCCTCACCGGCCTTGATCGTGTGCCCGCCGATCTCGATATCGTCGAGGGCGACCCGGCGCTGACCGTTCTGGATGATGCTCAGATAGCGCAGCAGTTCCTCGACGGCGTTCGCGACGACCTTGGGATCGTCGGTATCGCGCAGCAGTGCGAGTTGCTCGGGATGCTCGAGCAGGGCGAGGGTACCCAGGGAGATCATATTCGCGCTGGTCTCGTGCCCGGCGATGAGGACGCCGGTCCCGATCTGGGCGGCTTCCTTCATGGAGATCTCGCCCGCGGTGACGCGTTCGGCGAGCTCGGTGACCATATCCTCGGCCGGATTCTCCATCTTGGCCTTGATCAGGTCGATCAGGTACCGGGCCAGGCCGACCCGGCCCTTCGCCGACTCCTCCTTGGTGGCGTAGCGGGAGACTCCGGTCGTCGCGTGCTGCTGGAAGAATTCGTGGTCCTCGTAGGGCACGCCCAGCATTTCGCTGATCACCAGGGAGGGCACCGGTAGCGCCAGCGCCTCCACCAGGTCGGCGGGTCGCGGACCGGCGAGGATGGCGTCGATATGGTCGTCGGTGATCTGCTGGATGGCCGGGCGGAGAGCGTCGACGCGTTTGACGGTGAACGGTTTGGTCATCATCCGGCGGAACCGGCTGTGCTCCTCGCCGTCGGTGTTGAACACCGATTTGGCCCGGTGGTTGACCAGCTCCAGCATGCCTTCGTTCCAGTGCGGAAAGTGCGGCCGGGAATCATCGACGCTGATCCGGGGATCCGACATCAACGCTTTGAGTTCGGCGTATCCGGTGACCAGCCACGGCGTACTGCCGTCCCAGATGCGGACCCGGCTCAGCGGGCGCTCGGTGATCAGTCCGAGCACCTCCGGCGGCGGCGCGAACGGGCAGCCGGGAGCGCGATCCAGCGGATAGGACAGGACCTGCCCGGTATCGGAAGCGTGGGTCGGGGTCTGCGACCCGGATGAATTCGACACTGCTACTCCTCGTGGACGTGAATGGCCATGGCGGGGCACACGGCGGCGGCCTCGCGCACCTCGTCGGCGAGTTCGGCGGGCGGGTTCTCGTCCAGCAGCACGACGATGCCGTCGTCCTCGCGCTGATCGAACACCGCGTCGGCCGCCATCACGCAATGCCCGGCGGCAATGCATTTCCCTTGTTCGACAGTCACTTTCATGACGTTTCTCCCTGGTGGTGAGGATCCGGCCGGCTCACGATGTTCCGGCGGGGGCGGCAGCGGTTCCATTGGCCGCCGGATCGGATCTACGGGCGCGCAGCGGTTTACCGGCGGTGGTACCGCCGTCGACGGTCAGCACGGTGCCGGTGAGATAGCGGGAGCGGTCGCCGGCGAAATAGACGGCCGCTTCGGCGACATCCTCGGGGGTGCCCTCGCGCGCCAGGGGGCGATCCTGGTTCATCATTTCCCGCATGGCCCGCGTCATCCGCTCCGCCTTCTCCGGCGACATGGTGGTGGACGCCTTGGCGAGCAGATCGGTGGGGATATTGCCGGGGGCGATGCAATTGACCCGGATGTCGTACTGCGCCAGTTCGATCGCGGCGGATTTCGTGAAATGGATGACCGCCGCCTTGGAGGCGCGGTAGGCCAGCACCCCGCCGCCGGCCTGCACCCCGCCCACCGAGGAGAGGTTGATGATCGAGCCGCCGCCGTGTTCGGACATATGCCGCGCCGCCAGCCGGGTCCCCGCCATCACACCGAGCACATTGACCGACATCACCCGGTAGAAATCGGCGAAATCGTCGTCCAGGATGCTGCGATGCATCTTCCCGGAAATACCGGCGTTGTTGCACATGATGTGCAGGCCGCCGAAGCGTCGCACGGCGAGGTCGGCGAGTGCGGCGATCTGTTCGGGGTCGGCGACATCGGTGGTCCGGAACAGGGCCCCCGCACCACAGCGCCGGGCCACGGCGGCGCCGCGGTCGGCGTCGATATCACCCACCACCACATGCGCGCCCTCGACCGCGAACCGCTCGGCCATGGCGCTGCCCAGCCCGGTCGCCGCACCGGTCACCACCGCGACCTTGCCCGCCAACTCGTTGCTCATTGCGCTGCGTTCCTCTCGTAACGACGTTCCGTGGACCTCCGGTGGACCCCCGCGAAACCGCGGGTCATCCACTGCGCGCGTAATCGGGGGCCGGCGTGCATCCGGCGGAATTCCGGTCCAGGAAATCCAGGAGCAGCGCGTTCACCGTTTCGGGTTGTTCCAGTTGCGGGCAGTGCCCGGCCTCGTCGACGACCGCCGAGTGCGCGTCCGGGATACGGGCCGCCAGTTCGGCGGCCCAACCGGGTGGCAGGAGTTTGTCGGCGCCGCCCTCGATCACCAGGGTCGGCACCCGGATCCGCTCGAACCGGCGGTCGCCCGGGCCGGGTGGTGGAGGCGCGCCGGGCCGCCGGAAGCGCGCGGCCGCGATCGCCTCCCAGGCGCCGGGCGCGGTCGCCGAATCGAACCGGCGGCCCAGGTAGACTTCGTCGGCCGGGTAGGCGGGCGAGGCGAACAGCGCGGTGACTATCCGGCGCATGGCGGGCACGGTGGCGTCGAAATCGTAGAGTGCCTGCATATGCTCGCCGGCCTGTATCTGCCCGCCGCCGCAGATGGTCACCATGGCGCGCACCGGCAGGACCGGCCGCTCGGCGGTGGTATCGGTCAGCAGGTTCACCGCGCCCATGGAATTGCCCACGAAGAAGGCGGATTCGATACCGAGCAGGGCACAGAATCGCGCGATGTGCCGGATACGCATCCCCCGGCCGTCGGTGAAATCGACGACCTTGGCCGATTCGCCGAACCCCAGCATGTCCGGGGCGTATACGTGGTAGCGCCGGGCGAGCGCGCCGATGGTTCTCTCCCAGCATATTTCGGCGCTCGCCCCGAATTCCCCGCCGTGCAACAGGACGACCGGCTCACCGGCACCCGCTTCGAGGAAATGCGTGCGCAACCCGTCCACGACGATCGTGCGGTGCGCGTAATCGCCCGGATCGTCGCGGCCGGGCACTGCGACGGGCCCGTGGCGATCGGACCCCGTCACCGCTTCCGGGCCCGGGGCTCTCCTCCTGCGCTCATCGAACGCGCCCGGAGACGCTGTGTGGGCGTGTCCGACTGTCTTCGGGTTCGCCCCGCTCATGCGGGGCCCCCGGTCGCCTTGGCGCTGGTGAGCACCTGCGTGGCCAGCAGCTCGAGCTGACCGCGCACCCCGGGGTCGGACAGGGCCCCGGTGTCGTCCCAGATCTTGTCGGCCGAATTGATCGCGACCCCGATGGGAGTGGGCCAGGCGCGCAGGGCGTGACCGATCCCGCGCAGCTGGCCGAGCGTGCCGACCGCGGCCTGCCAGCCGTAGGCGCAGGTGATACAGCCCCAGGGTTTGTTGTCCAGGTAGACCGTGGGATCGGTGCGCATATCCTCGACGTAGTCCAGCGCGTTCTTCACCAGGCCCGAGATCGCGCCGTGGTACCCGGGCGACCCGACGATCACCGCGTCGGCGGCACGTAATGCCTCCACCAGCGCGATGGCCTGCGGGGTGCGGGCCGGGTCGTGCGGGTTGTACATCGGCAGATCGATATCCGGGCCGCTGAACAGGGCGGTACGGCCGCCTCGCTTCTCGACCTCGTCCAGGCAGTGGCGTAACGCCCGTTCGGTCGAGGAATTCGCCCGCAACGTCCCGCCGAGGCCGACGACGAACGGCCGGGTATCCGCGCCGGATCCTGTGCGCTCCACCATTGTGCTTCCCAAGGTCATGACCGGTCTCCTATTTGATGGCGATCGGATTGATCGGTGAGCCCACCGCGCCCACCACCCGCAGCGGCGGTGCGATCAGCTGGAATTCGTAGATTCCGTCGGCCGCGCAATCGGCGGCCAGGGCGGTGAAATCCCAGTATTCGCCGAGCATCAGGCCCATATCGCGGAGGCACAGCATATGCAGCGGCAGGAAGGTGCCGTCGACGCCGGACACCGGATTCTCCACCATGAGGTTGTCCGCGGCCACCGCGGCGATCTCGTGTTCGTGCAGCCAGGCGGCGCAGGTCCAGTCCAGGCCCGCATAGGGCTCGGATCCGTCGCCCGCCTCGAGGAAGCGGTTCCACCAGCCTGTGCGCACCAGCAGGATATCGCCGGATTCGATGGTCACGCCCTGTCGTTTCGCGCATTCGTCGAGTTCGTCACCGGTGACCGGCTCGCCGACTTCGAGGAATACCTCCGCGCCTCGATATTTCACCAGGTCCAGCAGTACACCGCGGCCGGTGATGCCTTTGCAGTCGACTTTCTCGATACCGCAGTGGAAAGCGCCCATACTGGTCACCGAATTCGCCGGGAATCCGTTGTAGAGCTTGTCGTCGTAGTAGACGTGCGAGAAGGCGTCCCACTGGGTGGCGGCCTGCAACGGCATGATGAGCATATCGTCGTTGAACCGGAACGGGTTGTCGGCGAAGAATCCGGCCAGCTCACCGGCCACGGAGTTCTGGAGCCATTTCGGGCCGTATTCGACCAGCGTCGCCGCGTCGCCGCCGTCGACGGTCATCACGTGTGTGGGGTTTGCCCGGAATTTGAACGCGCCCTGCGGTCCGTTGGAGCCGAAATCGATTCCCAGCGGGAAGACCTTCCCGTGCCGGACCAGCCGGGCGGCTGCCGCGACCTTGGCCGGGGTGATGAAATTCAGCGTGCCGAGTTCGTCGTCGGCGCCCCAGCGGCCCCAGTTGCGCACGCTGTCTCCGGCTTTCCGGAAATCGGTCAGAGTAGCCACGCTGCTCCTCCTTCTGCTCGTATTCGATAGCCGCCGGTCTTCATTCCGTCTGCGCGGGAACGGGTCCGGCCAATTCGTTCGCCAGGCGTCCGGCGAGATTTCCGCCGTCGACCCACAGCACCTGGCCGGTGATGTAGCCGGCGGCCCGGCTGTTGAGGAACAGCAGTGCTGCCGCCTGCTCCACGGGATCGGCCGATCGGCCCAGCGGTTTCGGGATCCCGTCGAGATAGTCCTGGCCGTACGCGCCGCGCAGCTGGTCCAGGATCGGGGTTTCGGTGACGCCGGGGCCGGTGCAGTTCATCCGGATGCCCCGGGTGGCCAGTTCCACCGACCGCCGCACCGTATAGAGGATGATCGCCTCTTTCGACAGCCGGTAGCCGCCGTCGGCGAGCGCGTCCGGATTGGCCGCGCACCACTCGATCCCCGCGGCCATGGAACCGGTGTCCAGCAGCCCTTTCACCGCCCACCGGTTGTCCAGATACCCGGCGGCGGCCAGTGAGGAGACACTGACCACCGTCGAACCCGACGCCATATGGGGCACCAGGGTTTCGGTGAAATGACGCAGGCCCAGGAAGTTGATGGTGACCACGCGCAGCGGGTCACCGATCCCGGAGGACACGCCCGCGATATTGAACAGCGCGTCAACCTCCGTGCCGACCGCGGCGGCCGCGCGGTCGATGGAGGCCGGGTCGGCCTGATCCATTTCGTAGAACTCGTCGAGTTCGGTGCCGGGACGCAGCAGGTCGAGCCCGACGATCTCGGCGCCCAGCTGCCGCAACTGGGTGACCACGCAGGCCCCGATACCGGAGGCACAACCGGTCACCACCACGCGTTTACCGTCGTAACGCCACCGCTGGTCGATCGTCTCCACCACCGGCACCTCGCTCTCGTGTCGTACCGCGGCCGGTCAGCCCTGCTGTTGTTCTTTGAGCCGCGCAGCGGCCTGCACGCGGCCCTCGTTGATCTCGGCCATCGCCTCGGGAATCTCACTGGCGGTGAACTTGCCGCCGCGGCCGGTGGGCAGACCGCCGAACGAGTACTGCTCGTCGAAGTCCGGCGCGGCCAACGGCCGCCGGCGCTGCTCGACCTTCTCGATCACCGGCTCGAGCCGTTTGGCCTTGGCCGCCACGGCTTTCTCGTCGCGTTCGATGAATTCGGGCAGGATTTCCTTGCCCATGATCTCGATGGACTCCATGGTGCCCTCGTGGCTGCGCGGATTGAGCAGCAGGATGATCTCGTCGACCCCGCTCTCCTCGTAGCCGCGCAGGAATTCGCGCACCGTCTCCGGACCTCCGATGGCACCGCGACCGGGACCGTAGGCGAGGGTCTCGTCCTCTTTCACCGCGTCGAGGTACTTCTCCCACACCCCGGTGCGGCCGGGGGTGTGCATACCGGTCATGTAGTAGTGCATGATCCCGAACGAGAAGAAGCCGCCACCCACACCGAGCCGTTTCACGGCCTCGTCATCGGTGCGCGCCACCATCATCGACAGGTCACCGCCGATGGCGAGAATGTTCGGATTGATCTGCGGGACGGTGGGTGCCGCTTTCTCCCCGAACTCCTGGTAATAGCCGCGCACCCGTTCGCCGAGCGGACCTGGGCCGGTGTAGGCGAAGCTCAGCGCACCGATCCCCTTCTGCGCCGCCATCTGTACCGACGACGGACGGGTACAGGCGACCCACAGCGGCGGATGCGGGGTCTGGCGCGGTTTCGGGATGACATTGCGCGGCGGCATCTCGATGTGCCGGCCCTTGAACCCGGTGAACGGGGTCTCGGTCATACACCGCAGGGTGACGTCGAGCGCTTCTTCCCACTGGCCGCGTTTATCGGCGGGGTCGATATTGAATCCACCGAGCTCACCCACCGACGACGATTCACCGGTACCGAATTCGACCCGTCCGCCGGACAGATGGTCGAGTGTCGCGACCCGTTCGGCGACCCGGGCCGGATGGTTGATCCCCGGCGGCAGGTGCATCACACCGAAGCCGAGACGGATGTTCTGCGTCCGCTGGCTGGCGGCGGCGAGGAACATCTCCGGCGCGGTGGAGTGGCAGTACTCCTCGAGGAAATGGTGTTCGGTGAGCCATACGGTGGAGAAACCGGCCTTATCCGCAGCTTCTACCTCGGTCAGCCCGTCCTGGAAAATTTCGAATTCGTCGTCGTCGCTCCAGGGCCGCGGCAGGGCGAACTCGTAGAAGAGGGATATTTTCATCGATTACCTCCAGTGGATTCGGTGGTCACGTCATTTCCTCCGGCCGGCCGGACCGCCCCGTCGCCGGCATCCCCCGCTTCCCCGGACAGTGCTCGCCCCGCGCAGTGCTCGGCGGCGATGTATCCGAAGGTCATGGCCGGGCCGATGGTGGCGCCGGCGCCCGCGTAGCTGCGGCCCATGACCGCGGCCGAGGTGTTGCCGACCGCGTACAACCCGTCGATCACCGACCCGTCGGCGCGCAGCACCCGGGCGTGCTCGTCGGTGCGCAGCCCGCCCGAAGTGCCGAGATCACCGAGGACGATCCGGAACGCGTAATAGGGCGGCTTCCCGAGCGGGAACAGATTCGGGTTGGGCAGCGTGGGGTCGCCGTAGTAGTTGTCGTACACGCTGTCGCCGCGCTGGAAATCGTCGTCGTGTCCGCCGCGGGCGAGTTCGTTGAACCGGGCCGCGGTGGCCTCGAGTTCGGCGGGGGGAACGTCGATCTTCGCGGCCAGTTCGGCGAAACTGTCCGCGGCTTTCACCACGCCCGACTCCAGCCAGGCCGGCACCATCGCGAATCCGGTCGGCACCGGCGCGAACGGCACCTTCGGAATCGGCAGATGCCCGCCGATCACATACTTGTGCCAGGACCGGTGATCGGTGATCAGCCAGCACGGAATATGGGTCACCCCGGTGCGCTGGCCCGCGATCATGGCGTGCCCGAAATCCATATAGGGCGCGGCCTCGTTGATGAACCGTTTACCGGCCCCGTTCACGATGAACTGGGCGGGCATCATGCGCTCGTTGAGCATGAACTGCATGCGGCCGTCCGGCCACTGGATGGCCGGGAACCACCAGGCCTCGTCCATCAGGTCGGTGGCCGCGCCGGCCCGCTGACCGGCCCGGATCCCGTCGCCCAGGGCCACCGGGTTACCGAAACTCCAGTCCTGTTCGACCTCCGGCAGTTCCGCTTTGCGCCAGGCCATATCGTGGTCGAAACCGCCCGTCGCCAGGATCACACCACGGCGCGCGCGGATCCGGATCGGTGCTCCGTCCCGGGCCACCACCGCGCCGGTCACCTGTCCGTCCGCGCCGGTGATCAGCGAGGTCATCGGCGAGTCGAGCCACAGCGCGATATCGCGTTCCTTCATCGCCAAGCGCAGCCGGGCGATCAGGGACTGACCGATGGCGGCGATCCGGTCACCGAATACCCGGGCCCGGAACATCCGCCAGATCAGCTTCAGCATCACCACCTTCCCGCGCCAGTTCTGCCGGACCTGATAGAACAGCCGCAGATCCTTGGGCCCCAGCCAGATACCCTTCGGCGCGAGAGCGAGCGGTTTGAGCAGCTTCGCTTCCTCGTCCCCGAGCACCCGCAGATCGATCGGCGGCACATTGATCGTGCTGCCCTGCGGCGATCCGCCCTCGAGTTCGGGGTAATAGTCGGCGTAGCCGGGTTTCCAGACGAATTCCAGCCACCGGCTGCGCTCTTCGAGGAAGGCCATCATCTCCGGCGATTTCTCGACGTAGGCACGCAACCGCCGGTCGGTGACCAGTCCACCGGTGATGGTCCGCAGATAGCCGACCACCGCGTCGGGGTCGAGCGCGAAGCCGTCGCGCTGCTGTGCCGGCGCGTTGGGCACCCAGATACCGCCGCCGGAGAGCGCGGTCGAACCGCCGTAGTGGCCGGCCTTCTCCGCCACCAGGGTGTCCAGGCCCAGCGCGTCGGCACGGAGTGCGGCGCTCATCCCGCCGCCGCCGGATCCGATCACCAGCAGATCGACGGTTTCGTCGAAATCCGTCTCGTCGGTGCTCACTCATCGCCTTCTGTCGTCGGCCGGTTCATCGGCGGGCCGGGCCGTACGCACGGCGAAACCGGCGATGAGCTCGGGCGCGGGCCGGTAGTAGCGCACCTCGGTCCGATACGCCCCGTGCGCGGCCAGAGCCGCGAACGCCGCCACCCAGGTGCGGACCTCGTGCGCGGAATTGCCCGCGACGCGGGTGATCTCGCCGTTGTCCCAGTCGTCGACGGCCGCCAGGCGGCCGGTGTCCACCAGTTCGAGGAATGCGCGGTCCCATTCCGGGTTCAGCGCTCGCAGCGGGCTGTCGCCGGCCGCGAAATCCCGGGCGGCCGCGATCACCGCGGTCTGCCGGGCGGCCCGCTGCTCGGTGCTCATCGGGCGGCCGTACACGATCCGTTCCAGTACCGGTTCGGGGGCGGTCGCCCGCTGCGGTACCGGTGGGTCGTGCGACAGCCCGCCCGAGCCGATGACCAGCACACGGGTGCCCAGGGTCGCGAGGTGACGGCCGACCGCGGTACCCAGCGCCCGCACCCGGCGCAGCGGGCCGAGCGGGGTCGCCACGGAATTCACGAACACCGGGATCACCGGCCGGGCGGTGGCGTCGCCGAACAATCGTTGCAGCGGCTGCACGGTGCCGTGATCGACCGACATCTGCGCCGATATCGCGATATCGATCCCGGCGTCGAGCAGCGCTTCGGCCAGCCGGAGCGCGCGAGCCTCGGGCACGCGCAGCGGTCCGGCGTGGGTCCCGTAATCTCCCACCGCGGTCGCCGCCGTCCCGACGCAGAAGGGCGGCATGAGTTTGTAGAAGAACCCGTTGTAGTGGTCCGGAGCGAACAGGACCACCAGTTCCGGGTCGAAGGACCGCACGAAATCCCGGGCCCGGTCCAGCGCCGCCCCGACTTCCGCGCGGAGTTCGGGGCCGGGCCCGGGTAGCTCAAGAAGCGGGCTGTGCGAGACGCAGCACACGGCCAGCGGCATCGGTACCTCCCGGAGAGAGTTCGAGGGTTCGGCGCAGCGCCGCCCCGAGTTCGGGGGCGTGCTGGGCGATGGAGGCGCCCGCGATACAGCGGTCCGGGCGCAGGAAGAGCACCGAATCGAGCTGCGCGTCGAACCATTTCTTCAATGCGCCGGTGCTGTCTCCGACGACCACCACATCCGGATCGTCGTGTCCGGTCCAGTGCAGCTGGGTGGCGGGCCGCGCCTCGACGAAACGCGCGCCGAGCGCCTTCCAGAGCTCGAACTCCGCGTCGCCCAGCACTTTCCGGGGCTGGTTGTTCCAGCACAGCACCGCGAACCAGGGGCCGAGGGCCTCGTCGAGCAGTACCCCGGGCCGGGCCCGGGTGGCGACTCGCGGTTGGATGAACAGGGTGCCGACGGCGGACCGCGGCGAGCGCGACCAACCGTGCACCACGGCGCCACGGTCGTAGCGCGGCATGGGTTTGAACCGCATGCCCAGCACGTACCGTTTCAGCGGCGGCACCAGCGCCAACCCCCGCACCAGCACATCGCGCACCGCGGCGACCCGGTGGTTCGTCGGGGAGATGACCCGCCCGACCATGGTGGACAGATCGATCATGGCCCGGGCGTGTTTGCGCCGCTCCTGATCGTAGGTGTCGAGCAGACCGGCACCGGCGACCCCCGACACCACCGCCGCCAGCTTCCAGCCGAGGTTGGCCGCGTCCCGGATGCCGCTGTTGTAGCCCTGGCCCTGCCAGACCGGCATGAGATGCGCGGCATCGCCGGCCAGCAGCAGGCGGCCCTTCCGGAATTCACCGGCAATGCGGGAATGGTGGGTGTAGACCCGGCGGCGGATCACGTCGAGTCGCTCGGGATGCGGGACGAACGGCGCGAGCAGCCGGGCCAGGAACTCCGGTGACTCGGCGTCGGCGTCGGATTCGTCGGCGTGCAGCAGGAATTCGAAACGCCGGATGCCGTGGGCCAGCGAGATCGAGACATTCGGCCGCGCCGGGTCCGCCCCCACCTCCACATTCGGATGTCCGAGCGGATCGCCGTCGATATCGACCACCAACCAGCGGGTCGGTGAGGTGGTGCCCTCGAAACTCACGCCCATCGCATGCCGGGTGGTGCTGCGCCCGCCGTCGCAGCCGACCACATAGCGGGCGCGCACCTGCTGCGTGCCTTCGGCGGTGTCGAGCAGCACCCGTACCTCGTCACCGGTGTCGTCGCATTCGCGCAAGGCGGTGGACCAGCGGATCCGCACACAGTCGAAGCGGTCGAGCCCGGCCAGCAGTTCGGCGTCGACCAGCGGCTGGATGAACCCGCTGCGCTTGGGCCAGCCGAACTGCTGGTCGGTGGGCGCGATCTCGGCCAGGAGCCGCCGCCGCCCGTCGACGAACCGCATGATCTGGTTCGGGTTGGTGTGCGGCAGGATCCGGTCCACCAGTCCGGTGGCCTGCAGGGTGCGCAGCGATTCGTCGTCGATACCGACACCGCGCGGGTAATCGATGAGGGTGGGGCGTTCCTCCACCAGCAGGGTCTGCACACCGTAGCGGCCCAGGGTGTTGGCGATGGTCAGCCCGACCGGTCCCGCACCGACGATCACCACATCGAAATGCTCCGGCCCACTGCCGTTTTCGGTTCTCATATCATCCACCCAGCAGGAATTCGAGATGCAGTGCGTTGAACTCCGCCGGCGACTCGTACTGCGGCCAGTGCCCGCACTCCGGGAGCACTTCGAAGCGGGCGCCGGGGATCATGGACGCGATCCGCTTACCCTCGGCGGCGTCGGCGGTGGGATCGTCGCTGGTCCACACCACCAGCGTCGGGGCGGTGATACCGCCGTACTCGTCGGGCCCGAGCAGATTGCGGGCGCGGATCCGCGGATCCTGGAGCGCCATGATGTCGCGCATGGCGTCGACGAAGCCGGGCTGCCGGTAGACCCGCTGCCGGCTGGCGACGATATCGGCGTAATCCTTGGATTTGTCCGCCATCAGCCATTTGATCCGGGCCTGCACCGTGTCCCAGGTGGGGTCGGCGGCCGCCGCCATGGACAGGGTGATGATCCGCTGCATGACCTCCGGATCGGCCTGGGAGCCGCCCGCGGTATTGAGCACCAGCTTGTCGATCCGGCCGGGATGGTCGTAGGCGGCCCGCGCGGCGACCCAGCCGCCGAGCGATTCGCCGCTGATATGGGCGCGGGCGGCGCCGATGGTATCGAGGAACGAGATCAGGTGCCGCACATAGTGTTCGATTTCCAGCGGATGACCGGGTTTATCGGTGTACCCGTGGCCGAGCATATCGATCGACCAGGTGGAGAAGTGCTCGGCATGCGCCGCCAGATTCCGGACATAGGCCTCGGCGTGCCCGCCCGACCCGTGCAGGAAAACCAGCGCCGGTCCGGTCCGGTCGCCGGCGTGCAGGTAGCGCGTACGCACCCCTTCCACATCCAGGTATCCCTGGCTGAACGCGACACCCTGCAGGTCGCACCACACACTCTCGTATTCCGACACTGCTACCTTCCGCTCTGTCCGCCGGCCCCGCGGCGATCACGCCGTCCGGTCGCCCGTTTCCGCTCAGTACTTCACCGACTCGCCGGTGGCCGCGTGATGCCCGGCGCGCAGGCCCCAGACCATCCCGGGCCCGATGGTTCCGCCGGCGCCGCCGTAGGCGCGCCCGGTCACCCCGGCCATCGCATTGCCGACCGCGTACAACCCGGGGATCACGGCACCGCTGATATGCCGGACCCGCGCGTCGCGATCGGTGCGCGGCCCGCCCTTGGTGCCCATGGCACCCACGGTCACCGGTACCGCGTAGTAGGGGCCGGTATCGATCTGCCCGAGCGTGCGCCCGGCAACGGTTTCCGCGTCCGGGTCGCCCCAGTACCCGTCGTATTCACTGGCACCGCGGCCGAAATCTGGATCGGACCCCGCCGCGACGGCCCGGTTCCAGGCGGTGACGGTGCGCCGTAAACCCTCGGGGTCGATACCGGTCCGGGCACCGAGTTCGGCGAGATCGGCCGATTCGCAGAACCAGTCGGGCGCCACACCGCCGGGTTCGACCCCCAGGAAGCCGTAGCGGCGCAGATGTTCGGCGTCGAAAACCATCCATCCGGGGTTGTTCACGTAGCCGCCGCGCGGGTCCAGGTAGTGGAAGGCCCCCGCCATCGAGTTGTATTCGGCCGCTTCGTTGACGAATCGCCTACCGGCCCGGTTCACGATGATGCTGCGCGGCCGGGTGCGTTCCAGCCGGACACTGCGGCTGCGCTGCCGGCCGTCGATGGTGTCGCCGGGCAGCTGTACCACCGGCACCCACCAGGCCTCGCCCATGTTTCCCAGTTCGGCACCGTGCGCCATGGCCATCCGCAGCCCGTCGCCGGTGTTGTTCGGTGGCGATACCGGACCGGTCATCGGACCGCGCAGGAATGCCTTGACCAGGCCGGGATCCCATTCGAACCCGCCCGTGGCCAGGACCACGCCGCGGCGGGCCCGGACCCGCAGCGGCTCGCCCGCGATATCGAGCCGCACCCCGGCCACCGCGCCGTCCGCGGCCACCAACTCCACGGCCCGGGATCCGGTGCGCGGGGTGATCCCGGCGGCGAGAACGCCCTCCAGCAGGCCGGCGACCAGCGCCTGCCCCGCCACGCAGACATCGGCTGTGGCGTCACCGAGTACGGCCCGCAGCCGGGCCCGCGTCTCGGCGTCGAATCCGACATTGCTCCAGTCGAGCGGGAATGTGGTGATCCGCTCCCGCCATTCGCCGAGCCGGGCCAGATCGTAGGCCGCGGGCCCCAGCGACCGGCCGCCCGCGGGCCGGCCGCCCGGCAGCTCCGGTTTGTAATCGGGGAACCCCTCGGCCACTTCGAATTTCACGGCGCTGTGCTCTTCGACGAAATCGAGCATGCGCGCACCGGTGCGGACGAAAACCTCGACCAGTTCGTCGTCCATCGAGTCCAGGGACTGGGCGTCCAGATAGGTCAGTGCGTCGGCGACGGTGAGCTCCCGGTCCGCCCGGGTGTGGGCGGGGATCCAGACCAGGCCCCCGGAGACCGCACTGGTCCCGCCCACGGTGGCCGCCTTCTCGAACAGTGCCACCGACGCGCCCTCGACGGCCGCGGCGAGGGCCGCGGTGAGCCCGGCGGCCCCGGTGCCCAGGACGACCACATCGGTCTCCTCGTCCCAGGGGTTCGACGGATCGGGTTCGGCAGCCGAGGGCTGATGCGATGGCACTGCGCTGTCCTTTCGGCGAGCAGGCGGAGAGGCGCCGGTCCCGGCGGGCTGCCGTGCGGAGCACGGGCCGGGCCGGCGCGAGTAAAATGGTAATCTCCCTTTGCGAGAATACTATTCTCGCTGGCTGGATGCCGCAATACCCTTTCGGATCAAATGTTTCTGGATCTTGCCGCTGGGGGTCCGCGGGAACTCCGCGGCCTCGAACAACCGCTCCGGCAACTTCTGCCGCGCCACCCCCGCCCGCTCGAAGAAGGCCCGCACCTCCGCCGGGGACGGGAGCTCACACCCCGGCCGCAGGCGCAGCACCGCGCCCACCACCTCCCCGAACCGGACGTCGGGCAGGGCGATCACCACCGACTCCGCGACCTGCGGCATGGCGTCGAGCACATCCTCGACCTCGCGCGCGCCCACGTTCTCGCCACCGCGGATCACCACATCGGCCTTGCGATCGGTGATGGTCAGGCAGCCGTCGGCATCCAGGACGCCGATATCGCCGGTGTGGTACCAGCCGTCGGCGTCGAATGCCCGCGCGGTCAGCTCGGGATCGGTATAGCCCAGGCACAGATCCGGTCCGCGGCTGAGGATCTCGCCGTCCGCGGCGATCTCGATCTCCACCCCTGGCATCGGACGGCCGTCGGTGGTGAGCCGCTCCCGCTCGGGGGCATCGAGCGCGGAGGCCGTGATGGAGGGATGCTCGGTACTGCCGTACGCGCGGAAGGCGATCACGCCGAGATCGGTCAACATCCGCGTCACGGCGGCCGGTACCGCCGAACCCCCCCAATCCCACATAGCGCATATGCGCGAGATGCTCCGGGGTGTAGTCGGGATGCTCGACCATGCTCGTCACGAAATACGGTGGGCCGCCGCCCACCACGAGCCCGCCGGAGCGCATCAGGGCCAGCGCCCGGCCCGGATCCCAGACATCCAGCAGATTCACCGGTCGCCCGTGCAGCACCGGAAGCAGGCACGCGCCCACCATTCCGATGAAATGCCCCACCGGGGTGGCGGTCAACTGGTCGCCGCGGTCCTCCCTGTTCCGTTCCGCGAGCTGCCGCGATTCACAGCCCAGTGTCTGATGACTGTGCACCACACCCTTGGGCGCACTCGTCGTCCCCGAGGTGAAGGCGATGAGCGCGGGGCCGGCCGGGTCGGCGGGCAGCACCCCGGGCATGGGCTCGCCGGCGAGCAGGTTGTCGAAGTCGCGCCCCACTACGCCGACGATGGGGACCTCGGCGCAGACCTCCGGATCGTGGACGGTCCGGCCGAACTCGGCCATGGTGATGAAAACCATCGGCCGGGCGACCCGCAGGATATGGCCGAGCTCGCGGCGTCCGTAGAAATGCACGATCGGGACCACCGCGGCCCCCAGGAACGACGCCGCCCAGAAGGTCGCCGCGGCTTCCATCCAGTTGGGCAATTGGAACGCCAGCACATCACCCGGCCCGACACCCCGGGATCGCAGACCCGCCGCCAATCGCCGGGCCACCCGCTCGACCTCGGCGAAGGTTCCCCGCCAGGGCCGCACCTCGGAATGCACCCGGAACTCGGTCGCCGGCGCGGCGGCCAGACCGCGGCTCAGCAGATCTCCCATGGTGTCGCGCGTCCACCAGCCCTCGGCGATGTACCGGGCGCGCAGGTCCGCGGCCACGACCCGGGTCACCGGACCCCACCTCGAATACCTCGGTCGGACATATCGGTTCACCCCTTCCGCGCCGGCGGGATGCTCGGCGCCCCGGACGAGGCACCCGCGCGAGCGCGTCGGAGTCGAATCCGCCGACTGGTGAAAATAAAATTCTCTTTCGAAGCGAACGAAAATTCGCCACAGGCCTTCGGCCGGGTCGAACACCACTACCCGCCATCAGCAGCCGAATGGCCACGTCGGCCGGTATCGGTCGATCGACCAGGCTTCTTCCGAAACCTTGCCGCTGAGCCCACTGGTAGAGTACCGTTCTCGTATGCGAAAACGCAGTTCTTTTCGCATACGAGAACAGCCGTATGTCCGCAGCCGGTACCCGGCGGTGCCGGGTCGACACCGAATCAGGGCCGCGGCCGGATCGACGCGCGGCGCGCGCCGCGCACCCTGCCCCGTGCCCGCTCCCGGCGGTCCGGCGCACCGGGCAGGTGGCTCCCGGAAACAGATCGAAAGGGAATGCTGTGGGACGTGTCGAAGGCAAAGTCGCATTCATCACGGGCGCCGCGCGCGGTCAGGGCCGTAGCCACGCCGTACGACTGGCCGAAGAAGGCGCCGACATCATCGCGGTCGACCTCTGCCAGAACATGTCGACGATCGGTTACCCGCTGGCCTCGCCCGAGGACCTCGAGGAAACCGTGCGCCTGGTCGAGAAGACCGGCCGCCGCATCATCGCGTCCCAGACCGATGTCCGTGACGCCGTCGCCCTGAAGGCAGCGCTGGACGCGGGTGTCGCGGAATTCGGCAAGCTCGATATCGTGATCGCCCAGGCCGGCGTGGCGGGTATGAAGGGCACACCGGATATCCAGGCCTGGACCGATGTCATCAACACCAACCTGGTCGGCACCATCAATGCCATCCAGGTCGCACTCCCCCACCTCGGCGAGGGCGCCTCCATCGTGGCCACCGGCTCGACTGCGGCGATGGTGGACACCAGCAAGGTCGACAACCCCGGCTCGGACCTCGGCGGTATGGCCTACGTGCATTCCAAACGCGCACTGTCGTACTACGTCTTCGATATCGCCCGGCACCTGTCCACCCGCGGGATCCGCGCCAATGTCGTGCACCCCACCAACTGCAACACCGATATGTTGCAGAGCGAGCCGATGTACCGCTCGTTCCGGCCGGATCTGGAGAACCCCACCCGCGCCGACGCGGAGCCGGCCTTCTATGTCCAGCAGGCCATGAAGACACCGTGGATCGAGCCGGTCGACATCTCCAACGCCATCCTGTTCCTGGTCTCCGACGAAGCCCGCTTCGTCACCGGGATGCAGTTGCGCGTCGACGCCGGCGGCTACCTGAAGTGGTACGACCACAAACTCTGACCCCGCCCGGCCACGCCGGTACCGGCGGCGCGCGCCCAGAGGCGATCGATGCGCGCGCCGCCCCCGGTGGCGAGTCGGCATCCGACTCCCGGAGCGGCGCAGAGTTCCGGACCCCGGCGAAGGTTCGCCACCCCCAGTGACCAGCAGAGGGACAACAGACCGTGACATCAACGGATAACGACCAGCGCAAACAGAACCGGTACCACTTCGATCGGCACACCCCCGAATACCGCGAGCAGTTCACCGAAATCACGCATGAGATGCACGCGAAATGCCCGGTGGCGTGGACCGACACCTACGACGGGCACTGGGTGGCCGCCAGCGGTAACGCCGTATTCGAACTGGCCCGCTGCCCGGAGGTCTCGGTCGATCACGACGTGCACAACGAGCGTCGCGGCTACCAGGGCATCTCCATTCCCAAACCGCGCCGGGCCGCCATGGTCCGCGGCGGCATGCTGGAGATGGACGAACCCGAACACCGCACCTACCGGTCCGTCCTCAACCCGTACCTGTCCCCGGCCGCGGTCAAACGGTGGCAGCCCTTCATCGACGAGATCGTGCGGGCCTGCCTGGACGAGAAGATCGAAACGGGCCGCATCGATTTCGTGGACGATCTGGCCAATATCGTGCCCGCGGTGCTGACCCTGGCCATGCTGGGCATTCCGCTGAAGAAGTGGTCGGTGTACAGCGATCCGGTGCACGCCTCGGTGTACACCCCGGAGGATTCCCCCGATGCCGCGCGGGTCGCGGAAATGCACCGGACCATGGGTATCGATATCCTCACCAGCCTGCACGAGGCCAAGACCGACCCGCGTCCCGGCCTGATCAAAGCCCTCACCGAACTGCGCATCGACGGTGAACCGGCCCCCGATATGGAACTGCTCGGCATGATCGGCCTGCTCATCGGCGGTGGATTCGACACCACCACCGCGCTCACCGCGCATTCGCTGGAGTGGCTGTCGGAGCATCCCGCGCAACGCGAGGAATTGAGCCGCGACCGCGACGAACTGCTCGATTCCGCCACCGAGGAATTCCTCCGCTATTTCACCCCCGCGCCGGGTGACGGCCGCACCATCGCCGACGACTGCACCTACCAGAACACCGAATTCCGCGAGGGCGACCGGCTCTGGCTGTCCTGGGCGATGGCGAACCGGGACGAGTCCATCTTCCCGGATCCCGACGAGATCGTGCTCGACCGGAAGGGTAACCGGCACTTCAGTTTCGGTCTCGGGGTGCACCGGTGCATCGGCTCCAATGTGGCGCGCACGGTGTTCAAGTCCATGCTGCTGGCGGTACTGGACCGGATGCGCGACTACACCTGCGACCCGGCCGGCACGGTGCACTACGACACCATCGGCGTCATCCAGGGGATGCGGAATCTGCCCGCCACCTTCACCCCTGGTGAACGGCTGGGTCCGAATCTGGAAGAAACCCTGGAGCACCTGCAGCGGATCTGCGACGAACAGGGCCTGGCCGCCCCGGTGACCGAGCGGCCCGACGCCGCAGTGATCGACTACTGACCGCACGGTACCGGCCGGCGCCGCGGGGTTCGGCCGGTACCTCTTTCCGACGAGGTGATCGCGATGCAGGACCTGCCCGACGGCACCCGCACTCCGGTGATCGATACCAGCGTGCACATCTTCTTCCGCTCCAACGACGATATGCGCTCCTATCTGAACGAACCGTTCAAGAGCCGCGGTATCCCGGACGCGGAGATGGACTGGTACGGCGCACCGGGCGGCGAGTACGTCAGGGGTGCTCGCGGACCACACAAGGGGTATCCGGGGTCGGACCCGGAATTCGTCGGGCAGCACCTCTTCGAAGAGCGCGGGGTGGATGTGGCGGTGCTGCATCCGATGACCCGCGGCATCCTGCCCGACCGGCATCTCACCACCGCGGTCCTGTCCGCCCACAACGACATGATGGTGTCGCGCTGGCTCGACAGCGGCACCTACCGGGATCGGTTCCGCGGCACCCTGCGGGTCAACCCCGAGGATCTGCGCGGAGCGCTGCGCGAGATCGATCGGCTCGGCGGCCATCCGCAGATCGTGCAGCTCGGCATCCCGCTGCAATCACGGGAAGTGTACGGAAAACCGCAGTTCTGGCCTCTGTGGGAGGCGGCCGCGGCGGCGAATCTGCCGGTCGCCGCGCATCTCGAGACCGGGGAGAGCATCGGTCTGCCGCCCACCCCGTCGGGGCACACCCGGACCTACGAGCAGTACTACGGGTTCGCGGGGCTGAGCTACCTCTACCACCTCATGAATATGATCGCGGAGGGCGTGTTCGAGCGGTATCCGGGCCTGAAATTCGTCTGGGCCGACGGCGGCGCGGATCTGCTGACCCCGTTCACCTGGCGCATGGACACCTTCGGCCGGCCCCACCTCGAGCAGACCCCGTGGGCACCGCGGATGCCCAGCGACTATCTGCCCGGCCACGTGTATTTCGTACACGCCACGATCGACGGCCCCGGCGACGCTCCCCACGCCGCCGAATGGCTGGACTTCACCGGCAAGGACGACATGGTGATGTTCGGGTCCAGCTACCCGCACTGGCACAGCGGCGATACCGATTCCCTGCCCGTCGCGCTGATCCCGCAGCAGCGCGAAAAAGTCTACTGGCGCAATGCCGCCGCCCTGTACAGCATCGATATCGACGCGGTCACCGCCGTCGGCTGATGCTGCTGCGCGCGGCCGAATCCGCGATAGTGCCCGAGGAGGCGTGATGACCACGGCACAGGACCTGACGCGGGTCCCCGCTACGGAACTGGTTCCGGTACGCGTCGTCGATTCCGATGTCCACCCGGTCCCCCGGCGGGGCGATCTGGTGGACCATATCCCGGAACCGTGGCGTACCTCGTTCTTCCTGAGTCACCGCGTCGGTGACACCATCGTCTACGACGCACCGGACTACGCCCATTCCAAGGCCATGCGGGTGGACACCTTCCCCGCGAACGGCGAATTCCCCGGCAGCGACCCGGATATGGCGTTCCGCCAGCTCATCATGGACGCCGGCTCGGATATCGTCATCCTGGAACCGACGGTGAAGGCGACCCGGCTGCCCGAGGCCACCGCCGCGATGGCCACCGCCGTGAACCGATGGCTGGACGCGCAATGGCTGGACGCGCACAACAACTGGCATCGCCGCTGGCGCGGTTCGATCTGTGTGGCCATCGACGATCCGCGGGCCGCGGTCGCCGAGATCGAGCACTGGGCCGGACACGAATACATGGCGCAGATCCTCATCAAGGCCGAACCTCGGCCGTCGTGGGGCGATGCCCGCTACGACCCGATCTGGGCGGCCGCGGTGAAACACGATCTACCGGTGAGCTGCCATCTCAGCCGCGGCGCCTACGAGACCATGCCCATGCCGCCGGTCGGATTCCCCAGCTACAACCACGATTTCATGGTCACCTACTCGCTGCTGGCAGCGAACCAGATCATGAGCCTGATCTTCGATGGGGTCTTCGACCGGTTCCCGGCGCTGCGCATCGTCTTCGTGGAGCACGCGTTCACCTGGATCCTGCCGCTCATGTGGCGGATGGACGCGATCTACGCGGCTCGTGGCTCGTTCATGTCGATCACCCGCAAGCCGTCGGAGTATGTGAAGGAGCACATCCGGTTCACCACCCAGCCGCTGGACTACCCGGAGGACAAGACCGAACTCACCCGGGCGTTCGAATGGATGGAAGCGGACAAGATCCTGCTGTACTCCTCGGACTATCCGCACTGGACCTTCGACGACCCGCGCTGGCTGGTGAAACATCTACCGCCCGCGGCCCGGGAGAACGTCATGTTCCGCAACGGTATCGAGACCTACCATCTGCCGGAGACCGTACCGGCCCTGCCCGGACAGCAGCGGGTCCACTGATGGCGGAGGAAATCGAGACGTCCGCCGCGGGTCCCGTTCCGGGCGAGCAGGCCGCGGTGGGCGGCGAAGGAGCACAGCCGGCGGGCACGGGCCGGGGCGGGACGGGCGCAGGCGCGCAACCGGAGAGCACCGGACAGCCCGTGGTGGCCGAACGCGCACAGCCGACGAGCACCGCACATCCCGGGGCGACCGAAGACGCACCGATCCGGCTCGCCCAAGGGCGCGAACACGTGGTGGCCACGGTGGACGAGATCCCGCCCGGATCGTCCAAAGTGGTGCCGATCGGCCGGCACGGGGTCGGTGTGTACAACGTCAACGGCACCTTCTACGCCATCGCGAACTACTGTCCGCACGAAGGCGGCCCGCTGTGCGCGGGACGGGCCCGCGGGCGCACGGTGGTCGACGACTCCGTCCCCGGCGATTCGGTGATGGTGCGCGACAACGAGTTCATCTACTGCCCGTGGCATCAGTGGGGTTTCGAACTGGCCACCGGCACCACCGCGGTGAAACCCGAATGGAGTATCCGCACCTATCCGGTGCGGGTGGTCGGCGACGACGTGTTGGTCACCGCCTGATCCGGCACCGCCGGAGAACCTACGACGACCCGGCCGGCCCGTTCGGCCGGCCGCGGGAGTGCCCGCCCGGTCCACTCCCCGAACCCTTCAGGAGTGTGCGATGCCCGCGGTAACGGTGAACGGCGGCAAGGTCGTCTACGAGATCCTCGGCACGACCGGAGATCTCATCGTGCTCACTCCGGGTGGCCGCTACAGCAAGGACATTCCCGGGCTCCGGCCGCTGGCCGAGGCACTGGTCGCCGGCGGCTACCGCGTGCTGCTGTGGGACCGGCCCAACTGTGGCGCCTCCGATGTCCAGTTCTTCGGGCAGACCGAATCACATATGCGTGCCGAAACCCTGGCCGGGTTGCTCGCCGAACTCGATACCGGTCCGGTGATCCTGGCCGGCGGGTCCGGCGGCGCCCGCGATTCGATGCTCACCACCATGCTGTTTCCGGAACTGGTCACCGGTCTCGTGCTGTGGAATATCGTCGGCGGGGTCTACGGCACCGTCAATCTCGGTGCCTACTACGTGCTGCCCGGCCTGCAGGCGGTGCGGGGGTTGGGCATCGAAGGACTGCTGCGGATGCGGGAGTGGCGGGAACGGATCGCGCAGAACCCGGACAACGAGCAGCGGCTGCGGGCGCTGGACCCGGCCGAGTTCGTGAAACTGTCGCTGCGCTGGCTCAACGCCTACGTGCCGAAACCGGGACAGACGATCCCGGGCGTGGACGACGAGATGTTCGAACGAATCCGGGTGCCCACCCTGATCATCCGGGGTGGGGCGAACGATCTGGATCATCCCAAACGGACCTCACTCGAGGTGAGCTGCCTCATCGAGGGGTCCGTCCTCATCGATCCGCCATGGCCCGAGGACGCGTGGGAGCGCGCGATGGAGGACCGGGCCCGGGGCCGGGTGCAGCAGTACAACATGTTCGACACCTGGGTGCTGGCGGCACCGCAGATCCTGGAATTCCTGGGCGATCGATGACCGCGCCGCCCGCGCCCTCAGCTCGTCCGGATCCGGACCTCGCAGTTGGTGGAGGCCTCCAGCGCGGTGTGGATCCGGCTTTCCGGGACCCGCTCCAGATCGGCTTCGTGCAGCAGCACCTGCAGGATGTCGTAACCCTCGGGGCCGGGCAGCCGGACGATCTCCCCGGTGAGCCCGAATCCCGCGAGGACGCCGTGCGCGTCGGCATCGGTACCGCGACTGACATAGGTGACCACACCCGGCACCGCCGCCGTACCGAAAACCCGCGCGCATTCCGCGACCACCCGCTCGGTATCGGCCGCGGCGTCGGCGGTATCCAGCAGTACCTGCAGTTCCCGGCGACCGCGCGGCGCGGCGGTGAGGTCCCGGTCCAGGAGCCGGGCGCCGGATTCGGCGAGGCCCGCGGCCAGTTCGGCCGTACCCCGGGCCAGCGAGTCGGCGGAGAGTTCACCGGCCGGGTCCACGTTCACCCGCAGCACCGCAGTTCGCATGCGTATCAGCCTAACGGGCGCAGCCCGTCCGCCACCGGTGTACGGGCGCGGCCGATGCGGAGATACGCCCGATTCGAGCGGCCCGGCGCCGCGCCCATCCAGGAGGGATGATGCAGCACCTGTTCTCGTCGGCCGGGGGCCCGGCCGCGGTTCCCTATCCCGGTAGCGAACCACGTCTGCTCCTCACCGGCGGCGCGGTGGAAACCGCGTACGAGTACCGGGACCGCGGCGGCTACCGCCCGGTCGGGTCGGTGGCGGCGCTGGCGGACGAGGTGGAACGCAGCGGGTTGCGGGGGCGGGGTGGCGCGGGATTCCCGTTCGCGGTGAAGGTGCATGGTGTCCGCGGCGGTAGCCGGATGGGCGCGGGAGCACCCGCGGGCTGGACCGAAACCGTGGTCCTGGCCAACGGTGAGGAGGGCGAACCGGCGTCGTTCAAGGACCGCTGGCTGCTGCGCAATCGTCCGCATCTGGTGCTGGACGGGGTGCGGCTGGCGGCCGCGCTGGTGGGTGCGCGGCGCGCATACCTCTACCTCTCCGACCCCGAATCCGCACGGTGCGTCACCGCGGCGCTGGACGAACTCGGCGGGGCGCTGCCCGACGGCCCGCAGCTCGCGGTGGTGCGGGTCGATCCCGGCTACGTGGCCGGCGAGGAGACCGCGGCGGTCCGGGCCGTCAACGGCGGACCGGCCAAACCCACCGATAAACCGCCGCGCCCTTTCGAATCCGGCGTCGCCGGGCTGCCCACCCTGGTCAGCAATGTGGAAACGCTGGCCAATCTCCCGTTCCTGGACCGCTGGGGCGCCGACGCCTACCGCGCCACCGGTACCGCTCTGTCCCCCGGCACCTTCCTGGCGACGGTCACGGCCGGGGGCCGCCCGCCCACGCTCTACGAACTACCGCACGGCCTCGCGTTCCGCGATCTACTCGCTCTGCACGGCGTCGCCGAGACCGAGCTGCGCGGCGCCCTGATCGGTGGCTACTTCACCGGCCTGCTGGACCGGACGGTCCTGGACCTCACCCTGGACCACGAGAGCCTGCGGCGGGCCGGCGCGGGTCTGGGTTGTGGGGCGATCGCCCTCATCACCACGGAATGCCCGGTGGCGGTGGCCTCGGGGGTCCTCAACTATTTCGACCGGGAGAACGCCGGACAGTGCGGTTCCTGTTTCAACGGCACCGCCGCCATGGCCGCGGTCGCCACCGCGCTGACCGCGGGCCGCGCCGGCGCCGACGATCTGCGACGGCTGCGCCGCTGGTCGTCGGTACTGCGCGGACGCGGCGCCTGCGGCACCCTGGACGCCGCCTGCAATACCGCGGCGAGCCTGCTGGAACGGTTCCCGCGGGAAGTCGCCGCGCATGTGGACAACCGCTGCCCGGAGTGCGCGGCGGGAATCGCCACCGGCCTCGTGCCGTACCGGGTGGAAACGGAGGCCCTGCTGTGAAGATCAAACTCGACCGCACGCTGTGCGACGGTTTCGGGATCTGCGCCAAACACGCGCCGCAACACTTCCCACTCGACGACTGGGGTTACGCTTCGCTCGCCGGGGGCCCGGCCATCGCCCCCGCCGACGAGGACGCCGTGCACCGGGCCCTGCTGGACTGCCCCGTACACGCGATCACCGTACTGCCCGAACCGAACCGGGCGAACGGCGCGCCCACCGCAGGTGACACATTGCCGGACCCACCGGCACGGCCCGCCCTCGAATAATCGATCCGGCCGGGATCGCAACGCGGCCGGTCGGCCGTGTATTCGTTTCCCACGCCGCAGACCCGGGCCGTCGCGGCGGGTGGGTCAGCGCGAGAACTCGCCCTCCAACCTGCTGCGCGTACCCGGGTGGACGAGACGTGCGGCGCTCACCAGGCCACGTTCGGACCAGGTACGGCGGCGGATCAACAGGCACGGCTCGGTGCGCTCGATCCGCAACAGGCGGCACTCCTGAGGGGTGGCCGAAACCGCTTCCACCACATGCTCACCGCGCACCAGCGGGGCCACCCGGGTGAGATAGTCGTTCGGGGTCAGCGCGGTGAAGTCCTGGTCGAGGTACTCCGGTGCCTGGGCGGGGTTCACGAACCGATCCTCCACCTGGATCGGGACATCGTCCTCGTAGTGCACGAGCAGCGAGTGGAAGATGCGCGCGCCGACATCGTCGCGCAGGAACGCCTGCGAATGGTCGGTGTCCTCCTCGCGGACGAACACCACCTCGGTGCGATGGCGATGCCCACGCTGCTGGATCTCGTCGGCGATGTTCTTCACCTCGAACAGCGGGGAGGCCGTCTTGGTGCGGGCGACGAACGTGCCCACCCCCATCATCCGGACGATCAACCCGTCGCTCGTCAGCTCCCGCAGGGCACGATTGATCGTCATCCGGGACAGACCGAGAGCGGTGACGAACTGGTTCTCGGACGGCAACTGATCACCTTCGGCCCAGCGGCCCGAGCGGATGCTCTCCGCGACGAGTTTCTTGACACGCTCGTAGGCGGGCACGGATTCGCCGCCGGTCTCGTGGAACAGCACGGCCAGTTCCGCGTCGACATCGGCGACTGCCATACCCTGCCCCTGTTCCTCGGAAGATCCCACCGCCGGGTGCTCCGGCTCGGCCAGCGAAGTCTACCGCCGGGCTCAGGCCGTCATCCGGCGCAGTTGCCGCGAAGCGACGGACAGCGCCGCGAGGTCCCGCCGGCCCGATTCGTCGATCTCCGCGAGCGCGCCGCGGGCCCGGCGCAGCCGGGATCCGTTGCGCTCCTCCCAGTCGGCCAGAATCTGTTCTGCGGTATCACCGGGTACGGCATGGCTCAGTGCGTCCGATGCCGCGGCCCGGACGCTGTCGTACAGTTCGTCGCGCAGCGACAGCCGCGCCAGCGCGTCCCACCGGCTCTCCTTGCTCAGCCCGGAGACCCCGTGCAGCAGGCGCACCAGACCGACACGTTCGCAGAGAAGGAAGTACAGCTCCCCGGCGACGGCCACCTCGCAGTCGGCGAGTTCGGCGATCTCCACCACGTCGAGCAGGCCGAATCGGTCCAGCACCAGTTCGACATCGTGGACCAGCTCCTCGGGCGCCCCGCGTTCGGCGAGGGCGCGGGTCCGGGTCCGCAGATCGGTGCGGTCGGCACCGGCCAGCCAGCCGTCGAGCATGGTGGAGGCGTATTCGATCCGGTCCCGGAACCGCATGATCTCCGCGCCGACCGCCAAGGGTTGTGGTCGGCGCTGCAGCAGCCAGCGGGCCGCGCGGTCGAGCAGCCGGCGCGTGACGAGGACCAGTTCGTCGGCGAGCGCGCTCGGTACGGACGCGGTCGCGATGCACGCCCACAGCTCCGGCAGTCCGAAGACCGCGGTCGCGACGCTGAACGCGCGCACCGCGTCGTCCGCACTCGCGCCGGCCTCTTCCGCGAGCCGGAAGGCATAGGTGATGCCGCCGCGGTCGACCACCGTATTGGTCAACGCGGTGGCGACGATCTCACGGCGCAGTGGATGCCGATGGACGGCCTCCGCGTGCGCTTCACGCAGGGGCCGGGGAAAGTAGGCCCGCAGCACGGGCCGGAACACCTCGTGATCGACCAGTTCACCGGCCAGCAGGGCACGTTTCAGGTCGAGTTTGGCGTGGGCCGCCAGCGTCGCCAGTTCGGGCGCCGACAATCCTTCGCCGACCCGCTGCCGCACCGCGATCGCCCGTGCGTCGGGCAGAACTTCGAGGGCGCGATCCAGTTCACCGGCTGCCTCGAGCGCCGCGAGCTGGCGTGCGTGTACCCCGGCCTGCTGCGGCGCGTCGGCCAGCGCCGTACCGAGCAGTTCGTTCTGGGAGATATTGTCCGCCAGCACCAGTTCGGCCACCTCATCGGTCATCTCGGCGAGCAGTCGCGGCCGCGCCTGCGGACTCAGCGCGCCGGATCCGATCAGATCGTCGAGCAAGATCTTGATGTTGACCTCGCGGTCGGAACAGTCCACACCCGCCGAATTGTCGAGGGCATCGGTGCCCACTCGGCCACCGGCGCGGGCGAACTCGATCCGGGCCGCCTGCGTGAGACCGAGGTTTCCGCCTTCCGCGACGACCCGCGCCCGCAGCTCGCGGCCGTTCACCCGGACCGCGTCGTTGGCCTTGTCCCCGACCTCCGCATGTGATTCCGCGGTGGCTTTGACATAGGTTCCGATTCCACCGTTCCACAACAGGTCGACCGGTGCCCGCAGGATCGCCTGGATCAGCTCCGGCGGTGTCAGTTCGGTGACCTCGTTCCCGAGCCCGAGCACCCGCCGGACCTCTGCGGTGATCCGCACCGATTTCGATGTGCGGTCCAGCACCTCGCCGCCCGGGCCGATCAGCGTGGAATCGTAGTCCGCCCACGAGGATCTCGGCAGCGCGAACAGCCGGGCGCGCTCGGCATACGAACGCCGCGGGTCGGGATCCGGGTCGAGGAAGATGTGCCGGTGATCGAACGCCGCGACCAAGCGGATGTGCTCGCTGCACAGCATGCCGTTGCCGAAGACGTCCCCGCTCATGTCCCCGATACCCGCGACCGTGCAACCCGCTTCGCCGATATCGAGGCCGGCTTCGCGGAAGCGGCGCTCCACACTGTGCCACGCCCCACGTGCGGTGATGCCCATCGCCTTGTGGTCGTAGCCCACCGAACCACCGGAGGCGAAGGCGTCCCCGAGCCAGAAGTCGTATTCGGCCG
This sequence comes from Nocardia testacea NBRC 100365, assembly GCF_000308775.1. Classification (GTDB taxonomy): domain Bacteria; phylum Actinomycetota; class Actinomycetes; order Mycobacteriales; family Mycobacteriaceae; genus Nocardia; species Nocardia testacea. Next base: position 89,415 of record NZ_BAGJ01000043.1, read on the forward strand.
CCACCTCGTTGGCGATATCGGAGAAGGTGGCCGTGCCCTTGTCCGCGGCCACCACCAGATAAGGATCGTCGCCGTCGTGGCGCACCACACCGCGCGGTGGGCGGACCTCACCCGTCGCGCGGTCGATATTGTCGGTGAGGTCGAGCAGGCCGCGGATGAACGCGCGATATCCGGCGGTACCGGCGACCTGCCTGGCTCGGCGATCGGGGTCGGCTTCCCCGGTCGGCACCGGGGGCCGGCGGAGTACGAATCCGCCCTTGGCGCCGGCCGGCACGATGACCGCGTTCTTCACCGCCTGGGCCTTCACCAGCCCGAGGACCTCGGTGCGGAAATCCTCGCGCCGATCCGACCAGCGAAGCCCGCCCCGGGCCACGGGCCCGAACCGCATATGCACCCCCGCGACGGCCGGCGAGTGGACGAAGATCTCGTACCGGGGCCGGGGTTCGGGAAGCTCCTCGATGCGGCGCGAATCGAATTTCAGGGCCAGCACTTCCGGCTCGGGGGTGACGAAGTGATTGGTGCGCACGGTGTTGCGCACAACGCTCAGCAGTGCGCGCAGGATCCGGTCCTCGTCCAGCCCGCGCACCTCCTCGATCGATGCCGAGACCCGCGCGGCGGCCGCCTCACCGCCGTCGGCGCACGGGGTTGCCGGATCGAACCGGGCGGCGAAGTAATCGACCAGTGCGGCGGCGACGGCCGGGTGGCGACAGAGCGTATCGGCGACATAGACGCTGCTGTAGGGGAATCCGGCCTGACGTAGGTATTCGGCGTAGCCCCGCAGGACCGATACGTCCCGCCAACGCAGACCGGCGCGGGCGATCAACTCCCCCAGCCGATCCGGCTCGGTTCGCCCGGACCAGAGCGCGCGAACCGCCGCGCCGAACCGGACCGCGAACTCGCCGGAATCCGCGGCGGGCGCGATCGGGTAGCGCAGGGTGAACACATAGATCCAGCAGGGCAGGTTCGCGGGCGAGACGAGTGGGTAGGGGCGTTCATCCAGGATGCGGGCGCCGAGGCTGTGCAGCAGGGGCACGAGATCACTCAGCGCGGCCGGGCTCCCGCCGACGTACAGCACCAGGCGATGGGTTCCCGATCCGGCGGGGTCGGCGACGAGACGGGCCTCGATCGCGCTGTCGGTGAGCCCGGCGAGGACCCCGAGGTCGACCCGGGCCTGCTCCGGTGCGACATCGTGTTTGTAGGCGACCGGGAGTCCGGAGACCAGCGCGGCGAGCGCTGCGCGGGACTCGGGGTCGGCGCCGGCGAGCAGGTGGCGATCCCAGGTCCGATAGCCCCGGTGCAGCGTGTCGCCGAGTTCGTCCGGGGCGGGAGTCGGATCGGTTTCGGTGTGGCCGGTGTGCATCTCGGGACCTTTCGCTTGTTTCACGGGGCGTCCGGGTCGCCGTGGTATCCGGTCGGACACCGGCGGGTGCGGGGCTGGTGGCAGAGGGCGCCTTGACATGAGGTTGTATAGACAGGAATATACAAGACATCGTCACTGCGCGTGAGCCAGCGCACAACACGAGCCGAACCGGATACGGACGGCACCGGCGGCACAGTCGCCCACTCGAGCACGCGGAGAGCACCGCCCGACCACGAGGAGCACCATGGACATCACCTCCCCCGGCCACGAGGCCCGGCCCGTACGGGCCCCGCGCGGCACCGGCCTGAACACCCTCGGCTGGCAGCAAGAGGGTGCGCTGCGCATGCTGATGAACAACCTCGATCCGGATGTCGCCGAACACCCGGACAACCTGGTCGTCTACGGCGGCACCGGCCGGGCCGCCCGCAGCTGGGCCGCCTTCGATGCCATGGTCGCCACCCTGAAGATCCTGAAGAACGACGAAACCATGCTGGTGCAGTCCGGTAAGCCGGTCGGCGTCTTCCGCACCAGCGAATGGGCGCCGCGTGTCCTCATCGCGAACTCCAACCTGGTCGGCGACTGGGCCAACTGGGAGGAGTTCCGCCGCCTCGAGGATCTCGGCCTCACCATGTACGGCCAGATGACCGCGGGATCGTGGATCTACATCGGCACCCAGGGCATTCTGCAGGGCACCTACGAAACCTTCGGCGCCATCGCCCGCAAACGCTTCGGCGGCAGCCTGGCGGGCACCATCACCCTGACGGCGGGCCTCGGCGGTATGGGCGGCGCGCAGCCGCTCGCGGTGACCATGAACGAAGGCGTCGCGATCTGCGTCGACTGCGATGTCACCCGGATCGACCGCCGGATCGCGCACAAGTACCTCGACACCAAGGCCGACGACCTCGCGCACGCGCTGCGGCTCGCGGTCGAGGCCCGGGACGCGAAGCGCCCCCTGTCCATCGGCCTCGAGGGCAACGCGGCCGAGGTCTTCCCGGCACTGCTGGAGATGGACGCGCCGATCGATATCGTCACCGACCAGACCTCGGCGCACGATCCGCTGTCCTACCTACCCCTCGGGGTCGACTTCGGCGATATGAAGACGATGGCCGCGAAGGATCCGGCCGAGTTCACGAAGAACTCGCGCGTATCCATGGCCGCGCACGTGAAGGCCATGGTGGGCTTCATGGACAAAGGCGCCGAGGTCTTCGATTACGGCAATTCCATCCGCGACGAGGCCCGCAAGGCCGGTTTCGACCGGGCCTTCGATTTCCCCGGTTTCGTCCCGGCCTATATCCGCCCGCTGTTCGAAGAGGGCCTCGGCCCGTTCCGCTGGGCGGCCCTGTCCGGTGATCCCGCCGATATCGCCGCCACCGACCGGGCGATCCTGGAACTGTTCCCGGAGAACGAGCATCTGCGCCGGTGGATCGAGATGGCGGGCGAGAAGGTCGCCTTCGAGGGTCTGCCGGCGCGGATCTGCTGGCTCGGCTACGGGGAACGTCACCTCGCGGGACTGAAATTCAACGAGATGGTGGCCGCCGGTGAACTGTCCGCGCCGATCGCCATCGGCCGCGACCACCTGGACTCCGGGTCCGTCGCCTCGCCCTACCGCGAGACCGAGTCCATGATCGACGGCTCCGACGCGATCGCCGACTGGCCGCTGCTCAACGCCCTGGTCAACACCGCCTCGGGCGCCTCCTGGGTGTCGATCCATCACGGCGGCGGAGTCGGCATGGGCCGGTCCGTGCACGCCGGGCAGGTGTGTATCGCCGACGGCACCGACCTGGCGGCCGCCAAGATCGAGGCCGTACTCACCAACGACCCCGGAATGGGCGTCATCCGGCATGTCGACGCCGGTTACGACCATGCGATAGAGACCGCGCGCACCCGCGGGGTCCGGGTGCCGATGAGGGAGAACGACTGATCTCCACCACCACATAACCACATATCGCTCACGCCGGAACGCGTGAGCACGCCCGCTCGGCGCCGCTCCGGGCGGGTGACGAGCGGCAACGCACAGGTGACCGGCCTGTGCGCTGCCGCTCGTCGTCGTTTCCGGGCCGGGAACCGGAGGGAATCGGCGCTGGACAAAGCACCGCCCGCTACGCCATAGTCAACTGCATGCCATCTAATGGCATTCGACTTCCACTAAATGAAACTAAGCGAACTCGTCGCCAGTTCCCCCAGGAGTCCCCGTGACCACCCACACCCTCGACCTGTCCGAATTCCGTGCGACCGTCCGCGCGTTCGCGAATGCCGAAGTCCTCCCGGGGGCCGCGCAACGCGATGAGACCCGGGAGTTCCCCGCTCGGTTGATCCGCCGCCTCGCCGAAATGGACCTGATGGGCATTTCGGTGCCGGAGGAGTTCGGCGGGCTCGGACTGTCCACGCGGGCCCAGCTCGTCGCCGTCGAGGAGGTCGCGCGGGCCGACGCGGCGCTGGCATCGATCTACACCGCGCACTACCTAGGTCTCGAACCGATCCTGGTGGGGGGCACCGAGGAGCAGCGGCGCCGCTGGCTGCCGGGCCTGGCCGCCGGCGCGGTCCTCGCCGGTTTCGCGCTCACCGAACCGGACGCGGGATCCGATATCGCAGCCATGCGCACCGTGGCGCGGCGCGCCGACGACGGCTGGCACCTGTCCGGCGCCAAGACGTTCATCTCCAATGCCCGCGAAGCGGATCTGCTCGTCCTGTTCGCCACCACCGATCCCGGCGCCGGATTCCGCGGTATCACGGCCTTCGCCCTCCCCCAGGGCACACCCGGAGTCACCTTCTCCGAGCCGCAGGACAAAATGGGCATCCGCTCCGCGCCCACCTACACGGTGTACCTCGACGATGTGGTGCTGCCGCACGACGCCGTGATCGGTGCCGAGGGCCGCGGTGGCAATATCGCCCTCACCGCCCTCAACCGCGCCCGTATCGACGTCGCCGCCATGGCCAACGGTATCGCCCTGCGCGCCTGGGAACTCGGGCGCGGCTACGCCGCCGAACGCCGGCAGTTCGGCCATCCGATCGCCGAGTTCCAGGCGATCCAGCTACTGCTGGGTGAATGCGATGCCGAACTCGTGGCCGCGCGGGTCACCGCCGACTGGGCGTCCGATACCAAGGACGCCGGACTCGATCTGCGGCGCGCGGCCTCGATCGCCAAGTACACCGCGACCGAGACCTGCGCCGCGATCGTCGACCGGGTCGTCCAGATCCACGGCGGCGCCGGATTCATGCGCGAATCGGAGATCGAACGGCTCTACCGCGACTGCCGGATCCTGCGCATCTTCGAGGGCACCTCACAGATCCAGCTGCTGACCATCGCGGGCAACGCGCCCTCGCTCCGTTCCACCGCCTACTGAAGACCGAGGTTCTGTGATGACCACTCCTGCCCTGCCCCCACTCGACGGCATCCGCGTCGTCGACCTGTCCCGCGTCCTCGCGGGACCGTTCTGCACCGCACTGCTCGCCGACGCGGGCGCCGACGTCGTGAAGATCGAATCGAAGGCCGGCGAGGACTCCCGGCACCTCGGACCGTTCCGCGACGGCGAGAGCATCTATTTCGACATTCTCAACCGGGGCAAACGCTCCATCGCACTCGATCTGAAGGACACCGCGGACCGGGAGACACTGCTGCGGTTGATCGCCGGCGCCGATGTCGTGGTGGAGAACTTCCGGCCCGGGGTCACGACGCGGCTGGGTATCGACTACGCCGCGGCCCGGGCCCGCAACCCACGGCTCGTGTACGCCTCGATCTCGGGTTTCGGGCAGCACGGCCCGATGTCGCGGGCAGCCGCCTACGACCTCGTGGTGCAGGCCCTGTCCGGGGTCATGAGCATCACCGGCACCCCGGACTCCGGACCTACCCGGCTGGGCGAATCGTTCGGCGACACCGTGGCCGGCCTGTTCGCGGCCTGGGGCATCAGCACCGCGCTGCTGGCTGCCCGCGCCACCGGCCACGGGCAGCATCTGGATGTGGCGATGTTCGACAGCATGCTCACGATGCTGCCCACCGCGCACAGTCAGCTCCAGGCGACCGGTACGACACCGGCGCGGGTCGGCAACCGGCACCCCGTCTCCACGCCGTTCGACACCTACCGCGCCGACGACGGTCTGTTCGTTCTCGCGGTCGCCGGCCAGAAGGGGTTCGAGACGCTGGCCCGGACCATGGGCCGGGCCGAGCTGATCACCGACCCGCGCTTCACCGACGATACGGCGCGCACCCGCAACGAACCGGCCCTGCGCAAGGAGATCGAGTCCTGGGCCGCCGGTCGCACCGTCGCGCAGATCCTGGAGGTGCTCGACGGCGCCGGCCTGGCCGGCTCGGAGGTATGGAGCGTCGAGCAGGCGCTCGGGTCGGATCAGGCGCGCCACCGTGGCGTTGTCGAGTCGTTCGAGCATCCGGTGGCGGGGACCGTGTCCTACGTCCGCCAACCGGTGGTGTTCGGTGACAGCGACCGACCGGCGGTTCGGCGGAGTCCACTGCTCGACGAACACCACGACGAGATCCTCGCCGAGATCCACCCCCGCTAGATTCGGTGCACGGCCGGCCGCCGCGCCGGCACCCCCGGTATTGGAGTGAAACATGGCACCCGGCGATGTGACGCGCAGTGTGAGCCGCACCTTCGAACTGCTCGGCGCGATCATCGAACACGGCGGGCTGACTCTCGCCGATGCCGCGAAGACGGCCGACCTGGCGACGAGTACGGCGCTGCGGTTGATCCGCAGTCTCGAGCAGACCGAGTTCGTCCGGCGCGGCGAGGACAACGTCTACCGCGCCGGCCCCCGCCTTCTCCAGATCGGCGCCCGGGCCATCGCCGACAACCAGCTGCTGCTGCGCGCGCGGCGGGCCATGGCCGAGATCGCCGAGCTCACCCGGGAATCGACCTACCTGTCGGCTCCCGGGCCCCGGGGTACCGCTCTATACCTCGGACAGGTCGAGGGCACGCACGCGATCCGGCACATGGGATGGGTCGGGCAGACCGTCCCCCTGGACGGGACCGCGGTGGGCGCCGCGCTGCTCGGGAAGGTGGGGCCGCACGGGTACGCGATCGCCCACGACACCATCGAGGACCATTCGACCGGTGTGGCGGCGCCGATCTACGACGCAATCGGGCGGATCGTCGGCGCATTGAGCGTCGTCGGGCCCACCTTCCGACTCGACGACGACACCTGCGCGGGGCACGGGCAGGTGCTCGTCGACCGCTGCGCCCGGTTGTCCATCGAACTGGGGCGGCCCGACGCCGCGAGCGGCGGCCCCGGCCCGGCCTGACCGTGCGCCCGTCGCCGGATGACGGTCCACCGCAGAAGAATGTGATCGGCGGTTTCTCTCGGGGCGCACAGCTCGTCCCTCGCCTACCTCGACAACGCCACCGTGCCGACCATCGTCGACAGCGGACATATTCGGTGGCCGTGACGTGGCGGCGCGCCGCCGTAGGAAGCGGCGCAGACAGCTCACGGGGTAGTACGACCCGTCCAGTGGAATCCGGTGAAGAATTCGGCCGGATCCACATTCGCCGGTAGGTGGTGGGCGATCTCGGCGGGAGTCGGATAGCGCGGGGTCGATTCGTGGTCGAGATCGGAGAGCAGCGCCCGCAGGGCCGGGGAGAGAGACCCCTCGTCCTGGGTCAGCGCGAGTCTCGAACGGATATGGTCGCCCAACGCGCGCATGGCCCTGCCGAGGCGGGCCCGATCCGAATAGTCCCAGTCGAGGTCGTGCGCGATGGCCGCCGCGGCGCCACGCCGTCCCCGGACGGTGACAGTGAAATCCTCGACGTCCGATCGGCGGAGGTAATCGCGCAGGGGCGGAACGAAATCCCGGCCGCAACCGGTGGCGCCGTGCCAGGGCTCGACCCACAACTCGTCGAAACGCGCAGAGAGACTTCCGTTCTCGTCGAACTCGATACTCAGGTCGAGATCGCCCGCTTCGATCGGGGTCGTGCGATGCAGCACGAAGGCGCCCCGGATCCGGATGCCGGACACCGGGCCCCCGGGCCCGGTCCGCAGATATTGCACCCGAGTCAACTCGAAGTCCAGATCGAGGCCGTACTGCTGTTGCAGTCCCGACAGCGCCGCCCGCAATTCGTGCTCGGGCGGCGGATCGGCGAGCAGGTCCGGGATACTGGGCACAGCGGACAGGTCCGGACGCGGAGCGGTACGCGCCCGCGGCGCCGTGCCGGGACCGTCGGCGAGCAACTCGGGCCGGGGCAGACTCGGGTCGGCGGCATACATCATGAGCTCGTACACCTGCCGGTAGCTCAGGGGCCGCTCCCCACGTGCCGCCCACAGCCCGTTGTCCTCGGCGTACTGCCACAGCCAGCGGTAGTCGGAGTAGAGCCGGCGAACCAAGGTGTCGGCCGACCGGGGATCACGACGGATCTTCTCCACGAAGTGATGGGAGTCGCCGTACAGCGAGTCGAGCACAGCCATCGCCCGCAGCCGGCGGAACTCCCGCACTCCGGACTCCCCGTACTGGTCCCGGATCTCGGTTTCCACCATTGTTTCCACTCGCTCCATGGCCGCCCACGGCCACGGATTCCAGAAGATCTCGACGTAGTCCCACAGCTGGTGCCGGACGCCGGCGAGGTTCCAGTTGTCCAGCATCACCTCGCCGTCCGCCCGGACCCACAGGTTGCGGAACGTCGCGTTCCCGTGGCTCAGGCCCGCCTTCCAGGAACTCTCGCCCGGGATCCAGATCTCGTGCGGCATCGGCCACAGCCGGTCCAGAACCGTTTGCCGTTCGTCGTACTTGACCCGCTGCATGCTCAGGAACAACTGTTCGTATTCGGTCAGCGGCCGGGCCACCAGGTCGGCGGGCAGGTCGACGGTCTGCAGTCGTCGCAGCTGCCGGAACAGCCCACGTAAGGTCTGCTGCCAGTCCGGATCGGTAGTGGTGGGGACACGACCCGCGCCCATACTCCGGAACGATCGCTCGCCCGCGCGCGCAAGCGTCGTCGGTACCAGAGCGCCCGCCCGCCGGGCCAGCTCCTCCGCGCGCTCCTCGTCCAGCTCGATACGCCGGAAACGCCGGTCGTCGCTCAGCAGTTTCGTGTGGACGGGATTGGCCGCCAGATCTTTGCGGCCCGGAGTGGCCACGACGCGGCGGACCTTCACCGGGTTTCCGTTGTTGTCGACCTCGCACCAGACAAGCGCGTGATAGCCGACGGTGTCGGGGGACCGCATCTCGGCGCGGATCAGGATCCGGGTGGCCTCGCTCAGCTGGATACGGCGGCCGCCGAGCGGCTTGGTGAGGTCACGCAGCAGATCCCCGAGCAGGGCGCTCCCCTGTGCTCGCCGGGCCGGCCTGCGATATTCGATCGGCGCGACCACCGCCGAAGGGTCGGTCAGATCCTTGGTGGCCAGGCGCCGGCCGAACAGGCCGATCGCGCCGGATCCCCGCTCGGTCTCCACGCCGGCCGTGCCGGGGGCGCCCGGCTCGCCCGGCCGGCTCCAGTCGAACCCGTGGCGCGCCGCCCGGGCCGCGGCCGCGCCCCGGACCACGGTCTCGAGCGTGTCGGCACCCATCCGGCGCGCCAGATCCTCGGCGGGCCCGAGCAGACGCGGACCACCGTAATCGTCGGCGAGGCGCTCGAAGTCGGGGTCTGCCTCGCCGAGCCTCGCGGTGACCCGGCCCGCCCGGTCCAGCTCGAAAAAGACCGTCGCCTCACCGTATTCGCGGGAACCGTCCATCACCACGGTCCGGAGCCGGATCCGACTCCGGACCTGCGGGTCCGCGTCGCCGACCGGTTCGTACTCGGCCGAGACCGGTTCGAGGCGAGCCGGTCCAACGGCACGGCTCAGCCCCATGACGGCGCTCCGCAGGACCTGTGTCGCCTCTGCGCCGGGGTTCCCGATACCCGCCCGCAGATACTCCCGAAGGTCCAGCCGCGGCAGCGCGGCCGGCGCCGGTTCCCGTCCCCCCGGAGGCGGGTCCTGGGCGCGGTTGCCCGGCAGGGGTTGTTGCGCCCACCGCGACAGCAGGTTCCGCACCTGCGCCGACGTCGGCGTCGGCTGCTGCGCCGCTTCGAACACTATGGCGAGATTGCGGTGCAGGATTCGCGCCGCCTCGTCGAGGAAATCCCGATCGCGGGCAACCAGCAGCGGCAGCCGGAAACTGTCCCCCGCGACGGACTTCCACGCCTCGAGCACGCGATAACGATCGAAATCGGCGGCCGCGGCGTCGCCGTAGAAGCGCCGCAGCCGCTCCCGGCACCAGTCCGTGATCGCACGGCGATCGGCATCCGATTGCCAGCTGTTCCGCCCGGCAAAGGCCACGTAATCCCACACCGCCGGGCCCGGCTGGGACAGTTCGAGGTCCAGCAGCGCCGGCTGTTCCGCTCCCTCCGGTCCCAGGAAGATGATGTTGCCGAGGGTCGGATCGCCGTGCAGCGCACCCAGCGGAACATCGCCGTCGGCGGCGGGCCGGACCGCGAACACCTCGTAGAGACCGGGCAGCCCGAGTTCACCGTGCAGCCGATCGTGTTCGTCGAACTCCAGCCGGATTCGCGCCACCTCCCGTGCCATCCGCCGCTCCCATTCGGCCCGGCTCCTGGGCGGATCCTGCTCGAGCGTGATGTCGCGCCAGTCGGTCTCGTGTAACGCATGGAGCCGATCGAGCGCACCGAACACCGCCTCGGCCGTCTGCAGGAGCGGATCCTGCGGCGTCGGGTGCCGGCCATCGAGGAACTCGTGGATCATGTACCGCTCGGGGTAGGCCTCCTGGGCACCGCTGTGCAGCAGCTGCGGAACCCGGACATTCGCTCTGCGGCACAGCGACACCGCGGCCTCCTCGCCGAAGACCAGGCCGATCCGAGGGTCGAAGTTGGGATTCGGGGTGTCGAGGGATACCCGGACGACGACCCGGCGGCCGTCCGGTAGCGGGATCACCCACACGCCGTGGTGGTTTCCGGCGAAGTCGGCGCGGTCACGCACCAGAGTGATCAGCAGGTCGATCTCTTGTTCGGTCAGGGTCGGGTCGTCCACGGTGAAATACAGCCGCGACATCCGGGTCATCGGCCGCGGCCCGGTATCGGAAGTGGCCGGTCCGGCCCCGGCCGGCGCACCCTCCAGCACACCCCACCAGCGGCGGTTCTCCGGCCAGTCGTGCGGCAGGACACCGAAATACCTCGCCAGCTCGGCGAATGTCGGACGTGCCTCGACGGGCCGGTCGAACCGGTCGAGCATCGGATCGGCAACCGTACCGCGGAGGTCGGCGCTCAACAGGTGCGTGGTGCTCTCCCGCGATTCGGCCAGATGCTCGGGATCCGTGTCCATCCGCAGACCGTGCCGCGCGGCCATCCGGAAACCTGCCGGACCGTGGACCGGCAGGATGATCCGGCCACCGGCCCCGACGGATTCGCGAATACGTGGCACGAAGTACTGCAGGAAGCGGGCGCCGGCGAAACCGGTGTCGATCTCGAGATGATCGAACATCATCTCGAGATCGCCGCTGTCGTCCATCCGGAGGTGGAACCGCATATCGCCCAATTCCTCCGGGCCACGCGCGCCATCGACGACGATCGTCGCCGAGATGGTGAAGCGGCGGCCGCCCGGTTCGTCGGCCGACCGCACATCGGTCGGTACGACGGCGTAGCCGTGCGGTCCGTAGTGCTGACCGACCACGCTGTTCGCGGCGGCGAGTAGCGGATCGCCGGGATGTACGGCCGGTGGCATGGCGACCCGCGGCCCGGTCGAACCGGCAGCCGGCCGGCTCGGCCGCACTACGGGCGAATCGGGCAGCGGCGGCAGGCCGCGTTCGGCGTTGAGCCCGTTCACCGCCGCCAGTATCAGGGTGCGGGCCACCTCCGGTTCTTCCGGCTGCCAGCCGCGCAGCCGGCACAACCGCCGATAGTCGGAGTAGAACCGCGCGATCAGGGTTTCGGCCCGGCCCGGCTCCTTCACGATCTGCTCGACGAAGGTCACCGAATCGGCGTAGAGCGAATCGAGGCACGCCATCAGCAGCAGCCTTTCCAGCTCCGCCTCGCCACGCGGTCCGTACCGGTTCCGAACCTCCTCCCGGATTCTGGCTTCGACCGCGTCGACCCGATCGGGCGGCCAGTTCGACCACAGCATCGTCACGTAATCCCAGAGCGGATGCGTGATGGTGGCATTATCCCAGTCGATCAGCATGATCGTGCCGTCTTCGGCTACCCGGACATTGTCCAGGGTCATATCGTTGTGGCTGAGGCTCGGCGGCCAGGCCTGATCATCGGTCTCCGGCGACCACGCCTGGTGCGGCGCCAGTCGGAACAGTCGATCCAGCCAGGGCGCGCGGCCACGGTAGTTGCGACGCTGGTGGTCCAGGTAGAGATACAGATGTTCGGTGACCGGCCGCACACGCAAATGGTCGGGAAGCGCCACCTCCGAAAGCCGGCGCTTGACCTCGAACATGCCGTCCAGAGTCGTATTCCAGTCGTCGTCGGTGGTCGCCGGAGTACGTCCCTCGGCGAATTCCTCCACATAGAAATCGCGCCACCGGTACACCCGGGCCGGAACATCGGTCGCGTCGGCGGCGAGTTCCACAGCGTCGGGAACATCGAAGGCCAGTCGGTGATACCAGCGGATATCCCGCTGCGCCGAGGTCGGATTGCGCGTCAGATCCTTGTCGTCGGTGGCCGCCCGCAACAGCTGGTGCACGACGATCCGATTGCCGTTCTCGTCGTGGAAGAGCCACACACGTTTGCTGTGGCCCTGCCAGTCCGGTGCGCGCAACCGGGCCCGCAGGAACTGTCTGGCGGCGACTTCCCACTCCATCGTGCCGGCGCCCTCGCGCTCGATGGTGGCGAACAGTGTCTCCGGTGTGGGCGCCGGATCCGCGGGTGCCACGCCATCCGGTGTGACGTCCGGTTCTCGCCATGTGCCGTCTCGAGCCGACGCCACGTCGATACACAGAAGCCAGGCTTCGGAGATCCGGTCGAGATCCACTCCCAGATCGATCAGACCGGCCTCGAGTAATTCATGCGGTGTCGGAACCGTACCCGACCGCAGCCGACGCTGTATCTCCGTTACCGAAGCGGGCAGGACCGGCTCACGACGTTCCAGTTGGTCCAATGCATTCAGCAGAGCCTCGCGAACAGCGGCCATCTCGCCGATGTGGGCTCTGTTCCAGTCGAAGCCGGCGCGGGCCGCCCCTGGGAAGTCGGAGAAATACCCCCGCAAAATCTCCGCACCCGCGTCCCGCACGAAATCGAGCGCGAGGCCGTCGACCTTCGAGGCCGAGGGCCCACCTATGTAGTCCGCGACGATCCGGCCGGAATCATCCTTCGTGAATTGGAAGTACCGTTCTTCGCTCATGCGTGTGCCCCGCGTGACCACGGCGGTCACTACGAGCATGTCCCCGGCAGTGCGCACCCTGCTCGGTTCCAGTCGCAGCGGTCCGTCCCAACGTTGCACGAACCGCAATGCTGTCGGGTCCCTGTCGGAGTATTCCGGTCCCGAATACGTGTCGGCCTGGGCGAAGAAATGCTGAATCCACCGCCGCGGCGCCGCCGCGGGAGCGACCGGTTGCTCGGCTCGTTCGGCAGTTGGTTGGTCAGGCATCAGTGTGCGCAACGACCATTCCAGCAGGAGCACACGAACAGCGTCCTCGGACATCGAATCCTGACCCGCCGCGAGACGGACCAGGTTGATATTCCGATGGAAGGCCGGCAGCGCCTCGTCGACCGTCAGCAACCCCGTCGCGACCTTACGCGGCAGTCGATAGGCGTCACCGATGATCGACTTGCGCGCCTCCAACAACAGATAGCGGTGGAAATCCGCCACCAGGTGGGGGCCGATATCGGCGCCGTATCGGTGCAGGAGGATCGTCCGGATCTCGGCAGCGACAGCCTCACGTTCGGCATCGTCGGCCCAGTCGTTCACCAGGTAGTAGCGGGCCCAATCCCAGGCGATAGGACCGTATTGGGCGAGTTTCGCATCCGTGAAGCCGATTCTGCCGTCCGCGCCGCGCCGCATCTTCCGCCGGATCGGGTTCCCGTGCGTGTATCCCATCCGGCCCTCCGGTTCGCCGAGAAGGGTCGTCTTCCATGTCACGAACAGCGGCACACCGCCGGTCAGCTGATCCAAGCGGTGGTCGATGTCGCCCTGTTCCAGTTCGATCATCCGAGCTTGCTGCCTCGCGTCCCATTGACGTTGCCACATGGGCGAGGTCATGCTGTGCAGCCGGTACAGTTCCGCGAAGGTGTCCTCGGTGGTGCGCTCCCAGCCCTCGTCGGCCTTGACCTCGCGACCCGAGACGTATTCGTGGATTGTCACGCGAGTCCGGAAATTCGGCCCGAACGAGAATGTTTCGGAGTCGTAGAGCGAACGCGGACCGCCGACCCCCGCCTGATGGAACAGGTCGGACGTCTCGGACGCCGACAGGACGGTGGTGTCCAGATCGAAGCCCAGCTGCTGGGCCTCCTCCAGGTAGACCCGGACCGTCACCATCGGCTCGGAATCGCTGCCCAGGGCGCCGGGGAGCGGAAGATGCCAAACCCCGCACTGGTTTTCGGACTCATGCGGGGAGGTGACCCGTACCTGCTCCATCAGCTGGAGTACCTGACTGGGGGTGAGACGTCGCTCCAATCGCGCAGCGACGGGTTCGGCAGCGACCGGTACCCACGCGCAGCGTTCGCTCAACCACTGTCCGGCGTCGTCGGCCGATTCGAAACCTGCCTGCCGCAGCAGGTCCTCGCCGTGCAGGACCGCACTGTCGGGATCGTCGGCAACTCTGATCCGTAGAACATCCGCCTCGGCCCCACGCACGAAACGCCGCACCAGATCGAGGAACGAACCGCGGTCCGCGCCACCGCGGACAGACCGGTACTCCGCAACGAATTCCGACGCCGGACCCGGTTCCACGGACGCGACCAGATCGCCGTTACCGTCCAATTCGAACGAGATCGTCAGGTCGCCGAATTCGGCCTGGCCGGTCATCACCACAGCGTGCATGCGTAGGCCACCCTCGATCGACAGCCTCCCCTCGATTCGATGCACCTCCAACCGATGTGCCCCGTTCTGCCGGTGACGCAACAGCGTCGCGAGGTCGGTGCCCCCATTCAGTTGGCCGATCGGTACTCCGAGTCGCGGCGGCAACGGTTCATCGACCTCGGGTACGAGATACCGCCCCCGTGCGCCGGGCCAGCCGCGGGCGATCCGTTCCGCGAGCAGGTCGAGCGCGGACTGGCATTCGGACTCCGATGGCGGGGCCAGATCCGCTGCACGGTGCACAAGCGCGACATCCCGGGCAAATCCCGACAGGAGGTCGCTGTTACGCACACTGCGCGCGGCGAGATTCCGTGGGACCTGTAGTGCCCGGCCGACAACGGCGATCCTCGCCTCGACCGCGACATAGCGCTCGAAGTCCGCTGCCGCGAGCCGACCGTACTGTCGCATCACCTGTTGCCAGCACCATGATCGCACTTGCGGCCGAACCTCGGGCGGCCACGGGTTGCGGACAAGGAAAGCGGCATATGCCCAGGCGGGAGGTCCGAGGTCGGGTCGCGCCGGCCCCTGGCCCGCGAATGTGCCGTCCGGCGTCCGGACCAGGTCGGCAAGAGTAACGGTGCCGCGCAGGTGTACCGGTCGCTGGGCTGCCTCGGCGTCTCGATTCGGAGCGAACATTCTCGACAGCGCCGGGAGACCGAGTAGCCCGGACCCCGGTCCCAACATCGATCCGGGTTGCAGGCCCGCGATCTTCGCCTCCACGCTTCGCAGAGCGATATGTAGCCTGGTCTCCCACTCGGCGACCGACATCTCGGGTCGTTCTCCGGCAGTCTGCTGCGCGAACAACTGCCCGGCGATATCGCCGCGGAACGACATATCGGTGCTCACGAGGTCGGCCATCGTCAGCGGAGTCCCGGCGATCTGCTCGTGCACAACGAAATACTCGCCCTGATAGAGGATTCGAGGCTGCGACACCTCGGAGCCCGCGCCCTCGTCCACGGTGGGTATGACATGCAGTAGATCGCCGACGACCGCGAGCGGGTCGGTATCGTCGGTGACGATCGTCCGCCGCACGGCCACTTTCGCCTGCGTGTCCTCACCTCGGGGGTCCGGCAGCAGCCACAGCCGGTACCCGCCGTCGGTGCCGTGCGGATCCTCGGTCTCGGTCAGCGCCCACAGCGCCTCGGCCTGAGCATCGGTCAATTCGAAATCGCCGGCTTCATCTCCCGAATTCTCGCCCACCCGGGGTGGTCCGGTGATCTCGCCGTCGCGTGGGGTCGCGGCATCGGCGGGTTCGGGCCGGTCCCGGTGGAAATCCTCGAGTGCCCCGGTCGCCGGGTCCTCGGTGTACTCGGCCTTGAAGATCCCCGTGATCTTCGGGAAGCGATTCCGGAATTCGCTTTCGGTCTGCACGCGGGGAATACGCCGGTCCCGCTCGGCCAGTTCGCGGTCCGCGGCGGTGAGGTTCGGATTGGTCCGGTGGTCGATATTGGTATCGAAGAAGATCGCCGTGTCACCGACGGCGGTCACCGTGAAGGCGTGCATGGTTTCGCCGTCATCGACGAGCACGACAGTGGTGTGAATATCGTTGGCCGGGTCCTTGACCCTGTCGATGATCTCCCGCAACGGGTCGGCCGGGCCCGAGGCATCGATGAGCCGGGCGCCGAGGTCGGTCCGCAATTTCCGCCAATCGTTCGGACGATTGTCACCCTCGCGACGCGCCCGCAACGTGATCAATTCCGCTGTGCGGTCGAGGCATTCGCCGAGTCGTGGTTCTCGTGTGGAGATCGGAGCGGAGGGTACTCCGAGCGCTGGCGACTTCGGGAGTTCGAACCACACAGCTTGGGACCAGCCGTGCGGATGACGCTTGAACAGCTCCAGGCCGGAGCGCATCGATGTTCGATCGTCGGTGAGTGAGGTGGTCCCGGGGAGAGGCGCGGCGATCCTGGGAAGGATGGAAAGTCCGGTGCGGGTCGGAATGCCGCCGCTCGCGCTGCGCGGGACCGCCGCCGCATGAGTATCGAGAAGGGTGACGCGTACGCTCTCCCCCGTCGTCTCCGCGACGAGCTGGATTCTGCCCCGCCGATTTTCGACGGCATCGGCGACCAGCGCGGTGAGTTCTGCGTAGGCGCGGCCCACCTGTTCGGGGGGCCAACCACTCAGCTGCTCGGCCAGCCAGGAGACGGCTTCCGCCGTGGCGTGCGGACTGGAGAGACCTTCCGGCTGGGCACGAACGACCAACTCGGAGCGCTGTGCGGACGCAGTATCCGGCACCGGGAGGTCGGCAGTGGCGGCTATATCCCCGGTCGGCCCGGTTTCACTACCCGGTGCCCAGGTCACTCCCGACTCGTTCAGCCAAGCGGTCAGCCTGTCGTGTACCACCGCCCACGCCGCCGCGGCCCGCCCTCGATCCTGTCCCAGCCGGAGAGCGGTGATTGCGGCGGTGATCGAGTCGCCCTCGGTACGCAGGACGAACGTGGCCTCGGCGGGTTCACTTCGGGCCGCGTTGACCCGGATGGTGATGGACTCGCCCGCGGCGGATGATTCCCAGACGAGGAGATCGGTCCAGAACGCGAAGCGGTTGCCCGCCGCGTCCGCGGCGGACGAATAGCCGGAAAGCAGCTGGTAGGCGTCACCCGAGTGGTCGAGAATCCGCCCGACCGGCATTTCCGCTGCCGCGTCCCGCCACATCAGCCCCTGATGCTCGGCGCCGAACTGCACATCGAACTCACACACACTGAGGTCCGCGCGGCTGCGCTCCAGCGCGTCGAGAATCTGGGCCGGATTCATCGGAT
The DNA here is from genome assembly GCF_000308775.1 of Nocardia testacea NBRC 100365. GTDB lineage: Bacteria > Actinomycetota > Actinomycetes > Mycobacteriales > Mycobacteriaceae > Nocardia > Nocardia testacea. The sequence goes on from NZ_BAGJ01000043.1 coordinate 106,476, forward strand.
CCCCGTTCCACTGCGCGAACCCCGGGAAAAAGGTATCCAGACTCTCCAACCGGCCACTGATCCGCCACGTCCCGAAACCGGCGATCTCGTCGAGGGACACCCCCTGCTCGAGCAGCGCGCCGAGCAGTTCTTCGTGCCAGGCGTCGGCGGTGACCCACCTTCCGTCCGTGAGGAGAACGAACGGATCGCCGACGATGCCTTTGCGAGTTCTGAAAGACTGCTCACCGGTCACTCGGAACCTGCCGCGGGCATCCACCTCAGGCCACGCGAGCTCGATGTCGTAGACAGGTTCGATCGACGTGGACGACAGCGGCATCGCCTCATAGCCGGACCGGCTCGGCGCGACGACGCGACGTCCCATCTCGACCATCTCGTGCAGTGTTCGGACACCCGATTTGGCGGCGATACGCGCCCTTACCGCAGGTACGTTGCCGATTCCCAGGGCTTTCGCGATTCCGGCATTGGGGACGCCGCTTGCGACGAGACCGAGCAGCCGACTCTCCCGCTCGGACAGCGTGGAGCCATCCGTAGCGAAACCGGTCGTGACGTATCGGGCGGCCATCGCGATCAGCGTGGTGTTGCTCTCGATACCCAGCGTTTCGCGGATCCTCCGGTAGTAGCGGCCCACACTGACCTCGTGGATTCCGAGAACTTCGGCGATCCTCCTGTTCGACAGGCCATTCGCGGTCATCGCGATCAGGTCTCGGTCGACCTGATCCAGTTCGGCGATCACCCTCGCCTGGTCCTGCGCGGAACCGTCCTGGTCTCGGATGATTCGAGCGCGGACCGCCGCTGCCGTGAGTTCCGCGCGAGTGCGGGTACCGAACTCGTTCTCGAGGCGATGTAGGTACACATCGACGGTGCCCGGTGTCAGGCCGAGGAGCTGCGCGATCTCCCGATTCGTCCGTCCCGCCGCGATCAACTCCAGAAGCTGGGTCCGCCGGTGGGCCGGTGCCGCGCGCACCTTCGGCGCCGAACGTGGCGGCTCACCGAGGTCGTCCGCGATGAGATGCGCCCGCTTGGCGGCATCCACCGTGGCGGCGAGACCCTCGACATCGAGTTCATCGGCCGCGCGGGCCAGATGTTCGTCCACAGTCGCCCGGGGCAGGCCCAGTACGTCGGCGATCTCGTCCGGGAGCATTGCTTCGGCTGCGAGTTGCAGTATCTCGAGTCCCAGGACGGGAATAGCAAGGGCTTCTCCCCGCAGAGTGGTCTCGACGTCTGTGGGTTCGGTGGGCATCTCTGCGCGCGCATCCGGCACACCGGCCACCGTGTGTTCGGCGGCGATTGCGCGGGCCAGCCTCCGAACAGCGCCCCAGAGCACCGGGTCTTCGGTCTCGACGCGGTCGGCCGGCAGTGGTTCGGTGCCCTCCGGCGACCACAGGCCCGCTATTTTCCGGCGTTGTGTGTCGATGAGGGCGGAGCGGATGTGATCCTGTATCCGGCCACGGTCCGCCGCCGCCAGTGCCCGGGCGGCCGCCCCCTCCGGATCGATGTCCGCACCGGCAACGAAGATGTCCACGATCTGCCGCCGGAACAGGATGAATCCGCGGTGCTCCGCGATGAGGTTGCGGGCGGTACGGACGACCCACTCCTCGACGCTCGCGGTTCGTGCCTGGTCGAAGCGGCGGACAGCACGCACACACGCCTCGTCGGTGATCGCCCGCGCCGCGTGCGGGTCACCGATATTGGCCGATACCCACGCCTGGATCCTCGCACCGTACTGCTTCCGGATCAGGCGTACGGCTTCCTCCGGATTTCCGGATCCGATGTGCTGTCCGATCAGTTGCCGGATCTGTTCGGGAGTGAGTTCGGCGTCGGCGGGGCGGCCGCGGAGTTCGACGGGGTGCCGGCGGGGAAGGAATCCGGCGAGGTCACGGCGAACAGGGACGGCGACGCCGCCCTCGGTGGTGAAGTAGGCGGCGAAAGCCTTCCGGTACGACGTGTAGGAGGGTTGCCATCTGTTGTCACCGTTCTCGTCACCGTCGGCATTGCGGACTCGCAGCGCGATCTCGGTGTCGTCGACAATGATGTCCTCGACGAGGCTGTCGAAGACGAGGATCTCGTCTCGGCCGTCGAGTCCTTCGACGGCCACGATGTAGTGGATATGACCGTCGACGGTGACGGCGGCCCGGTCGATGCGGTTCTTGCCGTCGCGGATGATCTCGACAGCGGTGGCGACCGGGTCGGCGCCCCTGGTCTTCATCGGACGCAACTGGGTGCCGAGGACTTCCTCGGTGATCCGCCAGTTGTCCTCGTCGTTCCAGCGCGGGTCGGTCTCGTATTCGAGGTCGCGGATGATCTCGCCGGCCGCGGTGACGAGACGGTCGGCGTCGAACTCGAGCTCACGGAGGAGTTCGACGGCCCCGGCGGCGGCATGGTCGGGCGCCGGCGGCCGGGCCGGGGCACCGATGGCGCGGTGCACCCGGCCGATGAACTTGGCACAATTCTCGACGAGATCGGTATCCGGGCCCTGTGCGGGCGCGTGAGCCGGCTCGGTCTCGGCCGGCCTCACGAGGCGGCCGAACAGGCCACGGCCGCGGGTAACGATCCGATAGAACACCTGGCCTTTTCGGACGAACAGGACCACGGCGTAGCCGGCGGCGGTCACCGCGCTGATGGTCGCGGCCAAGGCGGCCAGGGCGTCACCGCTGTGTACGTTGGCCGCCGCACCGCCGACGAGCGCGCTGGCCGCGAACATGCCGGCGGCGGGGCCCGCTCCCAGGAACAGACCCTTCACCCCGCCCGCACGGCCGCGGATCTCCGAGGGGAAGGCGCCCATTTCGTAGCTGGCGATCCGGCTGTTCAGGGCCCACATCAGCAGCGAGTCCGCGAAGGTCGCGGACGCTATCACGGCGGGGTTGGTCGTCGCCGCCTGGAGGGCGAAGAACCCGGCCATATTGGCGAGCGCGACCGGGTAGAAGGTGGTGGCCTCCACATTGCGGGTCAGCTTGGACAGGACGCCGCTCATCATGCCGCCCACGGCGGGGGCGGCGACCACGGCACCGGTGGCCCAGCCCGGCAGATCGGAAGCCTCCAGCACCGTCGCGGTACGGAAACCCATCATGGCCCAGGCCGCATTGTTGAGCGTCCCGATGGCTGTGTATTCCCGGAGGAACTTCTCCTGCCACAGTGCCCGCGCGCCTTCACCGATATCGCGGAACAGACTCCGCGGCTCACCGAAGGACTGGCGCGGGAAGGACAATCTCCGGACGTTTTCGAAATTCGTCAGGTACGACAAGAGATTGAGAGCGAACGGCCCGGCGGGAATCATCCCGACCAAGCCGGGCCCCAGTGCTTGACCGGTCGCCTCCGCCGTGGAACCGGTGAGGTTGCGCAGGTCGTTGGCCGCGGGCCGCTGGGCCGCGGTGAGGAAGTCCCCGGTGACCGCCTGGAAAGCGCGGAAATAATAGGCGGCCGCCGTGGCTTCGACCAGTGTCGCGGCGGTGACCCCCACGCCGAGGTGCGGCGCGTCGAAAAGGATGAGCCCGGTCATGGCAGCGGCCGCGCCCGCGCCGATCCCTTGCGCCCAGAGCATCACTTTGCGCCGGTCGGATCGATCGGCGACACGACCGGCGTGCGGGTCGAGAAGGCGCGGAAGCCATGCACCGGCACCCGCCAGAGCGGCGACCGCCGGCGACTGTCCGGCGTTCATCAGCGCGTACGGCACCGCGTAGGACGCGGCGACACTGCCCAGCTTGTTCCCGACCTCTCCACCCGGCAGGGTGGGCGTGCCGAGCAACAAATTGATGAACGGTTTGTTGACGACGAACAGTTTTCGCGTCGTCACCGGCTCCTCGGCCGGATCCGGTGTGCTGCCGGGCTCGCCGTGGATCAGATGCCGACGTTGTTCATCGGTGGGTCCGGCACGATCGGTATCGGGTGCGGGCCGGAGCCGGCCGCCGTCCCGGACGAAATCCAGGCTGAAGAGGTCCTCGAGGTGCGGGAAGGTGCCAGGGAAGTCCCGCTCCCAGGTCGCGCGGTCGCGCACCCGGGGCATCCGCCGGACAGGTTGTTCATCGTCCGAATCACCGCGCGGGGCACGAATCGTGGTGTCGAAGATGAGGGTTCGGCCCCTGCCTTCCGACGTTGCGAGAAAACTGTGGGCCTCCGTACCGCTGTCGATGACGAAGGCCACCGCCTCGACAGCGTTGCCCGGGTCTTCGAGCATGTCGAGGATCCCGGCGACAGCGGCGCGGGGATCGGAACCCTCCGGCACTGTGACCCTCGTCGGGGTAGCGTGCAGACTGTCCGTCAAGTCCTTCCAGGTCTCCGCGTCATCGACGGGGATATCCGCATCGTCGTAGCCGATCGCCCACGCCGCGCGAACGGTCTGAACCAGGCACAGCCGGACGTGCTCCGGGATCTCGAGGGCAGTACCGGAGACGCCCGGCTCGTCGCCGGGGCGGGTCGTTGCGCTGCGCCGTGGCGTCGACGCGGCCGACGTGGGGGTCCCCGGGTCCGTCGCCGTGGAGAACTCGGCGCGCTGAGGGCTGCCTGCGTCGCGTTGCCCGGCCGACCACGGTGTCGGCGCGCTCTCCGAGGCGAGGCCCGCGTCGGCTGCTCCCCTCAGGACCTTGCTCTGCCACGGGTTCGTCGCCGGGCGGCGTTCGGCGCCGGAAACGGCGGGTACCCGGTCACCGGGCCCGAACAGGCTGCTGCTCTGGCTCGCCGCTGTGGGCCACTGCTCGCGCGCGGCCACCATGGTTCCGACGCCTCGTTTGCTCACTACATAGCCCTCGGCGGTGTCCGACGGTGATATCTCGGCCGCGCCCGGTGCCCGCTCCGGTCCAGGGCCTTGTTCGACCTCCTCGAGGAGTCCGTGTCGATGGGCTGCCAGCGCCAATCCCAGTTTGCTGTCGACGCCGAACCTGTCGTACAACTCGGCCATGAGGCGGCGCCTGCGCCGCGTCCCCAAGCCCAGTCCGGCCCCGATCACGTCATCGGCCATGCCCGCCGCCACGGCCCGGAGCGCCCGTACCTGGATCCCGGAGAGTTCGACTGCCTCGTACGGTGTGTTGTCGCTGTCGAGTACCCCGGCGCGCAATGCGGCCAGGACGGTCGGAATCACTCCCCGGCTTCGAAGTCCGTGCTCCGCACTGGTGAAGTACCCCCTGACGATGTCGGGCGCGAGATCCAATGCTCTGGCGGCGGACTCGACGGAGTGGCCCTGCATGAACAGGCGCAGGACTTCGACTTCCGGCCGCGCCAGGGCAGCGCCCGGCAGATTCGCGACATGGCCTCGGAAAGCGCGCAGAGTATCGGGCGGCACGACGGTCGTGCGGCCGGTGCCGCCGGGCAGGCCCTCGGCGAGCAACCGCAGAATCTCCACCTGGGTCGGCGACAGCTGGAGCTTTCTCGCGAGCAGGCCCGGTTGCCCCGGCGATTCCCCGGGCACTTCGGTCGCATCCGCGAGCGCGGAGTTCACCCGGAGCAGTATCCCCGCGGCCTGTTCCGGGGAGAGGCCCAGCAGGGCGGCGAGGACTCGTTCCGGTGCCACGCCGGCTACGGGCGTGAGACTGCCGACCAGGCACACGATATGCGCCACTGCCTCGGAGAGCCCCCGGCTGCCCGGGACGACCGGACTTGTTCGTCCGTCCGCTGTACGCGGCGATGCCGCGACGCCGTTGTTCCTGTCGCCTGATCCACCCCGGCCGATGACGGTGTGCGAGCCGATGGGTGCGGCGGAGTCGATCGCGGTGACCAATGCGGGGTCGAAGCCGCCCACCGGCGCGGTGACCCCCGGCTCGGCGTAGGCGCTGTCCGTTCCCACGAACGGCTTCGACGCCGGCGAAACCATCCTCTTTCCAGCGGTGGTATCGGGTCGGTCTTCGGATCCGCCGGGGCGGGCTCGCCGTTGCACCGCAGCCGTGAGTCGCTGGATCGCGGCGAGTTGCTCCTCGGTCGGATCGTCGCCGCGGTGCAATCCGTTGATCGCGGCGCCGATCGTTCGACGGTCCTGGACAGACACGACACCGAGACATTCGAGCACCGTGTTCTGGGCTACCTCGAACAGCCGGTCGGCGACAGGCCGTCCGGCCGGCACCGGCCGACGATCGTCGCCGGCGAACGCCACCGCACGGAAGTGGATCGCGTGTGCCAGCCGCACGAGCTGGGTGGGCGGGGTACCCCGGGCCGGATCCCATCCCAGCATCGCTACGATTCGCCCGACGTTGTCCCGCCCGTACCGTTGGTTCAACGCCTGCGCGACCGACTCGCCGCCCGCGCCGGCCCGGTCGTTGGACGCGACAGCGAGCGCATCGAGCACGGCGCGGTCGACGGGAGCCGGCGTCCCGAGAGCATCGTCCGCGGTGACGACCGCGGGTGGGCTCGAATGCGGTGCGTCCGCTGCTGTCCCACCGTCGGTCCGGTCCCATTGCGACCATCGGGTCCCGTTGACCTCGAGCACTCCCGATCGGATCCCCGCCGCCACCATGGCGGCGGGGATATGGGTACCGAGTGCCCGGCCGATATCGCCGAGATGGGTGTGCACATCGGTCGGTGAAACGGACAGTGCCGCCGCGACAGCCGCAGGCGTCAGGCCTTTGGCAGTGAGTACCAGCACCGCGGATTCGCGCTCGGAAAGACGCACCACCGCTCGTCCTTCCGGCGCCGGGAAACCAGTGGGGTCGAGTTCCCCGCTCCGGACCGCTTCGGCGACCGAGGCCGCCCGATTGGTGACACCCAGTTTCTGGGCGGTCTGCCGGGTGACCGCGGCCAAGGTGCGCTGCGGCAGATTCAGGCGCCGGGCGATCACCGCGCGGGAAAGGCCCCGCGCGGTGGCTTCGAGGACCGCGACTTCGGTGCTCGTGAGGGCGCGACCGGTGCCCGGCATACCCTGCTCCGCGGCGATCGTGCGGGCCAGACGGCGTAGCCCACCGGCGGCGAGGGCACCGACGGTGGTGGCGGTCCAGTGCGGCTCCGTGGTGGCCCGGCCGTTGTGGACATAGGCGACCTGGTCCTCCGTCAATCCCTGCCGGAATCGGAGAGCAAGGACTGTGCGCTGACTCGGATACAGCTGATCGACGAACCGTCCGAACAACTCGAGGGGAGAGGCGGCAAGCGCCGCGACCACGGGATCGGCGTCGGTGGCGCCCTCGAGCTTCTTGTAGGCGGCCACAACTCCCAGCCGCAAGGCCCGGAGATCCCGGGTGGAGTTCGGATCCGGTTTCGGCACCGCGATCGAAGCCGTGCGGGCACCGGTAATCCCCGCCGAAGCCGCGATCTCCTCGTCCCTACCCTGTACCGGCCCGGCCGCAGCCACCGCCGCACCGGCCGCGCGAACCGCCGAATCCGCGGCCACCAGGAGTTCGGGCGTAATGGTGCCGCCCGGATCGGCAGCTTCGGAGAGGGGGATGACAGCCCGCTCACCTGCGCTCGCCGAGGACGGGCGCACCACATTCGAGACCTGCGCCCCGATTTCGGGAGACACGTCGGCGCGATACAGTGCGTGGACGGCGCGGATGAGCTGTTCCAGCACGTCGATCTGGTGCTCGGTCGGTTGCTGCTTGCCGGACGGTGCCCGGAGTACCTCCGCTACCGTGTTTCGTTCGGCGGTGTTCAACTGCCCCATCCCGTCGAGCAGCGCATCGCCGGTTTTCTCGCGCAGCCGGTCCCCCAGGTCCTGAGCCCCGGGCAGCAGCCAACCCTCGTTCGCTGCGGCCCGGAATCCGGCGAAGGTCATCGCATGGACCAACTGCCGCACCACTTCCGGTGGCGCGACGGAGGTCGTATCCCAGCCCACGTGCGTGGCCGATTGCGCGAGCGCCACGGGCCAGTGGATTCGCAGCAGCGATTCGGCGGCCACCGGATCGCTTTGCCCGGCAACCGGTACCCCGGCCGGATCGCCCGGCCGAACAGCCTGTGCATAAGCCGGATCACCCTGCTGAACAGCGCGCACTCCCGCCGGATCACCCGTGGACGCTCGGACCGTTTCCTGCGGCTGCCCGACCTCGGCGCCGGGAACCTCCGCGAGCGTGATATCCACGTCCGTACCCGAGATATCTGCCTGCGGCGACGGTGTCACTTGCAGCGCGGGAGCCGCGAGCTGCTGCGGTATCACCGGATTCGGCATACCGAGGGTGGTGGTTTCGACCAGATCGGCGGCGAGCCCGTCGCCACGGGCGGGGGCCATCGGTGGTGACGGCTTCGGGGCCTCGCT